>CAJTFK010000012.1 GCA_910575505.1 Oscillospiraceae bacterium
CCGTATGCCAATGCGATTCCTTTTGCGTCATGTGTTTTTTCATATGCTTCTACCAGCAAATTCCTCGCTTCGTTATGCAGCATCTTTCTCACCTCGATGCTATTTTACCTTATTTGCTCCTTTGTTGCTATTTCTGAGAACCGCTCTAACATCACCCCGCACTCCCTCCGACACACGTTCTGCACCCGTATGGCAAACGCCGGTATGAATCCCAAAGCGTTGCAGTACATCATGGGCCACGCCAACATCACCATGACGCTGGACTACTACACCCATGTTGACGCCTGTTCCGTAAAGGCAGAGATGGAGCGGCTGGCTGCGTAGTAAAAAAGGAAGCGAAAGGCCGCTTTTACTACTTCCGTACTACGTTTCAACGCAAAGTCACGCCGGGATATGCCGGTATATGCGAAAAACTCTCCCATACGGCAAATGGCGGAAACGCCTGAAAATCAAGGCTTTGCCGCCATTTGCCGAGTTACATAAGGTTAGGGCTGGAAATTGCAAAATCTTTCAAATAATTCTTTAGAAATAATGGCGGGATGATGGCGTTCCATTAAAATTTGAGAATCCGAATCAATAACTTTAATCTGTATACCATCATTAGAGCAGTTCTCAGAAATAGCAACAAAGGAGCAAATAAGGTAAAATAGCATCGAGGTGAGAAAGATGCTGCATAACGAAGCGAGGAATTTGCTGGTAGAAGCATATGAAAAAACACATGACGCAAAAGGAATCGCATTGGCATACGGGGTATCGGTGCCGACAGTATACCGACTGGCCGAACAAAAGGCCAAAACCGGAAGTGTGGATCTGCGGGTCAGCAAAAGAGGGCGCAAGCGTGTACTGGGGCAGGACACTTTAGAAAAAATAGCGAAAACGATAGACGCCCGGCCGGATATCACGCTGGCAGAAATCGTAGAGAAATTGGAACTGCCAGTTGGAATAGAAACGGTGCGGCGGGCGATCCAGGCAATGGGGCACCGGCGCAAAAAGAAGATGATCCACGCTTCAGAAGTGGTGTGAATATCGATATGGCCAGACGTTATGGCCGGGGAAAAGGGGGTCGGCGCGTGGTAGATCATGCGCCGCTGAACACGCCGCAATCCACTACCATTTTGTCTTCCGTTCGACTGGATGGAGAAGTGGCCTTTACGATTTTTCAAGGTGGAACAACAGGAGATAAATTCCTGACTTATCTGAAAGATGTTCTGATCCCTACTCTCCATCCAGGGGATATCGTGGTAATGGACAATCTCAGGACCCATCATATCCAAGCGGTGGGTGAACTGCTGCATGGTGCTGGAGCAGAGGTCCTTTATTTGCCTCCATACAGTCCGGATTTGAATCCGATTGAAAAGCTCTGGTCTAAAGTGAAGGCTATTTTGAGAAAGCTTCGCGTCCGTTCTCCCGATGCTCTTGATGACGCAATTCACTTTGCTCTCAACTGTGTTTCTGCTGCCGATTGCGTTGGCTGGTTCTGTTGCGCTGGCTATTGTTTATTTTGAGAATTGCTCTAGTTTGTGTTTTGCCTAGAACAACATTCCCAATATATTTTTTAGGATTTTCGAAATCGTTTCCTTGCTCCAGATTTCCTTTCCGGTAAGCGAGGGAATATCCATCAAAACCAGTGCATCGGATATTTTCCCAAGACTGTCACCAGCGGCAAACCTCTCAAAAATGTAAAGCACATGAGCGGCTTCCGCAGGATATATCTGAAGTTTGCCTTTGGGGTCTACCTTGTACCCATAACATACGATGGATGCTTTAGTCGATTTACCGCTTTGAAAGCTCTTTGCAAGCCTGATTTGATTTTGTCACTTCTTGCCAAATTCATGATATCATGTTCCTTCCAAAATTTCAATCTATATAGCAAATATATAAAAATGAGCAGCTTTTGGCTGCTCATGAGTACACATGATTAAATTACCCAATAAATTAAGTCAATATATTACTATTTTACTGGATTGCCATAAGCGTGACATTTTCCAGGCTTCGGTAACTGTGATGTGCTCTGCGAAGCACTGTTCTACGATCTGCTACAAGGTCTTTCCTTTGAACTCGTCCACAACCTTCATCCGTACAAACAGGGGAATTCCGTCCTCCGTCCTGGATATTGCTGCTACAGCCTTGATCCTGTCTGTTCCCCGACCGCGCTTTCTGTTATGGGAAGGATCGCCGACATAGTAATCATCCATCTCTACAATGCCGGAAAGTTGGTAATGCCTGTTTCTCTGCTCCATAGCCTTGCGGATTCGCTCTAACCTCAAGCAGAGTCATAACTGATTCCCGGAATTCGGCTGAGTTGAACAGCAGAAATACCCCGCTTATCGGTGGCGCAAAGGTAGATTGCCCAAAACCTGATGGGTGCGGTGCATCATGATTCCGGCGGTGACGAAGGTCTGGCGGTAGCAGGAACAGCACTGATATATGTTCCGGCTGCAAATGGCATAAAACTCTTTGCATCCACATTTCGGACACAAGAAGCTCTTTGGAAAACACTGGCAAAACAATTCCACCCGGCAAGTCTCTTCTGTGTATACCGGGCGCGAAATTCTTTGAAGATGATTGCCGCCGCTTTTGCCATGATGATATCCTCTGCACCTTTTCCTGAGGATATTATTGCACAGTTCCCTTCCTTTTGGAACGGCCAACCTCCACTTCTTGTGATTGGCTGTCTAAAGGCGATAAGCATATTTTTTAATATCTATAAAACTCCTTCACATTATAGCCAACTACCAATGTAGATCGTAGCTGCAATCGGACAGAATTTTTTATGTTAGGTTTACATTTTATAGCAATCCAGCAAAATAGCGGCATATTGACTTAAGGTTCAGAATGTTATCAGAAGGTGACAGCAATGTTACACAACGAGGCACGAAAACTACTGGCAGAGGCATATGAACAGACCCGCGATGCACAGACAGCGGCAAAGTGTTTCCGGGTAAGTACAAGCACAGTGTACCGTTTGAGCATGCAAATGAAGAAAACCGGCAGTGTGGAGCTTCGAACCATTCAGCGAGGAAGGAAACCGGCCCTGACAAAGGAAGATTTGCAGGACATTGACCATCTATAGCAGCCTTCAGAATTGCCACCAGTAAGCCACCGGGGGCGGCAGCCCCCGCACACCCCTGTAGGGGACGCCCTGGCCGGCCTCTCTGTCAGGAATTTCGACGTTTGCTATAATCATAGCCCGGCCGGATATCACGGTCGACGAAATCATCGAAAAACAGGGACTGTCTGTCAGTAACGAAATGGTGCGAAAGGCCGTGATTAGACTGGGTTATGTTTACAAGAAGAAGTCCTTTTACGCGGCAGAGCGGGAGCGTGTTCGATGTTGTGACGGCGGGAGAAGCCTGGAGTGAAATGATCGCGCAATGCGAAGCGGACAAACTGGTATTCCCGGATGAAAGCGGCGTAAACATGGACTTGGGCCGCCGCTATTCATGTCAAAGAGGTCCAGACGCTTTTACAGGAGCCGGCATGAAATTACTGTACCTGCCGGCGTACAGCCCTGATTTGAATCCAATCGAACATATGCGGTCTAAAATCAAGGCGGCTCTTCGCAAGCTGAAAATCAGATTATTATCCCTGCTTCCGCATGGTATTGCTGAGGCTTTCCCGCGAGTCCGTCTATCGGACTGCGCCGGTTGGTTTTCTGCCGCCGGTATCCCCTGTTAATTTCCTGGATTGCTATAAATCAGTGATTTCCTAGTAAAGATTAAAACAATTTTGATGCCGCAGCAAGTGCCGTTTACAATTTTCATTATCCCACCATGCGCCTCCACAATCTGCCATACCAGCAAAAGCCCCAGCCCATGCCGCAAGTCCAGCCGTTCATCGGTACTTTCCATATAGTGCGGCTTTTCTTCCAGCTCCCGCAATTTTTCAGCAGACATACCCACGCCATTGTCCGCAACTGTGATAGAAACATCTTCCGATGAACAATCAAGGGACAGGATAATATTGCAGCCCTGCGGATTGTGGTTGATGCTGTTCTGCACCAAGTTACCGATAGCCCGCGAAATCAGTCGGGCATCACACTCTATCACAGCGGTTTCCGCTTCGGGAGATATTTCAACCTCGATGGAATGTTTCTCACCAATACCTGCGTTGAGCAAATCCGCTGCACAGGAGCGCAGCAGTTTGGACAAGCGCACCGGCTCCTTGTGGAGCGGCTGCATTTCATATTCCAACTGCGATACCAAGTTCAAATCCTGCACCAGGTCTTTGATTTTTGCGCTCTGCGCCCGAATGATTTCTGCTTCCTGCTGGATGTTTCCGCTGGCCCCGTGATCTCCGGCAATCCGCTGGGCATATCCCATAATCATGGAGAGCGGTGTGCGAATGTCGTGAGAAACGCCGCTGATCCAGTTAGCACGGGCCTGGTTTTGTCTGCTCAACACCTGAGACGCCTGATTGACGCTGTCCGCAATTTCCGACAGCTCGCCTCGAATGGACAAATCAACAGGTTTGCCTGTGGACAGTGTTTTGATAGAGGCCATAATCGGGTCCGTATTTTTGGAGATTTTTCTTTTAGAGAAATAGTAGACCAGAAACAAAAGCAATATGTCAATCGCCAGGATGCCAGTCACAAAGAGCGGGAAAAGCCTGATTGCCCGTATCGGGAAATAGTTTCCCGTCAGCTTCATAAAGCTGTCTTTCGGATAGCCCAGCACCAGCAGGCCATTGTCCATGTTCCGCACAAAAACAGGATAGTCTTGCAGATAGCCTTTCGAGAACACGGCCACATCCTGAATGGTGTACTGTGTCGGTATTTCCTCCGGTAAAGATACCTCCCAAATACAGCGCCCGCCTGCATCCAATAGCATAGCCCAAATCTGATTACGGTTCAGTTCTTGTTCTGTTTCTTCTGATATGCCGGATGCTGACAGATCAGCGGCCACGGCCTCTAGCATATTCGCCGGAGACGTTGAACCGTATTCCCGTGACACAATCCCCCCAAACGTCAGGGCAAAGGCCAGAATATTGACCAACAGGAGAATGAGAGCAAAGGCAAAAAAGGAAAGAAGATATTTTGAGATATATGTTCCAAATGCTTTCATCGGTTATTTCCTCGCCAACAGCTTATAGCCCAGCCCTTTGACCGTCAGCAGGGAAACAGGCTTTGACGGGTCAGCCTCAATCTTCTCCCGGATGCGCCGCACATGGGCGTTCAGGCTGTTTTCATAGCCAAAGGGATTGTCGCCCCATAGAGCCTCACAAAGCGTATCCACTGTCACAATACGGCCCTCATTCTTCGCAAGAGTTTCCAGCAGCCTATGCTCCATCGCTGTCAAGGGAAGTATCTCACCGCCCTTATCCACTTCGGCCCGGCTGAAATCCACCGTACAGCTATCCAGTTTCAAAACCGCTACGTCCCCTTTGTAACACCGGCGCAGAACGGCGTAAACCCGCAGCAGAAATTCCTGGGGCAGAAAGGGTTTTGCGATATAATCGTCCGCTCCAAGGCCCAGCCCCGCCAGCTTGTCCGCCGCCTCGTCACGGGCTGTCAGAAAAATCACCGGGACATCCGACCATTCGCGTATCTGCCGCATCAGAGAAAAGCCGTCGCCGTCCGGGAGACACACGTCCAGAATCACCAAATCAGGCTGTTCCGCTTTGGCAGCGGCAAATCCCTCTTTCATGTTGGCGGCGGTCACAAGGCGCTGAAAGCCCTCGTCCATTAAAATAGCTGTTACCATTTTTAAAAGCTCCGGCTTGTCATCGACCAGCAGGAGCTTTTTGCTGTATAAAAATGAATTGTCCATTGTGATATCCTCCTTTTTGCATTACGATCCTGCAGATATAAAGAAATATCACATAAAACAAAATTTATTTGTAAGCCTTGTTCCCCATCTGGGATTACTATAAAGTATTGCCTCTATTTTAATAATATCATCTATATTTACTTTGTTAAATGTTTGATTGTATTTATTCTCGTCTGTTCCCACTAGTTTATGCTGTTCTTCGACCAAATTGTCAAAAGTCCACAAATAGATGTAGTCATGGATTTTATTATCAAATTCCGATTTATTATAAGTCCTATATACATCGGCAAATCCTACAACCTCACTCCCATTTTTAAGACAGCATTTTAATTTCATACCATTACACAGCGCCAAATTTTCTTCCGTAAGGGCAACCTCTTTTTTTACTGTTCCATCAAGTTTATAAAATGTGATCTTTCTCATGAACAACACCTCATTGGACTATATTTTCACAACTTTCGATTTATCAATGCGATTATAACATAACCTATCCGCTTTGTGAATGCCTCCCTTGAAAAAGTAAGGTAAAAGTAAGGACGCAAGAATGTAGAAGTCAGGTTGATGCTGTACCATAGGGGCAGAAAGGAGATGTGTCTATGGACTATATCATCACCACAGAGCAGTTGACGAAAAAATACAAAAATTTTACCTCCGTCAACAATGTTTCTATCCACGTCCGCAGGGGCAGTATTTACGGCTTTCTCGGCCCCAATGGAGCGGGCAAATCCACCACCATGAAAATGCTCTTGGGGCTGACCGCCCCCACAAAGGGCAGCTTCACCATTGATGGAAAACACTTTCCAAATGACCGGCTGAAAATCTTGCGGGAGATTGGCTCTTTCATTGAGGCCCCCTCGTTCTATGCCAACCTGACGGGCCGGGAAAACCTGGATGTGATACGCCAGATTTTAGGGTTGCGGAAAAACACCGTGGAGGATGCCCTGGAGCTGGTGGGGCTGTCCGAATTTGGAGATCGCCTCGCAAAGAAGTATTCCCTGGGTATGAAACAGCGGCTTGGCCTCGCCGGGGCGCTGCTGGGCCGTCCGCCTATCCTCATTCTGGATGAACCGACCAACGGCCTTGACCCCTCTGGCATCCATGAAATTCGCAATCTGGTAAAATCCCTGCCTGATCTGTACGATTGCACCATCCTCATTTCCTCTCATATGCTGTCGGAAATTGAGCTGATGGCGGACGACATCGGCATCCTCAATCATGGACGGCTGCTGTTTGAGGGCAGCTTGGATGATCTGCGGCACAGCGCAAGGCAGGCGGGAATGTCCGCCGACAACCTGGAAGATGTGTTCCTCTCCATCGTAGAGCAAGACAACGCCGCCAGAAAGCAGAGGGCAAAGCTATGAGGGCGCTTGTGATCGAACTGCGGAAAGAGAAACGGACAGGGGTAATCCCGGTGCTGCTGGCTGTAGGTATTTTAGGCGCGGCCTATGCCTTTGTCAACTTCCTTGTCCGAAAAGATACGCTGCTCAATCTTCCGCTGGCCCCGATGGACGTACTGCTGACCCAGCTTTACGGTATGATTATGATACTGAACCTGTTTGGTATCGTTGTCGCGGCCTGTATGGTCTACAACATGGAATTTAAGGGCAGCGCAATCAAAAAGATGTATATGCTTCCCATGAGCGTACCGGGGATGTATCTCTGCAAATTCCTGATCTTGACCGTCATGCTCTTTGTGGCGGTGGCTCTGGAAAATCTGGCGCTAATGAAAATCGGAATGAGCGATCTGCCCCAGGGGACATTTGAGATGGGAACGCTGCTCTGCTTTACGGCCTATTCATTCATCACATCCATGCCGGTGCTGTCCTTTATGGTGATGATTTCCTCCCGCTTTGAAAATATGTGGGTTCCCCTTGGTGTGGGAGTTGCCGGTTTTTTAAGCGGGATGGCCTTGGCATCGTCAGCTGCGGCGGTCTTGATGGTGCATCCGTTCATTGTGATGTTTAAGCCTGCGGTGGCTATGAGCGCACAGCCCGATATGCTGGTGGTGCTGTTTGCTCTGGTCGAAACGCTCCTTTTCCTTGGCCTTGGGCTGTGGATGGCAAAAAATCTGCGCTATGAGTAAAGGAGGAGCCGCATGAACTTTTTGGATTTGCTCGGCATTGAGTTTATGAAAGTGAAACGCTCAAAGATCGTTCCGCTGATTTTTATTGCCCCGCTGCTGGTAGTGGCCTCCGGGGTGGCCGCATTAAGCCGGTACTTCACGCCGGAGTACACCAACGCATGGCCCGCTATGTTCATTCAAAGCGCCCTGGTCTACGCCTACTATCTGCTGCCGTTCAGCATGATCGTGGTATGCGTGATGATTGCGGGGCGGGAAACACAGAACAATGGCATCCTGAAAATGCTGGCCCTGCCGGTGAGCCGGAAAGCTCTTTCCCTGGCAAAGTTTTTTGTCCTGATGTTTTATCTGTTCATGGAAATGGTTGTCTTTCTGGCGGTGTTCGCAGTTGCCGGTATGCTGGCTACTTCCACAATGGGTATTACGGAAACATTGCCTGTTCTCTATCTTCTGAAATGGTGCGTGGGGCTGTTTCTAACGATGCTCCCCTGCTTGGCGGCGATGTGGGCGATTACAGTGCTATTTGAAAAGCCTCTGCTTTCAGTAGGACTAAATCTGCTGCTGGTTATCCCCGGTATTCTGGTCGCCAACACGCCGCTCTGGATGGTTTATCCATACTGTTACAGCGGTTATCTGGTATCCTGCTCCCTGCACGATTTTACAGCAGAAACCGCTGATACCGCATTTGCTTTGATGCCGTTCCTGCCCTGTGCAATCGCTGTATTCGCTGTCCTGCTTGCCCTGTCAATCACACAATTTGGAAAAAAGGAAATGAGGTAATCGTATGGAAGCCACAAAAAAACTTCAAAAGCTCAGTCTGGCGGCGCTGATCGTCAGTCTGCTGCCGCTGGCAGCTCTTGTCCCGGTGTTTCTGAAAATTACTTTGCCGGATGGTGTACGCACGGTTTGGGCGGTCTGCAACATCGTCCTTGCGCTGGCAGGCCTCCTGTTCTCGCTTGTCTGTGTAAAGAGCGAGAGAAGCCGGAGCGCCGTCAACATCATGTCCACGGTAATCAGCGCGGCGCTGGTGCTGATGATGCTGGGGATTGCCGCTCTTGCCCTGGTTCTCAACTTTTTGCAGTAGGGTCATAAGAAAAAGCAAGTAACTGCAACTTAAGAAGCTGTACCAATAGGTGGCAGCACGCGTCTGGACGGAAAATTTTCCGGCTGGACTGCGTCAGAAACGCTTGAAATCCGTCAGGATTCCTGCGCGCCTCTTCCTTGCCTGCCCAAAAATTTTCTCGCCTATACGCGCACTTCGCCTATTGGTACAGCTTCTAACTTCCACACTTTTCCTTGGCGATAGTTTTGGAAACACTACTCGATACAGAAAAACAGCGGGGCATGGTATTTCCATGTCTCGCTGTTTGCTGTCCCCTCCATTCTCGTCATCACGGTAAAGGCGGACGTAGAGGGCCATCCGCTTCTCAACCGGCTTTCGCAGGACCGCCATTACCGCCCGCCTCCAAACAGCGCCGCAACGGGCAGCGCAAGAGAAATGGGACGATTCGGCGTGATCTGCGCCTTAATGGAGTACAGGCCGGCATGATGCCGGGGCAGAAATGCTTCGATCCATTCACTGGTAACAATATAGTCTCTGGAAAGGCGCGTCAGGTCAAAGAGGACAAGGGCCGATACCTTGCCGGAGTGTTTGCCGGTTTCCAGCTTCGCAAAAGCAGGGCGCATCTCACCATGGGCACTGAATCCGCAGTCGGAATAAATGCGGATGTTTGTCATGCTGTGTTCCTGCGCATATTTGGCCAGAGCCGCTTTTTGCCGGGAAATCGACGCTTCCATTTCATATTTTCCGTTGTCAATGCGGGTAAAATCGATGTGATTTGCTCGAACTGTCTGTTCATCATAGCCTCCAGTCCGGCAGTCACCGTTTCTTGCCTTGTGACACCTATATATATCAAATATCAAGAAGAGCGTCAGATTATCAAGGAAATCCGCAGGTTTTCCGCGTGGTTTCCTTGTCAAGTAAACGCTTGATTTTTTCGGAAACAGTGACCGTTCACGATGTAAGCCGCAGGTCCAATTTTAAGCTTTTCAGCATCGGGCTGTCTGCTCAAATTCTTATCAGCCAATGTGAACACCCTTTCTTTGGATTCGCGTCTTGCAGTGGGTAATGTCATTATAGCAAACGTCGAAATTTCTGACAAAGAGGCCGGCCAGGGGAGGCATCCCCTACAGAGGTGTGCAGGGGCCACCGCCCTCGGCGGTTTACTGGCGGCAATTATTATTCCCGAATTTTTCTGTGTAAATAATACGCCATGATTCGGGAAGCGCGGAAGGGAAATCACCGTTCCCTCAATGGGTTCTATCCGCGCCACATGCCGGATGGGGATGGCGAACACATTGCTGCTGTGACGGACCTGAAACATTACGCCGGGGATGGGTTCTTCCGTGTTTGTCATGAGCCGGTCCCTGCGCCGGCGGTGGCAAGAATCAGCTCCACGCAGCGGTCGATTCCTAGCCTGCTGCTGTTCAGGCAGAGGTCATAGTTGGAGGACATTCCCCAGACCTTGTCTGTAATGTGCTTATAGTAGGCGGCGCGTTTTTTGTCCCGCTCCCTGACATGTCCCTCCGCGGCCTTGGCGTCGATTCCATGCTCCGCAACGACCCGCTCTGCCCGGTCTTGCAGAGCGCCGAAGATGAAGACGTGGAAACAGTCCTCCCGGTCCCGCAGAACAGAGTCGGCGCAGCGCCCCACGATGACACAGGACCCCTTTTCCGCCAGCTCCTTGATCAGCTCCGTCTGGTAGGCGTTGATCTGGTCCGGCAGGCGCATGGCCTGCCGGTTCTCGGCGCTGTACTGGTGGGAGGCGTAGGCGGAATAGCCGCCGGTGGCGATGTTGTAGAGAAGGCTGGGAGTGTGATACTCTCCCTGCTTCTCCACGGTTTCCGGGGAAAGCCCGCTGCGCTCCGCCACGATCTGCACCAGCTTTTTGTCGTAGAAGGGAATGCCCAGGTGCTCCGCCACAGTTTTTCCAATGGTATGGCCTCCGCTGCCGCATTGACGGCTGATGGTAATGACACATCTTTTCATTGTTCCGTCACCTCTTTACTGAAAATCTTTTTCCAGAAAGCGCCTAAAGTTATCAAAGAAATCACGCCGGACAGTCCGTCTCCAACAGGACCGGCCCACAGGATGCCCTCCACACCCCACAGATGCCCAAAGAGCAGCATGGCCGGGATCAAAATAATGATCTGCCGGGACAGGGAGAGCAGTGCGGCGGGGATGGGCTTGCCGATGGCCTGGAAGAAGATGCCGGTGACAGCTCCCGCGCCGATCATGAAGCAGGCCAGCAGGTACACCCGGAAGCACTTCACGGCAAATTCCATGTACAGGTCCGACTCCTGCCCGAACAGGTTGATGATATACTCCGGGCAGAATTGGAAGATGAAAAAGGCCGCCACCAAAATCAAGGTGCAGCTCGTCAGGGCCAGCTTGTAGGTTTTCTTCACCCGGTCGTACTGGCCGCTGCCGTAGTTGAAGCCGAAAATGGGCTGAATGCCGGTGGCGATGCCCAGGGCAATGCCGGTGATCAGCTGGCTCACTTTCATCGTGATGCCAAGCGCCGCCAGAGGAATGTCGGCTCCGTACTTGGACATGGCCCCGTACTTCACAAGGGAATTGTTCATGACTGCAATGACAAATACCGAAGCGACCTGAGAAATAAAGCTGGATGTGCCGAGGGTCAAAATCCGTTTGATGACGCTCCACTTCGGGATCATGTGCTGCTTTTTTATCTCAATGGTTTTAAAGCGCAGCATACACGCGGCAAAGTAGACGGCGTTCAGAATCTGGCCGATGATGGTGGCCCAGGCCGCGCCCTTGACTCCCCAATGGCACGCAAAAATAAAGATGGGGTCCAGGATCATGTTTGTCGCACAGCCGATCAGCAGACCGATCATGCTCACCTTCGGACGGCCATCCGCCCGGATGATGCTGCCGAACGCGGCGTCGATCATGGCAAAGGGGAAGCCCAGCACGATGATGCTTCCGTATTCCAGGGCGTAGGGCAGATTCCCCTCCGTGGCTCCGAACAGATGGCACAGCGGCTCCAGAAACAGCTCAAAAAGAATCAGCAGGACTACACTGACGCCAACCGTCAGGGCGACGGCGTTTCCCACACCCTGGGCCGCGTCTTCCGCCCGGCCCTTCCCGAGGCTCAGGCTCATATAGGACGCGGCTCCGTCGCCGATCATCATGCCCAGGGCCAGCAGAATCGAAGTGAGGGGCAGGATGATATTGGTGGCGGCGTTGCCCAGATAGCCGACGCCCTGGCCAATGAAAATCTGGTCCACCATGTTATACAGCGAATTGACTACAATGGAAACAATGCTGGGAATGGCGTAGCGGACCATCAATTTGCCAACCCGCTCGGTTCCCAGCGGATTGGCGGCAACTTGTTCGTTCATGTCAAATTTCCTCCTCTTAAATATAAATTGTTCAGGCAATGGCGCTGCCTGTGTAAAGCTGGTAATACCGGCCCTGTTCCTCCATCAGCTGGTCGTGGGTTCCCCGCTCGATAATCCGGCCCTGTTCCAGGACCATGATACAGTCGGCGTTCCGAACCGTGGAGAGCCGGTGGGCGATGACAAAGGTGGTCCGGCCCTTCATCAGCCGGTCCATCCCCTCCTGCACCAGCCGTTCGGTGCGGGTGTCGATGGAGGATGTGGCCTCGTCCAGGATCAGGACCGGCGGGTCGGCCACGGCGGCGCGGGCAATGGCGAGGAGCTGCCGCTGACCCTGGCTCAGATTGGCCCCATCGCCGGTGAGCATGGTCTGGCAGCCGTCGGGAAGCCGCCGGATAAAGCCGTCGGCATTGGCCAGCTTCGCGGCGGCAACGCATTCCCCGTCTGTGGCGTCCAGCCGCCCGTAGCGGATATTCTCCATGACGGTGCCGGTGAACAGATGGGTGTCCTGCAAAACGATGCCCAGGGACCGGCGAAGATCCGCTTTTTTGATCTTGTTGATGTTGATGCCGTCATACCGGATTTTTCCGTCCTGGATGTCGTAAAAGCGGTTGATCAGATTGGTAATGGTGGTTTTTCCCGCTCCGGTGCTGCCCACGAAGGCGATTTTCTGGCCCGGCTCGGCAAACAGCCTGATATGGTGCAGGACGATTTTTTCATCGCTGTAGCCGAAGTCCACATCATCAAAGACGATATCACCCTCCAGCTTTTTGTAGGTGACTGTGCCGTCCGCCTGATGGGGATGCCTCCAGGCCCACAGGCCCGTCCGCCGGGATGTTTCCGTCAGAGTGCCGTCCGCCTGTTCCTCCACATTGACCAGCTCCACATAGCCGTTGTCTGTTTCCGGCTGCTGATCCAGCAGCTTAAAAATGCGCTCCGCCCCGGCCAGGGCCATGATGATGCTGTTGAGCTGCTGGCTGACCTGGGTGACGGGCTGGGTGAAATTCCGGTTCAGATTCAGATAGGAGACCAGGGTCCCCAGGGTCAGGCTTCCCATGCCGTTCAGGGCCAGGACCGCCCCCAGCACCGCGCAGAGCACATAGCTGATATTCCCCAGGTTAGCGTTTACCGGCATCAGGATATTGGCGATTTGGTTGGCGCTTTTGGTTCTCTCCCGCAGCTCCTGATTGATTTTCCGGAAGGCGTCTATGTTCTCCCGCTCATGGCAGAAGACCTTGACGACCTTCTGCCCCTCCATCATTTCCTCGATGTAGGCGTTGACCTTGCCCAGGCTGCGCTGCTGTTTGATGAAGTACGTTCCGGCCGCGCCGCCCAGCCTGGACGCCGCCGCCAGCATGACGGCCACCATGCACAGCGTCAGAATGGTCAGCGGAATATTCAGGCAGACCATGCTGAGAAAGGTGAGCACGATGGTGACCGTGGAGTTGACCAGCTGGGGGATGCTCTGGCCGATGAGCTGCCGCAGGGTATCCACGTCGTTGGTGTAGACCGACATGATGTCCCCGTGGGGCGTGGTGTCAAAATATTGGATGGGCAGGGATTCCATTCTGGTGAACAGCTGGATTCGGATGCTTTTCAGCGTCCCCTGGCTGATCACCGCCATGATCCGGTTATACCCATAGGAGCAGAGCAGACCGACCAGATACACCAGGGCCAAGGAGAAAAGCGCGTGGGCCAGCGGGCCGAAATCGGGCGTTTCCACGCCAATCATGGGTTTGATGTACAGGTCCACCAGATCACGCATAAACAGCGTTCCCCGCAGAGTGGCAAGGGCCGCGCCCAAAATCAGAAGCACCACGAGGCCAAACTGCGCCTTGTACTCCCGGAGCATAATGCCCAGCACGCGCCTCAGCAGGGGCGTCAGATTCTTCTTATTCGCCGGTTTGTTCATGGTCAAAGTCACCTCCGCCTTTCGTCTGGGCTTCGTAAATTTCCCGGTAAATGGCATTGGATTTCAACAGGTTTTCGTGGGTGTCGAACCCGCTGATCTTGCCGCTGTCCAGCACCAGAATTCGATCCGCGTCCTGTACGCTGGAAATGCGCTGGGCGATGATGATCTTGGTGGTTCCGGGAATCACCGTCCGCAAAGCCTCCCGGATTCTGGCGTCCGTCGCGGTGTCCACCGCGCTGGTGGAATCGTCCAGAATCAGCACCTTGGGATGCCTCAGCAGGGCGCGGGCAATGCAGAGCCTCTGCTTCTGTACGCCGGAGAAGTTGGCGCCGCCCCGCTCCACCCAGCTCTCGTAATGTTCTGGCAGACGTTCAAGAAACTCGTCCGCGCAGGACATACGGCAGGCTTCCCGGTATTCGTCCATGTGTCCCATTTTTTGCCCCAGCTCAGGTTCTCCAGGACCGTCCCGGAAAACAGCACGTTCTTCTGGAGAACGACCGCCACCTGACTGCGGAGCGTTTCCAGGTCATAGTTCCGAACGTCCTCGCCGCCCACCTTGACGGAACCGGAGTCCACGTCGTAGAGGCGGCTGATGAGGCTGACCAAGCTGGATTTGCCGCAGCCGGTTCCTCCAATGACGCCGACGGTTTCCCCGGATTTGATATGCAGGTCCACATCGTCCAGCGTTTTTTCGCCGGTGCCCTGGCGGTAGGAGAAGGCCACATGGTTAAAATCGACGCTGCCGTCCCGCACCTGAGAGATGGGGGCGGAGGACGGATTTGTGATACCGGCGGTTTCCTCCAGCACCTCCGCGATCCGCTTCCCGCTGGCCGCGCTCATGGTCATCATGACAAAGATCATGGACAGCATCATCAGTGAGGAGAACGCGGTCATGACATAGGAAAACAGGGAGGTCAGGCTGCCGGTGGTCATGCTCCCGGCCACGATCAAATGCGCCCCGAACCAGGAGATGGCGAGGATGCACCCGTACACGATGAACATCATCACCGGCAGGTTCAGCGCCTGGAGCTTCTCCGCACGGACAAAAAGCTCATACAGCCGTGTCGCCGCCCTGCGGAACTTCTCGTTCTCGTAATCCTCCCGGACAAAGGCTTTCACCACGCGAATGGCCGAGATGTTTTCCTGTACGCTGGCGTTCAGGCCGTCGTACCGATGGAATACTTGGCTGAAAATCTTCATGGCCTTACTCATGATCAAGGTCACGGCAGCCGCCAGCACCACAATAGCGGCCAAGAAAATCATACTCCGCTTGGCGTTAATGAGCAGGCACATCACCATACTGCAAATCAGCATCAGCGGCGCTCTCAGGGCGATTCGCAGGCACATTTGAAAAGCCATCTGCATATTGGTGACGTCCGTTGTCATGCGGGTAACAAGGCCCGCGGTGCTGAACTTATCAATGTTGGAAAACGAAAACGTCTGGATATTTTCAAACATGCTTTGCCGCAGGTTACAGGCAAAGCCGGAGGAGGCCGAGGCCGCGAATCTTCCGGCCAGGATGCCGAAGGCCAGACCGAAGAAGGCCAGCACGATCATTAAGGCGCCGTAAAAATAGACGTTTCGCAGACTCCCGGCCTCGATGCCCTTGTCAATCAGGCTGGCAATCACAAAGGGGACCAGAAGCTCCGCCACTACCTCCAGCACCGTAAAAACGGGCGTGATGATGGCGTCCCGTTTGTATTCCCCGATTTGTTTCAACAGTATCTTGATCAAAAACGGTTCCTCCCCTCGGATGCCACTTTCATGGATGAAGCGGCGCAGCTCTTGGAAATCCCCGGCGTCAGGGTGGTTTTTCGCATGCTGAAACGCCTCCAGCATGGCTTGTGCCTGCTTGTTTTCCGGGTTTTCGTCCAGCGCCTCCTGAATCGTGTCCATCACGCTGGAGGGGATTTGGCCGGGACAGAAGAACAGTCCGCGGTAATCGCACTCATCCGGCAGGAAGGGAAGCAGATTGTGCTCCACATTCTCTTTCTTTTCGAAAAGCGCCATGCCGCAGGTGACACAGCAGAGGATGGTTTTCCCCTCCAGGTTCTCCAAAATGTCCATAATTTTCAGCGGGATTGCGTTCTGCGTGATCTCAAATACCAGCAGATAGCTGTTGGCGTCATCGGAAATTTCCTGTTTGGACAGATTCACCAGCTCCGCGCCGTGCAGAATGCTGCTGATCTCCTCGGCCAGTATCCCGGCGTTTCCATAGATGTCTAAGTACGCGATCTGATATTCCATTTACGTTGGCCTCCTTAGTGTTTCCTGCTGTATGTTGTCAAGAATGGTTCGCAGGGTGCTCTCAATCCCCTTCAGGCTGCCTTCGGGAATCTCCCGGACAAGACAACGGTTCAGATTCTCCATGTATTCCTGAACGCTCACCTTGGCCGCGTAGGCTTTCGGCGTGAGAAGCACACGTTTTTTGCGGTTGTCGGCCTGATCCATCCGCATCCGGACATATCCGTTTTTCCGCAGCTCCTTCAGCGTTCTGGAGATGGAGGACCGGGCGAATCCGACCCGCTCACACAGCTCCGCGGAGCAGACGCAGGGCGTATTCATGGAGAAAATCTCGTTCAGCAGGAATACCTGGGCAAACGTCATCCCGGAGTCTGACAGTTGTTCATTTTCGTACAGCCCCAGGCAGATGTTGATCTGCCGGAGGGTCAAGAGAAGGCTCCCGCCCGACATATCCCGCCCTCCCTTACAGAGTGTCGTTGTCCTCCCGACTGTTCGGCGGACAAGGTTTTTTCGGAGATATTTGCTATTATACTCATTTTCTCTTGATTGTTAATTCAAAAAATGTTATAAGGTATTAAAGACTTTTATCAATCTCCGGAGGGGCCAGTATGAATACCTTTCAGCTCACCTGTTTTTTGACGGTTGCGGAGACGCTCAGCTTTGTAAAAGCCGCCAGGCAGCTCAACGTGACACAGCCGGCCGTCACCCATCAGATTCGCTCCTTGGAAGAAGAGCTGAACGCGCAGCTGTTCAGGCGCACCACGCGGGCGGTGGAGATCACCCAGGAGGGCCTGATCTTTTTGAACGACGCCAGGAATGTGCTGAATATCATCACTCTGGCAAAGAAGCGGTTTGAAGAGCCGGTGAGCGATGAGCGGCAATTCTTTTCCATTGGCTGCCACAGCCACAACGAGCTGCGGCTGCTGCCCGATGTTCTGCGGCGAATGTCGGAGTCCTGTCCCACGCTGTATCCGGTCTTTCAGGTTGTCCCCTTCCAGCATCTCTACCAGCTCCTGGAGGAGGAAGCCGTGGACGTGGTCACGGCGTTCCAGGAAAAAGGGCCGAAGAAAGAGACCGGCATATACAAGGAGCTGACGCAGGTCCGTGTCACGGCTGTTCTCCCTGTTGACCATCCGCTGGCGGAAAAAGAACTGCTGGACGGAGAGGATCTCCGAACACAACGGCTGCTCCTGCTGGACCCGCAGAGATGCCCCGACAGTCTGAACGCTGTCCAGCATGAATTGACAACCGGGCGAAGCGTTTCTGATCTATTCATGTGCAGCTCCGCCGACGCCTGCATCACGCTGGCCAGGGCCGGTTTTGGGATTGCCGTCCAGCCTGACTTCCCCTCCCTGCGTGACCCCGCCCTGGCCTATATTCCAATTGAAGGCGTGGAACCGCTGTCCTACGGGGCGTACTATAAAAGTGTGGCGGGAAAGCCGCTTTTGAAGCTCTTTCTGCAATCGTGCAAGGATAATTTCCCTGTCGGTCCGGCGTTATGAAACGCCGGCTGACTTGAAAAATGCCTGTAAAATCATGGAAGCGGGGCAAACCCGTACAGGGTCTGTCCCGCTTCCTGGTTCTGACGTATGGTTGGTCAATCCCTGCTGACAGCCTGGCAATAAGCCGCCAAAGCCGGAATCAGCGTTTTAACCTCCTTGCCGGATGTGTTGATACAGAGGTCATATCCTTCTTTTGCCTCCCAGGGGATACTTGCCGTCAGCGCATGTTTTTTGGCCCGGTTCTTGTCGATCTGCCGCATCCGGCGCTCCATCTCCGCCGGCGTAAGGTTCTCCTGCTCCGTGGCCCGTTCCTGACAGCGCCTGAGCTTGGACGCCCGGTCAGCATAGACGAAAACGCGGAGCGGATGCAGATGGGCCAGCACCGTGTCTGCGCAGCGCCCGACGATCACGCAGCCGCCCTGCCGCGCCAGCTTTTCAATGGCCTTCTGCTGGGTGACAGCCACCATGATGGACTGCTCCATCACCTTGTAGGGAATGGAAAAGCGCCGCCCAACCGTCAGCGGATATTCCGCCCGCAGGCTGCTCTCCGAAACACGGGCTACATAGTCCGGGTCAAGCCCCTGTTCGTCAGAAATCATCGCTATAATTTCATTGTCATAGCAGGGAATATGAAGCGCCTCCGACAGACGCTTCCCCAATTCCCGGCCTCCGCTGCCAAATTCCCGGCTGATCGTGATAATCATATTCGCTTCCTCCTTACTTAAACTGGATGCCGTTCCGTTCAGAATATTTTAGTAATCCCACAGCAACCACCAACACAATCGCCTCATAGACAAGCAGCGAGAACCAGATCGCCCCGTCTCCAAAAATATGGGGCAGAATCAAGATCACAGCGGAATTGATGACAAGGCTCCGCAGAATATTGACGCCGGTGGACAGGGCGGAGCGTTCCGTGGAATACAAGTAGGCCGAGATCATAACATTGACCGCCGTGATAATAAATCCTACGGCAAACTGCGGGAGATACTTCACGATATACTCCGTTGTAACAGCATCCGTGCCAAATAATACGCAAATTGGTTTTCCCAGCAGAATGGATAAACCAGTAATCAGGATACTCCCCACGGCGCTGATGGTCAGGCCGGTTTTCAGGTAATAGTTCAAATCCGCCTCGTTTTTCGCGCCGTAGCTCTGGCCGAACAGAGGCTGCAGGCCCTCGCTGACGCCAAAGAAAGCGGTGATGGAAAAGGACGCTATGTAGGAGATCACAGAAAACGCGTTGACGCCGAGATCGCCAATTCTTTGAATCAGCACAAAGTTCATGCAGAGGGTCATCACAGGGTTGGACAGCTGGCTGATTCCTTCCGGCAGGCCATGGACAACGATGTCCCGGAAGATGCGGGCGTTCAGTTTCGTCCTGCCGAAGCGGAGATTACCCTGTTTGCGGGTAAAACGGGTCAGGAGGATCAGCAAACCGATGGTCTGGGAAACACCCGTGGCAATTGCGGCGCCCTTTGTCCTCATATTGAAAGGAATAATTAACAGCCAGTCGCCCAAAATATTGCATACCGTTGTGAGAATGACCACCATGCTGACCAGGCCGGGGGCGTTGTCATTGCGGCAGTAGTTCTGCAATCCGATGGACAGGCCCGAGGGGATGATAAATATGGAGTACCAGAACAGGTAATCCACCGCCAAATCGTGGAAGGTTTCGTTAGCGCCCAGCAGAGAACAGATTCCATCCGCAAAAAATGTGCCCGCGAGCGAGAACACGGCGGCGGCGCAGAGCTGAAGGAGTATCCCATGGCGGAATACATCGTTTGCGCCTTCCGGATCCCCCTGGCCGATGCGGACAGCGTAGATCGCAACGCCTCCAATGCTGATGAGCATATTCACCGCGCCTACCATCAGTATGGCGGGACCGGCCAGATTGATCGCCCCCAGCGCGTTTGTCCCAACCCCTCTGCCTACAAAAATTGCGTCGACAATGGTGAACAGGAAAAAGCAGACATTGCTGCATATCGCGGGAATCACATACCGGGCCACAGCCCGAAGCTTTGCATTGTGCATTTGATTATCTCCTCCCCGCGCCTTTTCGCGGGGTTCTTGTTTGACATTTTTTTAGAGAATGGTAAAATAACATATCCTATCTTGGGAGAGTCTCTGCCATGAAGAAAGAAAATCTGCTGTCCATCGGCGCTCTGTCAAAGCAGACCGGCGTTCACATCAAATCCCTCCGTTACTATGATTCTCTGGGCATTCTACGCCCTGCCTGCGTTGACCCCGGCAGCGGCTACCGCTACTACAGCCTGCAGCAAATCCCTGTGGTAGACGCGATCCAGCTGTGTATTGATCTGGATATCCCCCTCAAGCAGTTTACGGATTATTGCATGGACGGCGGCAGCCGGATTCACTACGGCAAATTGATTGAGCGCGGCACGGTACTGGCCAAGGAGAGAATTCAAGCCATACAGGAACGGCTGTCCAAACTGGAAAAAATGCGCACTGAAATCGAGCGCGGTGAGCTGATTCAGAGAAGTGAGGGTATGGTGCAGTGCAGTTTCCCCGCCATGAATCTTTTGCTTGCTCCCTATCCGGAAAATGATGCGGAAATGAAAGTTCTCGCCCTGTTCCACAGGCTGGTGCGGACAGCGGAAAGCAGCGGCCTGACAATCAATTATTTTTCCGGGCGGCTGCTTCACTGCCAGGGAAGCCAAAGAGAGCTGCTTTTTTACATTGGCGTAGACGTTCCGGAGGGAGTGCAGGATCTCCCAGAAAATCTTTTGCAGCTTCCGGCAGGCGAGTATCTCTGCTGCAAACAGGCGGCGCCCGCGGTTGAAAACGCCGCGGATATTTTCCTGGAACAATTTGCGCTGGATTATGAAAGGTATGTTATAGAATCTGAACTTTCTCTCGGAGATTATGACTGTGCCGCACCTCCTTTTGTGCTTTGCTGCTCACTCCCCAATGACCTCGCTCCCTGACAGGATATTGGACTGAAGACATTCATTAAGCGGTTCCTTGCGGGGAGACATTATAAACTATCCCATAATAGGAGAGTCAATAGGAATTTGTGGGGTTATCTATATTTTCGTCTCTCTATCCGCTATGGCCTGAGTCACAACAGATGGCGGTTGACTTTGAAAATTGCTTATGCTATAATAGCCTCGCTTGTCAGAGGACTTGCGATCAAAAATCGTTGAAGTGGGATAAGCCCGTATAGGGTTTGTCCCACTTCTTGTTTTGTCTGGAGGTATTTTGTGAATGACAAACTGAAAAATCTGTGGCGATACATCTTCCCGGCTATGGGCGGGCTGTTCGTGACCTACCTCTACAATGTGGTGGATGGCATTTTTGTGGGCCGGGGGGTTGGTTCGGCGGCATTGGGGGCGGTGAATATCGGCGTTCCCTTCATTACCTTTGCCGTGGCCATAGCGGCGATGTTCCCTATGGGCGGCGGGACGGTGGTAGCCATCCGCATGGGACGTGAGGATAAGGAGGGGGCGAATCACGCCTTTATGACCGCGTTCCTTCTGACCTTGCTTGCGTCTTTGTTGCTTACCCTCATTGGGATGGCATTTTCCCGGCAGATCGTGGACCTTAGCGGCGGGCGGACCCTCAGCCATACCATGCGGGATATGGCGGTTGATTACCTGTTCTATTACTGCGCTTTTTCTGCTTTTATGCTGATGAGCACCTGCCTGTCTGTTTTTGTGCGGAATGACGGCTCCCCGGCCCTGGCTTTTGTGGGAATGTGCGTGGGAGCGGGAGCAAATATCTTCCTGGACTGGCTGTTCATCTTCCCGATGGACATGGGCGTGATCGGCGCGGCTGTCGCCTCCGGGCTGGGGCAGGTATTTTCTGTGGCTGTCCTGCTGTCCCATTTTGTGAGGAAACGGGGAAGCCTGCGCTTCCGGCGATTCCCCGTCAGCGGCGCACTGATTGGGAAGATCTGCAAACGCGGTGTGCCGGAAGCGGCCTCCCAACTGACCACGCCGGTGACAGCTCTCTGTTATAACCTTATGCTGGCAAAGCTGGTGGGCGATATCGGTGTGTCCACCTTCAGCGTCCTGAGTTTCATCTACTCGCTGGTCAACGCCATCCTCTCCGGGACGGCCCAGGGCCTGCAGCCCCTTTGGGGTCTCTGCTATGGGGAGCGGGATACAGACGGAACGAATCTATATTTTCACTGGGGAATCCGCATCAATGCCATATTGTCCGTAGTCATTTATGGGCTTCTGTTTCTCTTTGCCGAACCCGCGATCCGAATTTTTAACCGGGACCCGGAGCTTGTCCAAAATGCCTCCGCCGCCCTGTCGCTGTTTGGCCTGTCCTTTATCCCCATGGCGCTGAATCTGATTTATACAGCCTTTCTGTACTCCACCAAGAGGACCCTGCAGGCCGATGCTATTTCCCTCAGTCGGGGCGTTGTCCTAAAAGCGGCGGCTATTTTCTGTTTGCCTGTCCTTTTGGGCAGCGATACGATTTGGCTTGCACCTTTCGCTGCGGAAATGCTGACGCTTCTGCTGGCACGGATGCTTTTCAAAACGTCAAATCTCACCGGCAGAAAGATTGATAAAATTATTTTATGACATATAAGATTGTTTTTACAATAAATTAGCACTCTCGTATTGACAGTGCTAATCCTGGCCGCTATACTGTTAGCATAACCACAAACCAAGCGCGGTGTAAAAACCGCAAGTCTGAAAGGAGTAATTTTTATGCTGACCCCTTATCTGGTGGCAAAGAACATGTTTGACGAATTGGCGGAAACCGCTTTCGGCGCCAACACCCTGCGGGGCATGATGAACACGGCCATCAAGGAGAGCGACCAGGGCTATGAGCTGGACATCGACCGCCCGGCGTTCACAAGGAACAGCTGGCAGCCGAGCTGAAAGACGGCTATCTCTGCATCAGCGCAACAGTGGAGCAGACCAGCAATGAGAATGTCCAGAACGAGCGCTATCTGCGCCGGGAGCGGTTCCTCGGCTCCTGCCGGCGCAGCTTCTATGTGGGTGAACGGGTGAAACAGGAGGATATCCGCGCCAGGTTTGAGGACGGCATCCTGCGGCTGTTCATCCCCAAGGCGACCCAGCAGGCGCAGCTGGAGCAGAAAAACCTGATTGCCATTGAGGGCTGAAAACGACCGCCTCCGACGCCGCTTTGACTGCGGATTCGGAGGCGGTTTCTGTTTGACGGAAAGGGATGTTTCAAATGAATGAAGTAAAATCACCCAGAAAGCCGTTGATTTATTATTACAGCATGGTTCTTCTGATCCTGGTGCTGTTCAATTTCCTGGCGATGCCCTGGTTTGCGCAGCGGCAGATTCTTGAGGTGGATTACGGCGCCTTTATGGATATGACGGCCCGCCATGAGATTGGCCAGGTAGAAATCCAGGACAACAGAATCCTGTTTACAGACAGGACGGGCACGCAAATTTATAAGACGGGCCGTATGGTCGATCCGGGGCTGGTTTACCGGCTTAAAGATTCCGGGGCGGTATTCTCCAGTGAGATCATCGAGCAGATGTCGCCGGCCCTCAGCTTTCTGCTCTCCTGGGTCTTGCCAATTGCCGTTTTTGTTGGTCTTGGGCAATTCCTGTCAAAGAAAATGATGGAGAAAGCGGGAGGCGGCAACTCTCTGATGTTTGGTATGGGGAAATCCAACGCCAAAGTATATGTGAAATCCTCCGAGGGTATCAGGTTTTCCGATGTGGCCGGAGAGGATGAGGCCAAGGAGAATTTGACTGAAATCGTAGACTACCTGCACAGCCCGGAAAAATACCGGGAAATCGGCGCGTCCATGCCCAAGGGCATCCTGCTGGCAGGTCCTCCGGGAACCGGGAAAACCATGCTGGCAAAGGCGGTGGCGGGCGAGGCTAATGTGCCCTTTTTCTCTATGTCCGGTTCAGAGTTTGTAGAGATGTTCGTGGGAATGGGAGCTTCCAAGGTGCGGGATCTGTTCCGTCAGGCGAAGGAAAAAGCCCCCTGCATTGTGTTCATTGACGAGATCGACGCCATTGGCAAAAAGCGGGACGGCCAAATCGGGGGCAGCGACGAACGGGAACAGACGTTGAACCAGCTTCTGACGGAAATGGACGGGTTTGAGGGTAATACCGGCGTCATCATTCTGGCGGCGACCAACCGCCCGGAGTCCCTGGACCCGGCGCTGACCCGTCCAGGACGGTTTGACCGCCGTGTTCCGGTGGAGCTGCCGGACTTGAAGGGCCGGGAGGAAATCCTGCGGGTTCACGCGAAAAAAATCAAGGCGGCGGAAAATGTCGATTTTCACCAGATCGCCCGGATGGCTTCCGGGGCCTCCGGCGCGGAGCTGGCCAATATCATCAATGAGGCCGCGCTGAGGGCAGTTCGGGCCGGGAGGAAATTTGCCGTTCAATCCGACCTGGAAGAGAGCATCGAAGTGGTCATTGCGGGCTACCAGAAGAAAAACGCCATTCTCACCGACAAGGAGAAATGGACGGTTTCCTATCACGAGATCGGTCACGCGCTGGTGGCGGCAAAGCAGACTCAATCCGCTCCGGTGCGGAAGATCACGATAATTCCCCGCACCTCCGGGGCGTTGGGGTACACCATGCAGGTGGAGGAAGACAATCATTACCTGATGACCAAGGAGGAAATTGAGAACAAAATTGCTACTTACACAGGAGGACGGGCTGCGGAGGAAATCGTTTTCGGCGCTATCTCCACCGGGGCCTCCAACGATATTGAGCAAGCCACAAAGCTGGCCCGCGCCATGATTACCCGGTATGGCATGAGCCGGGATTTTGATATGGTGGCGCTGGAGACGGTAACCAACCGGTACCTTGGCGGAGATACGTCCCTGGCCTGCTCCTCCGAAACCCAGGCTGAGGTCGACCGTCAAGTGGTGGATCTGGTAAAAAAACAGCATGAAAAGGCCGCCGGGATTCTGGTGGAAAATCGAGAAAAGCTGGACGAGCTGGCACGATATTTGTACGAAAGAGAAACCATGACCGGGGATGAATTTATGGCAATCCTCAATGGCTGAGCAAGACAGGGGCAGAACGAAGCCTGCCCCTGTTTAACTCCTGTACTCACAGCACTACGGAACGGACCGCCTCAATGAAATTCACAACGCTTCCGCGCTCCACCAGGGCGGTGCTCTCGCCGTTTACTTCCGCGAGGCAGCGGGCGCCGTCATAGCGGTACAGAGTGATCTCCACCTCCGGAAACCGCTCGTTGTCCAGGAAAACGGTCACACGGACTTCCTCCTTCTGCGCAGGCCGCTCATCGGTGAACTCCTCCGCGGTCAAAGCCTCCAGCGCGTCCAGGAAATCGGCGGTTTCCAATTCCTCGTCCTCATAGACCCAGGAAATTTCATCACCCTTGCCCTTGGGCGTAAACGTGTAACGCTTTCCCTCCAGAGAGACGTCGATTTGGGAAATGTCCGCAGAATCGGCGGAGAGAAGCTCCTGATGCCGCAGGGCGTCATAGGACGCATCCGTTAAAATCTCATACCGGTCAGATGAAATCTGATAAACAATCTGGGACTCGCCTACCCGCGCATAGGCGGCGTACTCCTCATCTTCCTCGCTGCCGGCGTCCTCCTCTGTTTTCGCCTCTGGGTCTCGGCTGATATGAAGGACGAAGGTCTCCGGGGCTCCTTCTTTCCCTTCTTCCTCTGGAGTATAGTCCACGGTAATGGTCAGATCCGGCTGGTCCAGGCCGTATGCGCGGAGCTCCTCGTCAGTCACATTGTAAGAGGCGTAATCCGTCAGGCCAAGATTGGCGACGCTCCGCAGATAAGTCTCCACCAGCTGCGTGTCCAAGGGAAGAGGCTTTCCGTTTTTGGAGGTAAAATAAATATCGTCGGCACAGTAAGTGTCGGGACTGTCCTCCTGGCAGGTCACAGTGTAGTTTTCGCTGCCGGAGAATTGAATCCCTGTCACCTGACCGAATACGGGAATCTCATCGTGGTCAATGACCGCGCTGAGCTTTGCGGAGAACTCGTCCAGAGGGTCGTGTTTGACCAGATACACGTTTCCGTCCCCGATGGAGACATACCGCTGGGAATCCATCTTGCTGTAATCACCCAGCAGAATCCGGCGGGTCTGTCCGTCCGCGGTGAGGCTAATGGTGCAGACGGGATCGTCCAGGCCATATTGACCGAAGTCCTCCACGTCCTCAATGATGAAGGCCGCGCCAAAGGCTTCAAACTGCTCCAGCATCTCAGACATGGCTTCCTCGCTGACCGGGAAGTGCTCGTCCTCATCGTAATGCCAGCCGCCGTTCTTGTGGAACGAGAGGGTCTGCCCCTCGTATTCCCAGGAGAGGGCCTCCACCGAGCCGGCGGGAATCTCCAGAATGATCTCATCGCTGTTCCTGATCTTCTCCTGATGCTCCTCCACCTGGAGGACGATCAGTGCGGCTCCGCAGACAGCCGCCAGGATGCCCAGCAGAACACAGAGCTTTTTAGACCGGTTCATTTTGCAGCCTCCTTCTTCTCATGACCACCCAAATACCGGCGAGCAGGTACAGCAGCGGAAACGTGCCGATCATAACCGCCTTCAGCAGTGAGGCGGTGGAGTCGCTGATGGTCAGGTAGTTGTAGTCCAGGGATTTGCTTCGAATTGCCATGGCTTCCGTCTCGCCGATCAGGGAGGACAGGGCGTTCATCCCCAGGTTGCTGTTGGCCCCAGAGGAGGCGGCGTTCCAGACGTCCTCCAGAAAGAGGGACGAGGTAAACCAGACGATGCTTCCGCCTCCGGGAGTTTCGATGCTGACAGCCAGGGCGAAGGGGCCGGAAACGTCCCCGTCCTCTCGCTCGTAAGTGGTCAGCTGATAGCCCGCCCGCTTGCTGAACGCCGCGTCCGAGGAGGTCAGCAGCTCCGTGACGGCTTCCTCGCTTCCCGTCAGGGTCAGTCCGACAGCAATGGGCATGACCGGGTAATAGTTTTCATCCATAAGCGGCTGCGTGACGGCGTGGCTGTGCATAGCGGGCAGAAGGGCGGGAGGTCCCTGGAAGGTGTAATGCTCCCGGTCCGCTTCCACGACGATGCCCTCCGCGGCCTCGATGCCGTAGTCGGACAGCAGGCTGTACAGCGTTTCAAGATTCCCCTCCTCAACGGGGCCCGCCGCCGCCAGCAGCTTCCCGCCGTTTTTCGTATAGTCCGCCAGCAGGTTCCGCTCCTCCTCTGAGAGGTCGCTTTTCGGCGCGTAGATCATGACGCAGTCCGCATCCTCCGGGATCTCGTCCACAGTCAGCAGGGAGAGGGTGTTGATCTCGATGTTTTCCTTTTCGATCTGCTCCCGGAAGGAGTCGGGCAGCTCCGCCTCTCCGTGCCCTTCCAGCAGGTAGAGCTGAGGCAGCTCCTCCCGGACCACATAGTCAATGGCGGAGGTGATGGCGCCTTCGCCGTCAAAGTCCGTGGTGCTGTATCGTCCGGTATACAGGTCCACGTCCCCCAGATAAATGTCGTCCAGAGCGATATAACGGCTCCGCTGGCCGCACTCCACAATCAGGCTGTTGTTCTGTACGGTTTCATCGGTGTACTGCTGGGTAAAGGTGGGATATACGTCCGGGTTCTTTTTCACCACGTTGATATGGTCCGAAAGGCTGTCGTACTTGCTCAGCAGGTTTTCCAGCACCTCGTCCTCCTCACCGGCCTGAACCACCCAATAAATGGTCACATCCTGCTCCAGAGCGCCCGCCACCACCTTGGTATTGCTGGTGATGGAGTAGAGCTTGGAGGCGCTGATGTCATATTTGGTCAGACGGGCCGGGAGGACGGAGACCAGGAGATTGACCGCCACCAGAATGGCCAGCACCACCGCGGAAATGGCCAGGGCGTAGGCCCCGCCCCGGAGGGCGTTTTGGCTCTCCGCGCCTCCGGCGTTTCGGAAGTTCCATTGTTTCATCAGTTGTACCTCCGTTTCTCCAGGGACTGCACGGACAGGAAGAGGAAAAACACAATGACGCTGCCATAGTAGACAATGGAGGTCATGTCAAAGACTCCGTTGACAAAGCTGTGGAAGCGGTCAAAGAGGGAGAGCCTGGTCATCACGGCGGGCAGAAGCCCCTCCAACCCGTTTCCGTCCAGGAAGCAGGCGGCGGCGGTCAAAACCGCCAGAACCAGGCAGACGGCATAGGCCAGATGTTCGTTTTGTGTCAGGTGCTTGACTATGGCCCCGAAAGCGAGTATCAGAACGCACAGGGCGGCCACCGAGCCGAACGTGGAGGAAGAGACGTATTCCGACAAGCTGACGCTGTAGTAGTTCAGCAGGATCACCGCGATTCCGATTCCGGCGGCGAAGCCCTGGTTGTCCGTTAGGGAGGAAATGAACACCCCCAGGGCGATCAAGGCGGCGCCCATGACGAAAAAGGCCAGGATGGACCCGTAGGATGTGAGCAGGTACACGTCTCCGAACTGCGCGAAAATCAGAGGATAAACCGCAATGACGCACAGCGGAATCAGGTAAACCGTCAGCAGAGCCAGATACTTGCCCAGGACTACCTGGGTGGTGCTGATGGGGAGGGAGTAGAGGAGCTGGTCGGTCCGCTGCTTCCGCTCCTCGGCCAGGACCCGCATGGTCAGGATGGGGACGATCACCACAAACACCAGACTGCTGAAATTCAGCACAAATTCAAAGTTGCTCACCGCCGCCTGGATGTTGTAGAGCAGCGCGCCGATCCCCACAAAGGCCAGCAGAAACGCGCCGAACACATAGGCCGTCAGGGAGTGGAAATAGCCCCTCAGTTCATGCTTTAACACCGCTGTCATTCCTCCGCCGCCTCGCTTTCTTCCGTATTCTCCGCGTCTTTTACAGGCTCCCCGGCTTCTGCCGGATCGCTGTCCGTCAGCTCCAGGAAGATGTCTTCCAGATTGGCTTTCTTCACCGTCATCTCCAGCAGAACCTTCCCGGCGGCGGCAAAGGCGGAAAAGACGGCTCTTGAAAGCGTATAAACATCGCTGAGGTCCGTTTTGATATGGGCTGTCGCAAAACCGTCCGATTCTTCCTTCACGCTCAGGTCCGTGATATGGTCGATTCCGTTCAAAAGAACCAGCGCCTCATCCGCCGGGGCGTCCGTGGTCAGGATGATCTCGTTGGGGGACAGCAGGTGCTTTTCCAGATTCTCCGGACGGTCAAAGGCCACCAGCTTCCCCTTTGCGATCATGATGATCTGGTCGCAGAGAGCCTGCACCTCCGAGAGAATATGGGAGCTGAAAATAACCGTATGGCTCCGGCCCAGCTCTTTGATCAGATCCCGGATCTCAATGATCTGAATAGGGTCCAGGCCCACCGTCGGCTCGTCCAGGATGATGACAGCGGGATTGCCCAGCAGAGCCTGGGCAATGCCCACCCGCTGCTTATAGCCCTTGGACAGCGCGGAAATGCGCCGGCGCCTCACCTCGGTGAGCCTGGTCTGCCGGATGACCTCCTCAATCTGCCCGGCCAGCTCCGCGCCCCGCAGGCCCTTGGCCTCGCCGACAAAGCGGAGGTATTCCTCCGGGGTCTCGCTCATGTACAGCGGCGGCTGCTCCGGAAGATAGCCGATCAGCCGCTTGGCCTTGTCCGGCTGCTCAAAGACGTCATAGCCGCCGATTTTGACACGGCCCTCCGTGGCGGAGAGACAGCCGGTCATGATGTTCATCGTCGTGGATTTTCCCGCGCCGTTGGGACCTAAAAACCCATAGATCCCCCCGCTTTCCACGGTGAAGCTCAGGTCGGATACCGCCGTGTGCTCCCCATACCGCTTGGTCAGGTGTTCAATTTCAATCAAGGGAATTCCCTCCTTTTGGTTGGAATGGGACCATTATAGAGGGGGGACTTAAAACCGAGTTAAAAAATATTCTCAAATTTGGGGGGATTTTTAAGCTGCTTTTGAGTTCCGGCTTTATAATGACTCTTATACCAAAGGGTAAATCAGAACGTCAGGAGGGGCGTGACATGAAATGGAAACTCGCGGGCGTCCTGCTGGCGGCGGGGCTGCTGCTGGCGTTATGCGGCTGCCAGGGCCCGCCGAAGGCCAGGGCGCGTCCCGCAGGCAGGGCCACCGTGGCGATTGCCGCGGCGTTCCAATGGGAGGATGGCTCCATTCTCTCGGACAGCAGCGTGACGTTCTCCGGCGAGGAGGCGGACTACCGGCTGGACGGCGGAGCCGTGAGGGTTGCGGGCCTGCCCAGAGAGGGCTTGCTCACGCTGACGGTTCTCGACCAGCGGCGGCAGCCCCAGGGAAGTTCGGTGCTCTCCCTCTCTCAGGGGGCGGTGATCGACGTGGCGGCAGGCAGGGATGGCCGGGAGTACATCACCCTAAAAGCGGACACAGAGGAAATTGCCCTTGATTTTACGCTGTGCCGGGACGGAACGCTCCTCTGCGTGCTGCACTTGGCGGAGTTTCCGGACGTCTGACAGAGAAGAAGTCTCAACGTTGCAGAACATCATGAAAAGGAAGTGTATTATGAAATTATTTGGGAAGAGAATGGCGGCTGCGATGCTCGCCGCGCTTTTATGCGTGAGCCTCCTTGGCGTCAGTGCCTCTGCCGCAACCCTTGTGGCGGTGGATCTGGCGGACACGGTGGACAAAGCCGCCCCCAGCGTCGTCGAGGTTTTTACGGAAACCAAACGGGTCAGCCCCTTCTACCAGGAATACGTCACTGAGGGCGCAGGAAGCGGCGTGGTGCTGACGGCGGACGGGTACATCGTCACCAATCACCATGTCATTGATGGGGCCAGCGCCGTCCGGGTCCGCCTGAGCGGCGGGGATACCTGCGCTGCCACGCTGATCGGCACAGATTCCAAAACAGATCTGGCGGTTCTGAAAATCGAGGCCGCGGACCTGGTCCCTGCGAAGCTGTCGGATTCCTCCAAGGCGCGGGTGGGCGACTTTGTGATCGCCATCGGCAATCCTCTGGGAGAGCTGGGCGGCACCGTGACGGAGGGCATCATCAGCGCCAGGGACCGGGAGATCTCCATTGACGGACAGGCCATGACGCTGCTGCAAACCTCGGCGGCGGTGAATCCGGGCAATTCGGGAGGCGGCCTGTTTGATTTGAACGGGGAACTGGTCGGCGTGGTCAACTCCAAATCCGCCGGAAGCGACATTGAGGGCCTCGCCTTCGCCATCCCTTCCAATACGGTGCAGGAGATCACCCGGGAGCTGATCCGGTACGGCTATGTGACTGGGCGGCCCCAGCTGGGAATTACCGTAACTGAAGTTTCCAGGCCGGCAATCGGCTGGCAGACGTATTTCGACAAGCCCGGCGTGTACATTGCCCAGGTCACCGAGGAAAACGGGCTGAAAGCGGGAGACCGCCTGATTCAAATCGACGGAACGAATATCGGCGGCTCCGAGGACATCCCGGCAGTCCTGGACCGGCACAGCGTGGGCGATACGGTGAAGGTGACCGTCTCCCGAGGGGGGCGGGAAACCTCCGTCAGCGTGAGGCTCACGGAGAAAAAGGCGGCGTAAGGGGCGATTCGTATGCGGATTTTGATTGCGGACGACGAGCCGGAGATGACCAGAGTGCTGGAAGCTCTTTTGAAGCGGGAACGCTGTTCCGTCGATGTGGTCCACAACGGGCAGGACGCCCTGGACTACGCCTTGGCGGATAACTATGACTGCCTGATCCTGGATATCATGATGCCGAAGCTGGACGGCATCCAGGTTCTGCAGGCCCTTCGGGGCAAACAGGTTGCCACTCCAGTGCTTCTCCTGACTGCGAAAAGCCAGGTGGAGGACCGGGTCGCCGGGCTGGACAGCGGCGCGGACGACTACCTGCCCAAGCCCTTTGACAGCCGGGAACTGATCGCGCGGGTCCGGGCCCTGACCCGCCGGGGCGGAGCGTATACCCCCGGCGTGCTGACGGCGGGCAATGTGACCCTGGACCGCTCCACCTTCGAGCTGAAATGCGGGACCGCCCGCGTCCGCCTGGGGAACAAGGAATTTCAAATGCTGGAGCTGCTCATGCGCCAGACGGGCCGCCCCATTTCCACGGAACAGTTCATGGAGCATATCTGGGGCTATGACAGCGAGGCGGAGATCAACGTGGTCTGGGCTTACATTTCCTATCTCCGGCGAAAGCTGGAGGCGGTGGGGGCCGATGTCCGGCTCTCTCTCCGGCGGGGGCAGGGGTATCTGCTGGAGGAGGTCTTATGATCCGCTCCCTTCGCCGGAAGTTCATCGCCATCGCCATGGCCTCTCTGCTGGGGACCATGACGGTTCTCTGTGTTTCCATCGGCGTCGGGAACCACTGGATCACGGCAAGGCGGGTGGACCGGGCCATCTCCCTGCTGTATCAGAACGGCGGGACCTTTCTTCCCCCCGGCGCGGCCTTTGACCCCTCCAATTTTGAGTTTCAGGTGACGCCGGAAACGGCTTTCGAGACCCGATACTTCATCGTGGAGCTCACGGCCCGGCGGGAAGTGAAATCGGTAGACCTGGAGCACATCGCCGCCTTTGACCGCCAGAGCGTCACGGAGACGATCAGCAAGGTGATGGAGGCGGACGCCGGCCGGGGCTATGTGGACTACTACCGCTTCGGCGTGTTCCCGAACGAGGACGGCGGCAGCACCCTGATCGTTCTGGACTGCTTTCTCCTGCTTCAGGCGTCCAATAATACGGTCCGCGTCATGGCCATCGTGTTTCTGGTCTGCGCGCTGGTGGTGTTTCTTCTTCTGCTGGTGCTTTCCAAGCGGGCCATTCGCCCCTTCGCCCAAAATCTGGAGCGGCAGCGGCAGTTTGTGACCGACGCTTCCCATGAGCTGAAAACGCCTCTTTCCATCCTGTCGGCGGACCTGGACCTGCTGTCGGATTCCTGTGGGGAAAGCCAATGGCTGGGAAGCGCCCGGACGCAGATCGCCCGGCTGGACAAGCTGATCCGCAATCTGGTGGAGCTGGCCCGCACGGAGGAGACCATCCGGGAGGGAGCCTCAGAGGTATTCTCCCTCAGCGACGTTGCCTTGGCCAGCGCAGAGGCCTTTGAGCCCCTGGCGGAGGCGGAGGGGAATACGCTGACGGCGGAGATCGCCGACGGCGTAGAGCTGCGAGGCGTCCAGGACGACCTGTTCCGGCTCTTTTCCATCCTTCTGGACAACGCGGTCAAATACTGCGACGCGGGCGGAACGATCCGCCTGTCCCTATTACAGCGGGGCCGGAGGGTCCGCCTTTCTGTCTCCAATCCATGCGCAGGCCTAAATCCCGCCCAGCTGCCCCGCTATTTTGACCGGTTCTACAGGGCGGACTCCTCACGAGCCAGAACTACCGGCGGATATGGAATCGGCCTGTCTACGGCCAGAGCCATCGTTGCCCGCCACCGGGGGCGGCTGACCAATCATTACGCGAATGGGATCATCACCTTCACCGCACTCCTTCCCCAGATCAATGAAAAACACGGGAATACCTCCGGCTCCAGGGGCTTTTTGTAAGTTTAGGAATTGCGAAATGAGACGTAAGAAAGTAGAAAACGGGCGCGGGCGGCTGTTCAGCCGGGCGAGAACCAAAAGGAGGGTGACCCATAGATGAAGAGCATGATTCTCCCTGGACAAGACCTTGTTAGAACTCCCATCGTCGAAGCGCTTCAGGGAGCAAATCCCCAATTTTGTACACATAATCCGGGTTTCATGGGAAATTGCCAGCGTTGTGTGGCCGCCTATGAAGCGCGGCGAAGGGGCTACGATGTGAGCGCAAAGCCCGTATATTCAGTGAAGCCGACAGCCTGCCATTTATGAACGGGAAAAAAGGCTGGCCCACAGTCTGCCAAAATTATAAGTTGGAGAGCTGCGCGGCGCCTACTCCGGAATTGGCCAAAGGGAAAGTGGAAGCCTTGATGAAACTTTACGGGAATGGAAGCCGGGCAGTTGTAAAGCTCAATTGGCGGCTGACGCCCAATGGGCATGTGTTTATTGCGGAAAATCAAGAGGAAACCGTTTGTTTTCTCGACTTGCAGACAAGAACTCCTTCAGCGTGATCGTATCTCTGGCAGCGAAGGCTGTGGTGGGGAACAGGCCCAGGACACAGATCAGTGCCAGCAGCAGGACTGTCAGGCGCGTTCGCAGGGAATGAAGCTTTTCGTGCATAAATGATTCCTTTCCAAACTGAATTTTTGAAAGAAAAAAAGTCCCATTGGCGTCTTGCCAATGGGACTCTGTATGGTATGAAGCCGTTCCAGAGAGGTTTATTCGTAGGGATTGTGGCTGGTGGGAGCGCCCGCGACCATGCAGCAGTAGGCTTTTCCGTTTTTGAAGGTAACGCCGGTTCCGATGTGGGACGCCTCCGCCAGCAGCATGGTTTTAAAGTGCCTGGGAGAGTTGAGCCAGTTGTTGACGGCGCGTTGGGCGGCGTTGACGGTGCCAGTGAACACGGTCAGGTTGTCACCGAAGCCGTAGGGATAGCCGGCGTCGACAGTGGCCTGACCCTCCTCCGGAGCGTGATGCCAGGTATAGCGCCGGTTGGAGCAGGCTTGGGCTGCGTTCATCAAGGCCTCGTTAACTGGTAACTCCGACGCCCCATTGGCCTTTCTGGTCTGGTTGATGAGGCGGATCATCTCCTGCCGTATCTCCATGTTGTCTGTCAGGCCAGCGCTGTCCCCGCTGGCGGGTGCTTCCGGCGCGACGGAGGCGGGTCCGACCGTCAGCGTTACACTCCCGCATTCCCCAGCGCTGTTGGATGCGGTGATTTCTGCGCTCCCCTCCGCCTTGGTGACGGCTACCCAGAAGGTCAGTACCCGTTCCACTGCTACCGTATCCAAGTCGCTGGAGGTGACGGTGTAGTCTGTACCGCTGGGGCCGATGATGAGGCCGCTTCGCTCTCCTACCTCCAGGGTATTGCCCTTGTGGCTGCTTACCCCGATAACCAGGGCCTTCGCCGCCATTGCGGGAACGGCGAGGACGGCTGCAAAGATGGTTGCCGTCAGTGCGGCGGCAGTGCGCTTTTTCGTACTGGTCATTTGTATTTCCACATGATTTCAGTGTTTTGTGGGGCTTTTGCAAGCAACACAATACCGAAACAGGAGGCGAAAGTCGATAGAAAATTGCAATCTAAAACGGAGAAATCCGAGAGCAAAAACGAAGCATTTTATATAGTGACCGCAAGAGGGAGGTGGAGATGCGCTCTATTTCCTGACCACATAATTTGCCACAGACAGGCGTGGAACACATGGAAACACGGGTTTCAAAGAGTGCCGGAGAGTAAATAAAATGGAACAGAAACGCCTATAAACTATCAAAATATGTCTAAAAAATCTTTGCAGACTTTTTTGGATACAGCGGCGCAGTTTTTGATTTATACAGGCCTGCTCTCAATATCCATCACATATGCGCTTAGTCAAACTCATCCAGTCCAGGGACCGTGACAACACCCAGTATCTTTTCCACGACTTTGCGGGACCGCTCCGTATCGGATTGCAGGACACACTGATATATGTCGTTATGCAGGTCGTTTTCTCCAAGCGCCGGAAGGCCCTGTTCCTGCCTGAGGCGGGCGCGTGTACTGACCATCTTCGTAATGTGGCTGCGAACCAGCTGCTCTACCATGTAATAGATGTCTTTAAAGAGCTTGTTGTGGCTCATCTTGATGATCTGGTAATGGAAGTTGAAATCCGCGTTCACAATCTGCTCCAGCCGCTGCGCATCGTCAAGATCTTCGTTGTAAATATCCGAACAGCGGTTATAGTCGTCCAGAGCTTCCTTCAGCTTCTGCTTTTCCGCCTCGGTGGCAGACTTTATCGCTATGCACAGGCACTCATTTTCCAGGAGGTTCCGCAGCTGGCGGACATCGTGGTATTTGTCCTCGCCTTCGTAAAAGACAGTCAGCTCGCTCAAGACGGGCTTCAGAGAAAAATTACAGACGAAGGAGCCCTCTCCCACCCGCGTCTCGATAATACCCAGAGTATTAAGCTTTTGGAGCGCCATTCTGACGCTCAGGCGGTTGACACCGAAGGATTCAGCAAACTCTGCCTCGGACGGCAGCTTGTCGCCGGCCTTCCAGACGCCGTCCACAATATCCTGTTTGATCGACTGGCAAGCCTGATCGACGATGGACGTACGGTTAATTCTAAGCTGCCGCCGGTTCGAACCGCGTGTCTCAGCCATAATATCACCTACAAACATCATAATAGTATAATTTTTTGTGCTTATCGACTTTAGACAGCCAATCACAATAAGTGGAGGTTGGCTGTTCCAAAAGGAAGGGAACTGTGCAATAATATTCTCAGGAAAAGGTACAGAGGATATCATCATGGCAAAAGCGGCGGCAATCAGCTTCAGGGAATTTCGCATGCGGTATCACATAGAAGCGGCCTGTCGGGAAGAGTTGTTTCGTCAGCGTTTTCCTGAGGGCTTCGTGTGTCCGAAATGCGGATGCAAAGAGTTTTATGCCATTCGCAGCTGCAACATCTGCCAATGCCGTTCCTGCCGCCGCCAGACCTCCGTCACCGCCGGGACCATGATGCACCGCACCCATCTGCCTTTGACCATCTGGTTTTGGGCAATCTATCTTTGCGCCACCGATAAGCGTGGTATGTCCGCAGTTCAGCTCAGCCGAACGCTGGGAATCAGTTATGACTCCGACTGGCATTTATCAGAGCGAATCCGCAAGGCTATGGAGCAAAGAGACAGGCATTACCAACGTTCCGGCATTATGGAGATGGATGATTACTTTGTCGGCGGTCCCTCCCATAACGGAAAGCGCGGTCGGGGAACAGACAAGATCAAGGCTGTAACAGCAGCAATATCCAGGACGGAGGACGGGATTCCCCTGTTCGTCCGGATGAAGGTTGTAGACGGCTTCAAAGGAAAGACCTTGCAGCAGATCGCGGACCAGTGCTTCGCAGAGCACACCAAAGTAGAGTGCGGCGGATATCACAGTTACCGCAGTCTGGAAAATGCCGTGCTTAGCTATAGCTGCTACGAAGCTGACGATCTGCATTGGCTCCATGCGACCATCAGCAATTTCAAGGCATTTCTATTGGGAACCTGCCACGGCAGATGCGTTTATCTGCAAAGCTATATGGATGAGTTCTGCTTCCGCTTCAACCGCAGAAACACTGCTAATCAGTTATTTTCCGTCTTAACAGGGCTGTTGCTGCATCTTGTGCCTTGCTGTGTTAAATCGATAAGCATAATTTTTTATTTATCATACTCCAACTTTTAACCAGTGTCAACTAAATTGTACCGCCGGGAACGGGGGACGCCGTCAGTTCAAAACGGCTTTGCCTGTGTAAAAATACCCGCCCCTTTCTGCCGTAAGGGCAAAAAGGGGCGGGATTGCGAAAATCGGTTTAATGTGTGTCAAAAACGGATTACTCGATGACGACCTTCCGGCAGGTCACCAAGAAGGACTCGCTCATCTCCTGGCCGATGCCGGGCAGCTCGGGCACGGTGTAGAAGCCGTTCTCCGGCTTGTAGTAGTGGATGCCGGCATTGATGAACTCCGTCAGGAGGTTGGCGTTGTGCTCTTCATGGATGGTAAAGTTGGGGATTGCGGCCTCCACATGGAGTGCAGCGGCGGTGGCAATGGGGCCGCCGCAGACGTGGATCTGCACACCCATGTCGTACACCTGGGCCATATCGCAGATTTTCTTGGTTTCGGTGATACCGCCGGTGTTGCACAGATCGGGCTGAATCACAGACAAGGTCCGGTCCTCGAAGAACTGGCGGAAGCCCCAGCGGGTGTAGCTGCGTTCGCCGGTGGCCAGGGGCAGGTCGCACCTCGACTTGATGTGGCGGAAGTTGCCGGGGTTCTCAGGGCTGGTGGGCTCTTCGAAATACATGATGTGCAGCGGCTCCAGAGCCTTGCCCAGCTCGGCGGCAGTGTTGGCGTCCAGCAGGGAGTGGATTTCCACAATGATATCCAGATCGGGCCCGCCGGCTTCGCGGCAGGCGGCGATACGCTCTACAGACCGCTTCAGGTCATGCTGGCGATAGCAGCCGCGGATCTGCGTGCCCTGAGTGCCCCAGATCTGGGACAGCGGAGTGTTGGGATCGGTGGCGGCGAACACGGGGTCCACCTTGATGGAGTCATAACCGTCGCGGATGGCGTTTTTGGTGACCTCATAGTAGTCCTTGGGATCGAAGAGGAGGCCCAGGCCCTTGCCCTCGTTCTTGACCTGAATCAGGTCGCTCCAACCAAACTGAAGCTGGGAGGCGTAGGCCCGAAGCTTGCTGTTGGTCTTGCCGCCGATGAGTTTGTATACGGGAACGCCCAGGACCTTGCCCTTGATATCCCAGCAGGCGATATCGATGGCCGCCATGGCGGAGGTGATAACCACGCCGCCGCCCATGCCCCAGAAGGTGTGGCGGTGCAGGTGCTCCCAGATTTTCTCGGTGTCGAAGGGGTCCATGCCGATAATGAGCTTGGCGAAGTCCTGGCACTGGCCATAAGCCGCCTCGAAGCAGTTGCCATAGGCCAGTCCGGCCTCGCCCCAGCCATAGACGCCCTCGTCAGTGTTGATTTTCATGGTGATGAATTTGCCAAGATAGCATTCCACGCTGGTAATTTTCATAATGATAGCTCCTTTCTTAGATCAGGCGGAAGGGACGTTACTGAATGACGACTTTCTTGGCGCCGACGATGTAGAAGTCGCTCATTTCCTGACCGATGCCGGGCAGCTCGGGCACGGTGTAAGCGCCGTTGACAGGGGCATAGTAATATTTTCCACCCTTTACAAAGGCGCTGGTCAGGTTGGCGTTGTGCTCTTCGTGGATGACAAAGTTGGGGATAGCGGCCTCCACTTGCAGGGCGGCGGCGGTGGCGATGGGGCCACCGCAGACATGGATCTGCACACCGATGTCATACACCTGGGCCATGTCGCAGATTTTCTTGGTTTCGGTGATGCCGCCGGTATTGGCCAGATCGGGCTGAATCACGTTCAGGGTCCGGTCTTCGAAGAACTGGCGGAAGCCCCAGCGGGTGTAACTGCGCTCGCCGGTGGCCAGGGGCAGATCGCACTTCTCCTTGATATGCTTGAACATATCGGGGTTGCAGGGCATGGTGGGCTCCTCATAGTACATGACGCGGTAGGGCTCCAGGGCCTTGCCCAGCTCGGCGGCGGTGTTGGCATCCAGCAGGGAATGGATCTCGATGATAATGTCCATGTCGTCTCCGCCGGCTTCGCGGCAAGCGGCGATGCGCTCCACGGACCGCTTCAGGTCATGCTGGCGGTAGCAGCCGCGGATCTGGTTGCCCTGGGTCTTGACGATCTCGGCGAAGGGCCTGCGCACCAGGGGCGCGAACACAGGGTCCACCTTGATAGCGTCATAGCCCTCGGACAGGGCGTCCTTGGTCACGTCATAGTACTCCTGGGGGTCATACAGCAGGTTCAAGCCGTCGCCGGCCTCGATGATTTTCCGCCAGCCGAACTGAAGCTGGGAAGCGTAGGCGCGCAGGGAGTCGTTGGTCTTGCCGCCCAAGAGCTTATACACAGGGACGTTCAGGACCTTGCCCTTGATGTCCCAGCAGGCGATGTCGATGGCCGCCATGGCGGAGGTAACCACTACGCCGCCGCCCATGCCCCAGAAGGTGTGGCGGTGCAGGTGCTCCCAAATCTCCTCGGTGTTGAAGGGATCCATGCCGATGATGAGCTTGGCAAAGTCCTGGCACTGGCCAAATGCCGCCTCGGCGCAGTTGCCATAGGCCAATCCGGCCTCGCCCCAGCCGTAGACGCCCGCGTCGGTGTTGACCTTCATGGTGACAAAACCGCTGAGTCCGCCGGTGCCCAGATAGCATTCCACACTTGTGATTTTCATGTGAAAGACTCCTTTCTATTATAACAGCTTTCATTTGGGATTCCAAGTTAAGTATGGCCCGCGAAGAGGGGCGTCGCCTCCTCTCCGCGGACGAGAGGGAGAGCTATTCTGCGTTTTCGCCGGTAGCGGCCCACAGGGAGGTCTTGATCTGGATGTCGCCGGACTTGCCGCGCACCACGCCCACCAGGGCCAGCGCCACGATGGCGGCCACATTCAGGGCCATCAGAGCGGGAGACATGGACAGGCAGGACTTCCACAGGACCACGATGAAGCCGATGAGGGAGATGACGCAGATGGTGTAATACAGCCCGTCGGACACGTGGAACCGGGACTGCTTCCACGCCTGGGGATAGAGCTTTGGCATACGGATGTAGGCGATGAAGTTCAGCAGCGCGAAAGCGGAGGTGAACAGCTGGGTCATGTTGGTGATAACGGTGATGGACAGGCCGAAGACGATGGGAATCAGGCCCAGGATATACATGAAGGTCAGGATCCAGACCCGGGCGCCCTTGCTGTTCTGCTTGCCGAAAGCGGCGGGGAGCCAGCCGTCGTCGCAGGACTGGCCGATGGTGATGGAGTTATAGGCAAAGCTGGAATTCAGGGTGGACAGCAGCGCCATGATGGGGCCGCCGATGATGAAGGCGTAGAACATGGGCGGGGGGAAGATGCGCTGCGCCGCGAACACCAGGGTGGTGGAAGAGCCGTATTCCTCCACGCTCATGACACCCACGCCGGCCATGGCGACGCCGACATACAGCACAACCAGAGTAGGAACGGCCAGCAGCAGGACCACAGGGATGTCCCGGCGGGCGTCCTTGGAGTCCCGGCCATAGGCAGTGGTCATGTAATAGCCCTGGGTGGAATACACAAACAGGAGCACGGCGCCGGTAAAGCCTCCGGCGATCTGGCCGTCCTGGAAGGTGATGCCCCAGCCATTGATGAGGAAGTTGGGATCTGCAAAGTTGAAGATGGGCAGCTGAATTTTAAAGATACCGACGATCGCGAAGAGAACCAGTGCGGCGATCAGCAGCCAGGTCATCAGTTTCTGGGCCTTGGCCATGATATCCACGCCCATCAGATTGACCACATAGAAGAAGGTCAGCAGGGCCGCGCCGACAATAATCCGGGCAATGGGAGAGCCCAGCGCGGGGATGATATCACCCAGATAGGCTGCGGCGGAGACGCCGAACAGCGAAAGGCTGACGCACTGGGTCAGGTACATGAAAGCAAACACGCCGGCGACGCGGGGGCCCGCCATGCCGCACAGCATGGAGTAGTTGCCGCCTCCCATGCGAACAGTTGAAGAGATGAACACTGTGGGCAGAATCATGAAAAATCCCATGATGATGGCCACGAAATAGGCCAGCCAGGCGGAGTAGCCGGTCATCTTGATGGCGGGGACAATGAGGGTGATGACGCCGGCACCGATGACCTGGCCAATGGCCAGTGCGTACAGCTCGGGCTTGCCGAGTATACCGGGACCGGGTTCCTTTTCTCTGATTACTTTAATTGCCATATTTTTCTCCCTTATATTCAATCAAAGATTTGCTGCGGTTCAGCCGTCCAACTCCACTACCTTGTATAGCGTAGCCTTGTCGATGGCCTCCTGCAAAAACTCGTTGCCGATGCCGGGGAGGTCCGGCACGGTGAAGAAACCATGTTCGGGCTGGAGGTTGTACCTGGTCAGGCCCAGACAGGTGTCCATGCGGTTGCAGGTGTGGTGCTCGTGGATGATGAAGTTGGGGATCGTGCATTCCACATGCAGCGCGGCGTTGGTAGCCAGGGGGCTGCCGGCCACATGGACCTGAATACCGGCGTCGAAGGCGTGGGCCATGTCGCAGATCTTTTTCACCTCGGAGATACCGCCGCAGTTGCCGATGTCCGGCTGCGCCAGCTGGAGGAGGTTGCGCTTAAAGTAGTCGGCGTACTGCCAGCGGGAGAAGAGGCGCTCGCCATTGGCGATGGGTACGCTGGTGTATTTGGCGATATACTCCACCGTCTGGGTGGTGGGGGTGTTGGGCTCCTCGAAAGCCATGATGTTGTACTTTTCCGCCAGCTTCGCCAGCTGCACGGCGCCCAGGGCGTCGGGATAGGAGTGATTCTCCATGATAATGTCCACATCGTCCCCGGCGGCCTCCCGGACTGCTTTCATGCGAGACTCCACCATTTTCAGCTGCTTAGGGGTTAGTATGCCCGTGGTGTCCAGGAAGCTCAGGGGCTTGCCCTCCTCGTCCCGGTCAAAGAAATCGACCTTGATGGCGTCGAAGCCCTCGTCCACGGCCAGTCGGGTGTTGTGGGCGTAATCCTCGGGAGTAACAGCCCACAGGTGTTCGCTGATGCCCACCTGGCCCCAGCCGAACTGGAGTTGAGAGGCGTAAGTCCGCAGCTTGTCCCGGACCTTGCCGCCCAGGAGCTGGTAAACGGGAACGTTGAAAAACTTACCCTTGATATCCCACAGGGCTACGTCAATGGCCGCGATGCCGGAGAACACCACAGGACCTCCGTTTTGGCCCCAGAAGGTTTTCTTGTACATGGTCTCCCAGATCAGCTCGGTCTGGAGGGGATCCATACCGATGATAAGCTGAGCCAGATCACAGACCATGCCGAAAGCGGCGCTTCCTCCCACTCCGTAGGCCATGCCTGCCTCGCCGTCTCCGCAGATGCCCGCGTCCGTATGGATGCGGCAGCCGATGGGGCTGTTCTGCTTGCTGTTGGCGGTGGGAAGGCGGAATACTTCGATCTTTGTAATCTTCATGCTTCTCCTCCTTTAGTTAATCGCTTATCGGTTGTTCGCTAACCGTTAGTATAATAGATAGACAGGCAAAAGTAAAGGATGTTATGCAAGTTCTAAGAATTACATAAATCCAAACCTCAAAATTTGTGAAAGATTAACTATTAGGAGTCAACCCCCAAAATGAAGGAAGGTGGAAAAGTTAAACGGTTCAAAAAGGGGACAGCAAAGCAGAGGGTCCCAGAGGACCCCAGACAGCCATTGAGAGGAATCAAGGTGCTGGGCAATGAGAAGTACACAGCTACATACAAAAAGCCTGAACCCACGGCCCAAAATAATTCCTGATCCTAACGACCAGTTGTACTGGCGAAATTTACATGTTCTCTCAGGTCCTACCAACTGAGCAAATAAAGCTCATAAGCTTCTTTTGTTGCAAGAATCACGCACTAATAGTTTTCTTCTCCAAAAAGTTCAGAGTTTTAATGAAGCGCTGATTCTATCAGTGGTTCCTTGGAGCAGTTCTCTGAAACAGCAATAAGAGAAGAGACATGGTAAGATGGCAGCGGGGTGAGGAAGATGCTGCATAACGAAGCGGAGAAATTTGCTGGTAAAAGCATATGAGAAAACGCATGATGCAAAAGCCGTTGCGCTGGCCTACAGGGTATCTGTGCCAACGGTATACCGGCTGGCAGAACAAAAAGCGAAAACCGGAAGTGTCGGTCTGCGCGTAAGTGAACGGGGACGTAAGCGAGTGCTGACGCCGGAAGATTCAGAAAGAATTGTGAAGGCGATAGACGGTCAGCCGAATATTACACTTTCAGAAATCGCAGAGAAATGGAGCCTGCCGGGTGGAACAGAAACGGTACGCCGCAGAATCCAGGCAATGGGGTCGGAGAAAAAGAAAATGATCCACGCTCCAGAACAGGAGCGTCCCCGGTGTGCAGGCCAGGAGAGAACAACAGAGTGGGTTTGCGGAGACAACACAGGCTTCCCGTCTGGTTTTCCTGGATGAAAGCGGAGTCAATATCAATATGGCCGGGGAAAAGGGAGACGGCGGGTGGCAGATCACGCGCCGCTGAATACACCAGAATCCACGACTGTTTTGTCCTCGATTCGTCTGGATGGAACAATGGCGTTTACGGCTTTTCAGGGTGGAACAACAGCGGACAAATTCCTGAACCATTTGAAAGAGGTTTTGATTCCTGCCCTCCGGCCAGGCGATATTGTGGTCATGGACAATCTCAGGACTCACTACGACCAATTTGACCCACAAGCTGACTAATGTTATTAAGTTGGGAACAGGGAGAAAATAAGGTGACCCTGCTGGCGGACCGGAATTGCGAATCCTGCAACAATCTGGCCCGCCTGGAGAAGCGGAACTGGAATTATCTGATCCGTATTTTGACAACAAATCACATCGCCAATATGGGCAAGGGGGAGCATATCTCCATGCAGACCCTTATCAAGATTTGTGAAACTCTGAACTGTGATATTGCCGATGTGATTGCGCTGGTGCCGGACGACAAACCGTAAGGGAGAAAGGCGTTACAATGGAAAACGGATTGACCCATATTTGAGCTGGAAACTGCTGCATCCCCAATCTGGTGGCTGACGAACCGGAGGCAGTTAGGACAGTCGGCAGGCAGGGTGGTTTGCGGCACACCTGTCTGAAACAGCACAGGCATAAGTTATGACAGGAGTTGGCTGTCAGTGGAAAACTGACGGCCCACCTGCTGGACATTGGCGATACCGCTCAGGAGCGGATGGACAGACTGCTTCCACGGATGATGGAGGCTGATGGTGTAACCGAGGAGCTGAAAGCCCGTGGCCAGATGGCGTGAATAGGGCTGGTGAATAACTGCAAAGCACGAGTTGAGGGCATTATTTTTACTGAATTTATCTATTGCTGAGAACGAACGAAAGCATGGGGCCATTATCCGCCCTCTGCTTTTCGCATTGAGGGTCTTTTCCAAGTTCAAGCGTCAGATCATGATCGGCTGGAGTTTTTGCTGTTTGAAAAATAGGGAAGAATAGGCTAAATCAGCAAACTAGCGATAGCGGCAATGTAAACAAAAGCGAGAAAAGACGCATCCAATTTGTCATATCTGGTGGCGATCCTGCGAAACTATTTGATCTTTTGGAAGAAGCATTCAACCAAAGCTGATGAACCGCTACGAGGACGAACGCCGGAGCGAGCTGGAACATCGGACGCAGCTCACTGCCCAGCTGGAGGCTGCGCAGGAGGACGAATGCGCCGCCCCACAAAAATGGGGGAAACGGGCATGTTCTCCGGACTGGCATACTGCGCCGACTGCGGCGCAAAGCTGTACCATTGCCGGGCAGCTGTATGGACGCATGAACAGGAGTGCTACACCTGCGCTAACTACCGTATCAGGAAGCAATGCTCCGCTCATTACATCCGGGCTGCGGTTCTGAAGAGGATGGTCCTCCAAAACCTGCAAAGGGTAGTGGCCTGTGTCCATGAGGATGAGGACGGGCTTGCATGGCGCGTTATGGAGAGCAAGACCGCCGTACAGCGGGTGGATTATGGGCAAGCTGAACGCGGAACGGTTTGCGAAGCTGTCCGAGGACTGCGGGCAGGAACAGACGGACTTGAAACAGTCCGTTGCAGTCTTCGGACTATTGTAAATGCCGCCGAAATCCAGGCCATCAATGTTCAGCGCTTTCTGAAAATCGTGAAGAAGTACACCGAGCCCACCAAGCTGACTCCGGCAATCCTGCGGGAGTTTGCGGAGAAGATGGTGGTTCACGCCCCGGAAAATCCAGCGGACACCGGGGACAGCGGATTGCTGTGCATTACACGTTGATTGGGGAGATCGATTTGCTCCCGGAATACAGCAAGTATGAGAAAAAACAGCCGCATGATGCGAAAGCATCATGCGGCTGTTTCCCGCCAGGAAAACTTCTTTATCAGTGCTCTTCCGACGGCGCAGCTCTTGTCTTCGGCCAGGCTTTTCACCGCCTCCGGCAGCCCAGGGGGTCTCTCGGTCCGCTGCCCGTGCTCCGGCAAGGCGTTCGTTTCCCCGGAACACCTATTCCGCCTTCAGGCGCTTGATCTCCTTCACCATGGCGGGAATGACCTGAAACAGGTCTCCCACCACGCCGTAATCGGCCACGCCAAAAATCGGCGCGTCCGGGTCCTTGTTGATGGCCACGATGCAGTCCGACCCGCTCATACCGGCCAGGTGCTGGATTGCACCGGAGATGCCGCAGGCAATGTACACCTTGGGCGCAACGGTTTTGCCCGTCTGGCCTACCTGATGAACGTGGGGAATCCACCCGGCGTCCACAGCGGCGCGGGACGCGCCTACAGCGCCCCCCAGGACCTCCGCCAGCTCCCGGATACAGGAGAAGTTCTCCGCATTCCCCAGACCCCGGCCGCCGGAAACGATGATCTCGGCGTCCTCCAGCTTGACCAGCTCCGCCGCTGTCTCCCGAATGGATTCCACCAGCGTGGTGCGGACAACGCCGCCGGGAACAGGCAGCCGCTCCCGGATGATCTCGGCGGTGCGCCCCCAGTCCGGCGGAACCTTTTTAAACACGCCGGGGCGGACGGTGCCCATCTGGGGCCGGGTGTTCTCACACTGGATGGCAGCCATCAGATTTCCGCCGAAGGCGGGCCGGGTCCATGACAGGATGCCGCTCTCCGCGTCAACATCCAGAGAGGTGCAGTCGGCGGTCAGGCCGGTCCGCAGGCGGCAGGACAACCGGGGGCCCAGGTCCCGGCCGATGATGGTCGCGCCGATCATCAGAATAGAGGGATGGTATTTTTCCACCAGTGCCGCCATGCCATAGGTATAGGCGTCTGTGCTGTAATGGGCATAGGCCGGGTCCTCCGCGGAGTAGATGACGTCCGCGCCGTAGGCCGCCGCCGCCTGTTCCGCTTCGGAATTGTGTGCTCCCAGAATGACGGCGGCCACCCTCTGACCCAGACGGTGGGCCAGCTCCGCGCCGGGGGCCAGCAGCTCCAGACCCACGCCGGCAGCTTTGCCCTGGCTGGTCTCAATCAGCACCCAGATGTCCTGATAATCACAAAAAGCCATGTATTCCAACCCCCCTCAAATCTTGTTCGCCTCAAACAGCAGCGCGGCCAGCCGTGTGCCGGACGCCGCCGGCGAGGCCTCGTCCACAAGGGCGCACTGTTTGGACCGCTGAGGCGTGAAGCTTTTTTTCACCTTGGTGGGAGACCCCTTCAGGCCCGCCCGGGACAGGTCGATCTTCCCCTCCATTTCCTGGGGGGTGATGACGGGAATCTCGGCACGGTTGGAGAAGAAGATGCCCTTGACCGTGGCGTAGCGCAGCTCATAAGCGGTCTTCGTCACGGAGACGACGGCGGGCAGGCCGCACTCCAGCACCTCATAGCCCTCGGCGGTCTCCCGGCGGACCCGGAGTCTGCCGTTCTCCTGGACGGCGTCTGTGGCATAGGTGATCTGGGGAAGGTCCAGATGCTCGGCCAACTCCGGCCCCACCTGGCCGGTGTCGCCGTCAATGGCCTGCTTGCCGCAGAAAATGACGTCGAAGCGCTCCCCGGTCCGCTCCTCCAGAGCCTTGACGGCACAGGAGAGGATATAGCTGGTGGCCAGGGTGTCCGATCCGCCGAATTCCCGGCCGGAGACCAAAAAGGCCCGGTCGCCTCCCACCGCCAGACAGGTACGCAGAGTCTCCGCCGCCTGAGGGGGACCCATGGACAGCAGCGTTACCGTGCCCCCCGCCTGCTCCCGCAGCCGGAGCGCCATTTCCAGGGCAAAGCCGTCGAAGGGATTCAGGATGCTGGGAACGCCCTCCCGGATCAGGGTGTTGGTAACCGGGTCAATCTTCACGGCTGTGGTATCCGGCACCTGCTTCACACAGACTAAACTATTCATATCCCTGCCTCCTTCAGATCTTGCCGACGAGGGTTTTGCCGATGATGTAGCGCTGAATCTCACTGGAGCCTTCGTAGATTGAAAAGATACGGGCGTCTCGCACCAGCTTCTCCAGGGGATACTCCCTGGAATAACCGTAGCCGCCGTAAATCTGCTGGGCCTGGAGGCAGATGTCCAGCACCGCTTCGGAGACAAAGCACTTGGTGCAGGAGCCCACCAGCGTGTCATAAATGCCCCGGTCCACCAGGGACGCGGCGTAGGCCAGCTGGGACTGGCAGCACTGGAGCTTCATTTCCATGTCCGCCAGCTTGAACTGAATGCCCTCCAGGTTTCCGATGGGCTGGCCGAAGGACAGCCGGGTGCGGGAGTAGTCAATGGCCAGGTCCAGCGCCCGCTGGGCCACGCCTATGGCGGGGGCCACGCCGGTGGGCCGGGTGCGGGCCAGCATTTTCATGATGGTTTTGAAGCCTGTGCCCTCGGCGCCGATGAGATTCGACGCGGGGACCCGCACCTCATCCAGCGCCAGGTCCGTGGTGTTGGAGGTCCGGATGCCCATTTTGTTCTCGTGCTTGCCCACATGGACGCCGGGCGTGTTCCGGTCAATGATGAAGAGGGAGATGCCCCGGCTTCCCCTGGAGGGGTCTGTGGAGGCGGTGACGGTGTAGAGGTCCGCCACGCCGCCGTTGGTGACAAAGCATTTGCTGCCGGTGATGACGTACTCCTCTCCGTCCCGGACGGCCCTGGTTTTGCAGTTGCCTGCGTCCGAACCGGACTGGGGCTCTGTGATGCACATGGACCAGAAAGCCCCTTCGGCCAGCCGGCGGCCATAGTGCAGCTTCTGTTCCTCCGTCCCCGCCAGCAGAACCGGCTTCCATCCGAAGGTCTGGGCGCTGAAGGTATTGCAGAAGCCCGCGTCGTGATAAGCGATGGCCTCCCGCACATGCATGATGGTGGTGACGTCCAGCCCCGCCCCGCCGTACTGCTCCGGCACGTCGATGGCCCAGAAGCCCAGGTCCATCAGCTTGCGGACCGTTTCCATGGGGCAGACGCCCTGCTCGTCGTATTCGGCGATGTAAGGGTCCAGCTCTTTTTTCAAAAACTGATGGACCAGAGCCACCAGATCCCTCTGGTCCTTTGTCATCAGTTGGTATCTGCTCATTTCACATTCACCCTATTCTCAAAATCTGGTCCGACCATGTTCAGCGGCCCTTGAATTCCGGCTTTCGCTTCTCCACAAAGGCACGGACCGCCTCCCTGTGGTCCTCCGAAAGGCTGCATATGTACTGCGCCTGAACCTCATTCTGCATACAGGCCCCCAATTCGGAGTAACAGGCCGAATTGATGAGACCCTTGAGCTGGGCGTAAGCCGCGCCGGGGCCGTTGGAATACTTCCGGACATACCTCCCCACGGTCTCCTCCAGCTGCTCCCGGGGCACGGCGTCGGTGACCAGGCCCCAGTCCCGGGCGTCCGCGCCGGTGAAGCGCTGGCCCGACATCAGCAGCTCCGTGGCCCGGGTGGTCCCCACGGCCCGGCTGAGGAGGTACACAATGCCGCCGTCGGGAATGAAGCCGATGTTGATAAAGGCAAAGGTCATTTTGGCCGCCTCGTCGGCAATGGAGAAATCGCAGGCCATGGCGATGCTGAGGCCCACCCCGGCGGCGGCTCCCTCAATCCAGGCCAGCGTGGGCTTGCGGAGGTTCCGCAGGCGGGTAATCAGCTCCCCTCCGGCCCGGATGCCGCTGCGGGTGGTGTTGATTCCCCGGTCCATCCGCTCCTTCATGCCCTTGACGTTGCCTCCGGCGCTGAAATTTCCTCCGGCTCCCCGGAAAACCGCCATCCGCACCTGGCCGTCGTTCTCGCAGACCTCCAGACACTGCATCAGGTCTCTCATGGCCTCCGCGTTGATGGGGTTCATATGCGCCGGGTCGTCAAAGGTAATCCAGGCCGCCCGGTCCCGAATCTCGAAGGCGATGCTGTCCGTGATAAAATCCAGTTTCATGTTCCGGCCTCCTTACTTCAACGCCCCGGAGGCCTGCCAGCGGCTCAGGGTTTCCTCCGAATAGCCCAGTGATTTCAGCACCTCCCGGGTGTCTGCTCCCACGGACCGGGCGGGTGCGCTTTTTTTCGTCTCATAGCCACTGAAAACCACGGGAATTTCCGGGTACAGAGCGCTGCGGCCGTTCTCAAACCGGACCGGACGGACATAGCCGTTGGCCAGCACCTGTTCGTCGCTCCAAAGGTCTCTCATGTGGGCGATGGGGCCGCAGACGACATTCTTCTCCGCCAGGGCCGCCAGGATTTCATCCCGGGTCCGCCGGGCGAAGGCCTCCCGCAGAATGGGGATGAAGAGGTCCGCATACTGCCGGACCTGGTCAATTCCGGAAAACCGGGGGTCCTCCCGGTATTCCTCCAGCCCCAGGGCCTCGCAGACCCGGGGATAGGTCCCGTTATAGTCCGCCACGCCGATCATCACCCATTCCCCGTCTGCGCACCGGTACTGATAACCGAAGGGATTGGCGGGACGTCCCTCCTCCTTGGGAAAGACGTTGCCGTACTGGGTGGAAACCACGCCGGCACCGTTGTACCACACGGCGCTGCCCAGCAGGGAGCTGGACACGAAGCAGCCCCGGCCTGAGACCCGCTGCCCCTGGAGGGCCGCCAGGATGCCGCAGCAGAGAATCACGCCGGACATCATATCCCCCGCCCCTGTGGGGGGCATAATGGGAAAGGCGTCCTTCGCGCCCCAGTCGGTCATGGCTCCGGACCGGGCCCAGAAGGCCACGGAGTCGAAGCCGGGCTTTTCTGCGTCGGGGCCCTCATAGCCGTATCCGGTGAAGTGGCCGTAAATCAGGCGGGGGAAGCGCTGCTTCAGCGTCTCATAGTCGGCCTTCAGCTTCTTCAGCGCCGGGAGCCGCATATTGGAAATAAAGATATCCGCCCCCTCCAGCAGGCGGGTCAGCACCTCCTGACCCGCCTCGTGCTTGAGGTTCAGGGCGATGAATTTCTTGTTGGCGTTCTGCATGTCGAAAAAGGGGTTTTCCTCATCTGAGACGGGACACATCTGGTTGCGTCCCACCACGCGCCACTGGTCTCCGCTGAGGCTCTCGACCTTGACGACCTCCGCGCCCCAGTCCGCCAGGAACCGGGCGGCGCAGGGGACCGCTACATGGGTCCCCAGCTCAACCACACGGACGCCGGACAGGGGATATCGCTGTTCCTGCATGGCTCTTTCCTCCTGTTATGATTGCCGCTGGAGCGCCTCCAGGGCGTCCACGGCGAACTGGGCGTAATACGCTGCTCCGTCCTCCAGAACGGATTCGTCAAAGCAGACCTTGCCGCTGTGCTGGGGATAGGGGGAGGCCCCGCCCAGCTTCAGCCAGGCAATGGGGATGCGCTCGCCGAAGGCGGCGAAGTCCTCGCCGCCGGGAGAGGCCCCGTCCGCCCGCCAGAGGCCGCCGCCGGGCAGAACCCGGTTCACCGCCTCCCTCAGAATCCGGCAGGCCTCCTCATCGCAGATCAGCGGCCTGGTCAGACGGTCGAAGGTCACCTTTGCCTCGCAGCGCAGAGCCGCCGCCGTCTCAGTGACGATGCGCTCCAGCACGGCGGGAATGCGCTCCCAGACCTCCCTGCTGAAGGAGCGGCAGGAGCCCTCCATCACCGCCCTGCCGGAGACAATGTTGTTCTTCGTCCCGGAATGGAGGCTGCCCACCGTCACCACCACAGGGTCCGCCGGCGCGAATTCCCGTGAGACCATGGTCTGAAGCTGGACAAGTACAGAGGCCGCCGCATAGGTCGCGTCCACGCCGGCATGGGGGTGTGCGCCGTGGCAGCTTTTTCCCGTCAGCTCGATGGTAAAGAAATCGGTGGCCGCCGCCGCGGGGCCCGGCGTGATGTCCACCTGATGCGCGCCGTATGTACCGAAGATATGAATGGCCATGCCCATGTCCGCGTCGTCGGCGGCCCCCTGGTCAATCATCAGATCCGCCCCTTTTCCGATTTCCTCGGCAGGCTGGAAGACAAAGCGGACCGTCCCCGCGAAGCGGTCCCGCAGGCGGCTCAGAATGTTGGCGGCTCCCAGCAGCATGGCGGTGTGGGTGTCGTGTCCGCAGGCGTGCATAACCCCCGGATTCTCGCTGGCGAAGGGCAGGCCGGTCTCCTCCTGGACGGGCAGCGCGTCGATGTCCGCCCGGAGAAGCACACAGCGGCCGCTTTCGCCCCGGGTCCCTCTGAGGTCCGCAATCAGGCCCGTAGGCTCGGTCAGCCGGTATGGGATTTGCAGCTTTTCCATGACGTCCGCGATTTTTCCCGTGGTGCGGAACTCCTCCAGTCCAAGCTCCGGATGGGCGTGGAAATCCCTGCGGAGGACCAGAAGCTCCGGCTGAAGCCCGTGGGCCATTTCGCGAATATCCATAGAACGTCCTCCTTGTCAACGTCGTCACATGACCCCGCGGCCCGGAGGACCTAACGGACAGGCCCTCCGGGCCGCATGGAGCATTTACCCGTTCAGGTACGCCAGCGCGTCGATGGCAAACTGTGCGTAGCAGGCCGTTCCGTTGACAAAGGCCTCCTCGTCGAAGTTTACCCGGCTGTTGTGCATGGGCGCGCCGCCGTCGGCCCCCAGCTGTACCAGAACAATGGGGAAGCGGCTTCCGAAGGCGGCGAAATCCTCGCCGCCCATCTGAATGGGGGCCTCGCCGCACTGGGATTCGTCGTCTATAATCTTGCGGATGGAGCCCTCCAGAATGCCGGCGGCCTCCGGGCTGCAGGAAAGGGGCTGGGTCACCCGGTCAAAGGAGACCTCCGCCGTACAGCGCAGGGCCGCTGCCGTGTGGGAGACAATGCGCTCCATCACGCCGGGAAGCCGCTCCCAGATGTCCCGGCTGAAGGCCCGGCAGGTGCCCTCCATCTCCACGCTCCCGGGAATCACGTTGAACCGGTCGCCGCCTGTGATGTGGCAGACGGAGACCACCACGGGGTCCGTCGGGGGGAACTCCCGGGAAACCATGGTCTGAAGCTGCTGAATGATGGCCGCCGCGGCATAGATGGGGTCTGCCCCCTGATGGGGGCCCGCGCCGTGGCAGCCCTGGCCTGTGACCTTGATGGTAAAGGCGTCTGTGGAGGCCGCCGCATAGCCCCTCCGCAGCTTCATCACGCCGGTGGGCCACCCGGAGTAGATATGCAGGGCCATGCCCATATCCACGCCGTCCGCCGCCCCCTGATCAATCATCAGCAGAGCGCCTTTGCCGGTTTCCTCGGCGGGCTGGAAGACCAGGCGGACCGTGCCCGCAAACCGGTCCCTCATCTGATTCAGGATGCCGGCGGCTCCGGCCAGCATGGCGGCATGGGTGTCGTGGCCGCAGGCGTGCATCATGCCGGGGGTCTCGCTGGCAAAGGGCAGGCCGGTTTCCTCCTGGATATTCAGGGCGTCCAGGTCGGCCCGGAGGAGCACACACCGCCGGCTCCCGCCTCCGGTTCCCCTGATGTCCGCAATCAGGCCCGTGGGCTCGGTCAGCCGGTATGGGATGCCCAGCCGGTCCATAATGGAGGCAATTTTCTTTGTGGTCCGGAATTCCTGAAGTCCCAATTCCGGATGAGCGTGGAGATCCCGGCGGAGAGCCACGGTCTCCGGCTGAAGGGCCTTTGCCATTTCCTTGATAGTCGTCATTGTGTTCTCCCTCCTTGTTTTACTGGAAAATAATGGGGGCCACGAAGCCTGCCAGAGCAACAGAGGCGATGGTAACGGTGGTGAAGCCGGCGATAATCAGCGGCGGCATCACCTGCTCCAGAAGCTGTTCTTCCTCGTCGGCGGGGAGGTCGTAGCTGCCCACCACGGCCCGGGGGATGATCTCCGTCAGGGGATAGCCGTACATGGCGGCCAGGGAGGAAGACGCGGCCAGCTTCCAGTCAATTTTCAGAATGCGGCCCATGATGACGCCGCCGAGGACCAGACCCGCCACGCCCAGCACCAGGAAGAACACCACCGGCACCAGCATGGCCCCGAAGGAGTCCAGGGTGAGATTGCGGAAGCTGTTGGGCAGGGACATGACCATGCCCATAATCAGGATGTTGATCCAGCCGGCTTTCGCCAGGCTCTGGCGCTCCAGAAGCCCCAGCTCCGTGAAGAGGACGCCCAGGAACAGCACCGCCACCGCCGCGGGAAACCTGCCCCCGGTGGCCTTGGAGAGGTAGACGCCCATCAGGGTCACCAGCAGAACCCGGGCCGCCATCATGCTGCCGTCGTTCCACAGCTTGGGGAAGCTCCTGATAATCCGCAGGTCCGGGAGTCCGCCGCCGGCGTGCTCCCCGGAGGCCGCCAGATAGCTCCTGTCCGCCACCAGCTTGTCGCAGTGCCTGCGCAGCAGGTAGGATGCCACAGGCACCGCTGCGAAGGTCTGGAGAGAGCAGACCAGAGAGGCAAACGCGCCGTAGTGGGTCATGCCAGCCGCCTCGGCGGAGTCAGCCACCAGACCCGCTGCCACGATGCCGCCGGCCACGGGGGGCAGGGCGCTGAGGGCATAGTAGCGGTTAAAGACAACGGCGCCCAGGGTGCTGAACAGAATGCCCATGACCAGCAGGCCGCAGAGGCAGATGACCACGGTCTTCCACTCCTTCAGAAGACGGCTCAGCTCGATCATCGTGCCCAGGTTCGTAACCAGCAGCATGGTGCCGAAGGCGGACATCATGGCGGGCACGCCGGTGTTGGTCAGCGTATCAGTGGGGAAGGCGCCCGTCAGGAATCCCGCGATGTATATCACGCTGAGGAACAGTCCTTCTACGATGATGCCCTTCGTCTTTTTCGCGATGACCTTGCCCACCGCGTACAGAATCATATAGAGCGCAATGCTGATAACTGGATTGGACCACATACATTTCCCCTACCTTTTTCTTGAATTTTTTGTCTTTATATTACTTCCGAACTGAGAGGCCGGAAGTAATATGTGCCATGGCTTGCGGCTGCCGCCGTTTACGGCGGTGAGCAAAACGGCTCAAATCAAATGAATTATTTCCGATGCGTCCCGCAGGCGTGCCGCTGTTCTGCGTCTCCCTCCTTTCCCGGACCGCCCCGCCGGACGCAGCGCTTCCGATGTAGTCAGCATCTTCGCCGGCTGTCGTCGTGACAGGACAAAAACAGCAGGACTCCCACCAGCGCCCCCAGCAGCAGCAGCGCGTACCATCCGGGAAGATAGGTCCCGAACAGGTCGAATATCTCACCCGGCAGCCAGTTCCCCGCCGCCACGCCCAGATTGACTGCAATGCTGGTCAGGGCGTAGATGCGGGAGTAGTCCCGTCTTCCGAAATAGGTTGCAACCGAATAGCTGACCAGGACGGTGGATCCGCTGGCGGCAATGCCATAGCACACTGCATAAAACACGGCGGAAGCGCTGTGCTGCATCAAAATCAGAGAAGCCCCGCAGCCCATCATCGCAGCGGTGATACAGGCAAAGCCCGTCCGGATGCCGGCCCGGTCCAGAAGCTTCCCCATCAGAATCTTTCCCGCCGCCAGGGACAGCATGCTGGCGCTGGCCAGCTGCCCCTGAAAATCCGGGCTGTATCCCAGGTCGGAGAGATAGGCCGGAATGCTGGAGCCGCCGGACTGCACCCCCGTGGAAATCAGGAAGGCTCCCAGCAGCAGACCCCAGAAGGACAGCGTTCTCAGCGCCTGGCCCCTGGTCAGCTCCGGCCCGGCCCGGCTCTGGGCCGGCAGCTGAAATTCGGGGTCGTTCGCCGCCGGCTGGCAGCCGCCGCCCTCCACCCGGCAGACAAGCAGAGCGCCGGAGGTCAGCAGCGCCAGGCCGCTCAGGCCCACCAGACGGTAACCCCAGGCCCAGCCGAACCGCTGAATCACCGGATTGGCCAGCCGCAGCATCACCGCTGCGAAAACGCCGGAGCCGGAGAAGCAGATGCCTGTGACCAGCCCCTTGTTCCTTCCGAACCAGCGGTTCAGGACGTTGGCCACCGCCGTGATGCTGGTCCCGTGAAAAAACAGGCCCAAAATCACAGAGAGGATATAAAACGCCGGCAGCGTACGGCAGAAGGAGTAGCTGAACAGCGTAAGGGAGCATATCACGGCGCTGGCCAGCATCAGCCTGGGAAACCACGGCTTCCGGTACAGCTCGCCATAGAGAGGCAGCATGGCCACGGAGACCAGGGAGATGAGACTGGCATACAGCGTGAAGGGCCCCCTGGCAAAGCCCAGAGCCTCGGTCACCGGCTTTACGAACACGCTCAGCGTGTTAATCAGGATGCCCTGGCCGCCGCCGCAGAGCAGCAGGCCCGCGAGGATCAGCCGCTTCCGCTCCTTTGAAAATTTCATAGCTCGACTCCCCCGCGTCTTTTTGTGTCCGTACAGGCAGACCGTCTCGGACCGTATTACGTAGTCTTGAAAGATACTACGTTATTTATCATAGCGGATATTCGACAGGAAGTCAAGAAAAAGCTGTGATTTCTCACAAAAAATGCCGCCGGTTTCCGGGACGTTTCTCGAAAAAACAGCAAAAAGCCCTGCTTCCTGAACAGGAAGCAGGGCAGCGGCGCCGGTTTTGATATGGAGGTTGTGAGGAGGGAAGCCGGATTACTGGCTGGCCAGCTCCCGCCGGAAGGCCGCGTAGGCGGAGTGCTCCGCGGAGGTGAAACGGGGGCCTCCCTCGGCGGCCACGAAATCCCGCTCGGCAAAATACGCAGCGATATTCGAGGTCAGAAAGTCCACATAGGCCGCGTTGAAGGTGGAAACAGCCATACTCCGTTCTCCCCAGGAGGTAATTCCGACAAAGCCGGCCTGACCGTCCTGGGTGATGATGGTCCACCGGTTTCCCTGCCGGGCCTGTTCGGAGTGCAGGCGCTGAACATAGGTGCAGTCCCCGGCAAAATCACAGGCGACATCCGTTTCATGCTCCACCGCGAACACAATCAGGATGCGCACGCCGCGTTCCGCCGCCGCCCGCAGGGGACCGGCCAGAATTTCGTATTCCTCTTTCCGGATATACAGCAGAATTTTCTCCCTGGCCCGCTCAATGCTGGAACGGATGCCCTGCATGATGGTATTGTAGCCGGTCATGCACATCATGCTGTCCAGCGATGTGTTTTTCCGTTCCACCTGAGACAGGGCCTGTTCCGCTGCGGCCAGCCGCGTCCGTTCCCGTTCCCGCTGGACGGAGACAATTTCCTCGATGGGAACGGGGGTGTAGGTAACGGGGCGGCCGGGTCTGGCGCGGACGCAGCCCAGCTCCTCCAGGCGGTTCAGGGCGTCGTATATGCGGGCGCGGGTTACCCCGGACCGCAGCGCCACTGCATATCCGCTCAGGGGGGCTTCCTCCAAAAGCACCATATAGGCCTTGGCCCCGTTCTGGGTAAACCCTATGGAAATCAGGATATCCAGCAGTTTTTTATCATACATGACTCAATCACTCATAAATACTTTCTTCGTAATTTGATGAGGTCCCCGCCGTATGCCTCCGTCAGGTGCCCGTCCGTGTCCCGGCGGTACAGCTCCGCAATGTCCAGGTCATAGAGAAGCTGCGAGTAGACCGGCACCCGCAGGCAGTAGTTCCTGGTGTGGGCGCAGAAGCTCTGCCGGGTGTCGGACAGCGTCCCGCAGAGGACCTCCCGGTTTCCAAACGCCGCGCTGATTTTTCGGTAGGGGGTTCCGTCCTCCTCCTCGGAGCAGGCGGGATAGCAGAAGAAGGGGAACGCGGACGTCTGAAAGCTGCCCAGAACCACGAGATGCAGCGCCACCCCCCGGGCAGCGGCGTCGGCCAGGGAGTCCTTGATGACCGACAGGTCCCTGGCCCAGAGCTTCATGAGAATATAGTCCCCGGTATCCGAGATCAGCCGGGACAGCGTGCTGTAGATATCCCGGGAGGAATACAGGTTCCATATGATGTCGTCCCGCCTGCCTTCCTTTGTAAAGTCCTCCGCCTGCCTGACGGCCTCCCGGCGGTTTTCCTCGGAAGCCCGGGAGACATTTGCCAGCATCTGCTGGTAGGGAATGGCCGCGTACTCCGATGCGCTGCTGTAGCTGATGGTGATGCAGCCCTTTCGGTACAGGCTGCTCAGAACCTCGTAGATGTGGGCGCGGAAAATGTCCGCCCGCTGGGCCACCGCGTAGCCCGAAAGGGGGGAATCCTCCAGCAGGACGCAGTAGGCCTTGGCCTCGTCCTCCGTGAAGCCCAGTTCGGTCAGGCTTTTGATGGGGTCGTCCATCTCATCCGGCCTCCTTACAGCCGTCTCCCCCTGAAACCGGACGCCGGGAGGGGGAAGCGTTTTTGTATCAGTACCATTATAATGCGTTTCCCGCCAAAAAGCCAGGTATTTTTCCTGTCTGAGAGGGGAATCAGAACCTGTATTCACAGCCGGGGGATGCCGGACGGGCGGGAATGTTTCCCGTCGGACAGGGAGATTCTTCGCGGTCCGCAGCAACCCCGACGGACTGCTGGGGAAATCGACGCGGTATGGCGGGAAAAGGGCCGTTCAGACAGGGTTCGGCGGTTGTGAATACAGCTGCTTAAACCCGGAGTCCGCAGTCATTGCCGTTTCTGCCGGGCGGTATCGGCCCTGCGAAGGGCTTCCCGGCGGTCCGGCGGTGACTGCCGGCAAACAGGAAAAGCTCCCCGCGGGAACGCGGGGAGCTTCCGGTCGGTTGGAGGCTTTTCAGAAGGTCCGGGCGGAGCTCGGAGCATTTGAGATGGATGGACGCCGGGCGGCTGGAAACGGAATGCACCGTATCCGAAGAGCAGAGGACGCCGGTTTTCGCTCCGGTTTGTATTTACCGAAAGCTGAAATACAGGCTGTATAGAAACAGAAGCCCAAACAGTGCAAAAACAGCCTTCACCGCTCTGCCGCCCAGGGTCCTCCCCCCGGACTCCGGCTGGCTTCCCGCCGTCAGCGCCAGGGCCGTGATACCCAGATAGAAAAAGCTGGTGTCCATCAGATTGTGGAACAGAAAGGCGGCGGTTCCCGCCCGCAGAGGCGCGGACTGTTTTCTCCGCAGTCCCCGGAGCCCGGCCAGGACAATGGCGGCCATGGCGATCCAGCCCATTTCCACGCCGACGTGGAGGGGGATATTGTGGATGTGCCAGGTATTGAAGTATTTGCCGCCGTCATTCAGATCCAGCAGCCTCCACCGCAGGGGGCCGACGCCCCGGAGGGGATCCGCTGGAAGATAGCGCAGGCCGCTGGCCATCATCTCCAGCCGCTCGGAAAAGGTGGCAGCGGCGCTGGGCCGGACGGCAACGGCGGCAGCCGCCACCAGGAGTCCCATGGAGGCAATCAGGAACGCCATTCGGGGTCGGGCGTTCAGCCAGCGCCCGAATGCCCCCCAGCCTGCCGCCGCGGCTCCTCCGTAGGCCAGCGGAAGCAGGCAGAGCCAGGGAACACCGGTCCGCGCCGCCGCCAGATAGACCAGCAGGCCTGTCCCCATACCCAGGACGGCCCGGGCCAGAACGGGGCAGATGAAGCGGACCGTCTCCCGCCAGGAGGCGCTTTGCTTCTTCTCCAGCAGCAGCACCGCGATTCCGGCGGCCATGGCCGCAAAGCTGCCCATAGACAGGGTCAGCGCCAGGGCAATCAGCAGAAGCGGCTCCAGCCGGAGCAGGCCCGGTCCCCGGTCCTCTTCGTCACAGTGCATCAGAAGAAACCAGCTCATTACCAGAAAGATGCCCATGGCGTTGGGGTTGCCCAGCAGGCCGGACATCCGGACGGCCCAGCCCTGAACAATGACCTGAAAGGCAAAGCGGCCGATTCCCGCAGCCGCCGCCGCCCCCGCCCAGAGGAGGCAGCAGCTCCGCAGCAGGCGCTGTTCCCGGCCATCCAGACAGGACGCCAGAAGATAGAGCACAGGAAAAAGGCCGTGCATCGCGCCGTAACCGTCCACGATGTTTCCGAAGGCCGCCCAGGATGAGGCCAGGGCGGCCAGATCATAGACCATCAGCGGAACAAGAACCCACAGGTCTGTCCTGGCGGTCTCCCGGGTCAGCCCCGCCCCGCAGAGAATCAGTCCCGCAAGGCTTGCCGTTTTCACGTTTCCCACGCCGGTCAGAGAGAGGATGACCAGGGCCAGGGCCAGGCAGAGAGATGCGCTGCTGTCCAGCAGCGATTCCAGCCTCCATGGGGCTCTTTGGGGCATGGGTCCTCCCTCCTTTGTCAAAATCCTCCAGGGAGCACAGGGAAACGGGCTTCGGAGGCGGCATTCAAAACCTGTATTCACAGCCGCTGAGCACTGTCTGAGCGGCCTTTTCCCCGTCATACCGCGCCGGTTTTCCCCGCAGTCCGTCAGGATTGCCGCAGGCCGCAAACGATCTTCTTGTCTGACAGGAAAAATTCATGTCCATCCGGCATCCCGCGGCTATGAATCCAGGTTCTCACAAGTATTATATCCGCAGTGGCAGCCCCTGTCAAGGAAGCCCCCCCGGCAAAAGCGGGCCGGAATTCATTGAAAACAGGCAGGAACGTTTGACATGGCCGGGGAAGTCCTATATAATCTTTTGTAATATAAGGACCGATCTCAGGGCGGACATTCCGCCCCAAAGGGGGACCCGATATGGCCAACTATTCCTTCTCTGTTTTTCCCAACGAGAATTTTCTGGACTTCAGGCTGTATCAATACGGCTGGGAACAGTGCATGCCCCTGCATTCCTTCGGCCCCTTCACCCGGAATCACTATCTGTTCCATTACATCATTTCCGGGCACGGGACCCTGGACTCCGCCGGCCCGGACGGCGCGGACCGACGGTATGAGCTGGGGCCGGGCCAGGGCTTTCTCATCTCTCCCGGCCAGATCAATACCTACGCCGCCAGCAAGACGGACCCCTGGGAATATACCTGGCTTGAGTTCGACGGCCTGCGGGTGGAGGAGTATCTGGACTGCGCGGGGCTGAGCGTCCTTCAGCCCGTCTACCGCCCCCGGTTTCCGGCCCAGGGCGACGAGCTGAAGGACACCATGCTTTACATTGCCCGGCAGACCGACGCCTCTCCCCTCCACCTCATCGGGCATCTGTGCCTTTTTCTGGACGGGCTGATCCGTTCCTCCTCTGCCCGGAAGCCCCTTCACGGCGGAAAGCTCAAGGATTTCTATATCCAGGAGGCCATCAATTTCATGGAGCACAACTATCAGCGGGACCTGACGGTGGAGGAGATTGCCGACGTATGCAGGCTGAACCGCAGCTACTTCAGCAAGCTGTTCGGGGAGAGCATGGGCTGTCCGCCGCAGGAGTTTCTGATTCGCCTGCGGCTGTCCAAGGCCGCGGAGATGATGAAGCTCACCGACAACTCTATCCGGGACATCTCAGCCGGGTGCGGCTATCCCAACCAGCTCCATTTCTCTCGGGCCTTTAAAAAGCGCTACGGCGTGCCGCCCCGGCAGTGGCGGGCGGAGAATCGGGGGGTGAAGGCCCCGAAAACGGAACAGTAGCAGAGAAGACGCACGTCCTGAACGAAAAAACATGCCCGTCCCCGAAAAACGGGGACGGGCATTCGTCTGCCGTCAATCCGGAGGACTGCGGGGAAGGGGCCGGTCCGGCTTTCCGGGGCCTCAGTCCTCTGAAACGGCGGACAGGTACAGCTGGAGGGACTGGTAATCCCCCTGGAACATGGGCAGGGGATAACCGGCTTCCATCAGCACGTCGCCGGGATAATCCCCCTGGCCGTTGACCGTGTAGCGCAGGGCCGGGTCCAGCCCCCTGAGCCGCAGGCGGCGGAAGGGCGCGGCGGCCTGGGCGGGTCCGGCGACCAGAGAGACCAGGGCCTCCCGGCCGTCAGGGGCGGCCTGCTCCCAGGCGGCATAGGGGTCGGCAAAGGGGTCGCTGAGGCGGTAGTAATCCCCGTTCTGAATCAGATCGTAGTGCTCCTTGAAAAAGGCCGTCTGCCGTCTGATGACCGCCCGTTCCTCCGGCGTGCACCGGCCCAGGTCCATCTCAAAGCCGAAGGTTCCGGACATGGCCGCCGTGCCCCGGGTCTCCAGGGAGGTGACCCGGCCGTTCTGCTCGTTGGGAGAGACGGAGACGTGGGCCCCTACGGCGCTGACGGGGTAGCAGAAGGACGTGCCGTATTGGATGCGCAGGCGGTCGACGGCGTCGGTGTTGTCGCTGCACCAGATCTGAGGCGTGTAGTAAAGCATTCCGGCGTCAAAGCGCCCGCCGCCGCCGGAGCAGCTCTCAATCAGCAGCCGGGGATAGTCCCGGCGCAGCCGCTCCAGCAGGTCGTAGACGCCCAGGACATAGCGGTGGCAGACCTCTCCCTGCCGGTCCGCGGGCAGGGCGGCGGACCAGACGTCGGACAGACTCCGGTTCATATCCCACTTGATATAGGTGATGCCGGCGCTGTCCAGTATGTTCCGGATGGCTTTATAGATGTAGTCCCGGACCTCCCGGCGGGAAAAATCCAGCACCAGCTGGCTCCGCCCCCGGGCCCTGGGCCGTCCCGGGACCCCCAGGGCCCAGTCGGGATGCTCCCGGTATAGCCGGCTGTTTTCGCTGACCATCTCCGGCTCCAGCCACAGCCCAAAGTCCATCCCCAGGGCCCGGATGCGTGGAACCAGAGCCTCCAGGCCGCCGGGCAGCTTCTCCTGATTCACCTCCCAGTCCCCCAGACCGCTGAGATCCGTGTCCCGGGAGCCAAACCAGCCGTCGTCCATAACAAACAGATCAATGCCCAGGCCTGCCGCCCCTCCGGCGATTTCCACCAGCCTGTCGGCAGTGAAGTCGAAATAGGTGGCTTCCCAGTTGTTCATCAGCACCGGGCGGCGCTTTCCCTGGAAGGGGTCCCGGATCAGGTTCTCCCGCAGGCTGCGGTGAAACTGACGGCTCATCCGGCCGAGGCCTGCGGGAGAGCAGACCAGAGCTGCCTCCGGGGCCGTGAAGGCCTCTCCCGGGGCCAGGGTGAAGCAGAAGTTACAGGGATCAATCCCCAGAACCAGACGGTTGTTTTCCAGCCATGTCCGCTCCGCCGCCGCCTGAAAATTTCCGCTGTACACCAGCATGGCCCCGTAACACAATCCGTAGTCCTCATTGGCTCCGTGCTCACAGAGGATAACAAAGGGGTTGTGGTGGTGGCTGGAGGCGCCTCGTACGCTGTTCACGCACTGAATGCCTGGACGCAGAGGGGCCCGGCTGGGGCAGCGCTCCATGGTGTGGCAGCCGTCAAAGGTAATGAGGTCCAGATCGCCCCGCTGAAAGTCCAGGCACAGAGAGGCGCAGCGGCGCAGGCGGACGGTCCCCGTCCCCTGGTTGACCACCCGGACGGCCCGGGTAATCAGGTCCCGCTCCTCCAGCACGCCATAGTACAGCTCAACCAGCATTTTAGCGGCGGCGTCCCTCATGCGGATGACCAGGGTTTCCCACTCGTCTCCGCCCCAGAAGGCGGGCAGGCCCTCCAGGCCGTATTTGCCCCGGCGGAGCTCGCAGCCCTCATAGCGCAGGTCCGCCAGGCGGCTGCCGTCCTCCGGCTCAAACTCCACGCTGGGAAGGCGGAAGTCCCCCACGCCGCAGGAGGAATACTCCTGGGGCAGGGTGTCCAGAGAATAGTCCCGCTCGTCTCCCGCCTCGTTGGGGTTGGGAGAAAAGCCCCGGTCGGCATATTGTATGAGGCAGGACAGGTCGCCGCCGCGGAGGCGGGGGCCATAGTAGGTGTGCAGCAGGATACTGTGCCGGTCCGCCTTCATCTGATAGGTGGTGTTTTGGGTGTGCAGGGTGAACACCCGGTTTTCCTGATCCAAAATAATCATAAAACGCCCTCACTCCTCTGCCGTTTCCGCGGCAGGGCGCGGAAGTACGGTCTTCTGTTCAGACATGGAGCCCGCCGCCCGGCCCCTGAAGCGGCGCGGGACGGCGGGCATATGGGATGATGATTAGAACTCCAGATTCTTTCCGTCCCTGCCGAAGACATGGCAGACGCTGCCGCTGAAGGTCAGATTCAGCCTGTCTCCGGTATGGAAGGTGTCAATGTGCTCTCCTCTGGCGTCCATGGTGGGCACGATCACCACCACGTCCCGCCCGTTGGCGTTGGCGTGGAAATGGACCTCGCTGCCCATCATCTCCGCCACCTCCACAGAGGCGGTCAGGGTGTTCCCGGATTCCTTGGACAGCACCATGTGACTGGGCCGGACGCCCAGGGTGATGCTCTGGGCCGGAACCTTGCGGGCCGTCAGGTTCGCCTGCTTGTCGGCGGACAGCTCCACCCTGCAGCCGCCCACGGACACGGCGTATTTTCCGTCGTTGACTTCCAGCCGGGCGTCGAAGAAGTTCATCTGAGGCATACCGATGAATCCGGCCACGAAGATGTTGGCGGGGTGGTCGAAGACCTCCTGGGGTGTGCCGATCTGCTGGATGAAGCCGTCCTTCATGATGACGATCCGGTCGCCCAGGGTCATGGCCTCGGTCTGGTCATGGGTGACATAGATGAAGGTGGTATTGATTTTCTGCCGGAGCTTGATGATTTCTGCCCGCATCTGGTTGCGGAGCTTGGCGTCCAGGTTGGACAGGGGTTCGTCCATCAGCAGCACCTTGGGCTCACGGACGATGGCCCGGCCAATGGCCACCCGCTGGCGCTGGCCGCCGGAGAGGGCTTTGGGCTTGCGGTCCAGATACTGGGTGATGTCCAGAATCTCGGCAGCCTCCTTCACCCGGCGGTCAATCTCCGCCTTGTCCATCTTCCGCAGCTTCAGGGGGAATGCCATGTTTTCATAAACCGTCATGTGAGGATACAGTGCGTAGCTCTGGAAGACCATGGCGATGTCCCGGTTCTTGGGCTCCACGTCGTTGACCAGCTGGCCGTCGATATACAGCTCGCCGCCGGAGATCTCCTCCAGCCCGGCCACCATCCGCAGCGTGGTGGACTTGCCGCAGCCGGAGGGACCGACAAGGACGATGAATTCCTTGTCTGTGATATTCAGGTCGAATTTCTGCACCGCGATAACGCCCTGGTCCGTCACCTGAAGGTTGGTTTTCTTTTCCGGCTCGCCCTTTTTCTTCTTTGCCTTCTTCTGGCCGGCGCTGTGGGGATAAATCTTGGTAATTCCTTTCAAATTCAAGGCAGCCATAGTTCAGTTCCTCCGTTTTTTGATTCAAAAGATTAAAGCCGTTTACTTTCCGCCGGTACCGGCGATGCCCTCCACAAACTGGCGCTGGAAAATCAGATACAGAATCACCATGGGCAGCATGGCCAGCAGGGAGCCTGCCATCAGCATGGGGAAGTCGGTGGTGTTCATGCCCCGCAGGGTGGCAAGTCCGGCGGAGAGGGTGAACTTGGTCACGTCATTGTTGACGATCTGGGGCCACATCAGGTCGCCGTATGCAAAGACGGCGGTGAAGATGGTCAGGGCGGCCACGGAGGTGCCGGTAAGGGGGAACATCACCTTATAGAAGGTCTGCCACTGGTTGCAGCCGTCCAGATAGGCGGCCTCGCCAATCTCCTCAGGGATGCTCAGATAGGTCTGGCGCAGGAAGAACACACCGAAGGCGCTGACCAGGCCGGGGAACACCAGGGCGAAGATGGTGTTGGCCATGCCCAGCTTGGCCACCATCTGGTACTGGGGAATCAGGAAAATCTGGCTGGGCAGGGACATCTGCATCAGCACAATGGTGAACAGCAGGCCCTTGCCCCGGAATTTCAGCTTGGCGAAGGCATAGCCCGCCATGGAGCTGAAGGCCACAGCGCAGATCACCCGGAAGAACACCAGCAAAATGGTATTCCAATACAGTCTTAAGAAGGGCAGCTTCTCAAGGACTTCCTTGTACTTATCCGGCCGGAAGGCGGACGGGAGGATGGTGGCAGGGATGCTCATGCTCTCGGGAACGGTCTTGAAGCTGGTGAAGAACATCCACAGGAAGGGGAAAATCATGATGACGGAGCCCAGAATCAGCAGCGCGTAGACGATGGCTTTTCCGGACTTGCTTGAGCGTTTCATTGCGGTCCCTCCTTTAAATTAAATGTCGTAGGTGACCCATTTTTTCTGTCCCCAGAACTGGACCAGGGTCACAAGCAGAATCAAAGAGACGGTCCAGATCACAATGGCGGAGCCATAGCCCCGGTCGCCGGCCACGAAGGAGGAGCGATAAAACAGATACATCAGGCTCTGCATATCGGCCATGGCGGGGTTGGTCTCGTCGGACATCATGTAAATCAGGTCGTACACCTTCATGGAGGCCATCAGGCGCATGATGAGAACGGAGAACAGGGAGGGGGAAATCATGGGCACGGTGATGGTGAAGAACTGACGGATTTTGCCTGCGCCGTCGATGCTGTTGGCCTCATAGAGAGTCTTGGGGATGTTCTGGAGCCCGGCCAGGAGGAGGACCGCGTCATAGCCCACACTGCTCCACACCGAGACGATGGCCACCGCCAGCACGGCGGTACTGGGATTGGTGATCCACTGGATGTTTGTGCCCAGAATCTGGTTGAGGATGCCGTACTCGCCGTTAAAAATCCACTGCCACACCATGGCCACGGCGGCGGGAGCGCACACCAGGGGCAGGAAGAAGATGGTCCGGAAGCCACCCTTGAATTTGACCTTGGTGTTCAGCAGCATCGCCACAAACAGGGCCAGAATCATGCCCACGGGCACAGTGAGCACGCAGAACCAGACAGTATTCCACGTGGCCTTCCAGAACTCGGTATTGCTGAACATATCCGTGTAGTTCTGGATGCCGATGAATCTATAGTGTCCAAAGCCCAGGTGCTCGCAGAAGCTGGTATAGATGGTCTGGATAAAGGGCCAGATGTTCAGCACGAACAGTCCGATGATGGTGGGAGCCACCATGATCCAGCCCCAGTTTTCCTCCCGCCGGGCGGCGGCGGACAGTTTTCTTGTTTTCATCGCTGTCCCTCCTCTCAGTTGCCCGCCAGTTTCTTGGCGGTCTCCGTGTTGACGATTTCCGTCATCTTGTCCAGCCCGGAATCAATCTCCTGATTGCCGGCGTAGATCTGGGTCACTACGTCCATAACCTGGCTCTTCCAGCGGGGGCTGGCGGAGTTGTAGGGAATCTGGATGGCATAGTCAAACTGCTCGAAGATACAGTCCAGGTTAATCTTGTAGTCATACTGCTCCCAGGCAACCCGCCAGCTCTCCTCGGTTCCGAGATAGGCGGGGATGGCCGCGCCGGACTCGCCCTGAATCAGCTGGGCTTCCTCGGTGCCGAAGTACTTGATGACGTCCAGGGCCACGTCCAGCTTTTTGCCGTGGGCCGCCGCGGAGTAGCACAGGCCGTTGGAGATGCAGGCCCGGCCGTCCTTGTCCAGGCTCTCGGGGGTGTCCACCGGGTTGGGGGCCTTGGGCAGCTTTGCAATGTCCCACTTGCCGTCCATATGGGGGTTGTTCTGCAGAGCGCCCAGCAGACTCCAGGAGCCCTCCATGAACATGGCGCCCTTTTCGGACCAGAAGGTGGCGCCGGCGCCGTTCTGGGTGAAGAAGGTCTGGTCAGGGCACCAGTCTTCCTGCTGCATTCCGATATAGAACTCCATGGCTTCCTTGCCGCCGGGTTCATTATAGCCGGCGGCGGTCCTGTCCGCGTTGAGGATGTAGCCGCCGTTCTGGTAGACATAGGCCCAGTAGCCCAGCTGCTCGTCGCTGTAGGCCAGATACCCGTAGTTTCCGGTGGCGTCATAGATTTTTTGGGAGGCGTCCACCATGTCGTCCCAGGACCAGTCGTCGTCGGGATAGGCCACGCCGGCCTGATCGAACATCTCTTTGTTGTACACCAGAACGTTGTTGTCCTTGTCCTTGGGCACGCCGTAGTAGCGTCCGTCGGAGCCGCTGGCATTGTTCAGGGAAATCTCGGAGAAATGGTTCTGGTAATAGCCGCTTTCCACATCGTCATAGAGGTCTGTCACATCGGCCAACATGCCGAAGTCGGCGTAATACAGCAGCTGATTGGTGTGCATCCAGAAGATGTCGGGCATGGTGTTGGACTCGGCGGCGGCCTCCAGCTTGGTCCAGTACTCGCTCCAGCTGACCACCTGCACGTCGATGACCACGTCCGGGTGCTGGGCGGTGTAGGCCGCGCACATGGCTTCCATGCCCGGTTTCTGGGCTGTATCCCAGATCTGGAATTTAAGATGGGTCTTTCCGTCTGAAGCGCCGCAGCCGCACAGGGCCAGCAGCAGCGCCGCGGTCAGAACCAGCGCTGTGATACGGGGGATCTTTCTCATAACTCCACTCCTCTGCTTGTTTGTCGCGCTCAGGTCTTGTTACGTAACTGTGAATTTATGATAATCCCGTCCCCGCCTGCCTGTAAATAGATTCTATTTCGCAAAATATGCCCAAATGCAGGATAAGACGCTTTCAGCGCAGGCCGCGCAACATCTTGGTATATTCTTTCATAATTTCGACTTTACGCCTAATTTACGCGGTTTTATTTTGTACAAAACATAAAAAAGATGCTTTTTTAAGTCCTCCGTTTGAGCAAAGGTCCAAAAACGATATGGCAATATACGAGATTTCGCCTTCTGCGGACAGGAACCGCGGATCTGGCGGCAATTCCCCCTTGCGTCCGGCGCCCTTTGTATGATATAGTAGCCAAAACTTTGCCGGAGGAGGCAGAATCATGGCGATGGAATTTCAGGGCCGTCTGGCGCGGCACTATGACGAGCTGAAATGGCTGTATCTGGAGCTGTACCGGGACGAGGGCGCTTTCAGCTATTTTACGGGGATGCTGGAGCGCTGCTGGAAGGACCGGAAACAGGCCCTCCGGAACCAGGACGCGAAGCGGGAGGCGGACCCGGACTGGTACCGCCGGCCGGACCTGCTGGGCATGATGCTCTATGTGGACGCCTTCGCGGGGAACCTGAGGGGCGTAAAGGAAAAGCTGGGGTATCTTCAGGAGTGCGGTGTGAACTATCTCCATCTCATGCCCCTGCTGGATACCCCCAGGGGACGCAGCGACGGAGGCTATGCCGTCAGCGACTTCCGGGCCGTCCGGCCCGACCTGGGCGCCATGGAGGACCTGGAAATGCTGGCCGATGCCTGCCGGAGGCGGGGAATCAGCCTGTGTCTGGATTTTGTAATGAACCACACCAGCGAGGATCATGAATGGGCAAAAAAAGCCCGGTCCGGAGAACCGGGTTACCGGGAGCGGTATTTCTTCTATGACAGCTGGGATATCCCCCGGGAGTTTGAGAAGAGCGTCCCCCAGGTGTTTCCCACCACCGCCCCCGGCAGCTTTACCCAGCTGGAGGACGGGCAGATTGTCATGACCAATTTCTACCCTTATCAGTGGGATTTAAACTATGCCAACCCCGCGGTATTCAACGACATGACGGAAAACCTCCTCTTCCTGGCCAACCGGGGCATCGACGTCATCCGCCTGGACGCCATTCCATACATCTGGAAGGAGCTGGGCACCGACTGCCGAAACCTCCCCCAGGTCCACACCCTGGCCCGGATGCTGCGGATGGTCTGCGAGATTGTCTGCCCCGGCGTGCTGCTGCTGGGGGAGGTGGTGATGGAGCCGGCCAAGGTGGCCCCCTACTTCGGCACACCGGAAAAGCCGGAGTGTCACATGCTCTACAACGTCACCACCATGGCCACCACCTGGCACACCCTGGCCACCGGGGACGTCTCCCTGCTGCGGCGGCAGATGGAGGCGGTCTGCGCCCTGCCCAAGGACTTTCTGTTCCTCAACTACCTGCGCTGTCACGATGATATCGGCTGGGGACTGGACTATCCCTGGCTGGCGCAGAACTCCGGCGCCGGCGAGGTAGCCCACAAGCGCTATCTGAACGACTGGTTTACCGGGAAATTCCCCGGCAGCGACGCGAGAGGAGAGCTGTATAACGACGACCCCCGTCTGGGCGACGCCAGGCTCTGCGGCACCACCGCCTCCCTCTGCGGACTGGAAACGGCGGAATACGAGGGGGACCCCTTCAAGCGGGAACGGGCCGTTGCCTGCGACCTGACCCTCCACGCCTGGATGCTGTCCCAGAGCGGCATCCCTGTCATCTACAGCGGGGACGAGGTAGGCCGGTTCAATGACTATTCCTATCACGACGATCCGGACAAGCGGGACGACAGCCGGTATATCCACCGGGGGGCCTTCCAGTGGGACCTGGCGGAGGGCCGGAAGGACCCGGATACCTACCAGGGCAGACTGTTCCAGGGCCTGCGGCGGCTGGAGTCCATCCGCGGGTCGGAACCCTGCTTTGACGCGCAGGCGGACGTGAGGGTGGAGGACAGCGGAGATTCCCGGGTGCTGGCCCTGTGCCGCCGGATGGGAGACCGGGAGCTGATCTGCCTGTTTAACTTCAGCAATCAGTTTGTCCGGGCTGGCGCAGACCGGCCGGGGCGCTACACGGAACTGATGTATGGCACGAGCTATGATGATATCCGCCAGATTGAACTGTGGCCCAACGGATTTGCATGGCTGCTGCGGGACCGGCCCCGCGCCTGAAAGACGGCCGTCAGGCGGCGCCAGACACGGCCAGGTGCGTGTTGGAGCCTGCGGTTCAAAGAGGCGCATGCGGCAGGATACAGGACTCTGCGCCCGCTTTTCCGGGAGGGCCGGCGAGGCGGACTGCCGGAATGGGGTTTGGGGAGCCGCCCCATGTTCCGGACCCGCCCAAACTGCATGCCGCCGTACAGGATACGGAAACAAAACAGAGCCGGTTTCCTCGCAAGGAAAACGCCGCGGACCTAAGCGGAAAGTCTGCTTATAGCAATCTTCATAATTGCCGCCAGTAAGCCGGTGAGGGCGGCGGCCCCTGCACCTCTCTGCGGAAGATGGCCCCCTGTCCGGCCTCTTTGTCGGCAATTTCGACGTTTGCTACAGGCTGCGCGAAGTCCGTCCCCCTTACCCTTAAAGAATGGTTTCGACACGCTGGTTATTGTTTGTTTTGAAAACTGCTATAAATAGTTCTCCACTGCCTCCGGCTTCAGCGGAGATGGGCAGCGGGCAATACACTTCTTCGGATGCAGACCCGCCGCCCTCTCCGCCTGATACTTTTGCAGCCATGCCTGAAAGCTACTCAATCGTATGCCCAATTCTTCCCGTATCTGTGTGCTGCCCTTTTGCGCTTTCAGATAATTTTCCACTGCCTGATTTCCCCCGGTGCTATTTTTCCTTTTATGCTCATGATAATTGCTCCCTCCAAAGCAGACAGTCTTGTTTTTCCACTGTCTGCTTTGGAGGGAGCATATCATACTTCAAAACCGCCGCAAGGCTGCTTGTATTTCGTTCGGGCGTGCAGATACCCGCCGCCGAAACAACGGTTTTTATTTTGTTCCGGCGGAAGTGCTGAATATTTCAGGATGCGTCTGCTGACACAATCGAAACACTGCCTTTTACATTTCCCAAAGTGCCGTCCGGAGCCTGGAGATACAGCTGATAGGTTCCGGGCTTTGACGCTGGAGGTCCAACGGTAAAATTCCCGATACATTCCAGCGCCTCCCCCGGCTGACGCAGGTTGTTCACCGACCAATAGGACACATCTTTCTGCCCGGCCTTTGCGAAAAAGACGTTCATTCTGTTCCCCGTTTTCGATGAGATGTCGTATAATATTTCGTCCCCATCGGACAATGTGTAATCCCCCAGGAAAATGGTTTCTCCTGCCGCTACGGTCTTGAAATCAACGGGGATGATTTCCACGCCGGTTTTATCATCCGGGTCATCCATATCCCCAAACTGCTCAGCCACTTCCGCCTCGGTCATATAGGCGACGCCTGTGATATCGTCGTTCGCGTCCCGGGTGATTTTAATATTGACGGTTCCCTTCGGGTTCATATTCAGAGTATAGAAGGAGCCATCCTTCCGGATGTCCAGAAAGATATTGACCAGCTGTCCTTGATAATAATAGGTCTTTTCATCCACCATTGTGACGCCTGCCGCCTCATATTCCGCTATCTGCACCTCGGCCCATTCCTTTTCCTGATTCTCTTTCAGCTCGTCAAATTCGTCTCTCTTGCCCATCTTATCAAAAAGCATGGATTGAAATGCCCAGTTCCCATCTTCTAAAGCCCTGTCAAGCCAAAGATCCAGTTGCGTTTCGTTCATGCAGTCGGTCAAGATGGAGAAAAACGCTGTTTTCTCATCGGCATATGCTTTTTCGGCGAAGCCGGTAAACAGAGCGGAATTTGTGTCAAGCCGACGCGCTGCGACAGAGAAGAAAGCAAAGTCCCCTTCCGCATAGCACTTTTCAAGCCATTTCTTTTGCGTGCTTTCATCCAGCCGGGGGAACGTAATTTCAAACAGAGGCAAACTGCCGGCCTCATAGTATCGCTCTATGTCTGCGGAAACTGTACTCGTTTTTTTAAACCGCTCGTCACTCGCTGCGGGAGCATTGGCGCTATCATCTCCCCGCCAGGTATTTTGCCACCAGTCATCTTCCCAGGGCCTGCCCTGCCATTCGTCCTGCCACAGTTCCTTCCAATCATCCGGGAGCTCATTGGAAGCGGTGAAACTTTGTGAAGTATAAATCCCCATAACGCCGGAGCCTTTTCGCGTAACCCGAATTGTATTTGCCCCTGTGCCGTCTGTAAATGTGGAAGTATTCCCGTTTTCCTTGAAATTCTTCGGCTTGTAAATCTCGCCCCAATCGCCGTTGTCGGTAATGGTAGTGGTGGTATTTTTGAAATCATCTTGGGAAACCAACTGGAAATATCCACTGTCGGCAATGGCGTTTACCGAGCCGGAAAATCCCTCCGGCAAGATTAAAAAGACGGAAGCCATATTGAAATTGCCCACGATATTGCCGGATCGGATCAGGCCGCAGGTCAGATACCCGTTATCGGCTTTCAATTTCACATCGCTGTAATCCACGCTGGGAAGATAGAGCTTGATCGTTTCATCATTTGTGTTCGTACTGGTTTTGCAGGAGATCGAGACCTTCCAGTCGCGGTTCTGCTGGCTGATGCGAACCGTATAGACATCGCTGTTGTATTCAGCCGAAATCTGATTGTCCGCCGCCGCCAGCACATTGACAGCGGCGCTGCTGACATCCAGTGACAGCGAGGGCCTGCCGGCGGTGTCCAGCGGCGCGCCAGGGAGAGACTCCGCATGGGCGCTCACTATTGCTGACCCCGGCGAATAGACACCGACAAAGGCCGCTCCCAGAACGACACACAGTGTCAGCACGACCGTCAATATCTTAACTGCTCTCGATGGTTTCTTAAACTTCATAATTGCACCTAACCTTTCTTTCAAAAGCTGTTTATTTTCGCTTAAAGTGACAGCTCCGAGATTTTCCCTGTATCTCCCCACGGCCGCCATAGCGTCAAGCAGGGTTTTCCCATAGTCCTGCGCGCTGCCGCTCCCCGTTTTAGCGAGGACGGCTTCATCACAGGAAAATTCGCAAGCCCTGGTAATTTCCCGGCTCATAAGATGAACCAGCGGATTAAACCAATGCAGGCAGACGGTAATTTGAACCAGCCATTTATAGAACATATCCCGCCGTTTGTAGTGTGTCAGTTCATGCAGAATGACATAGCGAAAATCCTTTTCGGGAATATCCGCGCTGGGCAGCACGATACATGGATGGAAAAATCCAATCAGCAGCGGGGAAGAAACCAACGGATTGACGCATAACTCAATCGGCTTTTTAATGCCTGACTGCTCGGCAACAATAGAAAGTTCGTCTAATCGCTCAATGTCAGAAATCGGGGTCGATCCAGCCCTGATATACCGTACAAAACCCTGATAGATCGTCATTTTCCGTATCAGCAGACCCAGCGCAGCCGCCAGCCAAATCAGCCAAGCATAATTCGCCGGCAGCGTACCAATCTCTTGAAGCGGATGGGCCGACGTCAAATTCTCTGCCGGAGGATTCACACTTTCATTGTTCTGCTCCAAACCGACAGCAGGTGCAGAAACATCTCCTGGAGTATTAAAGTCAGCTTGCTGCGGCGGTATGGGAACGGTCTGGGATATTGCCCGATCGGCAGCCTGATACGCCTTCCCCATCAGGCTTACTTCCGGCCCGAAGGGGAGCAGCAGCCGCAAAACAACAACCAGCCAAATGTAATACTGCCACTGCCGGCTGATTTTGTCTTTCAAAAACCGTTTTCCCAATAGCAGGACCAGGATAAGCAATCCGCCGGAAACGGACATGGACAGGAAAATTTTCAAAACTGCGCTCATTGCCGCCCTTTTCCTTTCTCCAGCAGCCGTTTCAATTCCTCATATTCCTCGTCTGCCAGGAGGTCGCCCATAATCAGATTGGAAACCAGCCCCTTCGCGCTTCCCTCATAAATCTTATCCAGGAAATGTTTCGTCTGCGCTGTCTGGTATTCCGTCTCCGAAATGAGCGTGGTATATTCGTTGCGGCGGCCAATTTTCTTGGCACGCAAAAAGCCCTTGTTCATCAGCCTCGACAAAAGCACAATCAGGGTATTCTTCTGACACGGCCTGCCCCTGGCCGCCAGCCCGTCCATGATATAGGGAAACAATGTCACCTCATCTGGGTTTCCCCATACGATTTTCATAATTTCAAGTTCGGCGTCAGAAATTTTCTGTATCATGGGTTCAACCTCCTCGATGTATGACGCTGTGTTGACGATTTAAATATAACATGATGTTGTCTTTTTGTCAAGCCCGTTTTTGGCAAAGGAAGATACAACACGTTTCTTCCTTTTGAGCTATTTAGGGATACGCGTTTTCAGCAGGCAGGGCAAGTGCATAACACTTGCCCCGCCTGCTGGGGTACCCCCAAACCCGCGCCGTCAGAAGCTCCGCCGCTTCATTTCCGCCTTGAGGCGAAAATTTCGCTTCGCTCCCCTCCGGCTTTCCTCACGCGGCCTGCTCCGCCGGGCTTGTGCGGGGCTTCTTTTCTTCTGGTCACCGTGACCAGAAATTTCCCTGTCTGCGGCCCCATTGCCGGCGTTCCCGGGCCTTGTGCGCTTACAGCGCCATTACCGCCGAAAGCCTCTCCGGCAGTTTGGAGAGCGGTCCCCATAAGTCCCCATGTCATTAAGTTAAGCGCAAATCCCAAAAGCTGACCTATAAAAGTTCGTATTTTCCAATAATTCAGCTCTATACCGGAATTTTATGGCTGTCCATAATTTGGAAGATTTCCTCGGCTTAATGACATTACCATAAGTCCGCATAATCTGTTTGCGAGGCCTTGATTTCGTTCGGATAAGGGTTTTGGCCCGGACCGCAATCTGATTGAGACTATTCGCGCACCGCCTTCGCAGGGAAACAATCTCTTTGACTGGCGCAATGTCAACATGGAGCACATAGCCGTTGAGAGGCATTTTCGCACATAGGCCGGAAGATTGCGGATACCCACATCCGCCATGCGCTCCCGGATTTTTGCCCGTTCATCCGGGGACAGACACAAACCGATGTACTCCGAATACATTTCCTTCCTGCAACGGCTGTTGACGGACTTTTGGCGCTGCAAGGTGCTGATTTTTTGCCGTTCATAGTTACCTCCCGTAAATTCAAGGGCTGACAGTATTTCGATGAATTGAGGGTGGGGGAAGACAGCAACACAACAAACAGCCTACGCTTATAATCTATCCCGTAATTACGGAGAAACATTAATCGGATTACTCAAGGCGAATCTGATATTATCAATTTTGACACTTACATTAAGACAGATAAAGCGGCGCCGCCTGTACGAACAATACAGGCGGCGTCGCTCGGGCTCAGTCTCTTCTATCTGACTTTTTTATGTTGCTCTACACCTGTTCAGCTGTTTTCCGTCAGATCCGCCCCATGGTCCCGGTAAACATCGCTGTCCTGATGGCCCACAGCGCCCGAGAAGGTCCCCCGCCGCCAGCTCTCCAGAGTGTTCCAGCGGAATTCCCGCCCGGCCTCCAGTACATACTCGCGCAGTACCGGCACCGCACTGAACGCCTCCTCCAGCGCGGACCGAAACTCTGTGCAAAGCCGAACCCAGCAGGCTCCGGCCGCCTCCAGCTCCAGAGTGTGTGTTCCGTCCGCCAGCGCCGCGCCATGCTCCCGGCAGACAGATCTGCCGTCCTGTGAGTACTGGACCCGTACCGCCATCTGCGTGTCTTCAGGGATTTCTGCCTGGTAGCGCAGGCACTCCGGGGCGCTTCCGCAGTGCACCCACTCCGTTATATGGATTCCGTGCAGTTCCAGGTCCTCGTCCTCAAACCGCAGGTGGACCTGCAGGTCCTGGCCGTCCTCCGCCTCCGGCGTTTCCAGAAGGCGTGCGTTTTCCTCCTCCGTCAGCTTGCGGAGGTAGAAGCGGACTTGGGAGATCTCCCCCGGCAGCATGGTGTGATAAGTACCCCGTCCCCGGCGGTTGTGAATCTTGTTTTTGAAGCCCAGGCCCACCCGCAGGGGAATGCCCTCCCAGTTTTTCACCGGGGCGTCGAACACCGGCGGATCCACATGAGCGCTGTGGAACCCGTTTTCATAGGAGTCCCCTCCGGTTTTCAGGTCAAAGGTGCTGGTGTATTGGACCCATTGGTCCTTCCGGATTCCGGCGTCCGGATGGTCGCTGTCGTTCCAGCCAAATTCCCCGTTGTCGTCCTCGAAGCAGACACCGTAGGTCACTTTGCCGTTGTCCCGTACCGCCATCCGGAACTGATAGGAAGTGCCCCAGCCCAGGCCCACCCCCTTGGTCAGCAGGGGATTGTGATCGGCTATGATTCCCTTTCCGTCAGAATAGGGAGCCGTGAGCTCCGCTACCCCCGGGCGGGTGGTTCCCTCTCCCGGCAGCTTTGCCCAGACCATACCGGTCAGAGCGCCGCCGCTATGAAGCTTCTGGTCATCCGCAATTTCCAGGTAGTCGTGATAGCCGTCCAGAATCAGTGTTCGCCGTCCCTGCCCATCGAAACCTCTGCGGGGTGCGCCGTGGACCACCGCGTCATGCCCCTGACCGGAACGGTCCCGAATAATGGGCATCCCTTGAATGCCGCCTTCGATACAGACCATTCGGGGTTCGCTGCCTCCCACCGTGATCCGGTAAGAACCTGCCCGGTCAAACTCATGGGAAAACCGGACTTCACCGGAAGCGCCCGCATCCAGTGTCAGGCTCTGAGATCCCGCGTATTCTCCGTCAATTCGGAATACCGCATCCTGCGTCCCCGATTCGCTGCCGATGTTGCGGACCCGGGCCCGCACCCTGATCCGGCTGCCGGAGAGTCCCGCCGCTGTACCGTCTCCCACCCGGACCTCCGGCGGGGTGTACACAAAGCAGGCGGGACGAAACTGCACCTCCACAGAGAATGTATGATCTCCGATCTGCAGCGTGTGCCGCCCCAGCGCCTGTTCCATTGGCAGGGGGGCCTCCAAGGAAACCGACTCCCCCGGTTCCAGCAGGACGGTCTCCCCCTGGAACTGATATAAGTACCGGGTTTCTCCGTTGTCCAGCACGGGAATCACTGCCGCTGCCAGGCCGCGGCCCTGGTTGGTAATCCGCGCCCGGACTGTTGCCTCGTCTCCGCAGAGCACCGTTTCCGGACCGATTTCCATTTGGTCATAGGCAAGCCGCTGCTTTTCCACGGCAATCTGAGTTACCTCCGCTGTCACCGCCGGGTCCGAGGCGCTCTTTTCACCGATACTGGAGAGGGTCAGCAGTCCTTCTTGGAAGTCGGTGTCCAGCACGCAGCAGTCGCCTCGGGTGCTGTACATCCGGGCGTCCTGCTGGGTAATGTAGACTGTGCCCGCCCCTACCGACGGGTCGGTGGAGACATAGCGGGCGTAGCTGTGAGTATGGCCCGCCAGCAGCAGGTCTACCCGCCCCGCCTCTGCGATGGCCGGAATATGCCGGGCCGTATAAGCGTCAGAGTAGGGATGGTGCAGAACCAGAAGACGGAACATGGCCTGCTTCGCCTGCGCTCCCGACAGATCTTTCCGCAGCCAAGCCTCCGCCGCCGCGATTTCCCGGAGGGTGCTGGCGTCGGCGGGCTTCCCGGCGGTCTCGGCGTTCATCTCTCCCAGGCCCCAGGGACCGCTGTTCATCAGGGAAACATGCAGCCCTCCGCAGTCCATGGAGCAGTCTCCCCGGACCTCCGCGCCATAGCGGGCGTCTTGGACCTCGCAGATGTAAGCGTCAAAATAGGGGCCGCCCTGATCGTGGTTGCCCTCGGCGTAGAGAACGGGGAACCAATGGATGAAGTCCCCCTCATCCCGTCCCCGGAGAAAGTAGGCAAACTGCTCCGCCTGGGCCCCGGTGCCCTCCACAAGGTCGCCGCTGTGGAGAATGAAGTCCGGCCTGTGGGTCCAGACCGCCCGGTTGAAGCTCTCACGGGTGGCAAAGGCGTGGGAGTCGGACAGCGTTATCAGACGGAGCCGCTCCGGGTCCCCGGGCAGGGTGCGGAAGCCTGCCGTGAGGTGTTCTCCGCCCTCCAGCTCCACCCGGTAGCGGTAGTCTGTCCCCGGCTCCAGTCCCTCCGGCGTCCAGCGGTACAGAGCCATTTGCGCCCCCTGGAAAACCGGCGCGTCTTCCACGGCGGGGACCTCAATGGGCGGGCAGAAGGGGCCGTCTCCTCTGGCAAGGGATACAAAGGCACGGCAGGGAGAATCGCTCTCCCAGGCAACAGTCATGCTGTTGCACGCAGGAGCCAGGAGATAAGGCCCGCAGCGAAATGAAATGGATGCTTCCATGGCGGATGCTCCTTTCTGAATAGGGGGAACAGCAGCGGCAGTCCCTGCCGCTGCTGTTTTCCTGAGAAGGTCAGAGGTTTATTTGGACTGGGCGGCTTCCCGCTCTTTCAGGTCCTGCATGATCTGGGGATAAATCTTATCCAGCTTGTAGAAAATCAGGGTAATGCCAATCAGTCCCCAGGCCAGAATGTTGCCCCAGATATAGATATTGGTAATCATGGTGGAGGCGGAGGCGGGAATCACGTCCTCGCCCACAAAGCCCGCCGCGTCCAGCAGCCAGCCCACCACGGCCACGGTGACGCCGGAGCCGAACTTCTGACCGGCGGTGGTGGCGGATACGATCAGGCCCTGCACCCGGGTGCCGGTTTTCCAGTAGCCGTACTCGATGACGTCTGCCAGCATGGAGTATTTTACACCCCGGAAGCAGCCCTTGCCGATGCCCCGCATGACGCAGCCGAACAGGGCCACATACAGATTGGTAGGCGCGAGCAGCATGGTCACCATGCCGATCACCGCCACGGCGGAGCCGATGAGGGCCACGTTCCGCTTGCCCAACTTCAGGATGAAGGGAGCCAGCACCAGAACGGTGATGATCTGAGGCATGGACTCGAAGGAGCCCAGGGCCCCCAGAAAGTCCCGGTTGCCCAGAACGTACTGGGCGTAGTAAGCGTTGCAGGCGCCGGTGACGGCCTCATACAGGGCCAGGAACAGAGCCAGCATAAAGAACATAATGAAGTATTTGTTGGTGATGACCAGTTTGAGGCCGGTCAGCAGGGGCAGGTCCCCGCCGCTCTTGCTCTTGGTGGCAATGTGGACCCGCTCGTGGCAGTTGCGGAAGCAGATGAACAGCATCACAATGGAAATCACCGCGTAGAAGACGGAAACCTGAATCCAGGCCATCTGGGTGTCTCCCAGCAGCGTGACCAGGGGGAAGGTGACGGCGGTGATAATCATGTTGCCCAGGGCCGACATGCCGGTGCGGAACAGGTTGATAATCGCCCGGTCGTCGGTGTCCCGGGTCATGAGGGTAGCCAGGGTGGCATAGGGCAGGTTCAGGGCGGTGTAGACCACGGTGGTGCAGAAGTTATAGGTGACGAAGATGTAAATGGCCTTGACCGTAGTGGAGGCCGGGGGCACGCAGAACAGCAGAATCGCGGAAATGCCGTAGGGAATCATCATCCAGAGGATCCAGGCCCGGGATTTGCCGTGTTTGGAGTGGGTCCGGTCCACCAGTGTGCCGATGAGCACATCGGAAACGCCGTCAAAAATCCGGGAGATGGCCATGATGGAGCCCACCAGGGCGGCGGAGACCCCTGCCACGTTGGTATAGAAGTAAATCAGCAGAGAGGTGGTCAGGGCAAACACAACGTTGCACGCCACATCGCCCAGGCCGTAAGAAAAGCGCTCCGGGAATCGGGTCTTCGCGAACTCGGTATCCTCAAAACGGGACTGCATGAATGACATATTGAATTCCAACCTTTCTCCTCTTTGTTGCATTGGTACCCTGCAAGATAAATGATAGCATCAGATGGAATAAAACTCAATATCTAATAATTTACAAAAAATATTACTCCTTATTGAACATTACTTACAAAAAGTATTTGTTGCGTCTTTGGTCTATATAGGATACAATAGAATTGAAATTCTGTCAAAACATTTAGATTGCAAAAAGGGGGCATTTCCAATGCCTGTTGATCCAATCGCGCTGTTAGAGGTGCAATTTCCATCGTTTCACCGGGTAGAGCGCACCATTGCCCAATATATTATGGACCATCCCAACGACGTGGCCACCATGAGCGTCCAGGAGCTTGCCGCACGGCTGGACGTGGCGGAATCGAGTATTATTCGATTTTCCAAGCGACTGGGCTTTGCCGGGTACAGCGATTTCAAGCGCAGCCTTCTGGTCAGCGCCGCGTCGCCGGAGCAGCCGATTTTCACGGAGCTCAAGGAAACCGACTCCATGGAAGCCGTCTGCCGGAAGGTTTTCCAGAGCAATGTCCAGACCCTTCAGCGCACGGTGGAACAGCTGGATTTCCAGAAGGCGGAGGAAGCCGCCCGGCGGATGGACGAGGCGAAAAAAATCGTCATGCTGGGCGTGGGGGCCTCCGCCAGCATCGCGGAGGACTTCTATGTCCGCCTGATGCGCATCGGCATGAACGCGGAGATGTTCAGCGACTCCCACCTGATGCAGATCGCCGCCAACCTGCTCACCCCTGACACGGTGGTGCTGGCGGTGTCCCACACCGGGCGCACCAGCGAGATCCTGCGGGCTCTGGAGACCGCCAAGGCGGCGGGAGCCTTTACCATTGGCGTCACCGGCTATCTAGCCACGCCGCTGGCCAGAACCGCGGATTTGTGCCTGGAGCTGTATACGCCGCCTCAGCTGCTGATCTCCCCCCGGGTGGCCCAGGTCTCCCTGATTGACGCTCTGTATGTCCGCATTGCCATCCGCCGGCAGGACAGCGTGCTCCAGCATGTGGGAATGATGGAAGAGGTCCTGGCGCATTTGCGTGTGAAGTGAAACATGCATTCTTGACGCCCTTTTTCATCAATAGAGTATTGGAAAACGATGTTTTTCCCCGGTTTATATTCTAACAGGCTTTTTCAAAAGAGATTGGATATCATTGACGGGCTTATCGCCGTGCCACAGGCGCAATGTGTCCGGGGCACAAAAGTGCATAACCGTCCAATCAGATACTTTTGCGGAGAAGCCTGCCATAACTTCAGTTTGAATGAGTGGGCCGTGAGAAGAAACATGACATGGCGCCGAGCAGTGTTGCCTGTCGGGAACTGGATTGGGTAGAACAGCAAACTTACGGCGAAGGCTCACAAAAGCAAACCGGAGGAGATGGTACTCTGCAAACCGCAAAAACTACATACAGCAGCTCTGAACGGATACCGATCATCCTGCCGGAGGTAGAATGCCTGCTCCCGCCTCTCAGCGGTGAGCAGCTTTCTTCTTTAGAGAGCGATATCCCGGAAAACGGCTGCTATACCCCTATTATCATCAACAAGGATACGACTGTCATTGACGGGCGCAATCGGCTCCGCATCTGCGAAAAACACAGTCTGTCCTATAAAATGCTGGTGTTTTCGTTCGTTGATTTGCTTGAAGCCAAACTGTAGTTGCCGGACACACAGAAGCACTGCCGCAATCTGGACAAGCGGGAAGTGGCCTGATTGCTCTGAAGCTCAAGCCAGAGGCCGAAGCCAGAGCACGGAACAATATGGCCGCAGGAGGCGGCATTCATAAAAGTGAAGGCGCAAAATCGGGTTCGATGCTTTCACCAAACCCGATTTTTCCTGTGAATGCCAGGAAGGAAGCGGGCCCGGCCGTTGGCGTCGGGGAGCAGAGCGCAGGCGGGATCGAGCAAGTGACCAAGAATGCCCCCCAAGTGCCGAAAGACGCTCCAGAAAACAAGAAGCTGTCCGTCAGCCGGGGCTGGAGAATCCTGAAAGCTGAATAGCCGTTTTCGCCAGGGGAACAGGAATGGGCTGGACTGTTCCGGATTCACCGATTGGGTATTTCACAATGTTCCTGGCAGGGCCTGTGTCATAGGCCACGGAGGCGGGGTGTATATGCAGCACACCTGCTGTGCCCCGGTTACCCGGGCCGAAGCGATTTCCTGCGATCTGGTTTTCTATCCCGAGGATACCCATGTGGGCATCGTCTGCGGCTTTGACAGTGGGGGCAACGTCCAGGCCATCCACTGCGCCAGCGGAGCAAACAATGTAGTGATGGCCGGGAAAAACGGCTTCACTACCATCGCAAGACCCAAATTCTATTCGTAAACAGCCAGTCCCCGGCGGTATTCTTCCAGGTCGATCATCTCATTCACATACAGCTCCTTCAGGCGGGACAGCTTGCGATGGATCGACGCACGGTCGATGGAGGCAGCGGCCTGCCTGCGCCGGGCCGACTTGATGTCCCAATCAAGACGCTGCTTTTCAGCTCGCCTCCCAGAAAGGTATACAGCCATTTTTCTACAGCAACCTCCCTGATCTGCTTCTTATGGTCACAGGCCGGCGGCAGCAGTGCTGGGGGCGGCGGTAGTAAGGGCCGTATCCGGTCTGGATACCGGCCAGCCGGTGGCCAGACCGGATACGGCGCAGATCAGCAGAGACGTAAAAAGGAATACCCGCCCGGTGGGGTTCATGCCACGCCGGGTTTATTTTTGGGGCCGCCGCCAGCCGGGCGGCCCGGCGGGATGCCCCCGATAAGGTACAATAAATTGCGCAGTTTGAAAAGAGTATAAAAAGACAAGGTTTGCAGCCCTCTGGTAGAATGAAGCAGTGACACGCCATTTTGATGCTGGTCTGCGCCAGGCACCACCATGGAGCCGGCATCCAGTGGGGCAACAAGAAGGACATGAATATGAAACACCTGGAGGCTGCCCTGGAGGCTGCCTCTATTGCTGGCTGATTCTATTCTGCCAGGGCCCGCAAACTATTTTGCGCATTATTCTTGACAGTACCGAACGAATTGGGAATTTATTTAAAGCCACGTTTACAATTTGAGTTTTTCACTTCTCCTTTATTTTCGATGCGGCCGCATTAGAAAAAATACAGGAGGTTTAGCAATGGCTGAAATTAAACTCGAGGACTTGATCCGTGGCGATAAAATCTATGCCCCTTCGCTGATTGAAACCGTAGTAGATCACAAACAAAAGCCGGGATGGAAGGTCAGCTGCAAAATGTTCAAGTCGGAAAGCCTGTACACTGCTGACCGGAAAGCGTCGTTTCCCAACTATATCCGGGCCTATGTTGAGGCTTCACATGGTGCTCACTATTACGGTCGGTCCTTCGATACCAGCACCTATCAGAGTGCATCGTGCACAATTCCGCTGGCAAAGTGTAAGATGAACGATCCCAGCGGCATGCGCGCTGGTTGTATTTCCATTGGCATTTGTACTGAAAATGCCAAGTTGTACCACCATTTTGATGTGGGCCTGCGGAATTTAAGGGGCGAGGGCTGGCACCCTGCGATGTGGGGCAAAGGCTTTATTACCGGGTGGAATCCTGCCGGACCTACTGCTGATAAACCCAACCTGATTCATCATGATGATGCTCAGGTTCCGATTCGCATTGCAGGGAGCGACCCGATTGTGAATATCCCTGGTGACGCATCGGTTACCATCCTGGTTGAAACCGGGCGGACCGGCACTGTAGATTGGCTTCGTGCGACATACTCCTATAGCGGCAAAGTTGGCAAAGCTGCCATCAACGTTCCCCGTGGAACACTGTTTCCGGAGTCTACAGCGGCAAAGCCTACGCTTCGCTTCAACCGCTTTATATCCCTGATTCCCGTGACAGAGTCCACCGACGATAGAAACGATAATTCCAGGCTTGAGGGCTGGATGGAAAACCTGAAGATCGGCTCTGTAAACTGGACTGAAGACAAGCTCCAGCACGTCTGGGGTATTCAGGTTGAAAATATGCCTCTTGTCCGTATCTCTACCCTTGCCGAATCCGGCGGCACGCCTAATCAGGACCATGTCATTATCCACCATACGGTGGCAACGCACTAGTCCCTATTCGACAGCAGTCAAAAAGTACCTCCGGCACTGCATATGCAGTGCCGGAGATACTTTTTCTAAACAAAAAGAATCGACTTAATGAAAAATGGATTCCGGGTATTGATGAATCCGCTGCTCAATGCCAATCAGGTCTACATGGTTGATGTTAGGAGAAAGGGCCAGTGTTTCATTTAAGCGGACGCCTTCCTTATGTAAAAACGAAAGCAGGAAGAGGCCCTCTGAACCCCATTGCTCCCCATATTGCTCTTTATAATATGCGTCCGGCTTGTTTTCCAGAAGTTCAGAACAGTCCCACCAGGCCCAATAACTGGACGGAAGACCTTGGTAGCCGTCTTTTTCCTGAGCTGTCTGTAAAAGCGCGTTTTCTTCTGCCTCTGTTAAAGAAATTCCAACCGATTCTGCCAGTGTAAAGGGAGCAAGTATGTAATTGCAGAAACTGCCGGGGTCTCGCAGCAATGCAGGCGGGTCCGGGTCACGGTGCATGGGATGGTTGACGGAATCGGCAGCCGTAATAATTTCCTTTGCATATTGCAAAACTGTGTAATCCCTGCCTTCTACAGTAAACAACACCATGTCCGGGTCCAGTTGGAGAACGTCCCGGCAGAGATCCAATTCCTGGAAATCTTCCTGGGAAAAGGATAGCCTTTGCGCCGGGTCCAGAATCCGCGACAGAATTGCGGCGGCCTGTTCCCGGTTCAGATGGTTGCTTCCCTCGAAGCAGCCATAGTGATCTGTGCCATTCAGGATACCCGCACTGTAAAAGAGATGCACAGCGTGTTCGTCAGAATCTGGAATTTTTACAGGCTCATTGATTGTGGGCAGTTCCACACCGGAAGCCTCTAACGCCCCGTACATCAATTGGACGAACCATCTGCGGGGAATAGGGTCGTTGATGGTGTAAGGATACATCGGCGCTAATTCCGAAAGCGTCGGCACAAGCGTAACATTCGCCGTTTCTATGGCCTTTTCGTAATGCTCCAGCGCCGGTTCATACCATGCTTCGCCTGCAACTGGTTCCCGGAATATTCCCGTACCGCCGGACGGCAGGTCTTGCAGCCGCGCCGCAATCACAATCACCTGCGCTTCCGACAGTGGCGACAATGGCCGGAAGGTGGTCTCGCTGGTCCCTGCCAGAAGTCCGGTTTGCCAGTAGAGCCTGACATTCTCCTCACACTAAATGCCCTGCGTATCGACAAAGCCGGGTTCGCCATTTCGGATATGCGGGATTAGAACTTCCGGTTCCTCTGCCAGCACTGGGACTGTCAGCGCCACCAATACTGCCAGTAACAATCCGCTATAAGCAATCCATCGTTTTATACCATTTCCTCCTCTGTTATTTTTTAATATCTATAAAGATCCTTCACATTATAGCCAGCTGCCAATGTAGACCGTAGCTGCAATCGGACAAAATTTTTTATGTTAGGTTTTCATTTTAGGACTTTACCGGCTCCTTTTAGATTGTCCAGTGCGCACGGACGATAAAAATGAAAGGAGCATCAATATGGCTAGAAATCACACCTGTGCCCAAAACACCTATACAATTAACGGAGAGTCCATTACGCTGTATCAGATCCGCACAGCTGCGTCTAACATCAAGATTATGAGCTTTTCGCGGGCAACTGGCCGGGATAAAACCCTGAAAAAGATTTCCGCATCAGGTGAGTATGGCATCAACGCCAGCTGGTTTAACTACACAGGAGACAACCACATCATGAACCTGGCTTATCAGAACGGAATCCGGCAGGGATACTTCCTGAATGATGCAGAAGTTCCTGTAGTTGCGAGCGCTGTAACGGATGGCTTCACAAACAGCGTTGGAAAAAGCGCAATCTTTCTGGCCAATGGCGTACTTGGATTTACATCCAGCATCGAATTCTCCAGCAGTTCGCTTGTCAAAAACAGCATCTGGCTTCAGGGCGGCATCAACCTCTTCCTCGGTGAGAGCAACTGGAGCACCAAGTTTGACATCGAAAGCGGAGGTGAGCATGACTCTCCCGCGAATCGTTCTGCAAGGGCAGCTGGTCTTGTTAACAGCAAGGTCTACCTGTTTGCGGGCACGCAGTCCGTCAATATTTCGACATTCCGAAATGCCATCATGAGGAATCTATCGATCCAGGAGGACGGCACCTCACCTAAATACCGTGGTATTTTTTGGACGGCGGTGGTTCCACGCAACTGGCGGGTGATTCACTCAATGCCTGCCAGAATAGCTGCTGTCCAATCCCGCAAATCATTGCGCTAGTCAGTAAAACCTGATACACACCCGGTCAAGAGGCGGCGGTTCCATTTGGGGCTGCCGCCCCCGGTGGCTTACTGGCGGCAATTCCGAAGGCTGCTATAGATGGTCAATGTCCTGCAAATCTTCCTCTGTCAGGGCCGGTTTCCTTCCTCTCTGACTGGTTTGAAGCTCTACACTGCCGGTTTTCTTCATTTGCATGCTCAAACGGTACACTGTGCCTGTACTCACCCGGAAACACTTTGCCGCTGTCTGTGCATTGCGGGTCTGTTCATATGCCTCTGCCGGTAGTTTTCGCGCCTCGTTGTGTAACATTGCCATCACCTTAAGTCAATATGCCGCTATTTTACTGGATTGCTCTAATTTACCGTGGCTGTCTTAATGTAGAATTCCGCCATACAGCAGGACTTTTGATATAGACGGAACGGAACGGACGGTCTGGATATGCGATTCTCTCCAGCAGCAGCTCGGCGGCAATGCGGCCAATCTCGGTATTTGGTATCTGGGCCGTCGTCAGCGACGGCTCCACCACCGTGGACTGGGGCGTACCGTCAAAGCCGGTCAGCATAACGTCGCCCGGAACGGACAACCCCATCAATTTCAAAGCGTTGAGCATACGCAGCGCGAGGAAATCATTGGCGCAGACAAAGGCATCCGGGATTTCCGGCATGGCGCGGACCTGTTCCATCAGCCATTCCGGGTTATCATAGGGAGCGGAATCCTTTGCCAGGATGCACAGCTTCCGGTCCAGTGGAATGCCCATATGCTCCAGAGAAAAGCAAAAGCCGGTCCAGCGCTCCCAGAAGCTGTTGCAATGTTCCGCATCACCTACAAAGCCCAGCTTTTTTGCCCCGGCGTTAATCACATGGGCTGTGATCGCCGCCATACTGGAGCGGTTTTCCATCGAAATAAAATCACATTCCATTGGGAACATGGCGGCGCCGGCATAAGCGTCAATAAAAATAGTAGGAATGTGCAGGCTGCACAGAAAATCCAAATACTGCTTGTCAAAAAGCTCCACGCCTAAAAGACCCGCCGTCTGCTCCAAAACCACATGAGCCGGTAAGCGGCCCTGGCGCATCTCCTCCGGGGAAATCTCGTGAAGCGTAAGAGTGTAACCTGCCCGGCTCAGATGCTCTGTGAACACAGGGAGGAAAAATGTGGCGAAGTGGTAGTCTGTAGGCATCCGTTTGGTCAGCAGCGCGACGTTTTGAATAGGGGGAGCTTGAATGCCTGGCTCGCTGTGCTCCGGAATCGCTTCCGGGAATTGATGATATCCCAACTCCTTTGCTTTTTGCACAACCATATGCCTTGTGACTTCCGGCACAGCGCCTTTTCCGTTGAATACTTTGGATACCGTGTTTCTGGACAGGCCGCAGGCGTTGGCGATGTCCTGCATTGTGATCCGTTTGCGCGCCATTTTCTGCTCCTCTTTCACATTTTGGATTTGAATTCTATCATAGCACAGACTTTTTCGAAAAGCAATATTTACATTTTGTAAACAATCGGAGAGGCGCTTTGTAAATATTCTATAAACAGATGGTGAACTTACTGGCAGCTGTGACAATATTTCTGATATAAACACCTGAGCTATTGACAAAGTGTGCAGAATGTTCTATATTATGATTTACAAACAGTTTACAATATATCAATAAAATTTACATCTTGCACATTTGTTTTTGCGCCCGGTCTGGGCTCAAAATAATTTTCAGAAAGTACGAGGTGGATCAAATGAAGCGAAATCAAAAATCTGCCGCACTGGCGGCTTCGCCGCCCGGCGCACTCCGCGGACCCGGAAACAGGAAATGGAAGTATTTTAAAGAGAACTATCCGTTCCTCATCATGCTGTTGCCTGCGGTGGTAGTTGTATTCCTGTTCAACTACCTGCCCATCTACGGCGTGCTGATTGCGTTCCAGGACTTTATGCCGGGAGACAAGATTTTCTCAGATACCACGATCTGGGTGGGCTTCAGCAACTTCACCCGCTTCTTCACCGATGTGCAGTTCTGGCCGCTGATGAAGAACACCTTCCTGCTGTGCATCCTGGGCTTTGTGATCGGGTTCCCGCTCCCCATCATCATCTCTCTGATGCTCAACGCGCTGTCGGGCAAGCGGACCAAGAAATTCCTCCAGACGGTTTTCACCGCCCCCCACTTCATCTCTCTGGTGGTTCTGGTCGGTATGCTCCAGTTGTTCTTCGGGCGCTACGGCCTGGTGAATAACGTGTTCGCCAATATGGGCGGCGAGCGTTTCTCCTACTTCCTGGAAAGCTCCGCCTTCCGACCCCTATATATCCTCTCCAGCAACTGGCAGGACTTCGGATGGAGCGCCATCATCTACATAGCGGCCCTGGCGAACGTAGATCCCGGCCAGCATGAGGCAGCCATCCTGGACGGCGCGTCCCGGTTCCAGCGGGTGCTCCACATCGACATCCCGGCCATCATGCCCATGATCAGCGTTATGCTCATTATGTCCATCGGCGGTCTGATGGGTGTTGGCTACGAAAAGGCCCTGCTGATGCAGACGGACGGCAACCTTCCGGTCAGCGAGCTGATTGCGACCTACGTTTACAAGAGGGGTCTGACCGGCGTTCCCGACCAGGCGTATGCCACAGCCATCGGCCTGTTCAACTCCATCATCAACGTCATCCTGCTGATTATCGCCAACACGACATCCAAGAAGTTCTCTGAGAACTCGCTGTGGTAAGGGGAGGTGTGACTGATGCAGAGAGTTTCTAAAGCGGCAGGCCGGAAGGCCATCAGCGGCGATCTGGTGTTCCGCATTGTCAACGGTCTTTTGCTGGGACTTGTGGCCCTGATCGTCCTCTATCCGCTGTACTTCGTCATTATCGCCTCCATTTCCAGTCCGGAGGCAGTCCTGGCCGGCAAGGTGGTGCTCTTCCCGGTGGGAGTCAACTTCGACGGCTTCCGGAAGATTCTGGAGCGGTCGGACATCTGGCGGGGCTATCTGAATACCATCATCTATACCGTGCTGACCGTGATTTTGTCCCTGCTGGTCACGGTGCCCGCGGGCTGGGCCCTGAGCCGGAAAACGCTGCCCGGGAAAAAGTTCTGGATGATGTTCTTCATCATTCCCATGTTCTTCGGCGGCGGCCTGATTCCATTCTACAACGTCATGAGCAGCCTGAAGCTGGTGAACACCATGTGGGCCGTGATCCTTCCCTCCATCCTGTCGGTCTGGAATCTGTTTATGACCAAGACCTTCTTTGAAACCAGTATCCCGGACGGGCTGATTGAGGCGGCGAAAATCGACGGCGCCGGGCAGTTCCGGGTCTTCACCTCCGTGGTGCTCCCGCTGTCCAAGGCGATCATGGCGGTCATGGCCCTGTATTACGCGGTGGGCCAGTGGAACAGCTACTTCAACGCCATGATTTTCCTCCAGGACGAGAGCCTCTACCCCCTCCAGCTGGTGCTGAAGGAAATCCTGATTGCCTCCGAGAGCACGGTGGGCGGCAGCGGCGAGACGATTCTCGAGCAGTTCCGGCTGGCAAACCAGCTCAAATATGTATCCGTGATTGTGTCCAGCCTGCCGGTTCTGTGCCTGTATCCCTTTGTACAGAAGTATTTCGCCCAGGGCGTCATGATTGGCTCCCTGAAAGAGTGACCGCAGTGAAAACCGGCCTTCCGGAACCGGCGGATACCCCCGGCAGGCCGCAAAAAATGAGGAGGATTCTACGATGGCAGCTTTGAGCCTGAAAAATATCCAGAAGATTTATCCCCACAGCGGGCAGTCAAAGCCCAGGAAGAAAAAGGGCGAGCCGGAGAAGAAGAGCAATCTCCAGGTAACCGCTCAGGGCGTTATCGCTGTTCAGGCATTCAACCTGGACATTGCGGACAAGGAATTCATCGTGCTGGTGGGTCCCTCCGGCTGCGGCAAGTCCACCACCCTGCGGATGGTGGCGGGCCTGGAGGAAATCTCCGGCGGCGAGCTGTATATTGACGGCAAGCTCATGAACGATGTGGAACCGAAAAACCGTGACATCGCCATGGTCTTCCAGAGCTACGCACTCTATCCCCACATGACGGTTTACGAAAATATGGCCTTCCCCTTGAAGCTGCGAAAGGCGCCAAAGGACGAGATCGACCGCCGGGTGAAGGAAGCCGCAGCCATTCTGGACATCACCCAGTATCTGGACCGGAAGCCCAAGGCCCTCTCCGGCGGCCAGCGCCAGCGGGTGGCCATTGGCCGGGCCATCGTCCGGGAGCCCAAGGTCCTGCTGATGGACGAACCCCTCTCCAACCTGGACGCCAAGCTGCGCAACCAGATGCGCGCCGAGATCATCAAGCTCCGCCAGAAAATCAACACGACCTTCATGTACGTCACCCATGACCAGACTGAGGCCATGACCCTGGGCGACCGGATTGTCATTATGAAGGACGGCTGGATTCAGCAGATCGGCACACCCCAGGAAGTTTTTGACCATCCCGCCAACCTCTTTGTGGCCGGTTTTATCGGGATGCCCCAGATGAACTTCTTTGACGCCAGGCTTCTCTGCGAGGGCGGGAAGTACAGCGTGTCCGCAGGCGGCTGCACCGTGGAGCTCTCCCCGGAGAAGCAGGCGAATCTGGCGGCGAAGAAGGTCCCTGCCCAGGATATTACCCTGGGCGTCCGCCCCAGCCACATGGTGCTCTCCGGACAGCACGGCAACACCCTTACCGCCGTCGTCGAAGTCTCCGAGCTGATGGGCAGCGAGGTCCACTTCCACGCCAACGCCGGCGGCAAGGACGTGGTGGTGATCGTTCCCACCATGAACGCCGACGGCGGGCGGGTCGATTCCTTCCGATCCGGCGACAAACTGAACCTGACCTTCAGCGGCAGCGTCTGCCACATCTTCGGCCAGGACGGAAAAAACCTGGAATTCTGAGCCGGCAATCCGGAACATCAATCAATTTGAATTTGGAGGTTCAAACAACATGAAAAGAATGGTTTCCTATCTTCTTGCGGCAGTGCTGATTCTGTCCCTGACTGCCTGCGGCGGCAGCGGCGGCGATTCGAAACAGGCTGGTTCCGATGTGGAGACGTTGAAGTCCGAATATGGCTTCCAGTGGACCAATCCCAACGCCCCCATCCTCAACGACAAGGGCGCGGATGAGATTTCCTTCACCATCTACTCTTCGAAAAACGCCTCTGCCCTGGACTACAATGACATGAAGATCATGCAGGATCTGTTTGCGGCCACCAACGTCAGCGTGAACTGGGAAAACGTGTCCGAGTCTGTCTATGAGCAGCAGAAGAATCTGATCTTCGGCAACGCGGACGACCGCCCGGACGCCATCTATCACGCGGGCATGGGCGCCGGTGAAATCATCAAGTACGCCAAGCGGAAAATGCTGGTGCCCATCAGCGACTATCTGGAATATATGCCCAACCTCTCCAGAATTCTGGAAGAGCGGCCCGACATCAGGAACCAGCTCACCAATGTGGAGGACGGCAAGATTTATTCCCTGCCCCGCGTGGAGGAAATGGGCCTGCTTCAGCACCCCAACATTCTGTTCCTGAACAAGACCTGGGCGCAGCAGGCCATCGATGCCGGAGCTGTCAGCGGGATTTCTGCCGCCGATCTTCAGGACGGTCTGAGCCTCACTGCCGCCCAGATGGAGTCCCTGCTGAAATATTTCAAGGATAACGACATGAACGGCAACGGAGACACCGCCGATGAGCGCCCCCTGAGCTTTGTCTATAACAACTGGCAGGGCAACCAGTGCGATTTGTACGGTATGTTCGGCCTGAATGACAACCTGGAACACCGGGTCATTGCAGACGGCAAGGTGACATACACGGTCACGGACCCCCGCTTCAAGGAAGCTACCAATTTTATTGCAGGCTGGGTTGATAACGGCCTGATCGACAAGGTGTCTTTTGAGCAGTCTCAGGACAATTTCCTGGCCAACGGCAAGGGTGAGGAGACTTATGGTGCGTTCTACTGGTGGGAGAGCGAGACGGTGGTTTCCAATCCGGAGAACTATATCGCCTGCGCCCCTCTGAGCGGCCCCAATGGAGAGCAGACCATCTGTGTCAGCAATAATCCCGAGATCAGCACCGGCGAGGTGGTTATATTCAGTGACTGCGCCAATGTGGAAGTTCTTCTCGCTTACCTGGACCGCTACTATGATCCCCTGATTTCCGCCCAGATCAACTATGGCCCCATTGGTATCGTTTACGAAGAAGACCTGGACGCGGACGGCAAGCTGGTGCAGAAGGAACTGCCCGAGGGAATCACCGCTGATGAGCTTCGGCTCCAGAACGCTCCGTTTGGTATTATCTACCTCTCCGATTACGCCTGGGAGAATGTCGTGAACATGGAACCCCGCGCCCAGCTCCGGGTGGACCGGCTGAAGCTGGTGGCCGAGCCTTACGTTCCCGCCAATGTGCAGCCTTGCAGCAACCTCCAATTCACTCTGGAAGAGCTGAACACCCTGAGCAACTATGAGACGAACTTCAATGATTACGTCCGCACCAACCTGATCAACTGGCTGATGAAGGGCGGCGTATCCGATGCCGATTGGGACGCGTTCCAGAATGACCTGAGCGGTAAGGTGAACCTCCCCGGCATCCAGCAGGTCTATCAGGACGCCTATGACCGGCTGGCGTCCATGAACTGAAAGGAGGTTTCACCATGAAACTGCCCCGTGCCCTCACAGCGGCGGCACTGGCGTTGTCGCTGACCCTCTCCCTGACCGCCTGCGGCGGCGGGGAGAACACCCCGCCGGAATTCAAAGGCATCCAGGACCAGACCGTGCAGGCTGGAACCGAGTTTGACGCCTTGGCGGGCGTCACCGCGGAAGACGCCCAGGAGGGCGATCTCACCGGCAAAATTACAGTAGAAGCAACCCCGTCCATGGACTTCACCGGCGGCAAAGCCGTGATCGAAGAGGCCGGAGAATACGAGCTGGTCTACACCGTTACCGACAAGGGCGGACTGACAGCCGAAGGCTACGCCACCCTGACGGTCACCCGCCGGACCGGAGACGCAGTGGTTTACAAACAGTTTGACTTCAGCGCGCCTCAGGCGGCGGACGATCACGGCTGGACGCCCAGGGTATCCAACGGCGCAGACGCGTCCGGCGAACTGAAGCAGGGCGCTTATGTATTTGACATCAAAACCCCTGGCAGCGCGGAAGGGGATATCCAGCTGGTCAAGTCCGGTCTGGCCCTGAAAGCGGCGGATTACCGGCTCGTTGTCTATGCCAAATCCACCGCGGAAACCAGTGCGGTGATTCAGGCAGGCGGACAGAGCGCCGCCGTGACCATCGGGACCGGAATCGCGCCCCTGGAACTGGGCTTCACCTCCGGCGGCGCAGGAAGCACGGACGCAGTCTTCGACCTGAGCAGGAGTCCCGCCGGCAGTACGGTTACCATTGATAAAATCGAGCTCATTGAAATCTCCGGCAAAGAGACCCGGAGCCCGGTCTACACCGGCGGTCCCGAGCTGAGCGTCAACGCCGGAGACGGCGCCTCTGCCGAGGTCAAGGGAAACACAGTGGAAATCAGCAGTTATCCCACAGACGGCGGCGTGTGGAGCATCAAAACCGACATCGCCCTGCCCGGCGTGACCATTGAGGAAGGACAGAAGTATTACTACAGCTTCAAGCTCAGCGCCCGGAATGCCCAGAGCGGCGAGTGTCTGGTGGAGAGCGCGTCCCAGGCCGATGCCAACCGGGTGAGCTTCAACAGCTTTGCCACCGGAGCAGGGGAAGAGGTAACGGTCACTGCCGCTTTCACAGCGGAACAGGCTGTGGCTGATCCCGTGATCCGCCTCCAGATTGGCGCACCCTCCGATGGCGTGGCTGCCAACTCCATCCAGATCAGCGATTTGGAGTTCGGCACCGTGTCCGGCGACCTGAAAACGGTGAAAACCATCGACGCCTTTACCCCCTTCGGACGGAACACCGCCAACGGAACCGACCCCAGCCAGCCCTGGGAAACCTTCAACGGCACTGACGAGGGCGCTGAGGGCGTGGGCACCATCTGGACCCAGGACGGTAGCTTCTTCTACCGCATTGACCAGGGCGGCGTCACCGACTGGCACAACAAGCTGATCTGCGGCTACACCGGCAATCCCCTGACCCTGGAGGGCGACAGCTATTACACCGTGGAAATCACCGCCAGGGCCGACAAAGACGTGTCCTGCGGCTTCTTCCTGAACACCCTGGGCGGCTGGGACCCCCGAATCTCGGAAAGCCTGAATATCACCACCCAGGAGCAGACCTTCACCTTTACCACCACAGATACCTTCATCACGGATATGGACTTTGAGATGCTGTTCCAGTTCGGTTCGGAGCAGACCGCGCAGCTGGGCGAGGTTACCATTGAGCTGTCCGATGTAACGATTTACCAGATGCCTGTGATGTAAGAGCCTGTATTCACAATCGCTGAACGCCGTCTGAGCGGTCTTTTCCCCGTCGTACTGCGCCGTTTTCCCTTGCCATACGTCAGTATGGCCGCGGAAAATCTCCTTATCTGACGGGAAAAATCCTCGACCATCCGATATTCCCCGGTTATAAATACAGGTTCTGGAACGATCACCCGCAGGGGGGATGCCGGATACATCCCCCCTGCAAGTATCATAGGAGGCGGATATGAAAGGAAAGACATACACAGTATTGATTGTGCTGATTTTCACGGTTGGATTGCTGCTCTCCGCCTGCGGACAGAGCGCACAGCCCGGCACATCTCCTGACTCCGGCCAGGAAATGGATGACGGGGAGCCGTTCCGGTATCCTGAGAATGACAAGGATTTTTCCGCGCTGAAGACCCCCGGCAGCCAGGAGGCGGCCTATGAATACCAGTCCTTCTTCCTCCCGGCTGTGGACGGGATCGATCAGCCCTATGTGGGAGACCCCATGCCCTTTTATGAGGACGGCGTGTACTATATCTATTATCTGAAAGAGGGTGGGGACTCCTTCAATCACTCCATCTATCTGACTACGACCACGGACTTTGTACACTATACCGAGCAGGACACTCCCGTTCTGGAAGCCTCCCGCAGCGGCGGTCAGGACAGCTGGACCGGCACCGGGTCCGTGGTGAAGGTAAACGGAAAATATCTGTTCTTCTATACAGGACATACCAACGCCTCCGATTTGGAGTACAAGGAGAAAATCCTGGTGGCCGAAGGGGACAGCCCCACCGCCTTTGAAAAGCGGACGGACTGGGAGCTGATTCCGCCTGCCGAGCTGGGCCAGAAAAACGACTTCCGGGACCCCCAGGCGTACTACGACGAGACGACAGACACCATTTCCCTGACGGTGACGGCTGCTCAGGGCGGCGTGGCCCGGATTTTGAAATTCACCCTCAGCGCCGATTTGCAGAACGCCCAGTATGACGGCATCATCCTCACCGATCCCACAGGCGATTTCTGGAATCTGGAGTGCAGCGACACCTTCCGCTTGGGGGACAAATGGTACATCACTTACTCCGGCCAGGATGACACCCTCTGGTATGCCCTGTCGGACAGCCGCTTCGGACCCTATTCCGAACCCGTACGCCTGGAGGGAAAGCTGTTCTACGCAGCAAAGCACGTGGAGGACGGTGAAAACGCCTATATGGTGGGCTGGGTCCGGCGGTCGGAATCTCCGTCCTCTACCCAGGATGTGGCGGCCTGGGGCGGAAACCTGGCGGTGCAGAAGCTGGTTCAGAAAGCGGACGGCACATTGGCCCTGGCCCCGGCGGATGCGGTTCTGGAGAAATTCTCTGTGCGCCGTGAGCTGCCTCTGGGAAGTACCGGCGCCTCCATCGAGGCGGGGTCCGCTTACAGCTATGTGGACGCGTTCACCTGCTACGAGCGCTTCGCCGTGACCGGGAGCTTTACTTATTCCGGCGGCGGTTCCTTCGGACTCTGCTTTGACTACAACGGCAAAGAGGACAAGTACAAAACCATTTCCGTTGACCCGGAATCCGGACTGCTTCAGCTTTTCTTCAACCAGGGCGGCACCCTGATTGCGGAGAGCGCCGTCAGCCTGGAAGCCGGCAGGGACTATCCGTTTACCTATATCCAGGAGGGCTCGGCGGGCATTTTCTATATCGACAACGAAGCGGCCCTCACGGTGCGGCTCTACGGCGTCAGCGGGAAGCCCATCAGACTTTTTGCGGAGAACAATACCGTGCGGTTCTCCTCCCTGCGGCAATACACGGATTGACTTTCAGACAGGAGGCGGCAGACGTGAAAAGCGTATTTGATATTGACGGCCCGGTTATAAGCGTGGTCATCCGTATTTTTGACTGCATCTGCCTCAGTATTCTGTGGCTGCTGTTTTCCCTTCCCATCCTCACTATCGGAGCATCCTCCACAGCGCTGTATGTGACGGTACACCGGTATCTCCGCCGGGAGGAAGGGCATCTTCTGCGCACCTTCCTGGACGCGTTCCGGGACAATTTCAAGCGTTCCACGCTGGTGTGGCTGGCCGCCCTGTGCGTGCTGGGACTCCTGACGGCGGACATTCTGGTCCTGCGCACGATGGTCCTGAACAGGCATCCCATGGGAAGGCTGTACTGGCTGTCGCTGATTCTTGGCGGCGCGGCGGCGGTATGGACGGCGTACTGCTTCGCCTATGCGGCCCACTTTCAGGGCAGAGCCAGGGACGTGCTGCGCTTCAGTCTGTTTCTGACCCTTGCCCATCCTGTCCGGACCCTGGGCGCGTTCCTGATTCTGTTTGCCGCCGTGCTGGCGGTCATGACCGCGCCGGGATTGATCGCCATTGTTCCCGCCGCCGTCTGCTGGCTGGAAAGTTCGGTGATGGAAAAGGTATTTTTGCTTCATATGAATCCGGGGGACGCGGAGCGGGAGACACATAATCCATCAAATAAAGGAGCATCACTGTGAAGAATAAAAATCTGCTGTTTGCCAGGACCTATGAACAGGCGATGGCCGGGAGCGCGGGCCGGGAATGCAAACCCATATTCCATCTTGCCCCCTACATCGGGTGGATGAACGACCCCAACGGCTTCTGCTTCTATCAGGGTCAATACCACCTGTTTTACCAGTATAATCCCTACTCCACCGAATGGGACTCCATGCACTGGGGCCACGCCGTAAGCCGTGATCTCCTGCACTGGACCTATCTGCCTGTTGTGCTGGCCCCCGACGAGTTTTATGACGCCCAGGGCTGTTTTTCCGGCAGCGCCATCGAACTCCCCGACGGAAAACATCTGCTGCTCTATACCGGCGTACGGGACGAGGGCGGAGACAGTGAAAAGACAGTCCAGACCCAGTGCGCCGCCATCGGGGACGGCACGGACTACCAAAAATACGCCGGGAATCCTGTCATTGACGAGTCCACCCTGCCCACCGGCCTGAGCCGGAATGACTTCCGGGACCCCAAGGTCTGGCTGGAGGCGGACGGTTCCCTGCGCTGTGTGGCAGGCGCCTGCGACATGGAGCATCTGGGCCGCATCCTTCTGTTCAGCAGTCAGGACGGGCTCTCCTGGAAATTCGAGAGCGTTCTGGCGGAAAATGACGGGCGGCTGGGGCGGATGTGGGAATGCCCTGACTTCTTTCCCCTGGACGGAAAGCACGTCCTGCTGGTCAGCCCCCAGGATATGCTGCCCGAGGGCTTTGAGTACCACAACGGCAACGGAACGGTCTGTATGATCGGCCGCTATGACGGGCCGTCGAAACGGTTTATTCCGGAAGCGGATCAGGCCATTGACTACGGCATCGACTTCTACGCCCCTCAGACGGTTCTGACGCCGGACGGAAGGCGGGTCATGATCGGCTGGATGCAGAACTGGGACACCTGCAAGCTCAGCGGAACCCCTGACCGCCAGTGGTTTGGGCAGATGAGCCTGCCCCGGGAGCTGTCTGTCCGGAACGGGCGGCTGTTCCAGACCCCCATCCGGGAGCTGGAGCAGTACCGGAGCAATCCTGTGTCTTACCGGGATGTGGAGGTCCAGGGGGAACTGACGCTGGCGGGAATCGAGGGGCGTCTGGTTGACCTGGAAATCACAATCCGCCCGTCGGACGCATCCCGGCTGTATCAGAAATTCGCGGTCCGTTTTGCCCAGGATGAGCGGTATAAGACGGCCCTGAGCTTCCGGCCTCATGAGTCCACGCTGAAAATCGACCGGAAATTTTCCGGGTCCCGCAGGGCCTATATCCATCAGCGCCGCAGTCTGGTCCCTCAGACAGACGGTACGCTGAAGCTGCGGCTCATTCTGGACCGGTTCAGCGCGGAGGTGTTTGTCAACGACGGAGAGCAGGTCATGACGGCCACCATTACCACCGGCCTTGCGGCCAAGGGGATTTCTTTTTTCGCGGACGGTCAGGTCCTGATGGATGTTACCAAATACGATTTGTTTGCGGAGGGCTGAGCATGAAAAAATTTGATGTGACCGCGTTGGGCGAACTGCTGATCGACTTTACGGAAAACGGCCTCAGCAGTCAGGGGAACACCCTCTTTGAGGCCAACCCCGGCGGCGCGCCCTGCAATGTGCTGGCAATGCTGACGAAGCTGGGCCGTTCCTGCGCCTTTGTGGGCAAGGTGGGAGAAGATCTGTTCGGCCATCTGCTCCACGACGCGGCGGCGGAGACAGGCGTCTGCATGGATTACCTGCTGTTTGACAGGGATGCCCGCACCACGCTGGCCTTTGTCAAGACCTTCCCTGATGGCGACCGGGATTTTTCCTTCTACCGGAACCCCGGCGCGGACATGTGCCTCAGGGAGGAGGATCTGCCCCTGGACGTGATTTCCAACAGCCGCATCTTTCATTTCGGTACCCTGTCTATGACCCATGAGGGGGTGCGCCGGGCTACCAATCAGGCTGTCGGCTGCGCAAAAAAGAGCGGAGCGCTCATTTCCTTTGACCCCAACCTTCGTCCGCCGCTCTGGGATGACCTGAAAAACGCCCGCATCCAGATCGAATGCGGTCTGTCCAAGTGTGATATCCTGAAGATTGCCGATAATGAGCTGGAATTTATGACCGGGACAACGGATTTTGACCAAGGCGCGGCGATCCTCCGGAAAGCGTTTCCCAATATTCGTCTGATGAACGTTACCGCCGGCGGGTCGGGCAGTTATTCCTATTATGAAGGGTTCCGGGTATTCGTCCCCGCGCTCAAAATGAAAAACACGATTGAAACCACCGGCGCCGGAGATACCTTCTGCGCCTGTGTTCTGAACTATATTCTCGAACATGGGCTGTCCGGGCTGAAGGAAGAGGGCCTTCGTGAAATGCTCACGTTTGCCAACACAGCCGCGGCGCTCATCACCACCCGGAAAGGAGCCCTGCGGGTCATGCCGTCCAGGGAGGAAATCAACGAACTGTTGTTGTGATTCCGGTCTGCCGGATGGCTCTGCCGCTCCTGACAGTTCGAGCGTTTTAAGAATGGATGTGTTGATCATAATGAGGGAGGAAAGAGCAATGAAAAAGCAAAAAAGGCTGATGGCCGGAGTCCTCTTGCTCACGATGCTGCTGTCCCTGATGGGAGGCGGTTTGCCAAGGGCCGCTGCGGTCCAGCCTTCCGTGACGGTTACGACGGACCGGGAGCTTGCCTATGACCCCCTGGCGCCGGCGGCCCGTATTGCATATGAGCAGCATGAAGAAGGTTATACCGTCTCGCTGGACCGTGCCGAGGACAGTGTGACCATGAATATCACCGCTGTACCGGGCGGCGAAAACAGCCGTGCCGCGGAGAAAGCACAGCTGTATATCCATACAGGCGTGCAGCTCAAGGCGGGTACTGCCTATCAGATAAGCTTTTCCCTGTTCGCGGAGAACGCACAGCCGGAATACGCGGTCTGCTTTGACGGCGGTTCCGCAAAGGCCGTTTATGGTATGCTGGAAGGCCGCAGCATCAAAGCGGGGGGCGCCGATCAGGTGAAATACCAGATCACGCCCCAGGCCGAAAGCGGCGAGCTGGTTCTGCGGCTGCTGCTGGGGAAGACCTCGGAAACGGGCAACACCCTTCGCTTCTCCGGCCTTGCAGTAGGAGAGGCCCCCAAAAACGTAGTGGGCCGGGACGCGGTGCTGGTGGAGGACCTGGACTACAGCGCACCGGGGTTCATCCGTTACTGGACCCATACCGACCGGGCGGCGGAGGTTGTCTGCGACGGGAAATCCGCAACACTGACCGTGACGAACAGCCCTCTGAAGGACGCTGAGGTCTGGAAAATCAAGCTGTTTGTGGCGACGGGACTCAAGCCGGCACCGGGTAAGACCTACCATTTTACTGCCACAGTCGACTCCACAGCCAAGCAGGGCTTCGAACTCTGCTATAACGAGGGCGAAACGGAAAAGGGCTATGGCGCGGAGTATTCCCAGCGGCTGACGGGACAGAGCCAGACGCTGGATTATCTTGTCCGGATTCCCAAGGACAAGGAAAACCCCGGCGAGCTGATTTTCCAGTTCTCCCTGGGTAAACTGAAAACCGGCGACAAGGTGACGCTCAGCGATATCCGTCTCGAAGAGGCGTTTCCAAGCTACAGTGATGTGCTGTCAGACGATTTTTCCTTCAATGACGATAACACTTCTATTGGTGTGATTGAGCCTGCAACAAGAATCAAAAACGCGGTAAACGCCAATCCGGTTGTCAACTGGTCCGGCGAAAGCTCTGTTACGAAAAACGGCGACTGCGCAGGAGATCTGACGGTCACAGGCGGGCGTGCGACTTTGGAAATCAACGGCGGTCAAAATCTTTGGGATGCACGTTTTAATATTGACACAGCCGCAAATTTGAAAGCGAACACTTCTTATCGCGTCAGTTTTGCCGTCCAGGCGGAAAGAGACTATGCGGAGTATGAAGTCCTGTACGGCACAGCGCTGAACGGAGTGGATAACAACCAGACTTACGGTTCGCTCAAAGGACTTTCTCTCACAGCGGGCGAAACTGAAACAATAGAGTACATCATTACCCCGGAAACGGCGGGAGGACTTTTGATTTCTTTGCAAGCCGGTAAAACGGACGGAAGATATAATGCTGTTACAGTGAGCGGTTTCAAGATTGAGGAAGTGGCCGCCGGACAGCCCGCCGGAGACAATCTTGCCTCTGTGCGCTACCCCGCAGAGGTTGATCCATCGGAGGTTATAGATGGTGTGAGCTATGAGGCGGCGAATTCCGGCGGCAACGCATCCACAGCAGGCATTGATGGAAGTGCATTCAAGCTGGATGTCACTGCGATTGACAGCGAACCGGCCCCGTGGAAATCCAAACTCTACCTCAAAACTGGTATTACACCGGAAAAAGGCAAGACTTATGAGGTCAGCTTCGACATCAAGGGCACAGATGCACAGTCAGATTGGGAAATCAATTATGGAAAAAGCGCTGATAATAAGGATTATGGCGCAGCGTATTCCGGAAACCTGCCGGCTGTTTCAACAGGAACTGCTCAGACAGTGACACAGACCATTCCTGCTGCAGACAGCAACGGGGAACTTTGGATTATTCTTTGCCTCGGAAAATCTGTGAATACATATTGGGTCAGCAATGTAAAAGTCACGGAAAAAGGCGGGACGGAAATACCCCCCGACCCTCCCGGCCCACCGGAGGGAAGTCCCGGTTCCTTCAGTGTCCGGGCAGACGGGGCCTTTGGCGGCAGCATTACCGGCGACGGAAGCTCCGCTGTCATGATCTGTACCGGCGGCGACGCAGGGGAAGACAACGCCTGGAAGCGCGGAATGTTCACCGGCGATATCTGCAATCTTTCCGCCGGAAACAGCTATCAGGTCAGCTTCGATATCGAGGCGACTGCTGATACGCCCTTTGAGGTCTGTTATAACAAGGACAGCGACTGGGATGCAGGAGAGAAAGGCTTCGGCTGGCAGGGCGGTTTGACCGCAGCTTCAACGTCTTCCTCTGTTACCCAAACCGTAACCGCCGGCACAGGCGGCAAGCTCCGTCTGCGCATAGACCTGGGCCGGGCGGCAGAGGGTACACAGGTTACCGTCTCCAATATTCAGGTTCGGAAAATTGAGCAAGCGCCTGCAGGCGGCAGCCTTGCTTCCTCGGTAAATTACAGCGGTTTCACTGCCAGAGACAACAAAGGCACGATCACCGCCTCTGGTAATTCCGCCACAATAACCTGTGCTGCCCAGGAAAGTGACCCGGCGTCATGGCAGCGGGGAATGTTCACTGGTGAAATCTGCAATCTTTCCGCCGGGAACAGCTATCAGGTCAGCTTTGACATTACAGCAACTGCGGAAACGCACTTCGATGTCTGTTATAACAAGGACAGCGACTGGGGCGATGGTGAAGGTGCTTTCGGTCATGAGTACAACCTGGCCGCAGCTTCGGAATCGAGTACGGTGAAGCATACCATAACCCCGGACGCAGACGGCAAGCTTCTTATGCGCATTGACCTCGGGCTTGCTGCAGAGAACACACAGGTTACGGTCAGCAGCATCCAGGTGCATAAGCTGGAAGGAACGCCTGCTGGCGATGATCTTGCCTCGGTTGACTATCCTGACAGCGGTTCCGGCAGTCAAAGTGAATCTCGCATCAGAAAAGCGGGCTCTTATGACCGCCGCATGACCGGCAAAGAAAATTCTGCCGGGGAAAGAACGGTTTCCCTGATGAGACCTGACTTCTCCGGCAGTCCCGCTCAACTCAGGAAAGCCTCCCGTTATACACATACCATGACTGCCGGCAGAAATTTTGCTTCGGCGAGAGCTGCAATCAACCCCGGCGCTTTCCGTGTCAGGGCGGTGGATGCTTATAGCGGTACAATCACCGGCGACGGGACTTCCGCCACGATAACCTGCACTGGCGGCGATTCCGGAGAAATGTGGAAGCGAGGATTGTTCATCGACGATATTTGCCGCCTTTCCACAGGAACCAGTTACCTGGTCACCTTTGATATTACGGCGGATGCGGAGACGCCCTTTGAGGTCTGCTATAACAAAGATGAGGATTGGGGAGCGGGTGAAAAGGGCTTTGGCGCGGAATACGGTTTGACCGCAAATTCAGGAAAAAGTACGGTTGCACATACCGTAACCCCGGCGGCAGACGGAAGTCTGCGCCTGCGCATCGACCTGGGCCGGGCGGCTGATAATACCGGGGTCACAATCAGCAACATTCAGGTCCGTGCAATCGGGTACACCACCATCTCGGCAGAAACCATCGACTGTTTCGGCTCCGTCTCAGCGGAGGGCATCGAGGGATACGTAACGGACCTGACAAAAAACAGTGACAGCGCGGTGCTGAAGGTCACAAAGCCCGCTGATGATGCAACAGGCTGGAAGGCCAAGCTGTTCATCCGCACCGGCGTGGCCTATAACCCGAACAAAGCCTACCGCGTCCAATTCGACATCACGGCGGAGAATGCGGTCAAGGAATTCTGCGTGATTTCTCAGGGCGTTCCGGACAGCGAGGACATCCGGGGCACCTGGGCCCTGACCCTCGGCGAGGGGGAGACGAAAACCGTCACCACAAGGCCGGTCCCGGCGGGCATGGGAACCGGAGAACTGGTGCTCCAATTGGAGCTGGGCAATTTCGAGGGAACGGAAAATACCTTCACGGTCAGCAATGTCAGGGTAGAAGAGGTAGAACTGGAGATCAGCTGTGAGTACGACGCAGAGCTTGATTTCAGAGGCAGCACCCCGTCTGTGCTGATCAGAGACACGCCTCCTGCCGCTATGATGGAGTTCTGGAAGGTCAAGCTGTTCATCAACACGGGCGTTTACGCGGAGAAAGGCGAAACCTACCGCGTCTCCTTTGACACCTGGGCCTTCAAGGACATGGACTTCGAGATCAATTACAACCGCATCCCTGATGAGGGGGACGAGGAAGAAAGCGGTTACGGTTCCGTCTATGGCCTCCACGCCGCACGCAATCAGGAAACCACCGTGGAGCATATTTTCACCGCTTCGAGAGACGGCGTGCTGAGGCTTCAGCTCATGCTCGGAAAGGCTCCGGACCCGAATACGGTTTCGGTGCGCAATCTCAGAGTCGAGCGCGTCACCTATACCTATGCCCGCAAGAGCGCTCTGCCTGTTGAAGTGGAATATAAAAACCCCGGCGCCGTCAGCTATTGGGTCCATGAAGATTATTCCACGGCCTTTGCCGGCACGGACAGCTCCATCACGGCAAATATTACATCCGCTCCCGCGAAAGGGGCGGAACCCTGGAAAATCAAGCTCTTCCTGGATACGGGGAAAACGCTCCAGGCGGGCAAATACTACAAGGTCTCCGCCAACGTCAGCGCAAAGACGGCCCAGGACTATGAGATCTGCTATAACAACGGCGGCGTTGAAATGGGCTACGATTCCCTGAGCGGGCTGAGGGCCGAGGCCGGGAAAACCGGGACGGCGGAGAAGATCATCGCCGTTCCAAAGGATCAGACCGGACTGAATCATCTGACGCTCCAGTTCAACCTTGGCAGGACTACCGCCGCCAACGCAGTCACCGTCAGCGGCATCAAGGTGGAGGAGGTTTCTCTTTCGTACACCGATATGATGCCGGAGAATTTTGCGTACACCGAAGGCGGCGCCCTCAGCGTCTGGACAAATCCGGATTACAGCGCGGCGCTGGAGGGCGGAGACGGCAAGGCAACGCTCCGCATCACAAACGTACCCGCCGTCGGCGCGGAGGTCTGGAAGACAAAGCTGTTCATTGACACCGGCGCCATCCTCTCGGCGGGCAGAACCTATCTCATCCGTGCGGATCTGCTGGCGGCGAAGACCCAGAACTATGAGGTCTGCTTCAACAACGAGGAGACGGAAAAAGGCTTTGACGCCCTCTACAACCAGACCATCACCGCAGGACAGAAGACAACGGTTGAGAAACAGATCACCGTTCCCGCCTCCATGACCGACGCGGGGAGGCTGATTCTCCAGCTTTCTGTGGGCGGCGCTGTGACGAATGACATCACGGTCAGCGGCGTATCCGTGCAGGAACTGAATTTCGGAACAGGCGGCGGACAGCCTCCGGCTGACGCGGTGCTCAATCTGCGCGGCGCTTCGGGAACTTTGGATTCCGCGAGCAGGAAACTGACCTGTCAGATGCCGGAGAACACCTCCGGGGACAGAGCGGTTCTGATGGAGGGCGCGGACCTCCGGGCAGGAGATTTGTATACCGTCTCTTTCACGGCCCAGGCAAGCAAAAATCTGTCTGGTACCCTTTCTCTCCGCCAGGCCGGCGGGAATTCTCCCGTCCTCTCCGAGCCGTTCCAGCTAATAACCAAAGAAAGGGTTTACTCCTTCACAACCAAAGACCGGCTGACTGAAGGCGGCGCTTATGATTTGCTCTGGCAGTTCGAAAACGGCGGCGCGGATGTGGAAATCTCTAACGTTACTGTGACTTCTCCGCCTGAGACACTGGAAATCGTCCACGGAAAGCAGGCAATCGCAGTCAACGGAAAAACGGTTACAGCGGACAGCTACAACATCAACGGCAGCAACTATGTCAAGCTCCGGGACCTGGCCCTGATGCTGAATGATACGGACGCGCAGTTTGTGGTCCGCTACAACGGAAAGAAGCAGCAGATTTCCCTCACCACCGGAAAGCCGTACACACCCGTAGGCGGAGAGCTGAGCGCCGGAGAAAACCGGGCGGCAAGCTGCGTACGAAGCACCCTGAGCGTCACAGTAAACGGCAGGACGGTCAATCTCAAGGGCTACAACATCGGACGGAACAACTTCTACCGGCTCCGGGACCTGAATGAGCTGCTGGGCTTTCAGGTGGAGTATGTCGCTGCCACCAACACGGCGTCGGTCACCTCCCCGCTGACCCCGGAGGCCCAGGAAAAGGGGCATGCCTATGACCTCTTCTTCCTGCCGGAAATCGACGGCGAATCCCAGCCCTATGTGGGCGATACCATGCCGTTCTATGACAATGGCGTATACTACATCTATTATCTGAAGGACGGCGGCGACGCCTACAACCATTCCGTCTATGTGGCCACAACGAAGGATTTCGTCCACTATACGGAGCTGGATGACCCGGTGCTGTCCGCCTCCCGGGAGGATGTGCAGGACAACTGGATCGGCACAGGCTCGGTGGTCAAGGTGGAGGATACCTATTACTTCTTCTACACAGGCTTTAACGGCTCCGGTTCCCAGGAGTACCGCGAAAAAATCATGGTGGCAAAGGGCAGCAGTCCCACATCCTTTGAAAAGGTCAGCGGATGGGAGATCACGCCGCCCGCTGAACTGGAACAGAAGAATGACTTCCGGGACCCCCAGGCGTATTACGACCCGGCCGGCAAGACCATTTCCCTGACGGTGACGGCTTCCCAGGACGGCAAGGCCCGCATCCTGAAATTGACGCTGAGCAAGGATTTAAAGAATGTGAAGTACGACGGGATCATTTTCACCGATCCCACCGGCGAATTCTGGAACCTGGAGTGCAGCGATACCTTCCGGATAGGGAACAAATGGTATCTGACCTACTCCGGACAGGACGACACGCTCTGGTATGCGTCGGCGGACTCCCGTTTCGGCCCCTACTCGAATCCCGCCCGTCTGGAAGGCAAGCTGTTCTACGCCGCCAAGCACGTTGAGAATGAACAGAACGCCTATATGGTGGGCTGGGCAAGGCGGGCAAATTCGGCCTCGTCTACCCAGGAGGTTTCCGGCTGGGCGGGAAATATCGCCGTCCAGAAGCTGGAGCAAAGGGAAGACGGAAGCCTTGCGCTTGTCCCGGTGGACAGCATTCTGTCCGCCTTCGACACGCCCAGACCGCTGAATACCTCGGAGGCGTCTTTGACAGCAAATTCCGGTTACAGCTACAAGGAGGCGTTTACCAGTGCCGAGAGCTTCCTGCTGAAAGGCGAGTTCACTTACTCGGGAACCGGCTCCTTCGGCCTTGCCTTTGATTTCAACGGAAAAGAGGAACAGTACAAGCTCATTTCCATTGACCCGAAATCGAACAGGCTGCGTCTTTCCTTCAATGAAGGCGCAACGACGATCACCGAGACGCAGGCGGCGCTTCAGCCCAATCAAAAGCATTCCTTCACCTACATCCAGGACGGTTCCGTCGGCATCTTCTATGTGGACGATCAGGCTGCTCTGACGGTCCGTTTGTACGGCGTTACGGACAAGCCAATCTATTTGTTTGCGGAGAACAACAGCGTTACATTTACAGCTTTGCAGCAGTACACGCAATCTTCCCAGAGAGATTGAGCGCCTCCTTACATTTTCCGCATTTCACTTTTGTGCGCATAAGGTCACTGTAAACAGACCCTGAAATTTGACCGACGCGTTCATGTGACGGAGGTATGGATTCCCGCTCCGGCGTGGAGTCCATACCTCCCATGCTTTTGTGTCGTATATAGAGACCCTTCTGTTCAACAGAATCAGATTTCATCATAGCCAAAACAGATGCCGTTTTATGAACAGCGGGAAAAAGGGTTTGAACTTTCGATCAGTCGCGGGGGATGTCTGAACCTGACGTCCTGCGTATTTTATAAGGCAAAGACTTTTATGTGCGTCCTCTCCTTTGGAAGCGCTGCCAGAACATTATTTCAAACAAATGGTCAGAAAGAAATTCCGCCGCAAAAGGAGGAGCTCCGTGGAGCGAAAGCAGATATGCGAATCAAGGGTTGAACAGCAGAGAAGAAAGAGCGGCAGCAATACGGCCAAAGGCATGAAGAAGGAGGTCTGGCAGAGAGCGGACCATGCAAGCATATTGGTAGTTGGTCAGGCGATTGAGCCAGTTGAAAAAGCACTCAACAGTCTGGCGGACAGAACGGATAAAGGCAGAAAATACATTACCTGAAATCAGGATATCGCCTTTGAGTTTCTTTCCGGGGGTAAGCGGTACCAAGGTCAAGGTTTTTTCAGTGATTCTGTCCAGCCAGCGCCCTTCCCTTGCCCGGAACGTGGGTCTTTTGCCGGAATAATGGGGCAGGAATCCACGATATACTCAATTTCTTCCGGTAAATCTGCCCCATATCGCATTCAGCCAGATCTCCGCCAGAGCTTGAAATGCTGGCGCTAATCGGTTCAATCGGTCTGAAAGCGCCTGGCAGCCGGGCAGTTTTGGAAACTGCTCCGGCACATGATTTTTTGTACTTGTATATCGTCGTCTGCTCGAATATCCGCTGACGCCCCACAGATATACCGTTATGCACGCTTCATCACTGATTTGGGGATAGGAATTATTGCTTTGACGCTGCATGCCTACTCTTTTGCGCTATTTTTCTGCCCTTTTATAACTCTTGATTCGTATGCGATAAACGGTTTATGTCATACAGCTCCATCTGAATGGCCTCTCTTTGCTGCCCGCACCGTTCTGGCACACCGTGCCCTTTATTGAAGGGAGTTTTTTCATCCTCACTGCCTGCGGCTTTTTTGAACCACTGGCCTTGCCAGTGGTTTTCTTTATGCAAAAACCGCCGTGCCCCGGAGGGCGCGGCGGTTTTGGGAGAGACTGCCGTCCGGACGGCGGCTCACGGCTTCAGCAACCCTCGGTCCGGAGCTCATCGGCAATGTTGTACCGGGTGCGGATCAGGATGCCGGTGTACAGCAGGTCCCGATCCAGGGAGGGCGCAGGGCCGAGAATACCTGGCTGTCTGAAAACAAATATGGCTGCTGTGGGTATGCTCTTATGAGCGTGGGCAGCTTGGCTGGAACGCAGTATCTTTAGTGCTCCAAACAGGCAGACAGCAAACGCTGCGAAACGTTGCAGACAGCAGCGTTTGAGCAATTTATCTGTGGGGGGATGGTAAAAAAGTCTTTGAAATTCAAACCCTGACTGTAAAAGCAACAACAGTCCATCCCAAGCTGACCGCCTTGATTGTGGAGCAGGCCCAGGTAGAGGACGAGATCAAAATGCTGTTGAATACCTAACCGGGGCTAACGTGGCGTTGCTGTCCTTTTCCAACGGGAAAACTGAGGAACCGGACGCCAGCCGTCAGCGGCTGATAAAGGAGGTTTCCGCTTTGCGGAGACAGCCCAGACCACCAGCTAAACAGTCCAGAGTACCTGAATTCGGCAGCTGCCGGATATCCTTTGTTTTAAAAACGCTGTGCTTGAGCCATCAGACTGCGTTTTTTGGGCAATTTTCGGGCAAGGCATATGCCTTTGCTGTGAGATGAGACTATGGAGTATTCAATCACATTACCAGGCCATTCGAAAAATTTTTAAAAAATTGAAAAAAGGGCTTGCATTATCAAGAAAAGTATGGTAATATACACAAGCTGACATGAGTGAGCACGATGTATCCGGGTGTAGCGCAGTTGGTAGCGCACTTGACTGGGGGTCAAGGGGTCGTGAGTTCAAGTCTCGCCACTCGGACCAAGTTTCGTTGACAAACGAGATGCAAGCAAAAATCCCGCACTTCGGTGCGGGGTTTTTGCACATAAAGAGTGTGTTCTGCTCAAAAACAAGAATAATCGGGTGTGATTGGAAGAATTTGGATGCGTAAAATAAAAATAACGCACCAGAGATGCAAAAACAGCGGTTTTGGCAACCTGCACGACTCGAACTTTCCATGTTTCTCTAAAAAAGAAAAACAAACCTCCCCCGGAGCTGCCAAGCCGCTCCGAGGGAGGTTTTCCGTTTCAGGACGGCCCTTCCTGCCATTGCTGCTTATGCTTCGTCTGTTCAGCGTTCTTCGGCGGTGTTGGTAATAGCTTTATCAATGCTTTCCGGCTATACTGTCGTTACAACAAACGGGAAGGAGAACGGCAGCATGGAACAGAAAAAGAACCTCTGCGCTCAGATCCCCCTCAGCCTCCACACGCAGGTCAGCGAGGCCAGAGAGGCGGCGGGCCAGACCACCAGCGAGTACATCACGAACCTGCTGATCGAATACTACAATTTAAAGAAAGACGGAGGTACGACGACTATGAGCGGCAATACGAGAACGATGGCCTTCCAGATCCCCGAGGAGCTCTTCCAGCGGATCAAGGCCCACCTGGAGCGGGAGACTCAGCGGACCGGAAGGAAGTACACTCAGCGGGAGTTCGTGCTGGGGCTCATCGAGGAGGCGCTGAACGAGGCCGAGCGGCAGGCCGCCGAGGAGGCCGGGCAGACCGCCGCCCCCGGGACCAGCGTCAGCCCCTGTGAGCCCTCCGAGCCCAAGGAGGAGGCCCTGTCCCCGGAGAAGCCCTAACGCGTCACAGCGGACCCACACGGGCCGTGTGAACCCCCGGTGATCCAACTCTCCCCACAAAATCTGCGATTTTGCGGGGGCCCCAAAAACCGCCGTGGCGGACAAGCCTGTTTCGCGTATCTCAGCCAAATTTCAGTGTTTAATCCTGCCCTGCTGAAAATAAAAACGCCCCCGTCATCCCTTTTGCGTTCAGGATGTTGGGGCGTTGTGCTGGGCCACACAGAGCTGCTGCGACCTGTTAAGCCTTCTTCGGGGGCAGGGGTTCCGCCTCGGAGAAGGCAGCCCTACGAGGGCTGACGCTGGCTTTCTGTTGGTTACCGTTGTATTGCGGCCTTGAAGGAAGGTACCGTGCCCCGCAGGGCGGCGATGTGGCAGTTCAGGGCTTCTCGGGGGGCAGGTCCTCCGCCTCGGGATCATCCTCCTCGGTGGGGGCCCCGGTGGGGCTGGCGCTGGCCATGGAGGCGTTGACCCTCTCGGCTTCCTCAGCGGCAGCCTCCTCAGCTTCGATCAGCGCTTCCTCAATCAGGCTCAGCACGAACTCCCGCTGAGTGTACTTCCTTCCGGTCCGCTGGGTTTCCCGCTCCAGGTGGGTCTTGATCCGCTGGAAGAGCTCCTCGGGGATCTGGAAGGCCATCGTTCGAGTATTGTTGTTTGCCATGGTGACATTACCTCCGTTTTCTTTCATTGTAAAATATTCGGTAAGCAGGTTGGTGATGTACTGCGCAGTGGTCAGGCCCGCCGCTTCTTTGGCCTCAGAAATCTTCTGATGCAAGTCGAGGCTGATTTGCGCACATAAGTTCTTGGTAGTTGCCATGCTGCCGTTCTCCTTTCCCGTTTGTTGTAACGACAGTATAGTCGGAAAGCATTGATAAAGCTATTACCAACACCGCCGAAGAACGCTGAACAGACGAAGCATAAGCAGCAATGGCAGGAAGGGCCGTCCTGAAACGGAAAACCTCCCTCGGAGCGACTTGGCAGCTCCGGGGGAGGTTTGTTTTTCATTTTTAGAGAAACGTGGAAAGTTCGAGTCGTGCAGGTTGCCAAAACCGCTGTTTTTGCATTTCTGGTGCGTTATTTTTATTTTACGCATTCAAATTCTTCCAATCGTGCCTGATTATCTTGTTTTGGAGCAGAACACGCTTTTTATGTGCAAAAATCCCGCACCGAAGTGCGGGATTTTTGTTTGCATCTCGTTTGTCAACGAAACTTGGTCCGAGTAGTGCGACTCGAACGCACGATCTCCACATCCCAAATGTGGCGCGGTACCAACTCCGCTATACCCGGATGTTTGTTTTCTGCGCAATAATATGGCAACAAGAGAAAAACAAGTTTTCCTGCCTGTAGACCCAATTGCAGTTAAATCAGCTGTTGACCAACATCCGCAGGCAAAAAAATCCATCGCCCAAACAGTAGCAGTCTGTGGTTCTTTCCGTTGTCATGGGAGGTACACCTCCCAAATCGGGCGCACTGTCAGCAGTACGGCTTCCAGGCATTTCATATACTGATAAAACAGTACCTCAACCATTAGTATCTTTAACTTTGTTGACCATACCAATACGGTATGGAAAATTGTATAAATTGTATGGACCCGAATTTCCTTACATTATAACATACTGAATGAGAAAAAGCAAGGGTTTTCCTGTATGGAGCCACTGTGTGTGAGTTTATACTTATAAGCGAACACCCGGAGCGGGTGAAATCTACAAAACCGAAACGGTAAAGGAGAAGAAATTATGAAAATCAAAGTCGTTGGCAAGACTCACCTCCAGGGCACCAGCAAGAAAACCGGCAACCCCTATGATTTTATCCAGGTCCATTATCTGGGCCGTGCGCCCGGTGTCGTCGGCGAGGCCGCCCTCACCCTGAACCTGGACCCCGGCAATTACCCTTACGATAAAATCAGCGTTCCCGGCGAGTACATCGTGGATTTCAACGGGCGCGGTTTCGTGGTGGACTTCGCTCCGGCCAGCAAGTGAGCCCATGAAAAAGGGGCTGTCTCACCTGGAAACCGAATACCCCTGCTCTGATTACGGGCCCGGCCGGTGCCATACTTGCCGGACTCGCTATTGGTGTATGCTCTACCGCACAAATCCGCCTCCTGTCAATAAGGAGGAACCCCGCCGGGCGCAAGCCCGGCGGGGTGCGGGGGCTGGTATTACCCCCCGCAACTTCTGTAACATGTAACATTGTAACGCATGTGAAATCTCACAGCAAAGGCGGTATCACCATGACCGAAAAAGATACTGCTTCCCGCAAATGGCAGTTGACTTTCAACAACCCCGCCGAACACGGCTGGACCCATGAAAAAATCCGTGAGGTCCTCCGCACCTTCAAGACGATGGCTTATTGGTGCATGGCCGATGAAATTGGCGCGGAAGAAAAGACCCCGCATACCCATCTTTTCATCAATCTCACACCATCCAATTGCCGTTTTTCTACGCTCAAGAACAAATTTCCCGGCGCTCACATCGAGAAAGTCCTTGGGACGAGCCGTGACAACCGGGATTATATCCGCAAGGACGGCAAGTGGAAGGAGACCGAAAAGGGCACGACTTCGGTCGAAGGCTCCTTCGAGGAATTCGGCGAGTGTCCGGAAGAGCATCAAGGCCGGTCTGGCGAGGCCGGACGCATTTTGGAGCTCCTGAAAGACGGCGCTTCCAATCTGGAGGTGATCGAAGAAGTTCCCGGCGCTATGAAGTTTATTGACAAGGTGGAGCGGACCCGTTCCGCTCTCCGGGATAACCTTTTTGCCAATTCATGGCGTGATCTGACTGTGACCTATATTTTCGGCAAGACCGGTTCCGGCAAAACCCGTTCTGTCATGGATACATACGGCTATAAAAACTGCTACCGTGTCACGGACTACAGGCATCCGTTTGATACCTATGACGGTCAGGACGTACTGATTTTTGAGGAATTCCGGAGCGGCTTAAAGCATGGTGACATGCTGAACTATCTGGACGGTTACCCGCTTTTGCTTCCCTGCCGCTATTTCAACCGGCAAGCCTGCTTCACAAAAGTTTTCATCGTGACCAACATTCCGCCGGACCTGCAATATCAGGGCGTTGACGCTCCCAGCCGTGAGGCCTTCTTCCGCCGGATACATAGGGTTCTGGAATATCGGGGTAACGGTAAGGTCGTTGATTATTCCAGTGTTCAGGCATATCTTGACCGTCATAAATGGGCGGATGCTCTGGACGGTCAAGACGGGACTGATTTGTCGCAGATTACTTTCTGACTGTTCCCGCCCCGACATCCCGGAGGGGCGGGACCCTCCCCCAAAAGACTTTTTGAAAGTGCACTTACAAAAATACTGCGGGGTAGTGCATAGGCAGCACGCCAGGCTCTGAACCTGGAACGCCTGGTTCGATTCCAGGCCCCGCAACCAGAATTTCAAGGAAAGGAGGAGTTTTTCAGACTGAGACTGTCGCCACCGGAATGTCCGCCGTTATGACCTCTGTGGACACTGTTGTCACGCTGTTGGAAAAGTGCTGGACGCTGATGACTAGCAACCCCCTGCTGACGCTGTTCGTTGCCGCCGGGCTTCTGCCTGTCGGAATCAGCATCTTCTGCGCTCTGCGCAACGCCGCCCGCGGTTGACACCAAGAGGGCGTGAGTCTGTCCGGGCTCACGCCCTGCCGTTAAAAGGAGGTAAGCTGTGACTTTTTATGGTTCGTCCAGCGGTTCGCTGTTCGATATTGTCGGCCTGTTCGGCGCTGTCCTACGTCAGCTTTTGACCGTCCCGGAGCTGGCATTGTTTCCAGGAACGGCTTTGCTGTTGGTTATCTTCGGCGTGTTCTCCTGGACTGTCCGCCAAGGAAAAAGGTTGTAACAAATCAATGAAAGTGCACTTTCAATATTTTGACAGGAATTTGACAAAGTTTTGAAAATGCACTTTCAATTTTTGAGGAGGTCCCATGTATTTTAAAGTTTATGACGCAGGCGGGAAACTCCGCTTTGAAAGCGATAATTGGCCCATGGCCCGCTCCGCCCTGGACCTAGTGGTCTCTGAGGCCAAAGGCTGTCCCCGCCTGGAAATCTGTCCGGAAAAGGAAAAGGACCGCTCAATTCAGCGGTTCCCTTCCTTGATCCTGTATTAAGTGTATCAAGATTTCATTGGATTTCCTTACCATTTCAATCTCTTTCAGTTCGATTTCACGTTGATGTCTCTGTAGCAGTTTTTCGTCTTTTTTGGTGTCTTGGTGTCTTCTATTATACCTGTATAATAATATGCACAGTCCGACAACGCCGACAGGGAACACGGTTAGAAGACTTATTATGGTGATAATCCAAAGTGTTTGGTCTGAAAGTTTCATATAATTTCCTCCAATTGGAATTCTATCATACCTGATAAGGTGGTGTCAACTCTGAAAAAGGCTTTATCGTATTTTTTGCTGTCTTTTTAATGCTGGAATCACTCTCAATGGCAGTTGTTCCCTGTTTTGCTGTAACTGACGAATATGCGTCGACGGGTACATTTTGGCAGGCTCTTTCTGAAAAATGGTATCTCATCGGACAGCTTCCGTCTGCTATTATTGGATGGACCTGTGATGATGTTTGTTCTGAATCTTCTGACCATAGGCATCATGGTTCTTTGAAAACTTATGATTTGAATCCGGACAAATCCTTTACAGCCGTTTGCAACTATTGTTCGGCAGAGTTTCCGGTTTATGATGCTGATCTTGCCGCCGTCTACGACAATTATGTGCAGACCCTCCCCTCCACCGGCTACACGTCGGACGGCGCTATTCTCTGGCATCCAACCACGGAAGATGTCCAGCGTTATTATTACGCACCGCCTCTTGCGGCTGATTTCCACA
>CAJTFK010000013.1 GCA_910575505.1 Oscillospiraceae bacterium
CTGTATTCCATATCGCTAAAACTTTCCTGTTTCATACCCCGCGCCCCCTTTTCCTTATTTTATCACATCTTTTATCATTTCGGGGGAATTAAATCAGCGTTTCCTTAAAGCCTTGAGCTTATCCAGCTCCGGTGTGGACAAACCTCCTTCCCATTTTGAAATCGCTTGCCTTGAGACTCCGATTTTCTCAGCAAGCTGTTCCTGTGATAGTCCATTCTTCCGTCTGAGCGTATATATTTTTTCAGACAACATTTGCTTTACCTCCATATCAAAACTATACCGCAATCCTCTGTGGAACACTATCAGCCACTGTTGAAACTTCCGCAACTATTGGTTGCATGTATCAAAAAGCCAGAAATTTTTATTTTTATGCCCCAATTCTTTTGCGTGTTCCCGTCCCCGCAGGGGGCGGGAATCACAAGGCCTTTCTCTGCGGAAGGAACACAAAAGCGAATGGGAAGATTTTACATCATAACCTGCTTTCTTTTTGATTACAGGTTTTGGTGAAATCGACTGAGTTATTATTTCCGGGCTTAAAGCTCGAAAATAATGAATTTGATTCAAGCCGTTTTGCTCACCGCTGTAAACAGCGGCAACCGCAAAACATGGCACATATTACTTCCGACCTTTCAGTTCGGAAGTAATATAAGTCAACAACACAAAAGGTAAAAGGGACTTTTTTCGTTTTCCCCGCAACCCGGCGGCTCTGTTTGCCGACTATAAGGGTGAAAAGCGCTTTTCAGGAAGGAGGGGCCATTATGGAAGACCGGGAGATCATCGCCCTGTACTGGGCGCGTTCCGAGGACGCCATCCGTCAGACGGCCCAAAAGTATACACCTTACTGCTGCAGCATCATCCGCCGGGTGCTGGGGGACGGACGGGACGCTGAGGAGTGCCTCAGCGACACCTGGCTGGGGGCCTGGAACGCCATGCCGCCCCGGAGGCCCGCCCGCCTTCCGGCCTTTCTGGGCCGCATCGCCCGGAACACGGCCCTGGACCGCTATGACTACAACAGCGCCCAGCGGCGGAGCGGCTTTGAAACTGCGCTGGAGGAGCTGGCAGAGTGTGTCAGCGGCACGCCCATGGATGAGCGTCTGGACGCCCGGCAGCTGGGGGAGGCCGTTTCCCGCTATCTGGACGGCGTGTCCCCGGCGGTCCGGCTGGTATTCCTCCGGCGGTACTGGTACTGCGACAGCATCGCGGAGCTTGCCGCCGCCACCGGCTTCACCCAGTCAAAAATCAAATCCATGCTCCGCCGGACCCGGCAGGGCCTGCGGACCTATCTCGTGAAGGAGGGCTATGACCTATGACAAGGGAAGAATTATTCCGCGCTGTTGGCGAGGTCCGGGAGGACCAGATCGAAGGAGCGGAAACCGTAAAGAAACAGGCCCGCCCCTGGCGGCGGGCGGGGGCCCTGGCGGCCTGTCTGGCGGTGATCGTGACGGCGGCGGCTGTCCCCGCCATCAGAGGACAGCCCCAGTGGACGTCCATTATTTACAGCTTCAACCCGGCGGTAGACCGTGAGAGCGGGGGAGACGCCGGAGGCGGCGCGGCGGCAGGGGGGGCGGACGGCTCTTCCTACTGGACAGACGGCCCGGCCCGGCCCGTCCGTCCCGACTGGTCCACCGGCGTGGAGATCGGGGAGCTCAGCGGCCCGGGAGACAACGCCGGAGTGCTCGCCGAGGCCGCCTGTATGGCCTGGCTGTCTCCGGAGGAGATCTTTGCCCAGGACACGGCGGTTTTCCGGGGAACGGTTCAAGAGATGCAGTATTATCAGGTGGCGATGGACGGCCTTGGGAACATTCCGGTCTACTGCACCCGGGCCATCGTGGAGGTGACGGACTCCATCCGGGGAGACCTGACGGCGGGGGAGCGTTACAGCCTCCTCTGGATAGGGGCGAAGGGCTACCTGTCCACGACCCTGAGCGGCCCGCTGGAGGATCTGGAAGCGGGAGACGAGGCCGTTTTCATGCCCATTTCCACGGACCAAAATACCGGCTGGGAGCAGGGCGGCAGCTACTTCTGCTACGCTGACCTGGCGGAATTTTATCTGGGCGAGGGACAGCGCTATGTCCTCGCGGACACGGCTGAGGGTCTGGTTTTCGACCGGACCGTCTATGAAGAAATCGCGGACGCGAAGACTCTGGACGAAATTGCCGCCTATATCCGGGAGCAAATCGGGGAAGAGGAGGCTCAGCGGCGGGCCGTGATCGGAGAAGGGACAGAGACGGACGCTGGCGGCTATGTCTTTGTGGAGGGGGCCGAGCAGTCCCAACCCGCCGCAAACCCCGCTCTGCCTCAGGCGGAACCCTCGGAGACAGCGGAAGCGGGCCCCGTACAGGGCCCCGCCGGTGGGCGGGAGCTCCCCGGCGGTGCCATAATAGGAGGAGAAGCGTGACCGGGCATCGGCCCGAAAAAAGCCCTCCGCAGGAGGTTCGCCGCCCGGAGGCGGTGGCGTCCAGATCACCGAAACCACTGTGAGCTTAATAAAAGAGGAACCGGGCAGGGAATCGTCCCCGCCCGGTTTTCCTGCTTTTACACTGTTAGCGCTTCGAGTTGGTCGATTGACCGCCCGAAGGGCGCGTAAAAAGTTCTTTGGATACTTTCTTTCAAGAAAGTATCAGAATACGCCCTGCGCCATCATGGCGTCGGCGACTCTCTGGAAGCCGGCGATGTTGGCACCCGCCACCAGGTTATAGCCCAGGCCGTACATTTCGGCGGCCTCGACGCTCATATTGTAGATGGTATCCATGATCTGGTGGAGCTGCCTGTCGACCTCTTCCTCGGTCCACACCAAACGCTCGCTGTTCTGGGCCATCTCCAGGGCGGAGGTGGCCACGCCGCCGGCGTTGACGGCCTTGCTGGGGGCCACGATGATGCCGGGCTGCTCCATCAGGAACTTCAGCGCGTCGTTGGTGGTGGGCATATTGGCCACTTCGATATAATATTTCACACCGTTGGCCGCAATCTGCCTGGCCTGCTCCATGTGGACGTCGTTCTGCATGGCGGAGGGCATGATGACGTCGGCCTTGACGCCCCAGGGCTTTTCGCCGGCATGGAACTCCACGCCGAACTTGTCGGCGTAATCCTGCACCCGGTTGCGGCCGCTGTTCCGCATCTCCACCAGATAGGCGATTTTCTCGTCGGTGGTCACGCCGTCGGGATCGTAGACGTAGCCGTCGGGGCCGGAGAGGGTGACGACCTTGGCGCCCAGCTCCCGGGCCTTCTTGCAGATGCCCCAGGTCACGTTGCCGAAGCCCGCGCAGGCGATGGTCTTGCCCTGAATGGACTCGCCCTCGTGCTTCAGGACGTTCTCCAGATAATACACCGCGCCGAAGCCGGTGGCCTCAGGACGAATCAGGCTGCCGCCGTAGGAAAAGCCCTTGCCGGTGAGGACGCCGTTCTCGAAAGCACCCTTGAGGCGGCGGTACTCGCCGTACAGATAGCCAATCTCTCTCGCGCCCACGCCCATGTCGCCGGCGGGCACGTCCACATCGGGTCCGATGTAGCGGTACAGGGCCTGCATGAAGCTCTGGCAGAAGCGCATGATCTCCGCGTCGGACTTCCCGGCGGGGTCGAAGTCGCTGCCGCCCTTGCCGCCGCCGATAGGCAGGCCGGTCAGGGAGTTCTTGAAGGTCTGCTCAAAGCCCAGGAACTTGATAATGCCCTCATACACATTTTTCTGGAACCGGAGACCGCCCTTGTAGGGGCCGATAGCGCCGTTGAACTGGCAGCGCCAGCCGGTGTTGGTGTGCCAGGTGCCGTCATCGGCCATCCAACAGACCCGGAAGGTGAACATGCGCTCCGGCTCCACCATGCGGCCCAGCAGGTCCGCCTGCTCATACTCCGGGTGCTTCTCAATGACGGGCTCCAGGGAGGAGAGGACCTCCTCCACGGTCTGGACAAATTCCGGCTCATTGGCGTGCTTGGTTTTAACGCTCTCAATCACGCTGGACAGATATGCGTTCATCAAACATCCTCCTCTTACTCTACTCTTTGTGATCTTGTTTGGCCCCGTCGGGGTTTTTCACTCTTAGTTTATCATTTGCGGCGGCAATAAACAAGGGAAGAATTTTGAATAGCTGCCAAACTTTTTTTCAATACACCAGAAAATGGGGACCTCTTTTTGTGCAAAGTGACAGAGGACGGCGACTCGGAAACAGACAGGCAGAATTTTTGCCCGCAAAACCGGGTCATGTTCTTGACTTTCGGAAGATAGAAGATATAATAAACATGAAAATGTTTTCCTGAAAAAGGATTTTGAGGGAGGGACCTTCTATGCCAACCTATACACTGGAAGTCGCGGGCCTGCGGCGGGAGCTGCCCATCTGCAAGGTTTCGGATGATTTGTACATCGCCGCCTTTATCTGCCTCGGGGACGCGGAGCTGACGGAAGCCTGCGCCCGGGAACTGCTGAAGCTGGCCGCTCCGGGCAGCTTTGACTACATGCTCACCGCCGAGGCCAAGGGCATTCCCCTGATTCACGAGATGGCCCGGCAGTCCGGCGCGGCCAAGTATTTTCTGGCCCGAAAGGGCCCCAAGGCCTACATGCAGAATCCCATCTATGTGGAGGACCAGTCCATCACCACCGCCGGGGCTCAGCGGCTGTATCTGGACGGGACCGACGCGGAGCTGCTGGCGGGCAAGCGCATCCTGATTGTGGACGATGTGATCTCAACTGGCGGTTCTCTCAAAGCGATGGAATCTCTGGTGAAGCTGGCGGGCGGCACTGTGACCGGCCGGCTGGCGGTACTGGCGGAGGGCTCCGCAAAGGACCGGACGGACATTCAGTTCCTCGCGCCGCTGCCGCTGTTTAACGCCAGCGGAAGCGTTCAATAACACAGTCATATTGAGGTGGAACGCCGGCGCACTGTCTCTTGACGGCGCGCCGGCGTTTTAGTTGCAGACGTAAAAAGAGAACAAGAAATAAAAAGAGAACGAGAAAGAAAGAGAGGCGCCCATGAGAACGAGAACCGTTTATTGGCTTCCAACATTCCGCATTCTGGCCCTGTCGGCGGCGCTGCTGATGATTTGCTCCGGTCTGGTGCGGATTGCCTGGGTGATGGGAGAATCGGCGCTGAGCCGTCCCTTCTGGCTGTTTCAGATTCTGCTGCCGCTGGCGGCCAATGTGTGTTTTGTGGGGATTCTCTTTCTGGACGGAAGAGAACGCCTGTACCGGTCCGCTGTACCGGTGTGGCTGGGGTGCATCTTCTTTGCTGTAAAGGCCTTATCCTTTTCGTCTCTTCTGCACACGGCGCTCTGCCTGTTTCTCTACGCGCTGGTGGCGGTGCTTTACACCGCCACGGTGGTAGGGCATGTGCCGACGCAGGCGCCGCTGTGGCTGCTGTTCGGCCTGCCAATGGTCTATCATATCATCGTGGAGGGCCGGCAGAAAATCGGCTGGCCGGTTCACGACTGGCTGCCGGAGATTTCCGTGCTGTGCTGCATGGCAGCGCTGCTGTGCTTATCCCTGGCCATGAGGCGGCGGCCTGTGAAAGAGGGAACCTATATCCGCCGCTTTGGCGACCGGAACGACGGCCGCCGCCTGCGGACCCTGTCGCCTATTTTCGCTGTGTCGCCCTACATCATGAAGACCCGCAATACGTCCCAGAATTTCATTGCTGACCGGTTTGAGGTCACGGCGGTGGACCGCTATATTGCGGAGAAGCGTCAGGCGGGCTGGAAGGGCTTCGGCGTCCTTCATGTAATCCTGGCGGCATACGTCCGGACCTGCGCCCGGTATCCGGGGCTGAACCGGTTCATTGCCGGCCAGCGGGCTTACAGCCGGGACCGGGTGATCGAGGTCAATATGACCATCAAAAAGGAGATGTCCACCGCCTCGCCGGATACCGTCATCAAGGTCACTTTTGACCCCGCCGACACGGCGGAGACCGTATTCCGCCGCTTTGACGAGGCGGTTCAGGAGGTGAAGCGGACGCCCCTGGACTCCTCCTTCGACAAGCTGGCGGGGGCGCTGAATTATATTCCCGGACTGCTGCTGCGGGGCCTGGTGGCGCTGCTTCAGGGGGCGGATTATTTCGGCATGCTGCCCCGGTGGCTGACAAGGCTTTCCCCTTTTCACGGCTCTCTGTTCATCACGTCCATGGCTTCCCTGGGCATTCCGCCCATTCATCATCACCTCTATGATTTCGGCAATGTCCCCGTCTTCTGCGCCTTTGGCCGGAAGCGCCGGGTGTATGAGACGAAGCGGGATGGCAGTGTGGTTTGCCGGAAATACATAGACTGCAATTTCGTCACCGACGAGCGGATTGCGGACGGCTTTTATTATGCCTCCGCCATTCGTTATATCCATGGTATTTTCAGTGATCCCTGGCAGCTGGACCAGCCGCCGGAGACGGTGAACCGGGACCAGCCGTGACCGGAGGGGCGGAGGGTTTAAGCTCGGGGCCTCAAAACTTTGAATCTATGAAACCCTTGCGGCACAAGGGCCGCAACCACAGGTTGACAAAGTTCCACGTGCTGCGTTCTTGCTTTTTTGGGCGGGGAGGACTACCATAGGGCCAATCCAAAGGAAAGTGAGAGGTTTGTGAGCACATGAAAACATTTTCAGCGAAACTGCTGGAGCTCCGCCGCCGAAAGGGCCTGTCTCAGGAAGAGCTGGCAGACCGTTTAGGGGTTACCCGGCAGTCCGTCAGCAAGTGGGAGGGCGGCGCGGCAATGCCGGAGCTGAGCAAATTGGTTGCCCTGTCGGAGCTGTTTTCCGTCAGCGTGGATTATCTGGTGAAGGATTACTTGGAGGAGCCGGAGCGTCCGGAGTCCTCCATACCGAGGTCCACAGCAAAGCTGGAGGAACAGGTGGAAGAGATCAGCCGGTATTTCCGGACCTGGGAGTGGACCAGCAAAACAAAGGTGTTTGGCATCCCTCTGGTTTCTGTCTGCTTTTGTATGTACCCCCATATGTCGCGCTGCCGGAAGACCGCCAAGGGTATCGTCGCCATCGGCAACATCGCGGTGGGCGTGGTGGCGTTAGGGCTCCTCAGCGCGGGTGTATTCAGCATTGGCGCTTTGAGCGCCGGCGTGTTTGCCTTGGGCGCTCTGGCATTTGGCCTGGCGGCGCTGGGCCCGGTGGCCATCGGCCTGATGGCGTTCGGCCCTGTGGCAATAGGTCTGTGGTACGCCGGAGGCGTGGCGGCATTGGGCGGAAAAATCTCTGTAGGCGTTGCCGCGGTGGGGGAGACTGCTGTAGGTTATGACGCTGCGGGAAAACAGGTCCTTTTATGGGGAAACGGTCTGACCAGCGCAGAGGTAGAGACCTTTCTTCTGGAGTACCACCCCAATCTCTGGAGGCCGCTGCTGAAGCTGCTGGCTTTTTTCGGCGCGAACATCAAGTGATTCAAATAGGAAAAGCGTGGAGGAGAAACCTCCACGCTTTTTTATGAATGCAGCATCTGCCCCTCGATGATTCGATAGACCTTTTCGGCGTCCGCAATTTCCTCAAAGCCCACGCCGGGAACGCGGTGGCGGTGCTTCCCGGCTCCGCAGGACGTGGGGGACTGGAACCAGATGGTTCCGGTTCCGCTGGCGCGGACCTCCTTTTGCAGCAGCGGAATCTGTCCGTAGGGCAGAAAAACGGTCTCCCTGCGGTCCGCGATGATGACCCGCCGGTCCGTCGCGGCATAGCGGGTCTGGGCCAGCTTTCGGGCCCGGAAGAAGAAACGTCCCACGGTGATGTAAAGTCCCATCAAAACGAAGGGGATGCCCCAGATTTTGAACAGCAGCGGCCCGCCGGCGGCGATGACGCCGATTTCCCAGAAGATGGCGAAGCCGCACCAGAGCAGACTGAAGGGAATTGCGAGGAGATCGGACCGCTGAAAATGAATGCCGCGCTCCGGCGCGCCCTCCCAGAGAAGGACCTCGCCGGGCTGGAGCTGTGTGCGGATGCTTTGCCTGTTCTCGTCCATACGATACTCCTTATTGTGTCTTCCCCAGGACTTCCCGGCGGACGAAGTCGAAGGCGGCGTCCTCACCCTCGTCCCGGAGCTTGACCAGAATGGTTTCCAGCAGGGCGGCGGTCTCCGGATGGAGGAGGAGCCGCCGGTTCTTGCCCCTCTGAAAGAACTGGTAGGGGTGGGAATCGTTGTAGTTGTCTCCCTGATAGACCTTGCTGGCGGCCAGCCGGTCGCAGAACATCTCTGCGATGTACTTGTTGGGCATCCGCACGCCGCCGATGCCGCTGCCGTCCTGCTGGTAGTCGGTCCAGTATTCAAAATGGTGGCGGTTGCGGCCCTTGTGGTGGAGCCAGGCGGCGCTGTAGCCGAAGAGCTTTCTCTGCTGGTCGTTGGGACTGCGGTCCCCCTGAAAGTATTTTACGCCGGCCCAGAACTCCACAGGGGAGAACTTGGACAGGTCGTGGGTCAGCCCCTGCCAGTACAGACCCAGGCGGAAGCAGTATTTCCGCACCAGGGCGCGGTGGCGGTGAACAACCTTCAAATGATCCCAAAAGTGCAAACGACGAACCTCCGTTTCTTTTCCTGAAAACCGGCGGAAGAATATCCCTGTGTGAATGCTGAAATCGAAGCAGTTCAGCTCCGGGGGCTGTGCGCTTCATTGCTGCCGCCGGCAGCTCTGAACGGTTTCATTATAGCCTTATAAAATCTCCGAATGGAACATTCCCCCGAACTGCACGTTATTTATGATAGCACATTCAATGAAAAAAGACGAGGCTTTTTGTTTTTGTTTTCTGCATGGAATCCCGCCGCCGGCAGAAACTAGGTTCCGAAATCCCTGGCAGCCCCGGTTTTTGGGGCCCTGCCGGAAGCGGAGCGCGAAAACGCTTAATTTCCGGGGCTGGCAAGGGGCCCCGGCGGAAGGAGAATGGGATGGACTCCGGAATTTACGACTGCCCCAGGGGCTGGGGGGACCTGCTGCCGGAGGGAGTCCGGCAGCTGCGGGAACCGGAGGCGCTGGCGGAACGGGTGTGGTCCCTGCTGGCGCTGACGGCGGAGGGCTGCCGCCGCCTGGAGGGGACGGGGCCCCTCTGCCGGATTCTGCTGGCGCCGGGGGACTGCCCGTCGGCGCTGCTGGCGGGGGCGGAGACTGTGGTATCCTACGGACTGTCGCCCAGGGACAGCCTGACGCTCTCCAGTCTGGCGGAACCGGTGCTCTGCGTGCAGAGGGCGCTGCCCCGGCCGGACGGAACGCTGGTGGAACCCCAGGAGTTTCCCCTGCCGCCGCTGCCTGCCCCGGCGGAACAGATGCTGCCTCTGCTGGGGCTGCGGCTGTTGCAAATGCCGCTGACAGACAGCCTGTTTCCGCCGTAAAATCAGGATATTCACTTCAAGACAAGGGGGGCAAGGTATGCCGCTGATGGGCTGGGTGCTGCTGATTGGCGTCGGTGCGGTCGTGGCGCTGTGGGAATACGTGCTGAGCAAGGGGACCCGGGGCCCCTCCCGCTGCATAGGCTGCGGGAAATGCGACCGGGATGGAATCTGCATTCTCACCGGGAAGCCGGTGGGACCCCGCCGCAGGCCGGAAAAATAGCTTGCACGGCACAGGCCAGGTAGGCTCTGCCGGTATCCTCCATATGGAAGGCGTGATTGGAGAAGCACCAGGTGACCATAATGCCCCGGACCACGCTCTCCAAGTAGGTGAAGAGATCGGCGGCGGAGAGATGAGTCTGGACCTCATCCATATGGGCTGTGAGCTCCTGATATAAAATGCGGCTGAAGGTCCGCTTCTGCAGGTGCTCTGAGGGTCCCGGCACGCAGGCCCCCAGATTCAGGGAATAGGCGAGGCAGGTGAGCTCGTAGCCGGCCAGCTCGGAAAACTCCAGCTCCAGGGAGAGGAATTTCAGGATGCGCTCCCCACCCCGGCTGTCCGGACGGTCCCGGAGCCAGGCGGCATAGTGTTTTTCCACATAAGCCCCCAGATCCGCGTAATAGCTTTCGCGGATGATGTCCTCCTTGGACCTGTAATGGACGTAAAAAGAACCCTTGGCGATGCCAGCCCTGGCGCAGATCTCGCTGACAGTGACATTCGCATAGCCCTTTTCCTTGATGAGCCCCGCCGCCGTGGAGAAGATTTTCTCCTTGGTGGCGGCGGCTTTTTCCTTTCGGGACGGCGTTTTCATAGCGCACACTCCTTTGAAAAACACAGTTTCAGCTTGAGGCCGCCGGGACCGGCGTACCTTCCGAAGCTTAGGTCCGTTCAACGGATCGGATATAGGGAAGGCACTTTTCGAAATCCGCGTCGTTGTCACAGACAATATAAACGGAAAGGGCCGCCCCCACCGCGCAGATGAAACAGGCAAGGATCAGACAGCCATCGTCCGTGAGTCCTTTTCCCATGCAGGTAAGAAAGCCCTCCGGGCCATAAGCCGAAAACCCGTCCAGCGGAGAGAGTCCCTTCTGGGCAAAAGCCTGGAGGGCAATGGAGGAGACATCCTCCGCCCCCGTCGGCTCGCCGGTTTCCGGCCGTTGAAAGCGCCATGTTGAAATATACATGGTGATGGAGGCTCCGTCCGATTCGAAGATCGCCTGCGGCGGCTGCACCTTCTCGTCCAGCGACATTTTCCACGTTTGCGGAAGCCGTATGAGCCAGCCGTCAAAATCATAGCATGTATCCATCGTATTCAAAAAGCCCCTCCTTTTCACCATATAACCGGCCCGTATACGCTTGCCGGGGTCAGAAGCGGGACAGAAGATCCGCTCTTGACAGGCTCCGGAGCCGGTGGTAAAATAATGACTGCGGTCATTGACTGTGGTCAAATCTTATCTTATCAGATTTTGGAGGGGAAAGCAAGATGTTTCTTTTCAATCTGGCGTATGTCAAACCTCTGGACGAAATCGAAGGGCTGCTGCCGGCGCACATTCAGTTCCTGGACGAGTTCTATGCCCGGGGGAAATTCCTGTGCTCCGGCCGGAAGGAGCCCCGTACCGGCGGCGTGATTCTCTGCCGCTGCGAGAGCCGCCGGGAGGCGGAAAAAATCCGGGACCAGGACCCCTTTTTTCAGGAGGGGGCGGCGGAATATGAGATCATCGAGTTTCTGCCCACGAAGATGTCCCAAGACTTCCGGCCTTTGCTGAGGTGATGGCGTGGAGATTTATCTGGTCCCGGTCAAGCTGGAAAAACGGGATGTTTTATATCGGCTTTTGCAGTATTCTCTATATGAAGAAAGCGCTTTTGACGGGAATGAAATGGATGAAACTGCACGGTTTGCCTATCCATGGTTCGACGCGTATTTCACAGAGCCAAGCCGGGAAGCCTGGTTCATTTGTTCCGAAGACGGCAAAAAGCTGTTGGGCTTTGTCATGGTGAACACCTTCCTCCAAAAGGCCGCTTCCGGCCACAGCATCGCGGAATTTATGGTTCTACCCGCATACCGGCGGCAGGGTGTGGGACGGACTGCCGCCCGGGCCTGCTTCCAAATGCACCCGGGGACCTGGGAAGTTTCACCATCTTTTGGCAGTGAGCAGGCGGAGCGGTTTTGGAGACAGGTGATTGAAGAATACACAGGGAATTCTCCGCGGTTCGAGGACGGCGTTTTTATTTTTTAGCGATTCCCCGTTGACAAATGCGGGAAAAGGCATATAATAACACTGTTCAATCAGCCAAACGCCGTGAAAAAGCCAGCGTCACGAAACGGTTCTCAGCGAGAGGGGGAGGGTGGAAGCCCCTTGTCCACGCCGTGCCGCAGCCACTTTGGAGCAGTCCGCGAGGAGCGGAACGACTCATCCCCGTTACCGGATGACTCAAGAGGCCTCCGCCTGTGCGGCGGGGGATAATTAGGGTGGTACCGCGAAGCGCGCCTTCGCCCCTATGCCGGGGCGAAGGTTTTTTGTTTTTTGCCTTTTTGTGTGGAAGGGAGGTGTCAGATGAAAAATTTTCAAAATTATACCTCGGAAAAATACGGCGGACCCGATTATGAAAAGATAGAAGATGGAATCTATTGGGGGAAAAACCCCTACTGGAAGCCCGGAAGGGGCGATGAGGACCTTTTTCTGACTTCCATGACCTTTGAAATGGAGCCGGACTGCTTCGGCGAGGAGGGCGGCTGTCCACAGGACATCACCCAGACCCCTTTTGAGGATATTCTGGATACCTATTCCGTCTTCGTCACCGATTTCTATGACGCCCTGAATCAGGACAGCGACCGCACCTGCTATCAGGAATTCGGCGCCTTTGAGATCGAGAATATCCGGAACCTCCGAGGCCTGATCGGCAAGCGGTTTTACGCCGTGCCCTGCGGGGAGGACGACCCGGAGGGCGGCGGTTCCGAGTACAAAATTGTCATTGAATAACAATCATGAAATCATTATTTTAGGAGGTAATTCCCATGTCCCATCCCTATCACGGCCTGAACGAGCTGCGGGAGATGTTCCTCAGCTACTTTGAGAGCAAGGGCCACCTGCGCCTGCCCAGCTTTTCCCTGATTCCCCCAGCCAATGACGCCAGCCTGCTGCTGATAAACAGCGGCATGGCCCCCATGAAAACCTGGTTTACCCGGGAGGAGGAGCCTCCCCGGGACCGGGTCTGCACCTGCCAGAAGTGCATCCGCACCGGCGATATTGAAAACATCGGCAAGACGGACCGGCACGGCACCTATTTCGAGATGCTGGGCAACTTCTCCTTCGGCGACTATTTCAAAAAGGACGCCATTCCCTATTGCTGGGAGTTCCTCACCAAGGTGGTGGGTCTGGAGGAGGACCGCCTCTATCCCTCCATTTACCTGGACGACGACGAGGCCTTTGAAATCTGGAACAAGGACATCGGCATTCCCGCCGAGCGGATTTTCCGCTTCGGCAAGGAGGACAATTTCTGGGAGCACGGCGCGGGTCCCTGCGGTCCCTGCTCCGAGGTCTACTATGACCGGGGAGAGGAGCACGGCTGCGGCAAGCCCACCTGTACCGTGGGCTGTGACTGCGATCGCTATATTGAGGTCTGGAACAATGTGTTCTCCCAGTTCGTCAACGACGGCGAAGGTCACTATGAAGAAATGATCAACAAAAACATTGACACCGGCATGGGTCTGGAGCGGCTGGCCTGCGTGTGCCAGAATGTGAATTCCCTCTTTGATGTGGACACGGTGATGAACATTACCAACAGAGTCAGTGAAATCACCGGAGCCCACTACGGAGAGAGCCACAGGACCGACGTCTCCCTCCGGGTCATCACGGACCACATCCGTTCCGGCGTCATGATGATCTGCGACGGCGTGCTGCCCAGCAACGAGGGACGGGGCTACGTCCTCCGCCGCCTGCTTCGCCGGGCCGCCCGCCATGGCCGTCTTCTTGGTGTGAATCATCCCTTCCTCCACGAGGTGGTGGATACGGTGATTCACGAAAATGAGTCCGCCTATCCCGACCTGCGGGAAAAGCAGGCTTATATCACCAAGGTTATCCGCACTGAGGAGGAAAATTTTGCCCGGACCATCGACGGCGGCCTCCGCATTTTCAACGACCTGCTGTCCGCCCACAAGCAGCGGGGCGAAACGGTATTTTCCGGTGCGGATGCCTTCAAGCTCTATGACACCTTCGGCTTCCCCATCGACCTGACGGTGGAGATGGTGGAGGAAGAGGGCATGACCGTGGACCGCCCCGGCTTCGAGGCCCTGATGGAAGAGCAGCGGGTCCGGGCCAGAAAAGCCCGGGAAGCCCTGGGCGACCTGGGCTGGGCGGGCATTGAGTTCGGCAGCGACGTGCCCGCCACGGAGTTCGTGGGCTACGACCAGAACGAGACCGGCGCCAGGGTGCTGGCCATCGTGGTGGAGGGCGAATTCCAGGATGAGATCGTCGCCGGAGCCGAGGCTACCATTGTTTTGGACCGGACCACTTTCTATGCTGAGATGGGCGGTCAGACTGCGGACCACGGCGTTATCTTGGCTGGACCGAGCCTCCCGACGGAGCGGCCGGGGGCCACATTCCAGGTTACGGATGTACAGAAGAACAAGGGTGGGAAGTTCCTTCACACCGGCCGCCTGCTGGAAGGCCGCCTGATGGCAGGGGACGCCGTGAGCACCTCCATTGATGTTGAGCGCCGCAAGGCAATCCGCCGGGCCCACAGCACCACCCATCTGCTGGACGCCGCTTTGAAGAAGGTTCTGGGGGACCATGTCCATCAGGCGGGCTCCCTGGTGGAGCCGGACCGCCTCCGCTTCGACTTCACCCACTTCGAGGCCATCACCCCCGACCAGCTCAGCGAGATTGACCGGCTGGTGAACGACGCCATTCTGGAGGGCTACCCCGTCGTCACGGAGGTTCTGCCCATTGAGGAGGCCAAGAAGAAGGGCGCTGTGGCCATGTTTGGCGAGAAGTACGGCGACGTGGTCCGTGTGGTGGAGATGGGGGATTTCTCCATGGAGTTCTGCGGCGGCACCCACCTGGACAACACCGCCAAGGCCGGTCCCTTCCGCATCAAGTCCGAGGGGTCCGTGGCCTCCGGCGTGCGGCGGATCGAGGCCACCGTGGGCCGTCTGACTCTGGAGACGGTGAACCGGAACCAGCAGATGCTGTTCCACGCCGCTCAGATGCTGAAAACCACCCCCGGCGAGCTGGAGAGCCGCATTGAGCAGCAGACCATGGAGATGAAGGAGCTGCGCCAGGCGCTGGAGAAGTTCAAGGCCGAGGCCTCTCTGGGCGAGGCCCGGAGCTTCCTCATGAGCGCCAAGGACGTGGGCGGGTTGAAGGTCCTCACCGCCCAGCGCAATGGTCTGGATGCCAATGCCCTGCGGAAAATGGGCGACTTCCTCCGGGATAAGGAGCCCGGCGTGGTGGGCGTTATGGCCACGGTCAACGACGGGAAAATCACCTTCCTGGCGGTCTGCGGCAAGGATGCTGTGGCAAAGGGAATCAAAGCCGGCGACATTATCAAGACCATTACCCCGGTCTGCGGCGGCAAGGGCGGCGGCAAGCCGGACAGCGCCATGGGCGGCGGAACCGACCTTCTGAAGCTGGACGACGCTCTGGCCATGGTGGACGATTTCGTGGCCGGGAAGCTGAAGCTGGACTGATTGTCTGAGGAAATGGAGGTCTGCCTTTGGGTGCGGGCCTCCGGCTTCAGGACAGGTTCTAAGAAGGGGGCGGCAGGATGCAGACAGAATTCAAAACCGGTTTTTGGCTGATCGCAGACATGGAACGCGGCATGAAAAATCTCACCCTTTTCGACCTGTGCGGATATACCCTGGGTTCGTCAGTCAAAAACGCCTGGGATTTTCTCCACGGCGGATGCCTCAAATTTGCCCTGGTGCTTCACCGGATGTTTGGCTACGAGATTCGGATTGTCTGGAACGCGCCTTTTGAAAACAGAACGGAAAACATCTGGGAGAGCTCCGCCATCGTCGACTGGGACAGACCGGCGGCCTTTTGGGACCATCTGGTCCACGGGTACTGCGCTGCGGACATCGGCGGAAGGACCGCCTACATCGACGTCCGGGGCATTACGACGGAGCGCCGGCCCTTCTTTGACGCGTTTGCGGAGTATTTCCACCCGGACCCCTTTGAAGAGACCATGATTCCTCCGGCGTCCCTGGAAAAATTCCTGCGGACGGGCGAGTGTGTCGAAGAGACGTTCTTTCTGGCGAAAAAGCTCATTGATGAACGGAAGAAAGACTATACGCTGTTTTCTTCCTGACACCTGACCCATCCGCTTGAACGATACGGTTCCATTACATCAACAGAAAGGAGCGCATAGCATGCTGATTGAATTTGACAAGCTGGAAACCACCGTGATTCCCAATATGCGGGGCGGCGAAAAGGAGGTCTCCGCCAAGATGTTCAGCGACGGAGCCTGTAAAATCATGCGGGGCCGGCTGATTCCCGGTGCTTCCATCGGGATGCACACCCACGAGACCAGCAGCGAGACCATCTACATTCTCTCCGGCAAGGGGCACATCCTCTATGACGGCGGCTGCGAGACCCTGGAGCCCGGCTCCTGCCACTACTGCCCCAAAGGCCATGCCCACAGCCTCCGGAACGACAATCCGGAGGGCAGCGAGGATTTGTGCTTCTTCGCCGTAGTGCCGGAGCAGTGAGCACCCGGGAGGATTTGGGCCGGTTCCGGGCGCTGGAGATTGATTTTTCGTCCATCGGCCTGGAGCAGAGCGCCGGGTTCGAGTCGTATTTCTGCACGCCGGAGGGGTCGGAGCACATGGGTTCCATCGGCTGCGACGGTGTGCACTTTATTCTCCTGCCAGGAGATGAGCGGGTCTTCTGCGTAGACCCGGCTATGGGGGAGGAGGGGACCTTTGTCCTTCCCGTAGGGGCAGATTTCCGGGAATTTCTCTCCTTTCTGCTGTACTGCCGGGACGCCAACCCTCTGAGCCAGATCTGGTGGATGACAGAGGAGCAGTTCCGGGGACTTTTGGTGGAGGATGAAGCCGCCAGAGAGAGCGGAGACATGGTCAGTTTGGCCGCGGCCAAGGACGCCGCCCTGTCCGCTGTTCAGCAGGAGTTTGAATTAAAGCCTGCAGACCCCTATGCCAAAATCAAAACCCTGCAAGAGGTGTTTGACCCTGTCGGATTGACCTTTCCCGACGAATATTATGAAATTCTGGGTCTGGAGAACCCCAGGGGTACAGTCGGGTCTTCGAATACATATGGACAGTTTGCCGAGATTCATGTTGAGATAGGAGGAGAGAGGTCGTGATACCCAGAGACCCTGTGATTCTGCTCAGCTTTGTCAATACGAAGCTCCGGGATGAGTTCCCCAGCCTGTCTGAGTTCTGCGCTGCGCTGGACGCCGACGAGGCGGCCATCCGGGAGACTCTGGCGGCGTTGAATTATGAATATGACACTGGGCGGAACCAGTTTGTTTAAAGGAGGATGTATATGGAAACTCCTGTGTTCAAGTACCATCCGGACCCCTTCAAAACAGCGGTCTTCAAGAGGCGGGAACAAGCGGTTCTCTGTCCCTGCTGCGGAAAAGAGACACTCGTCACCTATGAGGGACCTTTTTACAGTGTTGAGGATGTTGAAAATCTGTGCCCCAGCTGCATTGCCAGCGGTGCGGCGGCGGAGAAGTTCGACGGTGCGTTTCAGGACAGTGAGTCTGTGGACGAGGTCAGCGACCCTGAAAAGCTGGAGGAGCTGACCTGTCGGACGCCGGGTTACTGCGGCTGGCAGCAGGAGTATTGGCGGGCTCACTGCGACGACTTCTGTGCCTTTGTGGGCTATGTGGGCTATGAGGACCTGAAAGCGCTGGGCGTTTTGGGGGAGGTTCTGGAGGACCCGAACCTGGACGACTGGATTCAGGAGAATCTGGAGGATCTTGGCAATGGCAGCCTCCAGGGCTACCTGTTCCGGTGCCTCCACTGCGGAAAGCACCTGCTCCATGTGGACTGCGACTGAGGAAGAAGTCCATATGCCTCAAATGCTTTCCAGGGAAGAGCTGATTGATTTGGTCAAAGCCATCCAGATGGTCCGCGACCCGGAGACAGGAAGACGGCTGACTGAACAAGAGCACTGCGCGCTGGTGGTGAGATTTTAGAAGAGCATCCGCCACCCGGGCGGCAGCGATCTGATTTATTATCCGGAGCTGGTTGGCCTGTCCCCGGAGCCAGTGGCGGAGGAGACAGCGGACCTGACCATGAAAGAGATTCCAGGAGAAGCGAAACACAAATAAGTTCAAAAACAAAGGAGGTTTTTCCATGTCCGACTGCTTATTCTGTAAAATCATTGCTGGGGAGATTCCCAGCAGCAAGGTCTATGAGGACGACGTCTGCTTCGCCTTCAACGACATCGCGCCCCAGGCACCCACCCATTTCCTGGTGATTCCCAAGGCCCATATTGCGTCCGTCTCCGAGGTGGACGGGTCCAACAGCACCGTGGTGGCCCACATCTTCGAGGTCATTGCCAAGCTGGCAAAGGAGAAGGGAATGGACAGCTACCGCGTGGTGTCCAACATCGGCGAACAGGCGGGACAGAGCGTATTCCACCTGCATTTCCATGTGCTCAGCGGCCGGGATATGACCTGGCCCCCGGGCTGATTGCCGGAAGGCCGGGGGCTTCAAAGGGAAAGGGACCCTCTGCGGGTCCCTTTCGTGCCTATCCGCCGGTTTTTTGAAAACTCCGGCGGGCTCGGGATGCTTACAGTCTGGTTCTTTTAAAGGTCAGATATCCCTCCAGAATCAGGGAAGCCGCAACGGCGTCCACCACTTTTTTTCGCTTCCTGGCGTTTTTTCCGGCGTTGAAGAGAATCTGGTGGGCGTCGATGGTGGTGCGCCGCTCGTCCCAGAGGACCACCGGCAGGCCGGTGACGGTCCGCAGCAGCTCCGCCATGGCCTCCGCCTTTTCGGCCCGGGGGCCCCGGCTGCCGTCCATGTTGAGGGGGTGGCCCAATACCAGCTCCTCCGCGCTATGCTCCCTGGCCAGAACGGCCAGCTGCTCCGCCACGGCCTCAGGGCGGTAGGCGGTGATGGTAGTGGTGAAGCCTGCCAGCAGTCCGGTGGGGTCTGAGACGGCAACGCCGGTGTGAGCGTCGCCATAGTCGATGGCCATGATGCGCATAGAGAAGGTCCTCCTTGTGTGTTGTATAGTCGCTGGCCGGGAAGGCCGGATATTTGACGCCTATTATATCCCATTGTGCCCGCTGGCGCAAGCGGAAGAGGCCCCAATAGGCCGAAGGGTCTGAAACGGTCCCGGGTGCACTGGTTTTTTGAAAAATTTGCGAAAAAAGAGGTTGACCTGCCGCCTTTCATGTGCTATACTCAAATTTACCTGTGAGCGGGGTCTTTTTGTCGTGCCCTTTTCGCTTTTCGGACCACGGCGATGCAGTTCCCGGCAGGGAGGCAGTCGGCCTTCCCGGGAGGAAGGCCAATATAAGGAGGTGCCGTTAAATGCGTGTAAAAGTGACCCTTAGATGCAACGAGTGCAAGCAGAGAAACTACAATACGATGAAGAACAAGAAGAACACTCCGGACAAGCTGGAACTGAACAAGTATTGCCGTTTCTGCCGGAAGCACACGCTCCACAGCGAGACCAAATAATTTTTGAGAAAGGGCGTATCAAACAAAATGGCAGAAGCGAAAAAGAAGGATCGCGGCCTTTGGTTCCGCGAAATGAAAAGCGAGCTGAAAAAGGTCGTCTGGCCCAACAGGCAGACCGTGACAAAGAACACCGGTACCGTGCTGCTCTGCTCTTTGCTGATTGGCGCGTGCATCTGGATCTTTGATTTTGCGGCGGTCTCCTTTGTCCAGATCATTCTGAGCGTCTTCGGCGCCTGAGGACCGGCGGATATGGCAGACAGCGCAAAGTGGTATGTCGTCCATACCTATTCCGGCTATGAAAACGCCGTCAAGACCAGCATTGAGAAGTTCGTGGTCGGACGGGGCATGCAGGATATGATCCTCAGAATCGAAATTCCCATGGAAACCGTCATGGAAATCACCGAGAGCGGCACTTCCAAGGAAGTGGACCGGAAGGTGTTCCCCGGCTATGTGCTGATTAAGATGATTATGACGGACGAGACCTGGCACCTGGTACGGAATGTACGGGGCGTTACCGGCTTTGTCGGCACGGCCAACAAGGCCATCCCCCTCACGGAGGAGGAGGTTCTGGCCATGGGCATGGAGAAACACGAGATCGTGGTCCAGTACAAGCTGGGCGATCATGTGCGGATTGTGGACGGCCCGCTGGCCAGCTTCACCGGTATTGTGGAGGAGATCGAGCCCGAGAAAAACCGGGTCAGCGTCATGGTTTCCATGTTCGGAAGAGAGACGCCGGTGGATTTGGAACTGGACCAGGTAGAGGTCCTGAGCTGACACATTGCGTCCCGGAGGGGATGCCCGCCGGGGGACCGCCGGCCCGCGCGAGGACGCGGAGGCGGAGACCGGCGCAGGTGGGAGGGAACGGACAGTTCCCGCCAGGGCGGTCGGGGCAACGGACCGCCGCACCACATTTCAGATTTTAGGAGGTGCCGTTTCATGGCACAGAAAATTACCGGTTATGTGAAACTGCAGATTCCCGCGGGCAAGGCGACGCCCGCTCCCCCCGTTGGCCCCGCTCTGGGCCAGCACGGCGTGAATATCGCCGCCTTTACCAAGGAATTCAATGAGCGTACCAAAAACGACGTGGGCATGATTATCCCCGTGGTGATTACCGTGTACGCCGACCGTTCCTTCTCCTTCATCACCAAGACGCCTCCGGCGGCTGTGCTGATTAAGAAGGAATGCAATATTGAGTCCGGCTCCGGCGTCCCCAACAAGACGAAGGTCGCCACCATTTCCAAGGCCTCCGTCCAGAAGATCGCCGAAATTAAGATGAAAGACCTGAACGCCGCCAGCCTGGAGTCCGCCATGAGCATGATCGCGGGCACCTGCCGTTCCATGGGCGTCATCGTCGGCGACTGAGCGCAGCCGGTACGGCGCAAATTTGAAGTAAAACGCGCCAACTGAGCGGCCGGAGACGGACCGCTCCATACAGTGGGAGGAATCCATTCCGAAGAACCACTATGAGGAGGAAGTTACTGTGTTTAGAGGCAAGAAATATAAGGAAAGCGCCAAGCAGATTGATCGGAACACCCAGTATGAGGCCCCCGAGGCCCTGGCTCTGATCTGCAAAACTGCCAGCGCTAAATTTGACGAAACCGTGGAGCTCCACGTGAAGCTGGGCGTCGACTCCCGTCACGCCGACCAGCAGGTCCGCGGCGCCATCGTTCTGCCCCACGGAACCGGAAAGACCGTCCGGGTTCTGGTGTTCACCAAGGGCGACAAGGTGGAAGCCGCCAAGGAAGCCGGCGCGGATTATGTCGGAGACATGGATCTGGTGGAGAAGATTCAGAAGGAAAACTGGTTTGACTTCGATGTGGTGGTTGCCAGCCCCGACATGATGGGCGTGGTGGGCCGTCTCGGTAAGGTCCTGGGTCCCAAGGGTCTGATGCCCTCCCCCAAGGCCGGCACCGTTACTCCTGACGTGGCCAAGGCCGTGAAGGAGGTCAAGGCCGGTAAGATTGAGTACCGCCTGGACAAAACCAACATCATCCACTGCCCCATCGGAAAGGTCTCCTTCGGTCCCGAGAAGCTGGTGGAGAACTACAATGCCCTGATCGGCGCCATTGTGAAGGCGAAGCCCGCCGCCGCCAAGGGTCAGTATATCCGCAGTTGTGTCGCGGCCTCCACCATGGGCCCCGGCGTGCGTATGAGCACTGCCAAGCTGGTGTAAATATGTCTGAAAGGGGGACGCAGGTCCCCCTTTTTTCATGTCTTGCCGGCGCCGCCTCAGAATTCCCGGGGCAGGGAGACAGTCTGCCCATGTCGGGGCGACATCCCGCTGGGTTTAAAGAGCTTCCGGATGAAGGCCGGAGGTTTTCAAGATTGATGCCGCTGCCGGACAGTTCCTGCTGTCCGGCTGATTTCTTATCATCAAGAGAAGAGCACCGGAAAGAACTGAATGTCCGGGAGGCAAAAGGGAGAGAGGAGGCACCCATGTGCGGTTCCGGACGGTCCCTCCGCCGTTTCCGGCACCGGATATGGAACATGCCGCGGATTTCGGTGAAATCCGCGGCATTGGCCGGGCAGCAGAAAGAGGCCCATCCTCGTGCCCCGCTGCCCATAAAGTGTCTTGATTTTGCTGGGGTTTCCTCTCTCCGGAAGCAGTCAGGTCAGGGCTTCCAGCCCGGCGGCAACGCCGGCCTCACAGTCCCGCATGGCCAGGATGGTTTTTTCCATCAGCTCCTCCAGGGACCAGCCCAGCCGTTCCGCGCCCTCCTTGATAACGTCCCGGGAGCAGCCGGCGGCAAACTTTTTATCCTTGAACTTCTTTTTCAGGGAGGAGACCTCCATGTCGGAGCAGGATTTGCTGGGCCGCATCCGGGCGGCGGCGCCCACCAGACCGGTAAGCTCGTCGGCAGCGAAGAGGACCTTCTCCATCTGATGAGTGGGCTCCACATCGCTGCACAGACCGTAGCCATGGCTGCACACGGCATGAACCAGCTCCTCGGAGCAGCCGATTTCCGCCAGCAGTTCCGGGGCTTTTTTACAGTGCTCCTCGGGCCACTTCTCAAAATCCACGTCGTGGAGCAGGCCCACTGTGGACCAGAAACCGGCATCCTCTTCATAGCCCAGTTCCCGGGCGAACCAGCCCATGACCCCCTCCACCGTCAGGGCGTGCTGGATGTGGAAAGGCTCGCTGTTGTACGTTTGCAGCAGTTTCAGGGCCGCCGCTCTCTCAGGATATGCTTTCATGAAACGATCTCCTTTATGTCGTAGTGAGCATAGTATACGCCTGGCTTCCTGCGATATCAATAGGGAGATCGAGATTTGCCGTTTTTCTTCAGGGCGCCGGCCTTGCGTTTTCACATTTTCCGAAAATTGGCGAGGGGCCTGAACAGGACAACCCCTCCGCAAACCAGCGAAGTGTTTGCGGAGGGAAAAGCCGCAATAGCGGAACGGAGCGGATGCTCGGCTATGGCTGGGAGAAGCGGATGGGAGCTTAGAATCTGCATTCACGACCCTTGATCGCTGTCTGAGCGGCCTTTTCCCGCCATACCGCACCGGTTTCTCCTGCAATCCGTCAGGATTGCCGCAGGCTGTTCGAACGCTCTCCCTGCCCGGCAGGAGATATCCTCGCCCACCCGGCGTCCCCCGGCTATGAATACAGGTTCTTATTGCGGCGCGGGGTCCGGGTCCCCGTCCAGGGTTACGAAATAGTCATAGTAGGGCAGAAGGAAGGTAAACCCCTGCTTCAGCCGGTCCACGACGTCCCGGCAGAACAACTCTTCTGTCAGCTTGTCTTCGTGGCAGATGGAAAAGGACTTGGCCCGGTACCAGGGGGCCAGGAGCTCTGAGGGCGTGGGGCCCTTGGGCCGCTTGTATTCTTCGGCGTCCAGACGGAATTCGGTCTGCCTGTTCAGGGCGCGGGTCAGCTTCTCCATGGGCCGGGGGTCCCGGTCCATGCGGGCCCGGAGCTTGGCCATGGTGAGGGCCCTGGGCAGGTAATAGCCCATGCCGTAGGTCCAGCCCTCCGGCATCAGCTCAAACCAGAAGGTGGGTCTGGCGGTCCACATCTCGCCGGGCTGTTCCACGGAGAACCAGAGGCTTTCCTTATAAGGTCCCCGGCCATGGAGGCGGCGGGCGTCCCGGTAAATGCGGGTGACCTTTCCGGTCAGCCCGTAATCCGGCCTCTGCTCCCGGAGAAACTCGCACATCTCGCCGCCCAGATCCTGCATGGGACGGTAGAAATATTGCAGATACGCCTGCTTGTGCGCCTCGAACCAGGTCCGCTCGTTGTTGAAGCGGATGCCCCACATGAAGTCCACCGTTTCATTGGAAAAGCCAGTAAACATGCCGCGCTCCCTTCGCCGCCGGAAGCCGGCGGCTTTTGCCTCTCATAAAATCGAGGGAAGTATACCACAAAAAGTCCCTTTCGGCAAGCTCATTTTTCTGCCGGCGGCGGATAGGGAATGCGGTAGGGTGCTCCGCCCCGCTGGCCGTATTTTTGAGTGAGCCAGTCCCGCAGAGACGCTATGCCCTCCTCCGTCCAGGGGAAGGTCTCCGTCTCCACCTCCTGAGCCAGCTCAAAGCTGATGTTTTCATAGACCCAGGCCTGAAGACTGCCATTGTCAGGTTTGCCCGTCTGCTGAAAGCGGTAGCGAAAGGCACCCAGGCTTCCGGGATAGATGGATGCCTTTCTGAAAAATTGGGAGGTGAGAAAGGAAAAATCAGGTTCCGGCATGGGAAATCCTCCTTACTGTGTCCGGCGTGTATCAGGTATGAGGCTCCGGCGGTTCAGCCCATGACCGCCCGCAAGGTCTCCAGATTCCCCTCCATCAGGGAGAGATACGTGGCCCCGGCGTCCAGATCTGCCTGGGACACATTGTGGCAGGTGTGAAACAGAGCGGTGTTCGTTCCCGCCGCCTCAGCGATGCTGTCCGCCACCAGATGATTGGAGAACTCAATATACCAGACGGCGGGCAGGTCTTCGCCCCGGACCTTCTCCGTCAGAAAGGCCACCGTGGCCGCCGAGGGCTCCGTCTGAGCCCCGCAGCCGGGGAAGGCGGCATAATAGTCCAGGCCGTAGGCCTCCGCAAAATAGCGGAGGGGGAAGCGGTCTCCGAAGACCATCGTTTTGTGGGGAAGTCCGTTGAAAAAACCGGCAAATTCTTCGTCCAGGGCGTCCAGCTGACGGGCGTAATCCCCGGCGGCAGTCCGGTAGTCCCCGGCGTGGTCCGGGTCCAGATTTGCCAGGGTTTCCCCCAGGAGACGGGTGATGGCGGCGGCGTTTTTTGGAGAAGTCCAGACATGCTCGTCCATTCCCACCACCTCGCCCAAGTGATTGTGGTCCTCGTCTTCGTGGTCATGATCGTGTCCGCCGGTCATGCCCTCCACCGTCTCCTCCTCCAGCAGGTCCACGCAGTCCACCATCCGCAGGCATTCCCCCCGGGGCTCGACGGCGGAGAGGATGGTGTCCACCCAGGTGTCGGACTCGCCTCCCAGATAGATGAAGAGGTCGCAGTTCCGGACCCGGAGGATATCCGCCGGGGTGGGCTCGTAGGAGTGGCTCTCTGCGCCGGGGGGCAGCAGCAGGGATACATCCCCGTGGGTTCCGGCAGCGGCTCTGGCGAAGTCATAGGCGGGAAAAACGGCGGTCACGATTTGCAGCCGCCCGTCCTCCGGCTCCGGCGGCGGGGCGGCGCATCCGCACAGCAGCGCAAGGATGCAGAGCAGGGGAAGAAGCTGTTTCATAAGGGTTCCTTTCTTCTGAGGCAGAGATCAGATTTCCCGGCAAACGGGCTCCTGCATACCGTTTGCAGGGACTGCCGCTTCTTCGGTCTGGAAGGGAGACAAACTGAGAATTACTTTCAAATATACTACGCACCTGGGAAAAAAGCAAGTGTAAATCCCTGCCGGGCGTGTATCCCTCACGCATTTTAGAACCTGTATTCATAGCCGGGGGATACTGGATGGGCGAGGATGTTTCCTGCCAGACAGGGAGATTTTCCGCAGCAATCCTGACGGATTGCAAGGGAAACCGACGCGGTATAGCGTGTCGGAAAGGCCGTCCAGACAGCGTTCATCGGTTGTGAATACAGGTTCTTACTGAGCGGAGGGGGTGCAGAGAGCGGGATTTACGTCTACAGCAACGCCTGGAGGGGTGGCCTCTGTGCCCGCCCGCTCTCCCAATGCTGCCGGTCTTCCGGCAGAGGGGCCGGGACAGAGCACGGTCCCTGCATAAAAGCCCCAGACGGGACGCTCTCTCCGCTTTCAAAATTATTTGTAAAGGACCCTTGACAAAAGCCGAAGCCTGTGATAGCTTATAGGTAAAGGAACCTTTACATATTGCGGACGGCCGCCGTAGTACGTCACGGAACCTTTACATAATTCTGAAAGGAGGCTTTCATGAGGCATGGAAAACCGTGTGGAACAGCTCCGGAAGGAACGGGGACTGCGGCAGGAGGAATTCGCCAGGGCCATTCGGGTCTCCCGGCAGACGGTCAGCGCCATTGAGACAGGGAAATACAACCCGTCCCTGGAGCTGGCATTTACAATCTCGGATTTTTTTGAACTGCCGATTGAGGAAATTTTCATTCATGAAAGGAAGGATGTCCTATGAAAAAGAGTGATCTATGGGCCGGCATCGGGATGATTGGGCTGGGCCTTTGCTGCCTGCTGGCGGCGTTGCTGCTGGACACGCCGCTGGACAGCGTGCTCTGCGGCCTCTTCGGGGCCCTCACCGCACCCGGTATTGTGCAGATTTACAAGTATTTCATGTGGGGCCGCAGTCCGGAGTACCGGGCGAAGCTGGAGGAGGAGCAGATCGACCTCCGGGACGAGCGGAAGGAGATGCTGCGGAACAAATCCGGGCGAATCGCCTATGTGATTGGCCTTCTGGCCGCAGCGGTATCCATGACGGCCTTTTCCGTCCTGGGAACCCTGGGGATTGTGAGCGAGGCCGCCAGCCGTCTGATGATTCTGTTCCTGGCGGGTTATATGCTGTTCCAGTTTGCGGCCGGGAGGATCGTCTACCGCCTGCTGGCCCGGAAATACTGAGCCGCCCCATCAAGGGAAACGGCGGCCCCGGGTTTTTCAGGGCTCAGCCGGGGTATTGACAGGACGCACAAAAATGGGAGCATTCTTTACAGCTTTTTTACAATTAGAAGCGGCAAACTCTCTTGACACCGAATAGCCGTCTGGTTATAATAAGTGACAGCCTGTCATAAAGCGACAGACTGTCACTTTTCCTGTAAAGGAGGGAAATCATGCGATGTGCACGGAGACCTTTCTCCGCCTGCCAGAGGAGAAGCGAACCCGTTTTCTAAACGCGGCGTGGGAGGAGTTTACCTCCACCCGGTTCGCGGATGTTTCCATTAACCAGATTGTCCGGAAGGCCGGGATTCCCCGGGGAAGCTTCTACCAGTATTTTGCCTGCAAAGAAGACCTGTTTGCCTATCTGCTGGAGGAGGTGCGGGAGCATGTCAAGCGGGAGTACCGCCGGGCGCTGGAGGATGCCGGAGGCGACATGTTCCAGGCCCAGCTGAACTGCTTCGACCGGCTGACCTCTCAGGAACTGGCGCTGGACCCCATGATGAACCGCTGCGTTCTGTTTCTGCGGAACAACCAGGGCGTGGACATCCAGAAGCTTCTGCCCACCCGGCCCGGCCAGAGGCTGATGGACGGCCTGTGGGACCTGATGGACCTCAGCGGGCTCCGGGAGCGGAACGCGGACTATGCCCGGGTGGTGTTCAGTCTGCTGATGGCGGCTCTGGGCAGCGCCTTTATGGACGCCATGCTCCGATCGGAGAACTGGCAGGAGTGCCGGAACGAGCTGGTCATGAAGCTGGAGATTGTCAGGTACGGCTGCCTCAAAGAGGCCGCATCCGGCCAAAATGAAAAATCCTCTTGACATTCCAGCGGCTGGAAGGTGTAGAACATAGAAGAGCATTGCGGAGGAACACAGTTAAAACCCGGGAAAATAAAGGAGGAACACATGGACCGGAAAAAAATCGCGCTGCTGCTGGCGGTGGCGCTGACGCTGTGCGCGGTCCCGGCCCTGGCCGGCACGGACGGGGGGACAGAACCCCTGGCGCAGGCGGAAGCCGCCGGCGCGAAGACAGACGGCCTGGAAGAGCAGACGGGAGCCGCGGAGCAGCTGGAAAACGACAGCGCGGAGGGCAAACAGAGCGGCGGCGTCTGGCAGGAGGGCTATGACGGCACGAAGCCCTGGATATCCAGCGCGGATGATGAGCTGGCATTCACTGGAGAGACGGATTTTCGCTATCTGAGCTTTAACGACCTGCGGGAGCGGGTATTGGACAACAGTCTGACGGCGCTGATGATGGAGGAATCCATTGCCTCCATTGACGCCATTGACTTTACAAAGATGTATAGCGAGCTGGCGAGCCAGCTGGGCAGTCTGGAGCGGGCTCAGGATATGTATGCGCAGATCCCGGTGGCCACGCCCATGGAGGGAGCCATGCAGGGCTATGTGATTTCCAACCTGGCCAGCTCCTACGGGTCTTTGTCCAGCACCGTGTCGGATCTGGCCACCGGCAAGCTCCAGAAGGACTATGACGCCGCCAAGCGGCAGCTGGAGAACGCCAGGGATCAGCTGGTGATCGGCGCGGAATCCCTTTACATTGCCACCCTGGAGCTGGAGCAGACCAAGGGGACTCTCCAGCGGAATTTGACGGCCCTGGACCGGACGGTGACGGAGATGGAACTCCGCTACCAGCTGGGGCAAATCTCAGCCCTGACGCTGGAGCAGGTAAGGAATGGCCGGGCCACCCTCCAGAGCAGCCTGAGCACCGTGGATATGAACCTCAAGCGCTGCAAGATGCAGCTGGAGTCCATGACCGGCGCGGGCATGGAGGGAACCCTGCAGCTAGGCCCTCTGCCGGAGCTCAGCGACGGCCTTATTGATTCCATGGACCTGCGGACGGATCTGGAGGAGGCGGAGGAAAAAAGCTATGACCTCTTTGCCGCACGGAAAAAGCTGAAAGAGGCCTCCGACACCTATGACGACGCCCAGGCCAGCTATTCCCGGGATACATACAATCTCCGCTCCGCCCGGCACACCTATGAATCTTCAAAATATGAATTTCAGTATACCCAGCAGACCTTTGAGATGAATTTCCGCAACGCGTACAACACCGTGAAGGATTACCGGCAGGTCCTCAGCGCTTCTCGGACCACCCTGGCCTTCCAGGAGAGTACCTATGCCTCCATGGAGCTGAAATACCAGCAGGGGAACATCTCCCACAACGCGCTTCTGGACGCGGCGGACGATCTGGCGGAGGCCAAGGAGGCCGTCGCCACCGCACAGCGCAACCTTTTCACCGCTTACCGCGCCTATTACTGGGCGGTGAACTACGGCGTGATGAACAGCGCCCAGGCCTGACCGGAGAGCCCCGGCGGAAGGGGGGCGTCCGTATGACAACCGACAATTTGGAGGAACAGCATGAAGAAACAACGTTTAACAGCTCTGGCCCTGGCCGCCGTGCTAGCCCTGAGCCTCACAGCCTGCGGCGGAGGCGGCGAAGAGACGCCGGAGGAGGAGACCGGGCCCCAGGGCGTGGCCGTCCAGGTCCAGGAGATTACGGCAGACACTATCTATGCCGAGAATACCGTCTCCGGCCGCCTGACGGCGGAGAACGAGGATGTGATTATGGTGGCGGTCTCCGCCAAGTGCACGGCGGTCTATGCCGAGGCCGGCGACGAGGTGAAGGCGGGAGACGTGCTGTGCACCCTGGATCTGGCCAGCACCCTGTCCTCCTATGACGCCGCCAGCATCGGCTATCGTTCCGCCGTCCAGAGCTATAACGATCAGGCGGCGGTCTTTGAAAAGCAGATTGCCCTTCAGGAGAAGAACGTCAGCGACCTGAAGGCCCTTTTTGAGATCGGCGCGGCCTCTCAGATAGAGATCGATCAGGCGGAGCTGCAATTGCAGAGCTCCATTGCCACCCGGAACTCCACTCTGGCCCAGCTGGAGGCGGGGATGCAGAGCTCCAAGTCCAATGTGGAGCAGCTGGACACCGTTCTGGAGAATGTGGACGCCCGGGGCAATGTGATTGCCCCCAGCACCGGCACCCTGGTGACCATGAACGCCGTGGAGGGCAGCTTTGTGTCCAACGCAGCCCCGGTGGCGGTGATTGACGGTGTGGAGCAGATGAAGGTGGTGGTTCAGGTCTCCGAGGCCCTGGTGCCCAAGCTGAAGGCCGGAGACGAGGCCGATGTGACGGTTTCCGCCGCCGGCGAGACCTTCACCGCCTCCATCCGCTCTGTGGAGCGGGCGGCCAACGTGCAGACCAAGCTGTATACCGTGACGCTGGCGGCTCCCTCCGGGGTGGACGGCCTGCTGGCGGGCATGTTCGCAGACGTGACATTCCACACCGATGTTTCCGAAAACACCGTGGTGGTGCCCACCGAGGCCATCCTCACCAGAGGCGGCGTCCAGTATGTCTACGTGGTGGAGAATGGCGCCGCCAGGTATGTGGAGGTTACCGTGGGCCTCACCGGCAGCGGCGTGACGGAGGTCCTCTCCGGCCTCTCCGCCGGGCAGCAGCTGGTGACGGTGGGCCAGGCCTACCTGAGCGACGGCGACCCGGTCCGGATTGTCTCCGGCGGGGACGGGAGCAGCGGAACAAGCGCGGACGGTGAGGACGAAAAGACCGCGCCGGAGGACGGAAACGAAACAAGCCCGTCCGGGGAGGACGCATGAATATCGCGAAAGCAAGCATTCAGCATAAGGTGGCGACGCTGCTGGCCAGTATCCTGATCTGCGTCTTCGGCCTGATGTACGCTACCCAGCTGCAAATGGCCCTGATGCCGGACATGGAGATGCCCATGGCGGTGGTGGCCTGCTACTATGTGGGCGCAAGCCCCAGCGACATCGAGGAGCTGGTGACCCGCCCCCTGGAGGGCGCGATTATGTCCGTACCCGGAGTGGATGAGATTTCCTCCACCTCCTCCGACGGTTCCAGCCAGATTCAGATCACCTATGTGGACGGCACAGACCTGGACATTGCCGCCACCAAGCTCCGGGAGCAGTTCGACATGGTGAGCCTCCCCGAGGACGCCATGGACCCTGTGATTATCAACATGAACCTCAGCGCCCTGATGCCCACGGCCATGATTGCCCTGATGGGCGAGGACCTCAGCCGGCTCCAGACCCTGGCGGACGACGTGGTGGTCCCCGCCCTGGAGCGCATCAACGGTGTGGCGCAGGTGACGGTGAACGGCGGCACGGAGCAGCAGATTGCCGTGGAGCTGGACCCCACCCGGGCGGCGGGCTACGGCCTGTCCACCTCCTACGTCTCCCAGTTCCTGGCGGGGCAGAACCTGATTTATCCCGGCGGCAGTCTGGAGAACGGCACCCAGAAGCTGACCGTCTCCACCGACGCCAAGTTTCAGACGGTGGAGGACGTGGCAAACATGGTCCTCACGCTGCCCACCGGCGGCACGGTGCGCCTGAACGAGGTGGCCGATGTGGCACTGGAGGAAAAGGACATGGAGGCCGTCGCCAAATCCGGCGAATCCGCCTGCGTGGTGCTCCAGGTTTCCAAACAGTCCTCCGCCAACGAGGTCTATGTCTCCGAGCAGGTGGTAAAGCGGCTGGAGAGCCTGAAGGAAGACAATCCCACTCTGCGCTACAGCACGCCCTACCTGGCCAGCGAGTACATCAATCAGACGGTGGACGCCGCCTATCAGAACATTCTGCAGGGCGTGCTGCTGGCGGCTATTGTGGTGCTCCTGTTTCTCCGCCGGGGCGGTGCCACCCTGACCATTGCGGTGTCCATGCCCATCTGCATTCTGACGGTGTTCCTGCTGATGAACGCCTTTGGTCTGACGCTGAACATGATGAGCCTGGGCGGCATCGCCATGGGCGTGGGCATGATTGTGGATAACTCCATTGTGGTGCTGGAAAATATTTACCGCTTTTCCGCCGACGGATACGACCGGGAGAGCGCCTGCATCGAGGGCACGAAGGAGGTCACCAGCTCCGTGCTGGCCTCCACCCTCACCACCGAGGCGGTTTTTGTCCCCCTGGCCCTCACCGGCGGCATGGCGGGCATGATGTTCAAGGATTTCTGCCTCACCATCGCCTCTCTGATCTTCGCCTCTCTGGTGATTTCCCTGACTCTGGTGCCTCTGCTCTGCTATTTCACCCTGGATGAAGAAAAAGTCCGCCGCCGGGAAGCGAAAAAAGCCGCGAAGCGGCCCGGTCCCCTGAAGAAGCTGGCGGAAGCCATCGGCGGGTTCTATATGAAGACGCTGGGCTTCTTTGTGCGGCATCTGTTTTTGGGAATGATGGCCTCTCTGGCCCTGGTGGTCCTCTTCGGAGTCACACTTATGAATACAAAAATGGTCCTGATTCCCGATATGGACCAGGGGACCGTGAACCTCAGCGTCAGCATGCCCATCGGCTCCCAGCTGAACGAGACCGCCGCCATTGCCGACCGGGTCAGCGCCATTGTGGAGGCGGAGACGCCGGAGATAGAAGAGATGTTTTACATCGCGTCCAACGAATCCGTTACCTTCATGCTGGACGTGGGGTCCAAGTCCCAGCGGGAACGGAGCAGCAACGACATTGCCGCGGGAATCCGGGAAGCCCTCCGGGATATCGCCGGCTGTGAGATCAGCGTCTCCGCCTCGGATTCCGAGGCCATGATGGGCGGCGGGGGAGACATCGCCGTGGTCATCGAGGGAGACGACTACGATACCCTGGAATTCCTGGCAAACGACCTGATTGCCCAGATTTCCGCCCTGCCCGATGCAGTGAACGTAACCAGCTCCCTCAGCGATGAGGTGCCCCAGGTAAAGGTCCGTGTGAACCGGGAGGCCGCCGCCCAGTACGGCCTTACCGCCGCGGCCATCGGCGGGGCAGTCCGGTCGGAGCTCACCGGCTCCACCGCCACCAGAGTTACCGTCAGCGGCCAGGAGCTGGAGGTGGTGGTCCGGGGCAGCGGCGCGGCGGCTGAGAGTCTGGACGCTCTGCGGTCCATGGGCGTGCCCTCCTCCTTTGGCGGGACGGTGCCTCTGAGCTCTGTTGCCAGCGTGAGCGTTGAGCAGGCTCCCCAGGTCATCGTCCGGTCCAACCAGACCCGGCAGGTCACCATCACCGGCGACTCCGTCAGCGGCGATACCTCCGCCATGACCCAGGCCATCTGGGAGATTCTGGGCAGCTATACCTTCCCCCAGGGCTACAGCGTGGAGACCGACGGCAGCTATGAGACCATGATGGAGAGCTTTACCGACCTGCTGCTGGCTCTGGCGGTGGCGCTGCTGCTGGTCTATTTCGTGCTGGCGGTGCAGTTTGAAAGCTTCCTGATGCCCGTTATGGTCATGCTGATTCTGCCGGTTGCCTTCACCGGATCTCTGTTCGGCCTTCCGCTGACGGGGCGGGACCTCAGCATGCTGTCTCTGGTGTCCATCATCATGCTGGCGGGCACGGTGGTCAACTCCTCCATTATTCTGGTGGAGTATATCAAGATCCGCCGGGCCCGGGGCGAGGACCGGGTGACCGCCATTCTCAACGCCTGCCCCCTCCGGGTGCGGCCCATCCTGATGACCACCCTGACCACCATTCTGGCCATGGTCCCCATGGCCATGGGCATCGGGGAAACCAACGAGATGATGGCGGACATGGGCATCACCATGATCGCGGGAATGGTGATCTCCACCATTGTCACCCTGGTGTTCACACCGGTGTACTACTCCGTCATTGATAATCTCAGCCACGTCTTCCGCAGGAAGGATAAGGGTGAGAAGCCCCCCAGGCAGCCCCGAAAGGCTCGAAAAAGTCTGTTCTGCCGCAAGGGCAAGGAGCTTCCGGAGGCTGCCGGAGTCCCGGAAACCGTTCTGCCGGAAAGCATCTGAGCGGACAAAAACAGCGGACCGTCCAAAGGGACGGTCCGCCGTTTTTTGTTGTTATTTTTCAGAGGCTTCTTCAGTCTCCTCCTCCAGCCCCAGCAGCGCCCTGCCGTGGGGACCCATGTGGGGGAGAAGCTCCTCATAGGTCAGGTGGAATACCTGCTCCCCGGCGGCATAGCAGGCCAGCTCATAGGGGGAGAAGGCCACGGTCATGCCCTCGGCGTCAAAGCTGACGGCGTAGCTGGTCCAGTTTTCCAAAATCTCCTCGTAATCCCCCCAGAAAAAATCCGTCGGAGAAAGGCCGTTTTCCTGGGCCCGGTCCCGGGCCTGCCGCTTCAGGGCCTGGACCACGGCGGCATGGAACCCGGCGTCGTCGTCCAGAGTGGCAGCGTCAAAAAATGTGCCGCTGTCCAGGTCAAAGTTCCAGCTTAAAAGTATGATGTTGCCGTGGGCTCCGCCGGTATAGTTATGGTATTCTGCCGATACGCTCACCAGCCGCCCTGTCTGATAGGCCGTGCAGGTCAGCTGCTCCACTAAGGGCTGGCCATTCTGCGCCGGGGCCTGGGTCAGGAGCTCCTGAATGTGGGGCGCGTCCGCCCTCCAGTCCGCAAACCGGAGGTTAAAGGTTTCCGTCAGCTCCAGGGCCCGTTCCTCCTCCGGGTTTTGGGCCTCCAGTATCTGGGAGCCGTCCTCCCGCAGGGCGGACATCTGGGGTACGGTATAATCGCAGTAAGCCAGGGTGTTCCCATTGCGGTCCAGAAAACTCTCCTCATAGCTGCTGTAGTCCAGCTGATAGATAATTTCCTGAGGGGCCGGCTCCGGCAGGGCGTTTTTCAGGTCGGTCAGCGTCTCTCTGGCGCAGCCCGACAGGGTGGACAGGACCAGAAGCAGCGCGAGCATGGTACCCATGGAAGTTCCTCCTTTGTTCCCGGCGTCTGAGCCCCGGGATTACAGCATCGCGGGGCCCTCCCGCCACTCTCCGCCGCCCTGAGCGGCGGCAAGGTTGGGATAGGCCAGGGTATATAGATCGGAAGCCCGGACCTCCAGCGAAAACAGCGCCTGAGCCTGGGGACTCAGCCGCCGTGCGCCGGCGGGTCTGGTCAGAACGGGGACGGCGGCGGTCTTCCGCATCCGGGCCAGCAGGACCCGGCCTGTTTCGTTGGCGGCCAGGGGCCGCAGGTAGGGGACGTCTTCAGGGAGAGCGGAGAGACCCAGAAACGCCCACAGGACCATCCGGCGGAGCCGGGCATGGGCATAGCGCTTTGTTTTGGCAGAGGCAAGCAGCTCTTCCAGGGAGGCGGCGGTGCGGCTGGCCCTGTAGAGCCGGTTTCCCAAGCCCTCCCGGCCCTGGTCCAGGGCGGCGAAATCCGCCTGGTCCATGGTACGCAGGCGGGCCAGCATGGCCCGTTCACAGGTCTCCCGGAATGCCGGAGCCCGTCCGGCGCACAGCTCCTCCCGGCAGGCCGCGGCCATGGCTGGGGCCATGTACGAGAGAGCCTGTTCCGACTCTCCCGCCTGGAGCAGGGCTCGGATGGCGGAGGCGGAGGGGAGGGGGGAGGCGGTCCCCGGCTGGTCATGGGCCCCGCCGGTGCGCTTTACCGTCAGGGGGCGGATGGAGCTGTTCAGCCGCAGCAGCTCCTTGCAGTATTCCACGCCCAGGATATTGTTGGGCTGTTCCAGAAGAGCGGCGTCCGCCGGAGAGAGGAGCATTGCGGCGGCCCGCTGGCGGGCGGCGGCGAAGCTGTCGCCCTGTGCAAGCTCCTGCTTCAGCAGAGGCGGGAAACTATCCGACAGCAGGGCGGCAGCCAGGCGCTCCAGCGCCGCGCTTTCGCCGTATTCGCTGCCGAAAACCAGATGGGTCACCAGGCCGGAGGCCGCCAGGGTCCGGACGGCCCCCTGGGCGAACCGCTCCGCCGAGGCAACAGCCCAAGGCAGGGGGAGCTCCAGCACCAGGTCTGCCCCGCTCTGGACGGCGGCGGCGGCCCGGGCGTGCTTGCGGAGAAGGGCAAAGTCCCCCCGCTGGACGAAGTTCCCGCTCATGACGCAGATGACGGCGGTTTCAGGGCCCAGCAGGCGGCGAGCTTCCTCCAAAAGACGCACGTGGCCCATATGGAGAGGATTGTATTCTGCTATGATACCAGCGGTCTCCACAAAATTCCCCCTCAAAGTAATGACAAAAAAGTGACATTTTGGTAAAAAGCGGTTGTAAGTGAGAAAAAGTCTGGTATAATAAAAAGGGGACAACGGGAGAAGCGCTGTCCCTGAAACTACATCTTATATGAATTTGGAAAAACCCGCAAGGTTTTTCTGAAAAGAAGAGGAGACGGTCAATCATGAACATTCTTGTCATCAACGCAGGCAGCTCTTCCCTGAAGTACCAGCTGCTGGACCCTGAAAATGGCGTCCTGCTGGCCAAGGGTCTGTGCGAGCGGATCGGCATCGACGGCAAATTTACCTACAAAGCGGAGGGGAAGAACACCCTGGACGCGGTGGATGTGGCTATGCCCACCCATTCCGAGGCCATTCAGGCGGTGCTGAACGCCCTGACGGACAAAGAGAACGGCGTTGTGTCCTCTATGGCGGAGATTGACGCGGTGGGCCACCGGGTGGTCCATGGCGGCGAAAAGTTTGCCTCGTCCGTCGTGATTACCGACGAGGTGATGGCGGCCATTGAGGAGTGCAACCCCCTGGCCCCCCTCCACAACCCCGCCAACATCATCGGCATCAGAGCCTGCCAGTCCCTCATGCCCGCCACGCCCATGGTGGCTGTGTTCGACACCGCCTTCCACCAGACCATGCCCCCCGCCGCCTATATGTACGCTCTGCCTTATGCGTATTATGAGAACGACAAGGTCCGGCGGTACGGCTTCCACGGCACCAGCCACAAATATGTGGCCGGCCGGGCCGCCGCCATGCTGGGCCGGCCCATTGAGGAGCTGAAACTGATTTCCTGCCACCTGGGCAACGGGTCCTCCATCACCGCCGTCAGCGGAGGAAAGAGCGTGGACACGTCCATGGGCTTCACGCCTCTGGCCGGCGTTCCTATGGGCACCCGTTCCGGCGACCTGGACGCGGGCATTCTCCAGTACCTCATGAACAAGTACCAGATGGGCATTGATGAGATGCTGAATGTGCTGAATAAAAAGTCCGGCGTGGAGGGACTTTCCTGCGTGTCCTCCGACTTCCGGGATCTGGAGTCCGCAGCCGGAAAGGGAGACGCCAAGGCCGCGCTGGCCCAGGAGAAGTTCGCCTATGAGGTCCGCAAGTATGTGGGCGCTTACGCCGCTGCCATGGGCGGGGTGGACGCGGTCATCTTCACTGCCGGCGTGGGCGAAAATGACAAGGCCATCCGTTCCATGGTCTGCCGGGGACTGGAGTATATGGGCCTGAAGCTGGATGCCGGAGCCAACGATGTCCGGGGCAAGGAGACAGTGATTTCCACCGCAGATTCCAAGGTGAAGGTTCTGCTGATTCCCACCAACGAAGAACTGATGATTGCCATGGATACGGCGGCCCTCGTAAAATAAGAACCTGGTTTCATAGCCGGGGATGCTGCATGAGCGGGGATTTTTCCTGTCAGACAAGGGAAACCGGCGCAGTGTGGCGGGAAAAAGACCGTTCAGACAGCGTTCAGCGGTTGCGAATACAGGTTCCAAGATGCCGGCAGGCGTCAGAAATTCCGGCAGGCGGCGAATCCCCACGCAGGGCCCGCCGCCGGTTCTGACAAATGCTGAAAAAAGCCCTGCCCATCTATTGGGCAGGACTTTTTGCCGTTGGGCCGGATGGCTGCGCCAGACCCGGAAGCCTCCGGCCTTCCGGACCTACGCCTGATCTGGAACCGTCCTTTTCAGCTGCGGCGGCGAAATCCGAAAGGCGTGGGGAAGAAGCTCCTCCCCGCGCCTGACGGAACGCGCCCTGCCGTGACAGACCGTCAGCAGGGGTTTTCAATGTTGATCTGGTGTCCGCTGTAGTTACCGGAAATCTCCCGGGCCTGGAACTTGGCGGCCTCCACCAGCTTGGCGAAATCGACGCCGGTGTCATAGCCCATTTCATTGAACATCCACACCGTGTCCTCGGTGGACAGGTTGCCGGAGGCTCCGGGGGCGAAGGGACAGCCGCCCAGGCCGCCCAGGGCCGCCTGGATGTGGGTGACACCGGACTCCACCGCCGCCATGGAGTTGACCATGCCGCAGCCCCTGGTGTCGTGGAAGTGGACGCCCAGTTCCACTTTGGGGAACGCGGCTTTCACCCTGGCAATCAGCTCCTTGACCTGGGCGGGGTCAGCGATGCCGATGGTGTCGCACAGGCAGCAGGTGGTCATGCCGGCGCCGGCATAATCTTTCAGGAAGGCCACCACGGCGTCATAGTCCCGGTATTTGCCCTCGAAGGGGCAGCCGAAGGCTGTAGCCAGGTCCACGGTAACGTCCAGATCGGGGAAGGCCGCACGGATTTCCTTATAGGCCTCCAGGGACTGCTCGTGGGTGCGGTTGATATTGGCCTTGTTATGGCTCTTGCTGAAGGAAACCACATAGCAGACCTTCCGCAGGCCCAGGTTATAGGCGTTCTGAGCGCCCCGCAGGTTGGGAACCAGGGCAAACAGGTCCAGCTCCGGATACTTTTCCAGAACCGCCTTTGTGACGTCGGCGGCGTCTGCCAGCTGGGGAATGGCCTTGGGGCTGACGAAAGAGGTGTATTCAATGTGGGTCACCCCGGCGTCTGCCAGCCGGTCGATGAGGGCCAGTTTCTGTTCGGTGGTGATGGGGGCGCACTTTACGCTCTGGAAGCCGTCCCGGGGGCCGACTTCAACGATGTCGATTTTACCCTTGTGTACCGTGCTCATGACGCTGTGCCTCCTTATTAAATAACGCCTTTTTCCTTCAGCTCCGCCAGTCTGGCCTCGTCCAGCCCCAGCAGCTCGCCGTAAACGCCGGCGTTGTCCTCGCCCAGCAGCGGCGCGGCCTTCCGGGGATAGGACCTGGTGCGGGTCAGCTTCTGGGGGCAGGCGGTGATGTGCAGCCTGCCGATGCCGGGCTGCTCGATTTCGGGGAACATATCCCGGGCTCCGGCGATCTGGGGGTCCTTCACCAGCCGGTCAATGGTGTTCACGGCGCAGGCGGGGCATCCGGCGCCGTTGAGCATGGAGTCGATTTCGTCGATGGTGTACTGCTCCGTCCAGGGGCAGATGATCTCCCGCAGGGCCTCGTGGTTGGCCACCCGGTCCTTGCTCTCCAGGAAGCGGGGGTCACTGGTCAGCTCCGGCATCTTCATCACATTACAGAGGATGGAAAAGAGCTTGTTGTTGCCGGCGGCGATGACCACGTCGCCGTCCTTGGCGGGGAAGACGTCATAGGGGTAGGTGGATTCGTAACGGTTGCCGATACGCTGGGGGATGCGTCCGGTGGACTGGTAGATCATGGTGATATTCTCCATGGCGGAGGCCACGGAGTCCACCAGGGCCACGTCCACCTTCTCGCCCAGGCCGGTTTTCTGCCGGTTTACCAGAGCCGCCAGAACGCCCACGGTGAGGTTCAGTCCGCCCAGCACGTCGCCCAGGGGGGTGCCGGTGCGGGTGGCGGGGCCGCCGGGCCAGCCGGTGGTGCTCATCATGCCGCCCATGGCCTGGCCCACGATGTCATAGCCCGCCCGCTTGCTGAAGGGGCCGGTATGGCCGAAGCCGGAGACCGCGCCGTAGATAATGGCGGGGTTGACCTCCTTCAGCACGTCATAGCCCAGGCCCAGCTTTTCCATGGTGCCGGGACGGTAGTTCTCAATCACGATGTCGGCCTTCTTCACCAGCTCCAGGAACAGGGCCTTGCCCTCCGGGGCTTTCAGATTCAGGGTGCAGCCCAGCTTGCTGCGGTTGAAGTTGGCGTAATAGACGCTGTTGTCATTGACAAAGGGCCCCATTTTCCGGGTGTCGTCGCCGCCGTTGGGATTTTCCAGCTTGATGACGGTGGCGCCCATGTCCGCCATCATCATGCCGCTGTACGGGCCGGCCAGCACCCGGGTCAGGTCCAGAACGACAATGCCCTCCAGCAAACCTTTTTCGTTTGTCATAATCAAAGACCTCTTTCCTGTTCACATGTTCCTGTTTTTGTTGGCTGCTTCAAGCAAGGGGAAGACGCGCCGTCCGCCGCGGCGAGGAGCGGCAGAGCCCGTCCCGCAGAAGCTCGCTGTTGAACTTATGAAGCAAATTTCGTGCCAGATATAGGCCGCCGTTTACGCACCGGCGGCCTGGTTTGCGCAGCGGATACCTTCCTGCGGAACAGACGGGGAGGGGGCCTCCGTCGGAGCCAGCATTTTGATGTAACATGTAACAAAATAATACGAAATTGTTCTATTATGAAACAGATGAAACAGATGCAGCTAGATTTATGGAATGCAGTCCGTGAGAAACGGGAACCATCAGAACAGGTTCGGGGTAAAAATTTTTGATGAACCAGCCGCGGTCCGGGATAACCGGCGAAACTGGCACTTATTTTGCTATGCAAATTTTACGAGAAGATCGGAGTGATGACACCCATGCTTGATAATCTGCTGTTCAGCCTGAATATCAGCCTGCCCCTGTTTGTGATGATGGGGCTGGGCTGTCTGCTGGCCCATAAGGGTCTGTTTACGGAGGACTACATTGCCCGGACCACAGACCTGGTGTATTATGTGCTGCTGCCGGGGAAGCTCTTTCTGGACATTGCCACCATGGATCTCTCTACGGCCTTTGATGTCCGCTACGTGGCGGTGACGCTGACGGGGGCCATGCTCCAGTTCGGCCTGGCCTGGGTCTGCGGGAATCTGCTGTGCCGGGACCGGCGGAAGCAGAGCGCCTTTGCCCATGCCTGCTTCCGGGGCAATTTTGTGTACCTGGGCGTGGCGCTGCTGCAAAACATCTACAATACCAACTCCGTGGCCTCGGCGGCGCTGATTCTGCTGGTGGTGATGCCCCTGTACAACATTCAGGGCGTCATTCTGATGAGCGTCAAGGAGGGAAAGGGAGAGCTGCGTCTGGGTTCGCTGCTGCTGGCGGTGCTGAAAAACCCGGCGGTTCTGGCTATTCTGGCGGGTCTGCCCTTCGCCTGGTTCCAGATTCCCCTGCCCTATGTGGCGTCCAAGAGCCTGGAGTATTTCCGTTCCGCCCTGAGCACGGTGGCGCTGCTGCTGGTGGGGTCCACCATCCGGCTGGACGTGATCCGGTCCAACCTGCGGCTGCTGCTGAAAATCAGCGGCATGAAGCTGGTGCTGATTCCGGCGCTGTGGGCGGCGTTTTCCGCCTGGGCGGGGCTGACGGCGGAGCAGATTGCCACACTGACCATTGTGGGCGCCATGCCCGCGGCGGTGAACGTCTATGTCGTCACCGGCAAGATGGGAGGCGACGGGGAAGTGGCCAGCGGCGCGGTGGTGCTGACGCATCTGCTGTCCCTGTTTACCATGACCGGGGTGGTCTTTCTCCTCAAAAGCCTGGGGATGGTCTGAGCAGCGCGTTCCTATGTCCGCCCAGCGGAACGGCCGGACATTTATGGCAATCCTCTAAAATACTGACAGCAGTCCGGCAGATACAGGCGGCACATCCCCGCGTCTTCCTCTCTGACGGACATCAGCCCGCCTGCACCGTCATCCCTGTGCTGTACCGCCAGTATCCGTCTCTTTTGCTGTCATGATTTCCGGGGACTGCTTTAGATACAAAACAGTGAATCAGTTCAAACAACGAACGCATCAAAATGAAAACGGAGAGAGAAAGGGAGGATTGCATGGCCATGTATATGCCGGAAAAAGTGGAGCTGATCGAGGTCTGCCCCCGGGATGGATTCCAGAACATTCACGATATGATTCCTACGGAGAAGAAAGTCGCCATCATCAAAAAGCTGGCGAAAGCCGGCTTTAAGCGGATGGAAATTACCTCCTTCGTCAGTCCCAAAGCGATTCCTCAGATGGCCGACGCCAGGGCGGTGACCGCCGCTGTGATGGATACGCTGCGCGCCGAGGGCGTGGAGGCGGTGGCCCTGGTGCCCAACGCCCGGGGGGCGGAGGACGCCATTGCCTGCGGCATCGACGAGCTGACCTTTGTCATCAGCGTCAGCCGGGCCCACAACATGGCCAACGTCCGCCGTACGCCGGAGGAATCCATGGAGCAGTTTAAGGGTCTGGTTGAAAAATACGGACATCAGATCAAGTTCCGCCTGGGGCTGGCCACCGCGCTGGGCTGCCCCTTCGGCGAGGAGATCACAGCCGAGCGGGTGGCGGCAATGACAAAGTTCGGTCTGGACCTGGGCTGTGAGGAGGTTATGATTGCCGACACGGTGGGCATATCCAACCCTGTCCGTACTTATAAGCTGATGCGGGAGCTGCTGATGCAGTTCGGCGCCCAGCGCTTTGTCATGCACCTCCACGATACCCGGGGGCTGGCTCTGGCCAACACCGTGGCGGCGATGCAGGTGGGCATCCATAAGTTTGAGTCCGCCGCCGGCGGTCTGGGCGGCTGCCCCTTCGCCCCCGGCGCAGCGGGCAACGTGGCCACCGAAGACGTACTGAACATGATGACCCAGATGGGCATTGAGACCGGTATTGACGCCGGCAGGCTGATGGAGGCGGTCAGCCTGATCCGGGAGGACGTCCACGCCTCCATCGTCAGCCACATGGCACTGCTGTGCCCCGGGGCTCCGGAACCGGCATAAAGGAAGTTTGCTCTCCATAAAAACGCCCGCCTGTTTACCGCAGGCGGGCGTTTTCACAGGGGGACAGGATTTTGCCGCCGGTTCCTCCGGCAAGGCGGAGCGGCGGAAGAAGGGAAACAAAGGGTTTCCGTTCCGGCCGGAATGTGCTATAATGGTATTCCCGAATTAAAAATTCGGAAATAACACATTTGATTAAAGCCGTTTTGCTTGCTGCCGCAGACGGCAAGCAAAACATGGCAGATATTACTTCCGACCTCTCAGTTCAGAAGTAATAAAAAACAATTCCGGCCGGAGGAGCAACAGGCCGGAACAAGTCAGGACTGGCAGGTGAAAGGGATGGAACTGGATTGGGAGAAGCTGGACTGTGTGCAGGAGATCTGCATGCTGGCCCCTACCCGGCAGCTGGCGGAAAAGGCCCGGGGCATCATCGCCGCCCGGGGCTGGGAGGCGATGGACGTGGTCCTCAGCCCCTATGGACGAAAGAATATCATGAATTGCGCCAAAGGACTGGGGGAGAAGGGGGCCCGCATCATCGTCTCCCGGAAGGGCTCCGCCCAGATTGTGAAGGAAACCACGGATTTGAAGGTGGTCAGCCTGAACAATACGCTGATTGACTATCTCCAGACTCTGCGTATGCGGGGGCTGCATACCCCCGGCCTGGTGGCGGTGTTTTCCTATGACCCTATGGGGGAGGAGCTTCAGCGGCTGTTTGAGCTGGTGGATATCCAGGTGAAAAATTATATTTTCAGAACCGCCGAGGACTGCGATGACTGCGTGGAGCAGGCCCTGCGGGACGGGGCGGTGTACAGCATCGGCGGCGCGTGGACCGCCCAGTCCGCCCTGGAACGGGGGCTGCCTCATGTAATCCTGGAAAATTCCGAGGAGTCCATCGTCAACGCGCTGGAAGTGGCGGACCAGATCCGCCGCCTCCAGCGGGAGGAGGAAGAGAAGCAGCGGGCGCTGAAAATCCGGATGGAGACCTATCAGGCGGTTCTGGATTTCACCCATGACGCGATTTTGTCCATTGACGAGGAGGGCCGGGTTCAGGTGATGAACCCCGTGGCGGAGCGTATAATGGGCTGCCGGGCCGAGGATGTCATCGGGAAGCCGGTGGACCAGGTGCTGCCCAATACCCGGCTGCCGGAGGTGCTGCGCAGCGGGAAAAAACAGGTGAACCAGATCATGAAAATTCACCAGACCATGTCCAATACCAACCGGATTCCCATCGAGGTCAACGGCCAGATACACGGTGCGGTGGCCACCTTCCAGGACGTCCGGCAGCTCCAGAGCGCGGAGCAGAAAATCCGTCTCAAACTCCATGAAAAGGGTTTGGTGGCCAAGTATTTCTTTTCGGATATCCTGGGGGAGTCCTCCGCCATCAAAAAGGCCGTGGCCGTGGCCCAGAGCTATGCGGCTTCTCAGGCGGCGGTGCTGATTCACGGCGAGACCGGCACCGGCAAGGAGCTCTTTGCCCAGAGCATCCACAACGCCAGCGCCCGGCGGGACGGTCCCTTTGTGGCGCTGAACTGCGCCGCCGTCAACAGCAGTCTGCTGGAAAGCGAGCTCTTCGGCTATGAGGCCGGGGCCTTCACCGGGGCCTCCAGGGGAGGCCGGGAGGGTCTTTTTGAGCTGGCCCACGGCGGCACCATCTTTCTGGACGAAATCGGCGATATCCCTAGGGAGACACAGGTGGAGCTGCTGCGGGTGCTCCAGGAGAAGGAAATCCGCCGGGTAGGCGGCGACCGGGTGATTCCTGTGGACGTGCGCATCATCACCGCCACCAACCGGGATCTGCCCCAGGACGTCGCCGGCGGAAGCTTCCGCCAGGACCTCTATTACCGCCTGGACGTGCTGGACCTGGAGCTGCCGCCTCTGCGGGCGCGTGAGAGCGACGCACGCATCCTGGGACTCCATCTGTTCCGGCAGATGCAGGACGGAGAGGACCCGACCATACAGGCCCGGTTTCTGGAGCTGCTGGACCAGGTGGGGGATTACCCCTGGTACGGCAACATCCGGGAATTACAGAACTTTGTGGAGCGGACACACATTCTGCTCCGGAGCCACGTGGATATCCGGGACAGCCGGCAGGGACTGCTGTGCCGCCGGGCCCCCGTCCCCGAGACGGAGCCGGCAGGAGGGCCCAGGACCCGGGAGGACCGGGAGCGGGCCGCCATTCGGGAGGCGCTGGAGGCCTTCCCGGCCTCTCTGGAGGAGGCCGCCCGGAGTCTGGGATGCAGCCGTCAGACGCTCTGGAGAAAAATGAAGAAATATGGAATCACACGCTGAAAACGTTGCATAGTTTTGAGATTGATGTTACATCACGAAACGCTATAAAACAAAATATGTTACATTCATGCAACATTCTGAAAAGCTTGAGGAAGCGGAGTCGTCTTTTTTCGCAGCTGTTCAAAAATTGTCCATATTTTCCATCAATATATCTAAAGATTTTAGTCAGGAGGAAGCGGATGTTTGGCATTGTTTTTGCTTCTATTTTTTTCGTGCCGGTGAGCGGCGAGGCAGCCGGCACAGCGCCCCATCCGTCGGCGCACACAAAATAATAGGAGGAGAAATTGATGGGTAAGTATCCAATTCGCAAGATCGGCTTCATCGCAGGTATTGTGCTGATGCTGATCATCGGCTTCATGCCTACCCCCGCAGGCCTGGCGGCGGTTGTTCCTGAGGGAGCGCCCCCGGAGCTGGCTCAGAGAGTGCTGGCAGTAACAGTTCTGATGGTGGTTTTCTGGATTACAGAGGCCATGCCGATTCCCTTTACCGCGCTGCTTCCGATTCTGCTGTTCCCTCTGATGGCCATTACCGGCGCCAAGGGCGAGAACGGCATCCAGCTGTTCCGCCACTATGCCTATCAGACCTGCTATCTGCTGGTGGGCGTGGGATTCCTGTCCGGCTCCATGGTCAAGCACGGCCTGCATAAGCGTCTGGCCCTGGGCATCGTCAGCAAGGTAGGCAAGAAGCCCACAACCCTGATTCTGGGCTTCATCATCGCCGTGGCGTTTGTCTCCATGTGGATGAGCAATACCGCCGCCACCGTCATGATGCTCCCCATTGCCATGTCCATCGCCTCTACCCTGGACGAGGACAAGAGTTCTTTGAAGAAGGCAATGCTGCTGTCCATCCCCTATGCCGCAACAATCGGCGGCATGTCGACCACCATCGGCACCACGACGAACCCCACAGGGATCGGATTGATTGCCGAGACCATCGGCGTTGATATTAACTTTGTGGACTGGCTGAAAATCGGCCTGCCCTTCACCGTTATCCTGATCCCCCTGATGTGGATCTACATGGTGAAGTTCTTCAAGGTGGACAAGATGGAGGCTGTGGACATCTCCGAAGCCCACAAGCAGTATGAAGCTCTCGGCCCCATGAACAAGGGCGAGAAGTGGACCGCCATCGTCTTCCTGATCTGCGTGGTCCTGTGGTGCACCCGCTCCATCGTCTGGGGCAAGTACATGAAGTTCGCCTCCGATGAGACCGTCGCCATGCTGGGTGCGTTCCTGGTGATGGCCATTCCTCTGAACTACAAAGAGGGCGAGAATGTCTGCGACTGGAAAACCGGCTTCAACGACATCCCCTGGAATGCAGTGATTCTGCTGGGCGGCTCCATGGTCATGGGCAACGCCTTCAAGGACGCCGGCTGCGCTACCTGGGTCGCCAACATGCTGGGCGGTCTCGCCGGCATGAACGCTGTGGTCATCTGCATCATCGTCGGCCTGGTCACCGCCCTGCTGACAGAGCTGACCACCAACGCCGTCGTAGTTGCGGCTTTCATCCCCGTTCTGGCAGGCGTGGGCACCGCCATCGGCGTCAGCCCCTTCGCCATGATGATTGCCACCATGCTGGCCTGCAACTTCGCCTTTATGCTGCCTCCCGCCACGCCTCCCAACGCCATTGCCTACGGTACCGGCGAGATCACCATGAAGGATCTGGTCACCTGCGGCCTGGGGCTGAAGCTGATCGCTCTGGTGGTGTTCCCCATTGTGCTGTATGGCATCACCATGGGCCTGTTCGGCATCGGCGTTTGATAAATGCCGTCCCATCCAACGGATTCAAGCCGGTGAATAAGCCTGAAAAGCGCGGTCCCCAACAGGGGCCGCGCTTTTTTTGCTCCGTTGGGATTTGATATTCCCGGGATGCTGTGCTATACTGCCGCTAGAGAATGTTTTTCACGCTGAACCGCTCCATTTCCGCCAGTAGACGCAGCTGATCCCGGAGACCGGCCGCCTCTGCCTGGAATTCGCTGTCCTCCTGACAGGCGGCGAAGGCCATGGCCCGGTGGTACATGGCCCCGGCGTCGTCTACGGCGTCGTGCTGTGTGACCGTGTGGAGATAGGTCTGCCTCCGGCTCCAGTCGGCATAGCCCGCGTCCAGGGCGGCGGCGGCGCCGGACCAGTCTCCGTCCTCCGCCAGGCGGATTGCCTCGTCAACCTGGGACTGCCAGCGCTGGACATGGGCCGACATGGCGAAGCTGTTCCACAGGGAGAAGGCCAGAAGCAGCCCCAGAACGGCGGCGGGAAGAAACAGGGCCCGCTTCATGCTTCCGCCTCCTTTTTCACGCAGAATACCTGTCCTGTTTCGTCCAGGGTGAGCAGGAAGACGTCCCCGGGCGCGTCCGCCCCTTCCCGCCGCAGGGTTTCCTCCAGCCACGCAGCGTCCCGGCCGCAGGCCTCCAGATTTCCCCGCAGGACACGTCCGTCGTTGACCAGGACCACCGGCAGGACAGGCTCCTCCGACTGCAGCCCCATCTGGGCGGCGCTGGGCGGAGGCGACCAGGGGAGAACAGACAGGTGCCCGGAGTTTTCCAGGATTGCGTATTTCACCTCGCTGATGCCGGAATACCCCTGGCCCCGGAGCTCCTCCAGAAGCTCGTCCAGGGTATAGCGGTTTTTCCGCATGACGGATTGCTGCAAAACCCCCTGGCGGATCAGGACGGAGGGGGTGCCGCAGACCAGCGCCCGAAACCGCAGGTTTATCAGGGACAGCTGGCTCAGCAGCATGGACAGGGCCAGCAGCGTCAGAATGGGGATGACGCCGGCCAGCAGGGGAATGCCGAAATCCTGCATAGGCACGGTGGCCAGATCGGAGATCATCATGGTCAGCACCAGCTCGCCGGGCTCCAGCTCCCCGATTTGCCGTTTGCCCATGAGGCGCAGACCGGTCATAATGAGGAAATAAAGGATGATGGTACGGGTAAACGCGGTAATCACAGGCATTTCCTCCGGGAGAAAATCGTTTCTCTCAGTATCCGCCATTTTGGCAGCCCCTATTCCCGGCTGGATTTTGGAAATCTGAAAAAATTTTTTGGGAGCCGCAACTTTTGGCTGCCATCAAACGTTTCTATAACAAGAGAAGGAAAGGGGGCGGAGACTCTGTTTCCATATTGTATGACCCTGCTGGAGAGCAATACGGACCGGGAGCGCTTTGCCCGGCTCTACCGGGACAATCAGCGTCAGATGCTTCGGCAGGCGGTCCGCATATTGGGCGCGGGCCCGCGGGCGGAGGATGTGGTCCACGACGCCTTTGTAAAGCTGATCCGCTGCTTTAACGAGCTGCGGGACCGGCCCGAGGACCGCCTGTCCGCCTGGCTGCTGGTGGTGACGAAAAACAACGCGCTGGACCTTTTGCGGAGGGAGAGCCGGGAAATGGAGCTGGGGGAGCTGGAGGAGCGGATGGCCGCTCCAGCCGAGGACGGGGAGTTTTATGCCCTGGTGGCCCTGATCCGCAGGATGCCGGAGGGCTACCGCCGGATTCTGGAGCTTCGTTTTGTGGCGGAGTGGAGCCTGGCGGACATCGCCGAAGAGCTGGGACTTTCGGAGAGCGCGGTTAAGAGCCGCATTTTCCGGGGACGAAAGCTGCTGATTCGGGCGCTGAGAAAGGAGGGGTATCTGGATGGACGGGCCTGTATTTGACGCTATGCTGAAAACCGCTCTGGAGGAGGCCCTTCGTCAGGACCTGGAGGAAGCGCCGCCCGCGCCCCGGCCCTCCCGGCGGCACAGGCGGCGGATGAGGCTGCTGCTGGACGGATATGACAACCGGGAAACGGGCTGCGGCTGGCGGTGCCGTCCCGCCCGATGGCTGGCGGTGGTGGTCATCGCCGCGCTGCTGACCGGCACCGCCGCAGGCTATGCCCTGGGAGGCGGGGGACTGTTTCAGCGGATGTTTGAGGAAAGTGACTGGGCCGCCCGCTACGGCGGCGCAGCGGACACAGATCAGCTGCTGGGTATGGGGGGCGATTTGAACGCCGCGGCGGCGGAGAGAAACGGCCTGCGCTTTGAGCTGCTGGACGCCGTGTCCGACGGGCAGTTTGCCATGGTCTGCGGCCGGCTGACCATACAGGACCGGTATTTTCTGGAGCAGATGGAGAGTCCCGGCGATCTCTCTTTCAAAGAGTGGGGGATGCTGCGGTGGGGGGAAACAGAGCTGCCTGTGAGCTGCGGACTCAGCGTCAATTCCTGGGTCAACAGGCCTGAGCTGGAAGAAGGGCAGTATTACCTGGTCTTCTCCGTCAGCGACGTTGCGTTATCGGAGGGCGGACAGTATGAGGTCCGTCTGCGGGACGCCTTCTGCCACGGCGGCAGTGCGGAGCTGACGGGGGATTGGTCCATGTCCGTGACCTTCCGCCCCGCCGCTCTGCGGACCGGGACGCCGGAACAGGTCTGCCGGATCGCCGGCCGGACTCTGATTCTGGACCGGCTGTCCATTTCGCCGCTGGCGCTGAATATGGAGCTCCATACCCCGGAACCGGGCCTGGAGCTGGAGGATATCAGCAGCCTGGCGGTCCGCATGGAGGATGGAACCCTCATCATCCGGGAGGACTGCGTGCTGGGGGTCACCCAAAGTGAATCAAACCTGCGGCTGACACTGGAATTTCAGATGCCTCTGAATGTGGAGCGGGTGGACTGTGTGCTCATAGGCGGACAGCCGCTTTATCTGGAGAAATAAGGAAATCCCCCGCCCTCCGGCGGGGGATTTTTCTCAGCGCTGGTCCATAATCCACAGCGCGCCGTTCAGGGCCCGAAAGACCGAGGTCTTTCCCGGTGTGAACTGAATGGTATCCCCGTCCCTGTAGAGCTCCCGTCCGGTGATTTGGAGCATGGACATCAGATACAGTCTCTGATGGATTTCCGGCCAGTCCGCTTCCGGATTGATGAACCACAGCTCCGGGAAACCGAACTGCTTCAGTCCCCATGTGCCGGTCAAGGGGAGGTCCCCCTTCTGCCCGTGGCGGATGGAGACCCAAAGGGGCGCAGGGAAGTATTCCAGGTCCTGGAAATGCTGTTCCAGAATTTCGGCGTGGTACAGATAGACCCGCCGGCTGACCAGCAGCTCGGGGGAATCGACATAGACGCCCAGAGCGCTCTCCGTGTCCAGCAGGGCGGCGGCAAGCCGGGTGAACAGGCGGCAGGCACGGACCGTTTCCACCTGCGTGGTTCCCCCGTCCTGCCGGGCCAGGACCAGAAAGGCCTGATTGCCCGGAATGGCCTCTTTTTCCTCCGGGGAAAACAGCCCTTCCTGAATGGCGGACAGGTCGCAGACCTGGGGCGGGTAGGGCATGGCCATATAGCTGCAAAAGAAGGAAACGCCTTCCAGGCTGATACGCGCTGCGGGGGCGTTGGGATGGCTGCCGTCCCTGCCGGTCAGGGCACGGGGGCCAAACCGGTTTTCCATCAGCCGGAGCACCGCGGGCCAGCCCACGTCTCTGCCCAGAAGAATGACGGCTTTGGCATCCGCCTTCGGAGCGGCGGCGGGCTCCGGGTCCCTGGCCGGATCCCGGCTGCGCCTGAAGCGGTCGAAAATTCCCATATGTTTTTCCTCCAGATATCCGTTTTTCCGGATTTTTTCGAATTCCTTGTCCTTGATTGACAGAGAAGATGATAGCACAGAATCAATGAGAGTACAATCTTTTTTCAAAATCGGGCGTACCCGCTCACGCATTTTATTGCCGGCACAGCCGAGCACCGGAATATACCATTTTCAAACGCCGGCAAAGACGCTGACGGATAACCCCCTGTGCTGACTGGATCAGGAGGATGAGGTGTAAGGAGCGGGCCCGGTCCCGCCCTGTTTTTGAAAGGGCCAGGCTCCCGGAAGTCGGAGCGAAGCCCGGCCCCTGCATAAAATCTCCGAATGGGACACTCCCTCAAAAATTCCTCTTGACTCTCACCCCGGAGGAGGGTATATGCTGTTCCTGAGCTCAAAAATCCGGACCCCGGACGGGGCCCGCAACGTTGCGGAGGATATGCCATGCTGAAAATCGGTGAATTTTCAAAGCTGTCCAGAATCAGCATCCGTCTGCTGCGCCAGTACGACGAGGCGGGCCTGCTGGCGCCCGTCCGCACCGACTCCTTTACAGGCTATCGGTACTACAGCGAAGCGCAGCTGCCCATTGCCAACCGCATCCGCTCCCTAAAGGAAATGGGCTTTACACATACTGCCATTTCAGAGGTTTTGCGGTGCTATGACGACCCGGCGGCGCTGGAACGCTGTCTGGTGCTCCAACGGGCCGAGGCCCGCACGGCAGCGGAGGAGGCGGCCCGGCGGCTGCGGCTTCTGGACACAGCCATTGAACGGCTGAGAAAGGATGAAGCAAAGATGAAATACGATGTGACTGTTAAGACCATTCCCGCACGCACGGTGGCCAGCGTGCGGCAGATCATCCCCGGCTATGACCGGGAGGGGGACCTGTGGAGCATTTACTGTCAGGAGACCGCCCGGATGAACATTCAGGACGGGGACCCGGTGCAGTATACCGCCGTGTATCACGACGGCGAGTACAGGGAGTCCGACGTGGACGTGGAGATTCAGAAAAGCGTAACGGGCCGCTATCCGGACACGGAGCGCGTGAAGTTCAAGACCGTGCCGGCAGTGGAGGTGGCCTCCGCCACCTTCCGGGGGAGCTATGATCAGATTGCTGCAGCGAATGAGGCTGTGGCCGCCTGGGTGGCGGACAACGGCTATGAATTCGCGGGGCTGTTTTTCAACATCTATCATGTCTCCCCTCACGAGACCCGGAACCCAGATGAGTTTGTCACCGAGGTCTGCTATCCTGTGAAGCGGAAGTGAAGAGAGAGCCACACCGGCGGCGGGGAGAATTCCCCGCCGCTTCGGCGGTTTCTTCGGCAGCTTTTCGGTGACTTTTCAGGCGCGGCGCTCCGTCCTTTGCCAGCGGCGTTTCCTGTGTTTTCCCAAAAAGGAAGATTTTCCTTGCGCCTTTGGCGGAAGGCGGTTATAATAGAGACAGAAAAGAGGACCGCCGGCGGGATGTCACTCAGCTGAGGACGAAAGCGGTTCTTTTCGACCTTTTGGATCTTTTAGACTGCCTGAGCGGGAGAGGCGCGGACACGCTGGCTGCCTTTGGTCCGCCGCCGGCGGACAGGGCGCAATGAATTGTGAAAGGGAGGAGCCGAAAGGCTCCTTTGGGAGGGATGCAAATGGCAAAGCCTATTGTCGCGATTGTGGGCCGCCCCAATGTGGGCAAGTCCATGCTGTTTAATAAGCTCATCGGAAAACGCCTCTCCATTGTGGAGGACACCCCCGGCGTCACCCGGGACCGCATTTATGGAGAGACCGACTGGAACGGACGGAGCTTCACCCTGGTGGACACCGGCGGCATCGAGCCCCGGACGGACAATCTGATTTTGGAGTTTATGCGGGATCAGGCCCAGATCGCCATTGACACCGCCACGGTGATTGTCTTCCTGACGGACGTCCGCACCGGCCTCACCGCCTCGGACCAGGAGGTGGCGAATCTGCTCCTCCGCAGCGGAAAGCCCATCGTTCTGGCGGTGAACAAAATGGACTCCGTCGGCGCGCCGGACCCGGATTTCTATGAGTTCTACAATCTGGGCCTTGGGGACCCCATCGCGGTTTCCGCTGTCCACGGCCACGGCACCGGCGACCTTCTGGACGCCTGCGTGCAGTATTTTCCCCCGGAAGAGGAGGAAGAGGAGGAGGACGACGCCATCAAGGTGGCCGTCATCGGCAAGCCCAACGCCGGCAAATCCTCTCTGGTCAACCGGATTCTGGGAGAGAACCGGGTCATTGTCTCCGACGTGGCGGGCACCACCCGGGACGCCATCGACTCCCGGTTTGAAAACGACAAGGGCAAATTTGTCTTCATTGACACGGCGGGCCTCCGCCGGAAGAGCAGGGTGGAGGAGAACATCGAGCGGTACAGCGTTCTCCGGGCCACCATGGCCATTGACCGGGCGGACGTGTGCCTCATTCTGATTGACGCCACCGAGGGCGTCACGGAGCAGGACACCAAGGTGGCGGGCCTGGCCCACGAGGCGGGAAAGGCCAGCATCATCGTAGTGAACAAATGGGACCTGGTGGAGAAGGACGGCAAGACCATGGACCGTATGCGCAGGGAGGTCCAGGAGGGCCTGAGCTTCATGACCTACGCCCCCGTCCTCTTCATCTCCGCCCTGACGGGGCAGCGGGTGGACCGTCTCTTTGAGCTGATTGACTATGTGTCCAACCAGTCCGCCACCCGCATCACCACGGGCATGCTCAACGATGTGCTGGCCGACGCCCAGGCCAGAGTCCAGCCCCCCACGGACAAGGGCCGGCGGCTGAAGATTTACTATATGACCCAGGTGGGCGTCAAGCCGCCTCACTATGTGATCTTCTGCAACGATTCCCGGCTGTTCCACTTCTCCTATCAGCGCTATCTGGAGAACTGCATCCGCAATACCTTCGGCCTGGAGGGGACCCCCATCCGCATCTCCATCCGGCAGAAGGGGGACAATGAGCCGTGAGCCGGGCGGCCGTCCGGCGGCTCCGGTGTATATTCCCGGACGGTTCCTTTCCTTCCACAAAACTTCACACGTGTCATAAGGAGGTTTGAGTATGATCGGGATTTGGTGGTATTTCCTGTATTACGGCGGAATCGCCTTGGCGTGTTACCTCCTGGGCTGTTTCAACGGAGCGGTTATCGTGTCCAAGTATATACTCCGGGATGACGTCCGGAACCACGGCAGTGGCAACGCAGGCCTGACGAATTTCCACCGGACCTTCGGCGGAGGGCTGACCTTCGTGGTGATTCTCTGCGACGTGCTGAAGGCGGTGATCGCCGTGCTGCTGGGGAGCTGGCTGTTCAGGGGGGACCCGGTGCTGGGCAAGTACTTCGCGGCCCTGTTCTGCCTGCTGGGGCATATGTTCCCCTGCATGTTCCACTTCAAGGGGGGCAAGGGGATTCTCTCCGGCGGCGCCATCGCCCTGATGATTGACTGGCGGATTGCCCTGGTGGTCTGGGGGGGCTTTTTGATTCTGGTGATTCTGACCCGCTTTGTTTCCCTGGGGTCTTTGTGGGCCGGGGCCAGCTTCCCCTTTATCAGCTGGTACTGCTATCCGGCGCCCCAGGTCGTAGTGCTTGCCTTCCTCTGCGGGGGGCTGGTGGTCTGGCAGCATCGGGCCAATATCAAACGGCTGCTGGCGGGTAATGAGAACAAATTCAGCCTGCATCGGAAGAAGGAGGGAGGCCAGTCATGAAAACAGTGGTATTGGGCAGCGGCGGCTGGGGCACGGCTCTGGCGCTTGTCCTCTGTGACAACGGACACGATGTGACCCTCTGGTCCCGGACCCCCGCCAAGGCGGAGGCCCTGCGCATGAAACGGGAAAATCCCCTTTTGAAGGGCGTGCCCCTGCCGGATGCCCTGAACATCACCAGCGAACAGAGCTGTCTGGAGGGGGCAGAGCTGGTGGTCTGTGCCGCGCCCTCCTTCGCCGTCCGGAAGACGGGGGAAATGGCCGCGCCCTATCTCGGACGGGATACGGTGCTGGTGTCGGTGTCCAAGGGCATCGAGCGGGACACCCATCTGCGGATGAGCCAGATTCTTCAGGAGGCTACCGGCTATACCTGTAAAGTAGCAGCCCTGTCCGGCCCTTCCCATGCAGAGGAGGTGGGACTCCGTCTGCCCACCGGCTGCGTGTCCGCCTGCCCGGACCGGGGCGCGGCCCGCTTTGTACAGGACGCCTTTATGAACGACTATTTCCGGGTCTACACCAGCTACGACATCATCGGCGTGGAGCTGTCGGCGGCATTGAAAAATGTGATTGCCCTCAGCTGCGGCATCTGCGCCGGACTGGGCTTCCAGGATAACACCAAGGCCCTGCTGATGACCCGGGCCATGGCGGAAATCACCCGTCTGGGGGAGCGGCTGGGGGGCACCCGCCGGACCTTCGGCGGGCTGGCGGGCATGGGGGACCTGATTGTCACCTGTACCTCCATGCACTCCCGCAACAACCGGGCCGGAATGCTGATTGGCCAAGGGAAAACGCCCTGGGAGGCCATGGACGAGGTGGGGGCCGTGGTAGAGGGCTACTATGCCGCCGAGAGCATTCACCAGCTTGCGGAGCGGGAGAACGTTGAAATGCCCGTCTGCCGCTGCGCCTATGAGGTCCTTTACCAGGGCAGGGACCCCAAGGAGGTGGTTCCGGAGCTGATGGGCCGGGCTAAGAAGGACGAACTGCTGGAGAGATCATGGCTGTAATGGGATTTCCCTTGTCGGTTAAATCCTGGGGAAGCCGCTGCCGCGGCAGCAATGAAACCCCGGCGGTGTCCGGGCCTGTCCTGACAGGTCTGTCGGAATGAATCAATGAAACAGCGGTCCGTCCCAAAGCCAGGGGCGGACTGCAGATCCATTTCTTCTGTTCCGGCGCAGGGGAACCGCTCCGGTCATGGCGGTCCGGACGCAGATACGGTTCGTCCTGCCGCCTCCTGTGAGGCCGAAGGGTTTTCCGTGTCCGCGTGTCCGCTGAAGGCAGGGAGGGGAAAGAGAAAAAGGAAAAAATCCCGGACATAATGTCCGGGATTTGATCTGTTGGCTCAAATCGCTCTGGTAACCTTGCCGGAGCGCATGCACCGGGTACAAACGTAAACGTGGCGCGGGGAACCGTCAACGATTGCCTTCACACGTTTCACGTTGGGCTTCCAGGGACGGTTGGAACGCCGGTGAGAGTGAGAGACTTGAATCCCAAAGGTCACACCTTTGCCGCAATACTCGCACTTAGCCATCCATAGCACCTCCCTGCTGCATATACTTTTGTGCTCACTTTCAGAAGCACGTCTGTTATGATAGCAGAATTATTCAGAAAAAGCAAGAAGAATTTTCAAAAATTTTAAAAAGATTTCTAAAAATCGTGGTTTTTTTCCCGGCCTCTGAATGCGGGAAGGTGTTGCGGAATCCGGCGAGTTCATATATAATAGGGTCAACGAGGCTGAAAACCGGCAGACAGCCGTTTTCAGTCGGCGGTCCGCCGGCGCGTGGGCATTCCCCGGGAAACGGGGCATGTTGGAGGCAGGCGGACTCCGGCGGTGCATACAGCCGGTCTGCGGCGCCGGTTTCCCTTCCTGCGCGGCAATACAGACAGAACAGGCGCGGCTCCGCGCCGGAAAGGTGAGGAAACATGCGTGAAGTAAGTGACAACGGCTTGAAGATTACAGAGTTTATTCCCCTGTTTCATTTGGAGGTGCTGCACCGGGGCTGCGACTTTGAAACGGCCAGGCTGGTGGTGCCGGACCTGAACCGGCCGGGTCTCCAGTTTCACAGCTTTTTTGATTATTTTGACCCCTGCCGGCTTCAGGTGGTGGGCAAGATGGAGGTTACTTTTTTAAAGAGTTTGACCTCGGCCCAGCGCCGCAAATGCTTTGACGACCTCTTTCTCTATGATATTCCCGCGCTGGTCATTGCCCGGGGGCTGGACTGCTTCCCGGAGTGTATGGAGAGCGCCATTGAGCACGAGCGGACCCTGCTGCGGACGGACGAAGAGACGGTGGTCTTTACCAGCCGGACCATTGAATATCTCAACAGGGTGCTGGCTCCCTGCATTACCCGTCACGGCGTGCTGCTGGATATCTATGGCGAGGGCGTTATGATTACCGGCGATTCCGGCGTGGGCAAGAGCGAGGCAGCCATTGAACTGATTATGCGGGGCCACCGTCTGGTGGCCGACGACGCAGTGGAGCTCCGCCGGGTATCCGACCAGCTGACGGGCACTGCCCCGGAGATGATCCGGGATTACATCGAGCTCCGGGGCATCGGCGTCATCAACGTGCGGCAGCTCTTCGGCGTCCGGGCCATCAAGAATGAAACCAAGCTGGACATGGTGGTTCACTTCGAGCCCTGGGACAGCACCAAGTTCTATGACCGGCTGGGCATTGAGGACCATTTCATTGACATTCTGGATGTGCAGGTGCCGATTGTCACCATTCCGGTCCGGCCGGGCCGAAATCTGGCCAGCATCGTAGAGGTGGCTGCCATGAACAACCGCCACAGGAAGTTTGGCTATAATGCGGCCCAGGAGCTGGCCCAGAAGGTGGACGCCCGGGCGGACGGAAAATTGTGAGGAGGACGGAACATGTATATCGGGATTGACGTAGGCGGCACCAACCTGAAGGCCGGCCTTGTGGACGGAGAGGGCCATATCCTGAAGGCAGAGCGGATTCCCCTGGATTTCCGGAGCCCTGAACAGTTTGCTGAAACCCTGGCGGCGCTGGCGAAGACAGTGATGGGGGAGGGCGTGCAGTCCGTAGGCGTGGGGTTGCCCGGCGCAGTGGACGGCGGCGGCGTGCTGTTCACCACCAATATTCCCATGAAGGACGTGCCGCTGGAGACTCTGTTCCGCCGTCATCTGGATTTGCCTCTGCTGCTGGGCAACGACGCAGACTGCGCCGCCGTGGGCGAGTTCTTCTGCGGCGCAGGCAAGGGGACGGAGGATTTTGCCATCGTCACCCTGGGCACCGGCGTAGGCGCAGGACTGATTTTAAACGGGAAGCTGCGGGGCGGCGTGGCCTCCAGCGAGGCGGGCCACATGGTCATGCGGCAGGGCGGCGAGCCCTGCAACTGCGGCCGCCTGGGCTGCTGGGAGCGCTATGCCTCCGCCACCGGACTGATTCAGCTGACGAAGCGGGCCATGGAGGCCCACCCCGAGAGCGCCCTCCATACCTGTGCCGCCCAGGGCGGCGTGGAGGGCCGGACGGCCTTCCAGGCGGCGGAGGCCGGCGACGAAACGGCACTGGCAGTGTGCCGGGAGTACGTGGAAAATCTGGCCTGCGGAACGGCCAGCCTTATCAATATCCTGCGGCCTGAGGTGGTGGCCATTGGCGGCGGCGTGGCGGCGGCGCCCGCACATCTGCTGATGGAGCCTCTGCGGGAGGCGGTGGGCCGGGAGAGTTTTTCCCGCCACGGCGGACGGGTGACCCGTATCCTTCCGGCGGAGCTGGGCAACGACGCCGGCATCATCGGCGCGGCCTTTTTGCCCCGCGTGCTGTAAGAACCTGTATTCACAACCAATAAACGCTGTCTGGACGGCCTTTTTCCCGCCATACCGCGTGGGTTTCCCTTGCAATCCGTCAGGATTGCCGCTGAAAACCTCCTTGTCTGACAGGAAAAATCCTCGCCCATCCAGCATCCCCCGGCTATGATTACAGGTTCTAATGTCTGCGATTTTATGATAACAGGAGGCCCCTTGCATGGACTGGGTAACGGCGTTTGACAACAAGGCTGCGGCATATCTGCCGGACGTGGCGCTTCTTCGGGAGGAGCCCATGGCAAAACACACCTCCTTCCGCACCGGCGGCCCGGCCCGGCGGATGGCCTTTCCCCGGAGCGGGGAACAGCTGGTGCTGCTGCTGTCCCTGGCGGAGGACTGCGGAGCCCGGCCCTTTGTGATGGGCAGCGGGACCAATCTCCTGGCCCCCGACCAGGGGCTGGACCGGCTGGTGATTATAACCTCCGGCCTCAGCCGTCTGGAAATGGGGGCGGAGTCCGGTACGCTTCTGGCGGAGTCCGGCGTTTCCCTGGCCCGGCTGGCGGACTTCGCCTGTAAGCAGGGCCTGACAGGTCTGGAATTTGTCCACGGCATCCCGGGTACGGTGGGCGGCGGCGTGTGCATGAACGCCGGGGCCTACGGCGGGGAGATGAAACAGGTGGTCTCCAGCGTGTCTGCGCTGTTCCCGGAAGAGGGCGTAAGGGTTCTGACAGGGGAGGCGCTGGCTTTCGGTTACAGACGGAGCTTTCTCACGGAGCACCCGGAGGCCGTGGTGCTCTCCGCCGTGTTCCGCCTGTCCCCCGGGGACCCGGAGTCCATCCGGGAGACGCAGCGCTCCCTGATGGCCCGCCGGAAGGCCAGCCAGCCTCTGGAGTGGCCCAGTGCCGGCAGCACCTTCAAGCGGCCCCAAGGCGGCTTCGCCGGAACCCTCATTGACCAGTGCGGCCTGAAGGGGCTGAGGGCCGGCGGGGCCCAGGTATCTGAAAAGCACGCAGGGTTTGTCATCAACCGGGGCGGAGCCACCTCGGCCGACGTGAGGGAGCTGATCCGGCAGGTGCAGGCGCAGGTCTTTGAGAAAACCGGCGTCCGGCTGGAGCCGGAGGTCAAGTTTGTGGATTAGGAGCTGCTATCTATGGAAATTCTCATTATCTCAGGCCTCTCCGGCGGCGGCAAGAGCAAGGCCGCCTCTTTTCTGGAGGACATCGGCTTTTATATTGTGGACAATATGCCCGCCGCCATGATTCTGAAATTCGCGGAATTTTGCGCCGGCGGCGGGGGACGCTACGCCCGGGTGGCCCTGGTGTACGATGTGCGGACGGCGGACTCCTTTTCCGAGCTCTTTTCCGTACTGGAAAAGCTGAAGGCAATGCAGAATTGCGTCTGCCGGATGCTGTTTCTGGAGGCGGCGCCGGACACCATTATCAAGCGCTACAAGGAGACCCGCCGCCGCCATCCCCTACGGGAGTCCACGGATTCCCTGGAGGAGGCGGTGGCCCAGGAACGGACGCTGATGGAGCCGGTGAAGGAACGGGCGGACCTCGTCATAGACACCACCCGCCTCTCCACTGGCAAGCTCCGGCAGGAGCTGCTGGGCATTTTCGGAGGCGAGAAGGAGAAGGGGGGCATGGCGGTAAATGTGGCCTCCTTCGGGTTTAAGTACGGCTTGCCTCTGGAGGCGGACCTGGTTTTTGACGTGCGGTTTATGCCAAACCCCTTTTATATAGAGGATCTGCGACATCAGACGGGGTTGGACAAGCCTGTGGCCGACTATGTGTTCAGCTTTCCCCAGACCCAGGACTTTCTGAACCGCCTGCGGGACCTGCTTGCCTTTACACTGCCCCTCTATGCAGAGGAGGGAAAGACCGGCCTCTTCATCGGCGTGGGCTGCACCGGCGGGCATCACCGCTCCGTGGCGGTGGCCCACGCGCTGGCGGAGTACATCCGCAGTCTGGGCTATCAGACGGCGGAGCATCACCGGGACATGGAACGGTCCGTTTGAGCCGGGGAGGGAAGACATGGAAATGAAGCCCTATCGGGTTCCCCGAAACCGAGGACCGAAAATTGCCGCCATCGGCGGCGGACACGGCCTGTCCAACATGCTGCGGGGACTGAAGGAGTACACGGAGAATCTCTCCGCCATCGTCACGGTGGCGGACGACGGCGGCGGCTCCGGCGCTTTGCGCCAGGACCTGGGGATGCCGCCCCCCGGCGATATCCGGAACTGTCTCCTGGCCTTGGCCAACACGGAACCCCTGCTGAGCGAGCTCATCGACTACCGCTTTCCCGAGGGAAGTCTGGCGGGGCAGAGCTTCGGGAACCTCTTCCTGGCGGCTCTGAACGGCATTTCCCCCAGCTTTGACACGGCGGTGCGCCGCATGAGCGAGGTCCTAGCTATCACCGGCCGGGTTCTGCCTGTGACCACTGCCGATGTTCGGCTGGAGGCGGAGTTTGAGAACGGCGCGTCGGTGGTAGGGGAGTCGAAGATTTTTTACTGCAAGAAAAAAGAGGACTGCCGCATCACTCAAGTCCGGCTGCTTCCGGAGCGGCCCAGACCCCTGCCGGAGGCCCTGGCCGCGATTGCCGGGGCGGATATGATTCTCCTGGGGCCCGGCAGCCTGTACACCAGCATCATTCCCAATCTGCTGGTGGACGGCATCGTGGAGGCGATCCAAAACTCCCCGGCTCTGAAGGTCTACGTCTGCAACGTCATGACCCAGGAGGGGGAGACGGAGGGCTATACGGCTTCGGACCACATTGCCGCCATTTTCAAGCACTCGGCGGACCACCTCTTTGACGTGTGTCTGGTGAACTCCTCTCCCATTCCCAGGGCCGTGGCCGCCCGCTATGCCGAGGAGGGGGCGGAGATGCTGCGCTATGACACGGACCGCTGCGCCGCCCTGGGGGTGGAGCTGGTGAGCCGCCCCATTGCCATGGTGGAAGACGGCTTCGTCCGCCACCATCCGGAGCACCTGGCCCGGGAGCTGATTCTGCTCCACGCGGAGCGGAGCGTCCGCATTGCCGGCGGACCCGGAGGCGGGGACGCCTTCCGGGTGGAGCGGAAGAGAGGCGCCCGTTAAGCGGACGGACGCCGCAGGAAACAGAAAGGAGACGCCGGATGACAAGATCGGAATACAGGCTGATGCTGTGGGAGCTGCTGAATCAGGACGTGGAGGGTCTGACCGAGGAGAAAAAGGTCAGGATGGTCAAAAAGACTCTGATAGACCATCAGATTGAGTATCACCAGACGCTGACGCACCGAAACCACAGAAAGAAGTGGAAGGACGAGGAGCTTCGTGTGATTTTGAAGGACGCGCCGACAAAAGAAAACTGCCTGATGTACGCCCGGCTGTTTGAGAGAAATTATGGAAGCATTGAGCTGATTTACCGCTGGGCTGCCACAGCCAGCCGTGATATTCCGGAGGAGTACCGGAACAACCGGTTTATCAAACAGATTAAAAGAATAGCCAAGGAGGTCGGCTGGCGCGCTACATAGCGCCGCCGAAAAGGAGCCGCGAGATGTCTTTTTCTTTCGACACGAAAAATGAGCTCTGCCGCCTGCCGGTGCAGAAGCTCTGCTGTGCCAGGGCAGAGGCTTACGGAATCCTGCTCTACTGCCACACCTTCAGCGCCTCGGAGGTCCGCATCATCACAGCCAACGAGAATCTGGCCGCCCGGCTACCCAGGCTTTTCCAGCGGGCCTTTGACATCCGCTTTGACCGCCGGCCGGAGCCCTCCGGCGGGGAGCCCGGCGGCAAGATGGTCTTTCAGATTCACTCACAAAAAAAGCTGGACCACATAATTAACCTCCTGGGCTACGAGCCCCGGCAGAACCTGGCTCTGCATATCAACTTCGCCATGGTGGAGGAGGACTGCTGCCGGGCCGCGTTTCTGCGGGGCTGTTTTTTTGCCGGGGGCAGCGTAACGGACCCCCTGAAGCACTATCATCTGGAGCTCACCAGCTCCCATTTGCAGGCCAGCCGGGAGCTGGGAGCGCTGCTGCGGGAAAGCGGCTATCAGTCCAAGGGCATGAGCCGGAATGGCAGCTTCGTGACCTATTTCAAGCAGAGCCACCAGATTGAGGACTTTCTGACCCTCATCGGCGCGCCGGTGGCGGCCATGAAGCTGATGTCCGCCAAGCTGGAAAAGGACCTGCGGAACGATGTGAACCGCCGCCTGAACTGCGACAGCGCCAACCTGGACAAGGCAGTGGAGGCCGCCCGGAGCCAGGGGGAGGCCATCCGGAAGCTCCAGGCGGCGGGCCGCCTGATAGAGCTGCCGGACAAGCTCCAGCAGACGGCGGCTCTGCGGCTGGAGTATCCGGAGCTGACCCTTTCCGAGCTGGCGGAGGAGTTTGACCCGCCGGTGACGAAGTCCTGCCTGAACCACCGGCTGCGGAAGCTGGTGGAGCTGGCGGAAGAGCTTTGACCCCAAACCCATGACGCCGCAATTGCTGTAAGCCGAAGTTACTTTATGGGTAAAAAGGGGCCTGCGCTTGCCCGGATGGACAGGCATTGTCTGCCTCCGCTGGGAAGCCGCCATTGCCGGGAACACGGACGGCAAATATGATAAGGAGAATTGCCATTTATGACGAACACGACAAACTGGGCCCAGCTGTTTCCCATGGACAGGCAGCCCTCACTGGAAGAGCTGGACCGCTATGCAGACAGCCCCCTCTGGCAGTCGCTGCGGGCTTATCTGAAAGAAGCCTACGGCGCAGAACCCCGGATGGAGTACAGCCGCTGCGGTCTGGAACCGGGGTGGAACGTGAAATTCAAAAGGGGGAGCAAGGCCCTGACCACCGTGTACCTCCGCCCGGGCTACGTGACGGCCATGGTCTCCGTGGCCCCCAAGGACGAGGCGGCGGCGGAAGGTGTGCTTCTGACCTGTACGGAGGCGACCCGGACCCTGTACCGGCGTACAGCCTCGTCGAAGATGGGCCGCTGGCTGATGATGGACCTGACCTCTCCGGAGGTGCTGGAGGACGTCAAGGCCCTGCTGCGCCTCCGGGCGGGGGGAGCGCCGAAGAAATAGAACAAGAGAGAGCAAGAAAGAGTAAGAAAGGGTGAGAGACCATGGCCTTCGTCCATCTGCACGTCCACACGGAATACAGTCTGCTGGACGGCGCCTGCCGCATCAAGGAGCTGCCCAGTGTTGTCAAGGAGATGGGACAGACGGCCTGTGCCATTACGGACCACGGCGTCATGTACGGCGCTGTGGAATTCTATAAGGCCTGTAAGGACGCAGGCGTCAAGCCTATCATCGGCTGTGAAGTCTATGTGACGCCCCAGGGCCGCTCCCGTCTCCAGAAAGAGCATGAGTTCGACTCCGAGAGCCGGCATCTGGTGCTGCTCTGCGAGAACGAGACGGGCTACCGGAATCTCTCCTTCCTGGTCTCTGCGGCCTGGACCGAGGGGCACTATATCCGTCCCCGGATTGACCAGGCGCTTCTGCGGGAGCACCACGAGGGTCTGATTGCCCTGTCGGCCTGTCTGGCAGGTGAGATTCCCCGGCGGCTCCGGAACGGGGAGTATGACGCCGCCAGGGCCTACGCGGTGGAGATGGGGGAGCTGTTCGGCCCGGACCGTTTTTACCTGGAGCTCCAGGACCACGGCATCCGGGAACAGCGGACGGTGAATCAGGGCATCCTGCGGCTCCATCAGGAGACGGGCCTGCCCATGGTCTGCACCAACGACGCCCACTATCTCCGGAAGGAGGACGCGGAGACCCACGATGTTCTCCTCTGCATCCAGACCGGAAAGACCCTGGACGATGAGAACCGGATGCGCTACGAGCCCCGGAATTTTTACCTCCGCAGCGAGGCGGAGATGGAAGCGCTGTTCGGCGGCTATGAGGGGGCCCTGGAAAACACAGTCAAAATCGCGGAGATGTGCCGGAAAGAATTCGTGTTCGGCAAATACCACCTGCCGGAATTCCAGCTGCCGGAGGGGTATGACAGCTTCAGCTACCTGAAAAAGCTCTGCGACGAGGGCTACCGGGAGCGCTACGGAGACGACGAGAGCCACCGGGGCCAGCTGGACTACGAGCTGGACATGATCCGCCGGATGGGCTTCACGGACTATTTCCTGATTGTCTCCGACTTTGTGCGCTACGCCAAAGGGGTGGACATCCCCGTGGGCCCGGGCCGGGGCAGCGCGGCAGGCAGCGTAGTGAGCTACTGTCTCCGCATCACCGACGTGGACCCGGAGAAGTACGATCTCTATTTCGAGCGCTTCCTGAACCCGGAGCGTGTGAGCATGCCGGATATCGACATGGACTTTGCCGATACCCGCCGGGACGAGGTGATTGACTACGTCCGCCGGAAATACGGCGCCGACCGGGTGGCTCAGATCGTCACCTTCGGCACCATGGCGGCACGGGCGGCGGTGCGGGACGTGGGACGGGTGATGGGGCTGTCCTATGCCGACGTGGACGCCATCGCCAAGCAGATTCCCCAGCGGGACGGCAACAAACCCATCACGCTGGAGCGTGCCCTGACCCTCTCCAAGCCTCTTCGGGATATGTGCGAGTCCGACCCCGACGTGGCCCGGCTGATTGACACCGCCAAAAAGCTGGAGGGAATGCCCCGGAACGCCTCTACCCACGCCGCCGGCGTGGTGATTACCAAGCTGCCTGTGGTCGAGTATGTGCCCCTGTCTAAAAACGACGACACCGTGGTCTGCCAGTATGAAAAGGACACACTGGAGAAGCTGGGACTCTTGAAGATGGACTTCCTTGGCCTGCGGAATCTGACGGTGCTGGACGACGCGGTGAAGATGCTCCAGAAGGAGCGCCCGGACTTCCGCCTGGAGGACATCCCGGAGAACGACCCGGACACCTACGCCATGCTTTCCGCAGGAAAAACCTCCGGCGTGTTTCAGATGGAATCCGGGGGCATGACGGACCTCTGCACCCGCCTGAGGCCCCGGAGCATCGAGGACATCACCGCCATCATTGCCCTGTTCCGCCCCGGCCCCATGGATTCCATCCCCCAGTTTCTGGAGAGCGCCAAAAATCCGGAGAAGGTCCGTTACGATCACCCGCTGCTGGAACCCATCCTCTCCAACACCTATGGCTGCATCGTCTATCAGGAGCAGGTCATTAAAATCTTTCAGGAGCTGGCGGGCTACTCCCTGGGCCAGGCAGACATGGTGCGCCGGGCCATGAGCAAAAAGCACGTGGAGGAGATTGAGAGCGAGCGGGAGGCCTTCCTCCACGGTGACAGGGAGAGAAGCATTACAGGCTGTGTGGCGAGAGGGGTTCCGGAGAAGACAGCCCAGATTATCTATGATAAAATCTACGATTTTGCCGAGTACGCCTTCAACAAGGCCCACGCCGTTTCCTATGCGGTGCTGGCCTATCAGACGGCCTGGTTCAAGTGCCATTTCCCCCGGGAATATATCGCAGCACTGCTGACGTCGGTACTGAACAACACCGACAAAATCAAGGTGTATATCAAAGAGTGCCGGGACAGCGGCATCCCTCTGCTGCCGCCGGACATCAACTGCTCCACCGACCGTTTCACCGTCGAGGCGGACGGAATCCGTTTTGGTCTGGCCGCCATCAAGAACATTGGCCGGGGCTTCATACAGACAGTGATGAGGGAGCGGGAGGAGAAGGGGCCCTTTACCTCTCTCCATGACTTCTGCCGCCGCATGACCGGCAGCGACGTCAACAAGCGGGCCCTGGAAAACCTGATCCGCTCCGGCGCCTTCGACGCCTCCGGCGCACGCCGCTCCCAGCTGCTGCGGGTCTATGAAACCGTGCTGGACGCCGCCGCCGACCGGCAGCGCCAGAATCTGGAGGGCCAGATGGACTTCTTTTCCATGGCCGCGGAGGATGGCGGGACACAGACGGAGGAAGCGCCTCTTCCGGATATCCCGGAGTTTACCACCCAGGAGCTGCTGAGCATGGAGAAGGGGGCTACGGGGCTCTATCTCTCCGGACACCCCATGGACGCCTACCGGGACATTGTCCGCCGTCTTCAAATCCCCGCTGTGGGGGCCATCACCCAGGACCTGGCTCAGGAGAACGGGCCCAGCCGCTTTGCCGATGGCCAGCAGGTCACCCTGGCGGGGGTTGTGGCCTCCAGCAAAACCAAGACCACCAGGAGCAACACACTGATGGCCTATGTCACCCTGGAGGACGAAACCGGCTCCATAGAAATGCTGTGCTTCAGCCGGACCTTGGACATCTGCGGCTCCTATCTGCGGGAGGGGGAGGCCATTACGGCAAAGGGCCGTCTTTCCGTCCGTGATGAGAAGGCCCCGCAGCTGATGTGCGACACGGCCTATCCTCTGGCCAATGCCGAAGCCGGTCTGCCGGAACCGGTGCGGGCGGCGAAGCCGGACCGGCAGGAGGCGGGAGAGGTTCTGTTTCTGAAATTCCCGTCCCTGGAGCACCCCTCTCTCCGTCACATGAAGCTGGTGTTTTCCATGTTTCCCGGTACGACGCCGGTGAAAATGCGCATGGCGGACACCCGGAAAATCTATGTCACACGGGTGCTGCTCCACAAGGCCCTGGTTCAGGAGGCGCGGGACATCCTGGGAGAGGAAAACGTGGTGGTCCGGTAGAAAAGAAAACAGCAGATCGAAAGACAGAGGGTAAAAAAGAAAGGGCTCAGCCGGGGGCTGAGTCCTTTCCGCTTTTCATTCTTCCTCTTTCAGCAAAACCTGAATGAGAGCTCCATAGAGCTTTTCCGGCGCTTTCCGGAACTTTTCCGCCAGCACCTTGGCCATGTCCTCCCGAACGACCATGAGCCGCAGATCCATGACGCTGCCCATGTCGTCGTCCAGGGCCAGCCTGACCGTATAGGTCCCGTTGGGCCGCTTTTCCGTGGAGGCCCGGACCTGGTTTTTCCGCCGGAGCCGCCGGTTCCACTCCGATAGGTTCCGGTCGCAGCGCAGCCGCACGGAATAGGGCAGGCTGGACTCGCAGATCTGGCTGTTCCGCCGGCCCTTGCTGGTGATAGCGTAGAGGTCGTTTTCAAGGGTGAGATGCTCCGTGCGGACCAGATCGGCCAGACAGTCGGAGAAGTCAAAATAGTCGATGGCATCATCGCAGAGGGTCAGGTCCAGCACGGTGTCAAAGGGAATGGGCTCAATGACCCGGGCGGTGATGTAGAGAATCAGAAACTTAATTTCCAGCTTGTCCTGAATGAAACCGGGCATAGCGGGCACCTCGCTTGTTTTTTTCCCATTATACATCCCTCCGGACGAAAACACAAGTCCGGAGGCGTTTTTGTCAGGGCAACAGCATTTATAGCAAACATCATAATTCCCGACAGGCGGGCCGGCCAGGGGCCGCCGAAGACGGCGGCCGCTTTCCCGTAATTTTGAAAATTCCTATGAAATTCAGGATTTGAGAATACTTGAAAACCAGGAAGTAACCGAATCATTTTTAATGTAAAATCTGACACAGACGCTTTAATTAGATGAAGCATCTGCATAAAAATTCAACCCCCGCTTCGAACTTCCGCATAATTATTTTCAAATGCTGCTGCCCTGCGTTTTTGTGAGCTTTGTCGAAATTTGGGAGAAAGCACCTTGACGTTCCTTCCGTAGATTGCTATGATAGGAAAAAACCTTTGAAAGGCGGGGGAACATGAAGACAAGGATGCTTGCGTTTTGGCTGGCGGCGGCCATGCTGCTCTCTCTCTCGGGCTGCGGCAAAAAGGAGACGGAGGAGCCGCCGGTCCAGACCCCTGTGGAGAATCCGGAGCCCGAACCGGAACCCGAGCCGGAGCCTCCTTATGTCCCGGCGGGGACCAACCCCCTGACCGGTCTGCCCATGGAGCCGGAGGACGAGAAGAAGCGCCCGGTGGCGGTGATGCTGAACAACCTGAAGGCGGCTCAGCCCCAGCTGGGCATCTCCCAGGCGGACATCATCTATGAGGTCACCGCCGAGGGGGGCATCACCCGGATGCTGGGTCTCTATCAGACCATGGACGGCATAGGAACCCTGGGCAGTATCCGGTCCACCCGGCCCTATTACATTGAACTGGCCCTGGGGCACGACGCCCTGCTGGTCCACGCCGGCGGCAGCCAGGAGGCCTATTCCGATATATACAGCTGGAAGGTGGACAACATGGACGGCGTCCGGGGCGGCAGCGACGCGGAAATTTTCTGGCGGGATCGGGACCGGCAGAGGAACAATGGCTATGAGCACAGTCTGATTACTTCCGGTGAGAACATACAGGCCTATCTGGGCCAGGGCCGCTTTGACACGGAGCACCGGGACGGATGGGAAGAGGCCCTGCGCTTTGCCCAGGACGGAACCCCTGCCGGCGGCGAGAGGGCGGAACACATTACACTGCGCTTTTCCACATACAAGACCGGAACCTTTGACTATGAGCCTGCCGCGGGCCAGTATCTGGCGGGCCAGTATGGCGAAAACCATGTGGACGCCGCCACAGGCATGCAGGTGGCGGCCACCAATGTGCTGGTTCTGGAGACCTCCATTTTCGTCATTGACAGCGAGGCGCGCCAGCGGGTGAAAACCGTGGGGGAGGGGAAGGGGACCTTCTTCTGCGGTGGAAAGGCCGCGGCGATTCGATGGAGCCGGGAAGACCGGAACAGCCCCTTTGTCTATACCCTGGAGGATGGGACGCCTCTGACACTGGGACAGGGGAAAAGCTATATCTGTCTGATTTCCCCCAAGGTCAGCACGCTGAAATATGAGTGAGCGTCAAAGCCGGGGGAATCATGGCCGGGCGGGATTGCTTCCCGGAGTTCCCCTGCAATCCGGAGGGACAGCGGCGGAGAGCGGCGCACTGGATAGCGGTGTAATGGAGAAGGGCGGGAACTGCGCGTTCCTTCGCTGTGAACGGGTCCGGGCAGAGGCCGCCCGCCGGGCGCCTCTTTCACCTCTTGAGCTCCTGCGCATACACTGGAATGAAGGGACCGCCCCTTCACTCAGTTACTTATCAGGAGGTTATTGCAATGCCCGAAAAAGTTATGCCCGGTCCCGTGTCGGACCTCAGCGGCATCCGCGAGGCGGTTTGCATCCATACCAGGAAGATTTATGATTCCTGCAGAGATAAAGACTGCATCGAGGACCTTCGTTTCTACCCCAAGCTCCAGTATGTGGACGTCATCAACCGCGCCCTGTCCGTAAAGGGCGGCAGCGCCAGACTGCTGTATGTCTACGTGGATGTGGAGCCCGTCAGCTTTAACCGGGGCTTCTACACTGTAGATATGCGCTTCTTCTACTCCGTGACCCTCCAGGCCTATCTCAGCTGCCCCGCCCCCGTCACCGTTGAAGGTCTGTGCGTGTTTGACAAGCGGGCCATTCTCTTCGGCAGCGAGGGCAACGCCAAGATCTTTTCTTCTGAGCTCCGCACCGGCGAGCCGGATCTGCAGCTCATGAGCCGCTCCAATCTCCCTGTGGCCGTGGTGGAGGCGGTGGACCCCATCGTTCTGGACGCCCGGCTCATGGACTGCTGCGGCAAGCGGGAGTGTGACTGCGACCTGTGCGAGGTGCCCTCCTTCGTCAACAGCTGCTTCAACGGCGAGCTCTCCAGCGGAGACGACAGCCGCCGCATCTATGTCACCCTGGGCCAGTTCTCCATCGTCCGGCTGGAGCGGGATTCTCAGCTGCTGGTCCCGGTGTACGACTACTGCATGCCCGATAAGGAGTGCGCCTGCGGCACAGGGAACGAGGACCCCTGCGGCATTTTCCGCAACATCTCCTTCCCGGTGGGCGAGTTCTTTCCCCCCAACACCGTTCGGATGCCGGAGAATTATGAGGAATGCTGCTGCGCCTGCCGGTAAGGGTGTCTCCGGGAAAGGCTGCGCAGGAGAGCTCCCTCGTCTCTGCCCCGGGGCATCTTAAATAAGGCTGGCCGCCAACAGAGGCGGGCCGCCCGGAAAACAGCGCTGCAGTCAGCACAGTTGAAAATCGGTACATACCGGTTTTCAAGCAGCAGCGGGGCCGCTGACCGGATTTCCCTGTGTGCTGACTATATCAGGCGGCTCCTCACAAAAAGGGCCCCTTCCCGATTGCAAAACCGGGCAGGGGCCCTTTTTTGCTGGAAACTGAAGATACATATGCCGAGCCCCTTCCGCCTGGGCGGCCGGCTTTTGGATGCAACATTCTTTTTTGGGGGGCTGTCATCGGATCCGGCGGAGTTTTTACCCTCTGTCCGTTGGACAGCCACCGGTCAAAACCGCGGTGCGTGGAGATATCCTTTGGCAACAGATTTGCCGGCGGAGGCGATTGGGGACGGACCATAAAAGCGGGAGGGTCCCATATAATTCGGAAATAATAGCACTTGTGTTCTATCCGAACTTCTGCTATGATAATCGTAACATTTACTGCCAACAGGGCTCAGGGAAGACAGCCGCCTTTTCGGGCGGAAATGCGGACTGACCGGGAGCCGGAAGGGAGGGCCTATGCCGGAGATATTGGAGGGTCTGAACGGAGCGCAGCGGGAGGCGGTCACGGCGACGGAGGGCTATGTCCGGGTGATTGCGGGCGCAGGCTCCGGCAAGACACGGGCGCTGTCGCACCGGTTCGCCTATCTGGTCAACGAGGTGGGCATTCTGCCGGGGAATATCCTCTGCGTCACCTTCACCAATAAATCCGCCAACGAGATGCGCCAGCGGATACATGCCCTGACGGGGGATAACGACACCGGCTATATCAACACCTTCCATGGGTTCTGCGTCTCCATTCTTCAGGAGGACAGCCATGTGGTGGGCTATCCGCGGAGCTTTCTGGTACTGGACAACGCCGATATTGACGCGATGCTTCAGATTATCTATGAGGAACGTGGCCTGACCCTTCGGGACATAACCTACGGCATGGCCCGGAACATGATTGAGGTTCGGAAGCTCTTCAAGGAACCGGACTATTATCTGGATTTGATCACGCTGTCCCTGGATGTGCTGCGGAAAAAATACCTGGCGGCTGAGCGGGCCGAGGATATCATTTTCTATGGATACCTCTATCAGGAGAAAAAATGCTTCGGCCTGGATTACAATGATTTGATCAAGTTCTCCCTGTACATATTCGCGGAAAACGAAGCGGCCCGGCACAAGTGGCAGGAGCGGCTGGAATACATCATGATTGACGAGTTTCAGGATATTGACAGCTTACAGTACCAGCTGATGGAGGTCCTCTGCGGCTATCATAAAAATCTCTTCGTGGTGGGGGACCCGGACCAGACCATTTATACCTGGCGGGGGGCCGACATCGGGTATCTGCTGAACTTTGACCAGGTATTTTCCCCGGCGCGCACCGTTCTGATGACGGAAAATTACCGTTCCACGCCTCAGATTCTGGCGGCGGCAAACTCCCTGATTGCCAGGAACAGCCTGCGGGTCAGGAAAGAGCTGCGGTCCACTCTGCCGCCGGGGCCGCCGGTGCTCTGTCATTACGCCTCTGACGCGGAGGAGGAGGGCCGCTGGATTGCCGGGCAGATCAAGGCCCTTCGGGAGGCCGGGACTCCATACCGGGACATCGCCGTCCTTTACCGGGCCCATTATGTGACCCGCCAGGTGGAGGAGGTTTTAATGGGGGAAGAGATTCCCTATACCATTTACAGCGGCACCCAGTTTTTTGGCCGCATGGAGATCAGGGACGCCCTGGCTTATCTGCGGATGATCGCCCTCCAGGATGATTTGTCCTTTCTGCGGATCGCCAACGTGCCCAAGCGGAATCTGGGAAAACGGCGGATGGCCTTTTTGCGGGACCGGGCGGCGGAGACGGGGAACACGCTTTACCAGACGCTGAAGCAGCATCTGGAGGACCCCCTATTCAAGGGGACGGGAGCGGAGAAGTTTGTGAAACTGGTGGACGCTTTTTCCGCCTCCGGCGACGGGAGGCCGGTCTCCGAGGTCCTCTCCGATATTCTGGACCGAAGCGGCTATGAACGGATGCTGCGCACCGAGGGAAGTCAGGAGCGGCTGGACAATCTGGCGGAGCTGAAGCAGTCGGTTTACGTCTTTGAAACCACCTGCGGCGAGGAATGCACCCTGGAGCATTACCTGGCTCACGCGGCCCTGTTCACCAACGGCGACGCCGCGGAGCAGAGGGACCGGGTGAAGCTCATGACCGTCCATGCCGCCAAGGGGCTGGAGTTTCCCCACGTGTTTCTCTGCGGCATGAACGAAGGGGTGTTTCCCTCCCGCCGGACCCGCACCCAGGACGCCATGGAGGAGGAACGGCGGCTGGCCTTTGTGGCTATGACCCGGGCGGAACAGGGGCTGTATCTCTCCGAGGCCGAGGGCCGGAATCTGGATGGGTCCCCCCGGTATCCCTCCCGGTTCCTGCTGGATATCGACCCGGACTGCCTGACCCTGACGCACCCGCCCCGGGCCGGACTGGTGGAGGAGGCGCGGCGCGCCATTGAGAACAGTCTCCGGTGGATGCCGGAGAGCGAGTCCGCTGTCCTCCCGGCGGGACAGCGGGTGCGGCACGCCGTGTTCGGCCCCGGCACGGTGACGGGGGCGGACCTGGACCGCTCCGCCTACATCGTCCAGTTTGACGGCATCAACACCCCCCGGAAAATCTCCTTCCGGGCCAGGCTGGAACGTCTGTAAAGTCTGAAAACTGTTACCGGATTGTGGTTGCAATGGAAAAACGCCCTCCCTATACTGTTGGAAAACAGAGAGGGAGGGCGTTTTCATGAGGTTCAGAGGGATGGGGCTGGCGCTGGTGATTTGTCTGCTGCTGGCAGCCTGTGGTGAGACAGGGACGCGCCTGCCGGAGAATCCGCCGGAAGAAGCCGCCGCCGAAACGGCGGCTTTGGAGGGGGAGGCCCTGTCCCCGGACGGGCGTTTTTTGGCGCGGATTGAAGGAATTGGCGAGAGCCTTTCCGATCAGGATGTTTCTCCGGCGGAACGGGTGGAGATTGCCGATGCGGAGACCGGAGAGGTTTTCTGGAGGGGGACCGGGTTCTGCCGGCAGTTTGTCCTCTGGTCTCCCCAGGGAAGCTACGCCCTGCTGCTCCGGGAGAACCCGGACAGCCGTTTTATCACCGTCGTCGGGACAGAGAGCTGGACGGAGTGGGAGTTTGCCGCGCCGGACGGCACAGGACTCCAGACCTGGATGTTTCTCCCCCAGGACAGGCCCTGGTGTGAGTGGCAGTCGGATAATTGCCTGGATCTGGCCCTTGGCTGGGGCAATGGAGGGGCTAAGCACTGCGAGACCTATACCATCGAGCTGCGGGACGACCCGCAGGAGGGAATCATCCAGGCCGAGAGCCGGAAGCGCCTGCCGGGAAGCTACGACTTCGACCACGACGGGGAACCAGAGACCGTGGAAGTTGCGGTGGTCTCTGGAGACAAGGCGCGGAATGAAGTTGGTTGGTATGAGCTCAGGGTCCGGACGCCGGACAATCATCTCTATTGGAGCCGGTCCCTTCACGAGAGCCATCCCGGCTGGGGGGCCTATTTCGCCTGCCGCGTGGACGGGGAGGACTATTTGCTCCGCTATCTGCCCACCATGTACCAGGGTTTTGCGACGTACGCCTATGAGCTGTTTTTCCTGGACGAAGCCGGGGAGGAGCAGGCGGTCCGGGAGGGAAGCGTGGACTTCGACCTGAACTTCGGCTCATATCACCAACGCTTTGAGCCCGCTGAGATCGCGGCCTTCCTGGAGGAGGTCCACGGTCTGACAGACAGCGGGCAGCTGCTGCTGACCACGGTAAACAGTAACGTCCGCTTTGACAGGCCCGGCGGGGATTTTACCGACGATCTGGAATTCTGGACAGAAGAAGAGCTCTACAACGAAAGCCGGTCTCTGGAGGAGAACATCCGGGCCATGGGGACGTACTGGGAGAGGATGCGGACCCGGGAATGAGGGAAAACGCCGTCCGGAAGCCGGACGGCGCTTCTCCTTTAGAAGCTGTACCGATAGGTGGCAGCACGTATATTGGCACAGCTTCTTATACCGCAAGCCCATAGCGGGCCAGCACGGCCTTGATGTGCTCCAGATGCTCCGGGGAGGGGGGACACATGGGGGAGCGGAGCTCTCCCACCTTCCAGCCCAGCAGGGCCAGGGCGGTTTTCACCGGGATGGGGTTCACCTCGCAGAACATGGCGTCGCAGAAGTCCTTCAGCTGGAGCTGCAGGGCACCGGCGGCGGCGAAGTCGTTCTGTTGGCAGAGCCGGACCAGCCGGTGCATCTCCGCCGGAAGGACGTTGGCGGCCACGGAGATGACCCCCAGACCGCCCAGAGCGCAGATGGGGACTGTTTCGTCGTCGTTGCCGGACCAGATGCAGAAGTCCGGCGGGCAGAGGTTCCGGGTCCGCTGGATGGCCCCCAGGTTTCCGGAGGCCTCTTTTACGCCTGCGATGTTGGACAGCTCCGACAGGGCGGCGTAGGTCTCCGGGGCGATGGAGACCCCGGTGCGGGAGGGGACATTATAGAGGATGATGGGGGTGGAGACGGCGGCGGCGATGGTCTGATAGTGGCGGAGCAGGCCCGCCTGGGTGGCTTTGTTGTAGTAGGGGGTTACCACCAGCAGAGCGTCCGCGCCCAGGCGCTCCGCCGCCCGGGACTGCTCCACGGCTCTGGCGGTGCTGTTGGAGCCGGTTCCGGCAATCACCGGCACCCGGCCGCCTACATGACGGACGCAGAAGCCGATGGTCTCCTGGCGTTCGGCCTCCGTCATGGCGCTTGCCTCTCCGGTGGTGCCGCAGACCACGATGGCGTCGGTCCCGTTTTCCAGCTGGAAGTCCAGCAGCTCCCCCAGAGCCGTGAGATTCACGCCCTCCTCGGAAAACGGGGTGACGATGGCCGCGGCGGACCCTGTAAAAATCGGATGCTTCATGAAACGACCGCCTTTCTTAAAAATGAAGCCGCAGGGGCGGCGGGGGAAGAGCCCCCTTCGCCGCCTGACTGAAAAGGGCGTCCGCGCAGTTCGCGGACGCCTCTTTTGTAGAAATATGAATGGCTCAGTTTGCCTCGATGTATCCCCTGGCGCACAGCAGTTCGGCCAGCAGCACCGCGCCGCCGGCAGCGCCCCGGAGGGTATTGTGGCTGAGACCCACGAATTTATAGTCATACTGGCTGTCCTCCCGAAGACGGCCCAGGGAGATGGCCATGCCTTTTTCAAGACTCCGGTCCAGACGGGTCTGGGGCCGGTCGGGCTCTTCGAAATAGTGCAGGAACTGCCTGGGGGTGGAAGGAAGGTTCAGCTCCTGGGCGGGGCCCCGGAAGGCGGCCCAGTCGGCCTTGATCTGTTCGATGGTGGGCTTTCCGCCCTCCCGGAATTTCATGAATACCGCCGCCATGTGGCCGTCCAGACAGGCCACACGGAAGCACTGGGCCGTGATGGCGGGACCGGCGGCCTTGACGATTTCTCCGTCCCGGATGCTGCCCCAGAGCTTCAAAGGCTCCTGCTCGCTTTTCTCCTCCTCGCCGCCGATGTAGGGGATGCAGTTGTCCACCATCTCCGGCCAGCGCTCAAAGGTCTTGCCCGCGCCGGAAATGGCCTGATAGGTGCAGACCAGTGCCCGGTCCAGGCCGTATTTCAGCAGGGGATGCAGGGCGGGGACGTAGCTCTGGAGAGAGCAGTTGGATTTCACGGCGATAAACCCCCGCCTGGTGCCCAGCCGCCTGCGCTGGGCCTCGATGATCTGGATATGGTCCGCGTTGATCTCCGGCACCACCATGGGCACGTCGGCGGTCCAGCGGTTGGCAGAGTTGTTGGAGACAATGGGGCACTCCAGCCTGGCATAGCGCTCCTCAAGGGCACGGATTTCCTCTTTGTTCATATCCACGGCGCAGAAACAGAAGTCCACCTGCTCCGCCATTTTTTCCGCGCCGGCCTGGGCGTCCAGAACCACCAGATCCTTGGCCTCCCGGGGCAGGGGGGTCTCCATGGCCCAGCGGCTGCCCACCGCCTCCTCATAGGTTTTTCCGGCGCTGCGGGCGCTGGCGGCGACAGCCGTCAGCTGAAACCAGGGGTGCTGCTCCAACAGCGTGATGAAGCGCTGGCCCACCATGCCGGTTCCGCCGATGACGCCGACCTTGTACTGTTTCATAGTGCGTTCCTCCTGCTGTGTTGTATTGAAAATAAACGGTTTTTCTCTTTCCGTCGATTTGGGTTGAATGTGGGAGAGGTTTGTATTATAATGATTCCAGCTTTATAACGGTTGTTCCTGATATGCGGACAATTGTCTGCTGAATATAGTAGCATGATTTTCAACCGCCGTCAAGAGAGGGGATATTGGGAGGTCTCATGAAAAAAAAGCTGCTGACGCTTATTCTCGTTGTGACATTTTTTGCGCTGGGTCCGGTTCTGAAGGCCGAAGCCGTGGAGAACGGAACGGTCAAGGTGGGCCTCCGCTCCGGCTCCAGCGCCCTGTTTTCCGCCAATCTGGAAAATGCGGTGGGAGACGGCTATGAATTCGGCTATTTCGACGGCAGCCGGGCCTTTATCTCCCTGGGCTGGACCGGGGAAACCGCGATTTCCATGACTGCTGCCGGTACTATTTATATGGACGGCAGCGGCGCCTATGCATCCAACATTCCCGCCGGAGGCTATCGGACAATCGGGAGCTGGCATGTGCAGCTGGACGGGTTCCGCTCCTTTGAGGACGCGGCGGACGAGGCAGCGGCTTATGGCGGCTGGCCCGCCTGGATTGACTGGGGCTATGTGGTCCGCATCGGGGCCTTCGAGTCCCGGGGGGAGGCGGAGGACGCCGCCCGGGACTACGGCGGCAGCGCCGTCCAATCCGGATCCACCGGCGTGCTGGTCACCCGGACCCGTACCACCGATGTGCTCTTTGAGTTCGACTGCGGCGGTGCGCTCTCCCTGGGCGTTCAGCCCTCCGGGCGGGGGCGGGAGACGTCCACCTGGTTCAAGGGGTATAAGTACGGCGGCGGCTTTGAGTATCCCAGGGTCACAGGCGGAAACCTCAACGTGGTCAATATCGTCAGCGTGGAGGAGTATGTCAAGGGCGTCATACCCTATGAGATGGGCCCCGCCTGGCCTCTGGCGGCCCTGGAGGCCCAAGCGGTCTGCGCCCGGACCTATGTCTGCGGCCACAGCCTCCATCTCAGCGCCGACGGCTTCGACGTCTGCGGGGGCACCCACTGCCAGGTCTACAACGGGCACGGCAGCGGCGTGACCGGAGCCTCCGCGGTCAGCGATCAGGCCGTGGAGAATACCGCCGGGCAGTGCCTTTATTATGACGGCCAGCTGGTGCGGGACGCAGTTTATCATTCCTCCGACGGCGGCGCCACCGAGGACGGCGGCAACGTCTGGGGCACTGAAACGGGATATCTGAAAGGCAAGCTGGACCCCTATGAGGCCCAGACCACCGTGCCCAACAACACCTATTCCGTCACCTACACCTCCGCGGAGCTCAGCTGGATTCTGGAGCAGAAGGGCTATTCCGTGGGGACCGTGCGGGATGTGTATGTCTCGGAGTACACCCCCCTGGGCAATGTCAGTAAGGTGACCTTTGTGGGCTCCGGCGGCACCAAAACCGTCAGCGGAGAGACCTGCCGGACCATCTTCTACAGCAGCACCTATCAGAAATCCGTCAGCAGCATGCGCTTTGACATCAACGGGGGCCGGGGCTCCGGCGTCTATGTCAACGGCACAGGGCAGCTCTCCTCTCTGGAGGGGGTCTGCGTGATTTCCGGAGCCGGTGAGATATCCTCTCTGAGGGACAACACTGCCTCAGTGATTTCCTCCTCCGGCACCTCCACGATCTCCGGCGGCGGCCGGCCTGCCGCCGGCGGCACCGGGAACTTTGTCATCACCGGCACCGGAAACGGCCACAATGTGGGTATGAGCCAGTATGGAGCCAAGGCCATGGCGGAGCTGGGGTATAGCTGGCGGGAAATTCTGGAATTCTATTATACGGATATTACCATCGGCTGACTCTTCCCCCGGCGGGGCCGTATGACCGGAACGGCAGGCCCGGGGCGGAGGAACGATGGAATCTATGGATTGGATAAGGGAACCATGAAGACAAGTGATTTTTACTATGAGCTGCCGCCGGAGCTCATTGCCCAGACGCCCATTGAGCGTCGGGACGGCTCCCGCCTCCTGACGCTGGACCGGGAGACGGGCCGGACGGAGCACCGCCGTTTTTATGAGCTGCCGGAGCTGCTGCGGCCCGGCGACTGCCTGATTTTAAACGACTCCCGGGTGCTGCCCGCCCGTCTGCTGGGCCAGCGCCTGCCCGGCGGCGGGGCCTGTGAGGTGCTGCTGCTGATTGACAGAGGGGAAAACGTCTGGGAGTGCCTGGTCCGGCCGGGCCGGAAGCTGCGGACCGGGGCACGGCTGACCTTTGGAGACGGGGAGCTCACCGCCGAGGTGGTGGGGGAAGAGGCGGAGGGAAACCGCCTGGTCCGCTTCGACTACCAGGGAATCTTTCTGGAGGTGCTGGAGCACCTGGGGAAAATGCCCCTGCCGCCCTACATCAAGGAGGAGCTCCAGGACCGGGAGCGGTATCAGACGGTGTATTCCAAGGTCCTGGGCAGCGCCGCCGCCCCGACGGCGGGACTCCATTTCACGCCGGAGCTTCTGGAGCATATCGCGGCCAAAGGTGTGGGAATCGGATATGTGACCCTCCACGTGGGCCTGGGCACCTTCCGGCCTGTGAAGGAGGAGACCATTGAGACCCATCCCATGCACAGTGAGTTCTGCACCGTTCCGCCGGAGACGGCGGAGCTGATTAACCGCACCAGGGCAGCGGGAGGCCGCTGCATCTGCGTGGGGACCACTTCCTGCCGGACGCTGGAGTCTTGGGCAGGGGAGGACGGGCACATGGAGCCCCGGGCGGGCTGGACGAATATCTACATCTACCCCGGATACCGCTTCAAGGTCATGGACGGGCTGATTACCAATTTCCATCTGCCGGAAAGCACGCTGGTAATGCTGGTGTCCGCCTTCGCCGGGCGGGAGCCTGTACTGGCCGCCTACCGGCAGGCGGTGGAAGAGCGCTACCGGTTCTTCTCCTTTGGAGACGCCATGTTTATTTCGTAAAGGCTGTGGATCTTCATACAGGCAGGATAGGAGGTTCAGATATGAGCAAGAAATTTCGGGTTGTGGTTTGCAGGAATTTCCCTGACGGAGAGCCCATGGTCATTGAGGTCAATAGTCTGAAGGAGGCAGTCGAACTTCACAGGCGCTGCACCCATATGGATATTGAATTTCAATCAGATCAGGATGTGGACAGCCTGAAGCCGGGCTGTAAAAATATTGTAATGATAGAACAATGGGATGAAGAGGAAGGAGACTGGGTCTTTGCGGAACTGTGAAGAGCTGACCGAGCTGCCCAATATCGGTCCCAAGCTGGCGGAGAACCTCCGCCGGGCGGGCATCGAAACGCCGGAGGTCCTCCGGGAACTGGGGGCGGAGGCGGCATTCCTCCGTGTCCGGACCCAGGTGGACCCGACGGCCTGCTTTCATCAGCTCACCGCCCTGGCCGGGGCGGAGCTGGGGATTCCCAAAAGAGCCCTGCCGCCGAACCGGAAGGCGGAGCTGCGTGCTTTTTTCAATGGTCTGTAAAATAAACAGGAGCAGTGAAATGGATACGATCTATTTGGAGCGTGAAGAAATAACAGAAAATGTCATTGTAATCAAAATCAACCGCTCTTATAAGGAAACGATGTCGGAAACTGCTTTGTATGATGTTACGAGGGGATATTGGAAGTTAAATTTAAAAAGGGCAAAACAGGCGGAATATGCATTCAGCGTCTATAAAGGAAAAATAAAAGAAGTCTATAAAATTGATGAATGGTTGCCGGCAGGGTCAATTCCGAGACCGACCCTTTCAGATGCAGAAGTGCCGGCGGATAGATATGAGTTCACCGGAAAGGTTGCGGAAAATGCAATCAGAAATAAGTATGTAGGAAAGTCGATTGCACATTTGCATCGAAAAGGTGACGCAAATCCCACAAAGTATCTTTTTAATGAGGAGATTTCATGTGTTTGAATTGCTGAAAATCGAGGGCCGCGCCCGGCGGGGCCGTTTTTCCTGCGCCCACGGCGGCGAGGTCCAGACCCCGGTCTTTATGAACGTGGGCACCCAGGCCGCCATCAAGGGCGGCGTGGACGCCTTTGACCTCCGGGAGGTCAACTGCCAGATCGAGCTGAGCAACACCTACCACCTCCACATCCGTCCCGGCGACCAGCTCATCCGGCAGATGGGCGGGCTCCATACATTTATGAACTGGGACGGCCCCATCCTGACGGACTCCGGCGGCTTCCAGGTCTTTTCTCTGGCGCCTCTCCGGCGCATTAAAGAAGAGGGGGTTTATTTCTCCTCCCACGTGGACGGGCGGAAGATTTTCATGGGCCCGGAGGAGTCCATGCGCATCCAGTCCAACCTGGGCAGCGACATCGCCATGGCCTTCGACGAGTGCGTGGAGAACCCGGCGGCCTATGAATACGCCAAGGCCTCCTGCGAGCGGACCTACCGCTGGCTGGAGCGCTGCAAGCGGGAGCACGACCGGCTGAACAGTCTGCCGGAGACCATCAACCCCGGACAGCTGCTCTTCGGCATCAATCAGGGAGCTACCTTCGAGGATCTGCGGGTGTGGCATATGAAGGAGATTGCCGGGCTGGACTGTGACGGCTATGCCATCGGCGGCCTGGCGGTGGGGGAGCCCACGCAGGTGATGTATGACATTATTGACGCCGTGGAACCCCACATGCCCCAGAACAAGCCGCGGTATTTGATGGGCGTGGGCACCCCCAGCAACATCATTGAGGCAGTGGCCCGGGGGGTGGATTTCTTCGACTGCGTGATGCCCTCCCGGAACGGCCGTCACGGCAAGCTCTTCACCTGGGAGGGTACCGTGAACATCCTGAACGCCAAGTACGCCGCGGACAGCCGGCCCATCAGCGAGACCTGCCGGTGTCCTGTCTGCCGGCGCTTCTCCCGGGCCTATCTCCGCCACCTCTTCAAGGCGGAAGAGACCCTTGCCCTGCGGCTGGCGGTGCTGCACAACCTGTATTTTTACAATGAGCTGACGGCGAGGATTCGGGAAGCGCTGGACGAGGGCCGTTTCGGGGCCTTCCGGACGGAGTACAGCGAACGGCTGGCAGAGCGGGTCTGAACGCAGACGGATATTCCCCGTCTCAGGGTGCGGAGAGTCCCCTGTATTCATAGCCAGGGGATGCGGATTTTCCCGGTAAGCAAGGAGCTTTTCCGCAGGAATCCTGATGGATTGCAGGGGAAATCGACGCGGTCTGACGGAAAAAAGACCGCTTAGACCGCGTTCGGCGGTTGTGAATACAGGATCTAAAAGAAAACGCTTGCAAAACAGCGCAAATTTGGTATAATAGAGCTATTCTGGTTTAGGGCCTGTTTAAAAAAAGCCAAGCGTTCAACCGGCGGATGCTTTTCCGCTGACGCTCCATTGCGTTCCTGTGAAATCCGCCGGGATTTCACAGGGAAGCCGTTCTGCCCGGCAACCGGCCAAAAACAGCACCGCCGGACATTCCGCCGTTTTTTATGCAGCCCCTGATGCGAATTTTTACTAAAAGGAAGGAAGTTTTAAATGGACCAGGGAACTTACACAATTATCATGATCGTCGTTTTGTTTGCGATGATGTATTTCATGATGATCCGGCCCGAGAACAAGCGTAAGAAGAAAGCGCAGGAGATGCGGGACAGCCTGAAAAAAGGTGATATTATCACCTCTATCGGGGGAATTGTAGGCAAGATCGTGGCCGTTCAGAAGGACACCATTGTGGTCGAGACCAGTGACGACCGGGTCCGGATGGAGCTGACCAAGTGGGCCGTGAGTTCCGTCGGCGTTCAGAGCAATGAGCAGCCCGAGGAGAAGAAGGAGCCCAAGGAAGCGAAGAAAGAGGCTCTGCCTGAGGATACGGAAAAGAAATAACTGGGATTTCCAGGAACGGATGTCCCGTCTCAATCGGATAAAATCTCTGCTGAGGGGCAACCCCCGGCAGAGATTTTGTTCTGTCTGAGAGAATGTCTCTGTCCGTCCGGTGAAATAAAAACTGGACGCATAAATTCCCTGCCTCCCGGAATATGTTCCAATAAAGGGAGGTTTGAGCAATGGCAAAAAAACGAAAACAGGCAGCGGTCTGGCAGGGCTTTCTGTGGGGCGGACTGCTGTCCCTGGGCGTCTATCTGCTGGGTCTGCTGCTGCTGGCGCTGCTGCTGGTGCGGGGGACGCTGTCTGAGGGGTTTCCCGCCGTGGCAGTACTTTGCACGGCCGCGGCGATGGGGGGCGGTCTGCTGGCGGTCTGGCGGACCGGCTGGGGCGTCGGCGGCCTGCTGACCGGAGCGGCCTTCGCGGGGGTCCTGATTCTGGGGGGACTCCTGTTCTGGGAGAAACTGACCTGGACGGGAAGCGGAGGTATTCTGCTGCTCTGCGCCCTGGGAGGCGGGTTTCTGGCCACCCTGGCCAGTCTGGCCGGCCTCACGGGGAGGCGCCGGCGGCGGAAATAAGAAGGGGGGAAGTCCCCGGGAAAGCTGCTATCGTGAAATTCTACAAATTTGTCATTTTACACCGGCATTGGCACGCCGCTGCTTCGGCTGCCGCTCTCCCGTCCCGCAGAGGAGGGGAACGGTACATCTTGGGCGGCGTGCCGGTGGGGTCCACCAGATATGGCGTGCCGGAGGCCTCCGCCAGGGCGCAGGAAGGGGGCAAAAACAGGTTTACATAACTCGGTTTACATAATATTTTGTCATAATCTCCAAAAAGTAAAAATTTTCGGCAAATTCCTTGCGAAATCCGGGGAATTGAACTATATTAAAAGTATCAAGCATTTTTGCCATAATGGAAGCTCCTACCTTGCGGACTCACCCTGGCGGGAGTTTTTTTGCGCTTTCCTTCGGCTGTTGTTGGACAGCTGTTTCTGCGGACCTGCTGTCCAAAGCATGTATAAACCGCGGCCTGGCCTCATAGGATGCAGTGAGGTGAGGCGGTTTGAACTGGAAACGCGGAGGCGAAACAATCCAATGGGGACAGCCGCTGGCTCGCCTGCTGTTCCTGGCGCTGTTTTTTTTCGGCGGCCTGCTTTTGGGACAGGTTTTGGCAGGGCGGGTGCCGCCGCCGGCGGGGGAGGAGCTGACCCGCTATCTGACGGACTATTTGCAGGTGGAGGGGGATGTGAGCCCGGCTGCAGCGCTGTCGGCGGCGGTGCTCTATTTTCGCTATCCTCTGGCGGCCTTCTTCTTGGGGTTTGCTTCCATCGGCGTGCTGCTTCTGCCGTTGGTAAGCGGGGCTTTCGGCTTTTTTCTGTCCTTTTCCGTCTGCTGCTTCACGGCGGCCTTTGGCTCCGACGGGGTGCTGCTGGCGCTGACGGTGTTTGGCCTGCGCTGCGCCATTACGCTGCCCTGTTATTTTCTGCTGGCGGTCCCGGCCTGGGAGCGCTCCGCCGCTCTGGCCAGCCTGTCCTTCGGGAGGGGACGCCGGGCCGCGCCGGCGGCGTACGGACGGAGCGGATGGATGGGACTGGCGGCAGTTTCTGCCGTGCTGCTGGCAGGCGTGGGGGCGGAGCTGCTGCTGTCGCCATGGCTCCTGCGGCAGATACTGGAACAGGTTTTGTTTGAAGTGTGATTGAAAGAGAGAGGGGATCAACACGGACGATCTGAAACGCTATGGCGACTATCTGGCAAATGAGCGCCATGCCTCCCAGAATACCATGACCGCCTATCTGCGGGACGTGAGACAGTTTTCCGATTATCTGAGGGAGCAGGGCCGGGAGCTACGGGAGGCCACCGGGGAGACGATTCAGGGCTATATGATGTGGATGATGAATCGCGGAAAATCCGCCGCCTCCGTTACCCGCTCCCTGGCATCCATCAAGTCCTTTTACAATTACCTGGTGTCCGCCGGCATCCTACGGACCAGCCCGGCCAGGGGCGTGGTCTCCGCCAGGGTGGAACGGAAATATCCGGAGATTCTGACCAGCAGGGAAGTGGAGCTCTTTTTGGAGCAGCCCCGCTGTGTGGATGCCAAGGGCTTTCGGGACCACGCTATGCTGGAGCTGCTTTATGCCACCGGCATCCGCGTCAGCGAGCTGATGGACATGGATTTGGACGACCTGAATCTTCCCGCCGGTTTCATCCACTGCGCCAGCAAGGGACGGGAGCGGATGATTCCGCTGTATCACACTGCCGTGAAAGCCCTTCAGGACTACATCTGGAAGATTCGTCCCCAGCTGGTGGCCGACGGGGAGGAACCGGCGCTGTTTGTCAACATGAACGGCGAGCGCATGACCCGTCAGGGCTTTTGGAAAATCATCAAGTTCTACCAGGAAAAGGCGGGCATTGAGAAGGAGATCACCCCCCACACCCTGCGGCACTCCTTTGCGGCCCACCTGCTGGAAAACGGGGCGGACCTGCGTTCCATTCAGGAGATGCTGGGCCATGCGGACATTTCCTCCACCCAGATTTATACCCACGTGGTGAAGCGCCAGCTGAAGGACGTTTATCAAAAGGCGCACCCCAGGGCATAGAAGGGCCGGGAACCGAAGGCCCGAGACCAACATATATAGGCGCGCTGAAAGCGCCCTCCACTAAGGAGGGCGCTTTTGTGTTATCCCCGCCGTCTGAACCGCCAGGCAAAGGCCAGCCCCGCCAGAAGCGCTGCCCCGGAGACCCCCAGAAGAAGGAGACTGCCGCCGCCCGGGGACGCGGCGGGGAACACCTCCGGCGGCGCGCCGCCGGGAGGGTCCGCCCCCCGAAGCGGGAGCGCCTCGCTTCCTTCCTCGGCCTGCCGGAATCCGCCGTCCCCGGGCCGCCTCATCCCGCTTCCGTCTGTTCCGTCTGTACGTCCCTCCATCCCAAAGCCGCCGTGGTTCATGGTTCCCATATCCGCCAGAACCAGACCGGAGGCGTCTGTCAGGGCGGAGGCATCGGCACTCTGTCCCGCCTCGGTGGAGGGGATGGTTCCGTCCAACTGCCCGGAAATGCTTTCGGAGCGGAGGCTGCAAAACTCACGAAGAGTCTCCACACCGGCTGTAAACTCTGCAAAACTGTAAAATTTTGTAGGGTCCTTCTCTACATAGGGAGCAATCAGCGTTTCCGTCGCGTTGATGATGTCAGAGATGTTTACAGTCTCCAAAAAATCCGAAAAATACTGATGATACATGGCCGTATACTCGTCGCTGTCAAAAATCCAGTCCACCATAGGCCGGCTGTCGCCGCCGGAAACCGGCGTGTCAATGGGGGCGTTCACCTCTGCGGAGGCGCTGGCGCTCCGGAAGGTTCCGAACGCCAGATTATAGTCCCAGGGAATCATGGACAGCTGCCCGTCCTTTTCGTAGAGATAGTAATTGTGCACCATGGAGCCGGTATAGCTGTCCCCGTTGCAGACGAAATTGTGGACCACGAAGTAGCGGAGCACCTGGTCGATATCCAGAACCTCCTCCAGGTTCTCGCCGGCGCTGAGGGCCTTCAGGGAGGCAATCAGCCGGGCCTGATCCGCCTCTGTGATGTCTGTTTTGGCGTTTTCAAAAATGTTGGAATAGCTGGCCGGATCATCGTCGATATAGCGGAGCTTCACATCATCGCTTCCCATGCCGCCGGAGAAAAAGCCTCTCCCGCCGCCCATTTCCTCAGGGGGGTTTTCAAAGTCTCCGGATTCAGCGGGAGGGGAGAAGCTGTCGGGGAAGCCGTCTGAAAAACCGCCGGACTCCTCCGGCGGGGAAGGAAAACCGCCCCTGTCTCCCGGGAAATCATCCATATTGAAGTCCCTGCCGTTGCCCCGGCCCCCTCCGAAGCTCATGCTGTCCGGCTTATAGAGCTCACCGGCGTCCTTGCCGTAGTTCCGCCGGAGGAATCCATCCTCCACGCCCTCCGCCGCCAGATAGAGCCCCCAGTCCTCTCCGTTGACGGTGATGTAAATATAGGAGCTCAGCGGCGCAGCTGCGCCGTAGGCATTCATCAGCTGGTAGGTGAGGTAGTCTTTCATATATGTGGTGTCCTGAATGATATTGTTCAGGCTCAGCTTGTCCAGTCCGTAATAGGTTCGGGTGCTGTCATAGTGGTCGAATTCCAGTTTGAAGCTGTACCGGCTGCTGTCCATGGAGGAAACCATGCTGAGGGACGTGTTGCCCTTGGCCCGGATGCCGACATTATGATAAGACTCCCCATCAATCACCACAGCGCAGGAGGCATATTCCTCGTTTTCGCAGGTCTCAATAAAGCCGTCCCAATCGTCCATGACGATATCCAGCGTATGAACCCGGCCTGTGTCAAAGAGGCGGGTCTCGTAGCCCATGACCCTGGAGGCAGGCTGAAGCCCCAAAGATTCCCCGTTCATGAACAGGAGCGCCGCCAGCAGCGTCAGTGCCAGAGCGGCCCCGCAGAACCGGTCAATGTACTTGTGGGTGGACATGTGCGCCTCCTATCCCATGTAGTCTCCGTTATAGCTGACCAGCACCGCGCTGCGGACACCGGGCAGGCCGGAGAGCTCATTGATAAACGCGGTGCTTTCATCCTTGAGCCGGACTTCCATATTCAGCTCCACAGAGTCCTTCTGCACGGTTTTGCTCTTCACGGTGCAGCGGCGGGTCTGTTCCTTCAAAAAGTCCACCGCCCGGGTCTCGCTGTCCTGCCCGCTGCATTGAAGCACCACAATGTAAGGGTCATAGCTGGATTTTTTGTTGACGAGAACCAGCAGCATCACGCCTATGATGACGCTGCCGAAGACCGCAAGGGGAATCAGTCCCGCCGCCAGGACGATGCCCACGGCAATGGACCAGAAGAGGAAGGCGATGTCCAGAGGCTCCTTGATGGCGGTGCGGAACCGGACGATGGACAGCGCGCCCACCATGCCCAGGGACAGCACCACGTTGCTGGTGACGGCCAGAATCACCATGGTGGTAATCATGGTCAGCGCCACCAGGGTTACGCCGAAGCCGGAGGAATACATGACCCCGGTAAAGGTCTTTTTGTAGACCAGGAAGATGAACAGGCCGATGCCAAAGGCAAGCAGCAGCGCCACGCTCATGTCCAACAGGCTGACGCTGGTGACGTTCTCCAGAAAACTGGATTTGAAGATATCTTGAAAAGTCATGATAAAAAGTCCTTTCGATATATCAATTTCGAGGGGCCCTCAGCCGTAGATCCGGCAGGCGGCGTATTTGGAGAAGGCGGAGGTGTGCCGTCCCTCCAGCTGCACGGCGTCCCGGATGATGCCGGGCAGGAATTCGTCCCATTTGACCTCTAGAATCACCAAGCCGTCCCCGACGGGAACGGTGGGGCAGTCCGGATTCAGAAAGTCGGTGCCGCCCAGACCGGTGCGGATGTGATAGTCCAGGGTGACCCGTACATTTCCGGCGGGGAAGGTATAGGCAATGCGGGTGTAATCCACGATGGTTTTTGGCCGGAGTCCCTTGATTCTCATGGCGCAGTACAGCTCCGATACCAGAGGCCGGTCATCCAGAGGCATCCAGGCCCAGTCACCGTTCAGAATGTTCTGAACCTCTCAGGGGTTGATCCCGGCGGAGGCTTTCGCGCACAGTCCGTCCATCTTGCTCTTCTTCTCGAGGCAGATGTAGGAAGCGTCGCCGTTGTAATAGCGGAAGCGGAATTTCTCCCGGCGGTTGACGCCGTTGATTTTCTCCCGCAGGGCGGTGTCCCGGGGGTCGTCAAAATAGAGGCTGCGGATTTCGTAGCGTCCGTTGTCGCCGTGGGTGTCCCGCCGGGCCACCGCGTCCAGCCGGGCCTGTAAAATCAGACAGTCCCTGACGGCGATCTCATGTTTCCATTCATGTCTGAATTTCATCTGTCGCTCCTTTCAGTGAAATGAACAGGGGCATCATACCCGGCAAACCTTAGCGCTACCTTAAAAAATTCCATCAATTTTCCTGCGCCGAGGCCGGCAGAGAACCGGTGCAGAAGCGGAAAAAGAGCTGAAACAAACACTTTTCCGGGACTCTACCGCTGGTCGGTTGCTTTTTTCCGTCTTCCGGGTGTACACTGACAGGGAGGTGATTGCCATGAATAAAGAACAGCTTGGCGTCTTCATCGCAGAAAATCGAAAAGCCGCCGGTCTGACTCAAAAAGACCTGGCGGCGCGGCTTCATGTGACGGATAAAGCGGTGAGCAAATGGGAACGCGCCCTGAGCTACCCCGATGTAACTCTGCTGGAGCCGCTGGCGGCGGCGCTGGAGATGGGCGTGGAGGAGCTGATGGCCTGCCGGAGGGCGGCAGTGAAAAAAGAGGAGGAACCTGTGATGGCACTGTTGGAGATTTCCCGGGAAAACATGGAGAAGGAGCGCCGCCGGAACATCTGGAGGGTGGTCCTGTCGGCGCTGGTGATGCTGGCGGCGGCGCTGGCAGTGGTCTGGTATACCGGTTCCTATGTCAGCGAAGAAATCATAGGCGGCATTATTTTGAAGGAGACTGTGGGCGGAGAGAACTATATTTATGTGGAACAGGAGGGCCACCTGCTCCGGCTGAAATGCGGCGGCGGTGTGGATTTTGACAGTATGACTCAAAAAGACGAGAGGGGAGATGAGAGGGCTTACCGCATGGACTGCCGCTGGAACAAACGGACCTATGAGGGGACCATGACCGGCTGTCAGTTTTACGGCGTTTCTCTGGGCGGGATGATGGACGTGACCTTTGAGACGGAGGACGCCCCGCTGTTCTGGTATGACGAGGTCCATTACACTTCTGAGAACTACTACCCGGATCCCTTCGCCGAACACAGGGGACAGGTGTTCCTCTGCGATTATCGCTTCTGGACGGGGAATTTGAATTGGAACGGGGAGACCTTTGAGTGGGAAGACGAACAGCAGGTGCTTCTCATCGAGGACTGTATCAGCGCCGCAGTGGAGGACATCGACGGGGACGGGCACAACGAGGTGGTGGTCCGCACCCGCTGGCCGGAAAAGCCCTACGCCGTTTACGACTGGGAGAGCAATGATTTCTCAGACAAGCAGGTTTCCGTCCTCTGGCCGGACAGCGTTTCTCCGGACCTGCGGGAACGGCTCATGACCATCCCAGAACGGCAGGAACAGCTGAACAGGGAGACACGCCGGGCCGGTGGCGGAGAAGGGGACACGGTGATCTGGTAAATACATCAAAAGACCCCGGCGGCGCAATACGCCGCCGGGGTCACATATTCTGCGAGCAAAACTGTAAGCCGGGTTCTGTATTTGACAGCCATCTATCTAGGCGCACCGTTGCCGGTACGCTCCAGCCACCCCGGGAGCGGCCGGGCCGGCCTCTCGGGGGCGAACCCCCGACGCTCCCATACCGGTGTTGCTCCGGATAGAGTTTACAGCATCGGACACTCTCGAGCCGATGGGTGCGCTCTTACCGCACCTTTCCACCCTTGCCCCGCAGCCCGTTCCACGTCACCGCCAACTCAGTTGATGTCGTCGACTCTGCTTCCCGGCGCTTTCCTCAGGGGACAGCGGGGCGGTATATCTCTGTTGCACTTTTCCTGAAGTCGCCTTCGGCGGGCGTTACCCGTTATCCTTGCCCTGTGGAGCCCGGACTTTCCTCATGGACGGCCTTTCGGCCTGCCCACGCGGCTGTCTGTTTTCCTCGCAGGTTTATTTTACCGGAAGATGTGGTAAAAGTCAATTGCTTTCCGTTTCTTTCCGGAAAAAGGATTGACAGCGGAGAGAGAGCGTCTATAATAGAATGAGAAATTCATAGTAAGAAGTGCTTTTATGCAGGGGATGTTTACCATTGGCTTTTCCGGGAAAAGTCGGATATCGCAAAAGTCGAGGCGGCTTACCGGGAATCCATGCGCAATCCCGACGAATACATTGAAACGATCCGGACGGATGGCTATGAATCTGGCGGACGGCGCCCCGGCAAAAATCATATTCCGCACCAATTTCTCCATCAATGGCCGTCTTGCCAGCGAACTGTTTCCAAGACTTGTAGAAAGTGCTCCGGACGCGGAAGCGGGCTGCCGGTGGGCTTCGTTGGAGACAGAGCGCTATTACCGCACCTGTATGTATTCCAAAGCCGGTTCCACTGAATTTAAGGAATTTGAAGATACCATCCGCACCATCGGCGGGGCGGTGAAAATTTATCTCTGCAACCCCTATTATGAGGAAGAAGTCCCTGTGATCCAGCTGCTTTTGGAGCTTTACCATAAAACCCCCTACGACGTGTACGGCAAGCCGGTGGAGCCGGATGCGGACTGGGATTGCGGAGCCTGGTACGACAAGCTGCCCCGTACGTTCGACTATTATGGGGAAACGTATTGTTACGACGACGGAAGGATTGAGGAGGTCTGCGAAGACGAGCCCTATGACGAGTACGGCTATATGGAGAACGACGGCGACGAGTGGCTGTATTATGACGAGGATGACGGGGAGTATTTTTATCCGAAGGACTTTGAGGACGAGATCATTCTGCGCTGGGTTTATGGAAAGTTGAGAAAAGAATGGTTCCTGGGAAAATGAAAGACGTCTCTGCCATCAACGGACATTGTTACTATCTGGACATTTGAATCCGGTATCGGGAAAGGCGTGCATAGCGGCGCGCTTTTTTTCGTTGTCATTTTTTCTTTGGCGTGGTATCATTGTAAGGAAAACCCGCTGGGAAACGGCGGAGATTTTAAGGAGCGATTTCCGATGCAATTTGAGGACTATCTGGACTCCCTGAAAAACAAGACGGTGGCGGTGATTGGGATTGGCGTATCAAACCGTCCCTTGATTGAGCTGCTGTTGTCCCGCGGGGTGTCCGTAACGGCCTGCGATAAAAAAACAGAGCTGGGACATTTCGGGGAGGAACTGAAAGCGAAGGGATGCCGCCTTCAACTGGGGCCGGGCTATTTGAAGAACCTGAATCAGGATGTGATTTTCCGCACTCCTGGTATGCGGCCGGATCTTCCGGAGCTGGCTGCCGCTGTGGAGCGGGGAGGGACGCTGACCAGCGAAATGGAAGTCTTTTTCGAGGTCTGTCCCTGTCCGATCATCGCTGTCACAGGCAGCGACGGAAAAACCACCACTACCACCATCATCGCGGAGCTTCTGCGGGCGGCGGGGTGCACCGTTCACCTGGGGGGGAACATTGGCCGTCCGCTGCTGGCGGACACACCCTCTATGAAACCAACCGATCTTGCGGTGCTGGAGCTCAGCTCCTTTCAGCTGCTGACCATGACCCGCAGCCCGCAGATTGCCGTCATCACAAATCTGGCCCCCAATCATCTGGACGTCCACAGGGACTATGCAGAGTATATCGCTGCAAAGGAAAATATCTTTACACATCAGGATTCGGACGGGATTGTCGTGCTGAATGCCGATAATGAGGTCACATGCAGCTTTGCGGAAAGGGCCCGGGGCTCCGTCCGCCTGTTCAGCCGCCGGGGGGCCGTGGAGCGGGGAACCTGTCTTGGTCCGGATTACCCCGGCAAGGGGCAAGCCATTTGGCTTGTCAACGAACAGGGGCACCGTTTTGTGTTGTCATTGGCGGACATCAAGCTCCCCGGTATCCACAACGTGGAAAATTATATGGCGGCGATCGCCGCTGTGGACGGTCTCGTTCCCAACGAAGTGATCTGCGCATTTGCCAGGAATTTTGGAGGAGTGGAGCACCGTATTGAGTTGGTGCGGGAACTGGACGGTGTCCGCTACTACAATGACTCAATTGCTTCCAGTCCCAGCCGGACCATTGCTGGTCTGAATTCCTTCCCAGGAAAGGTAATTCTGATTGCCGGAGGCAAGGATAAAGGCATCTCCTATGACAGTTTGGGTCCGGTTATCAACGATCATGTAAAACTGCTGATTCTCTGCGGCGCTACCGCCGGAGTTATCCGGGCGTCGGTGGAGGGCGCGGAAAATTACGCCGGCCTGGAAATCGTGGATGTGGACGATTATTATCAGGCAGTGAATCTGGCTCGGAATCGGGCGGAGAGAGGGGATGTGGTTATTCTGTCTCCCGCCAGCACCTCCTTTGACCGATTCGCCAATTTTATGGAGCGTGGAAAGGTTTTCAAGGAGATTGTTCATCAACTAAGCTGAGGGAAAACAGCAATAGAGCCAGGCCCTCTCCGCATAGGATAACGGAGAGGTGATGCCGATATGATGCCGCCGGGCTTTTTATATTACCGCAGGCACATTGCCCGCCGGGCGCTGGCGCGGGTGCTGCTGCTGTCCGCTGTAGTACTGGCGCTGACCATGCTCTTCCTCGCCACAACCCAGATGCAGCCGCTGCTGGAGAGCCTGGCTACCACCCGGGTCTCCAATACGGTGAACCGCATAGTCTCCGAGGCGGTGGACGAGGCCATTGAAACGGGAAATATTACCTACAGCGACCTGATCAGCTTCGAGAAGGACAACGAAGGAAAAATCAGCGCCATCTACAGCAACATGGCGGCGTTCAACCGGCTGCAATCCAAGATATTGGATATCATTTTAGCCCGCATCGACCAGGTCCCGGCCCGTGATCTGTCGATTCCCGTGGGCAGTCTCACCGGCTCGGTGCTGCTGGCGGGCCGGGGGCCCAGCATCTCCGTGCGGATGGAGTCGGTGGGCTCCTCCTCGGCCTGGTTTGAGAACGAATTTACCTCGGCGGGCATCAATCAGACAAAGCACCAGATCGTACTGAATATTGATGTGGCCGTGAGCATCCTCCTGCCGGGATTTTCCACCGCCACGGTGGTTTCCAATGCCGTCACGGTGGCGGAAACCGTAATTGTGGGTTCCGTGCCGGATACCTACACCTATTTCAGCACCGCACCGGACACCTATGAGAGCGATGCGAAGGACTATATCATCAACTGACAGGGAGGATATCATGGATTACCGTGAGGAAATCAGACAGCTGCGGGAGACATTGAACGAGCATGGCTACCGCTATTATGTATTAGACGACCCCATCATCAGCGACCGGGAATATGACCTGCTGAACCGCCGGCTGGAGGAGCTGGAGGCCCGGCACCCCGAGGAGGTCACGCCGGACTCTCCCACCCAGCGCATTGGCGGAAAGATTCTGGAGGGATTTGTCCCCTATGCCCACGAGGTGCCACTGGAGAGCCTTCAGGATGTTTTCAACGCCGAAGAGGTGGCGGAGTTCTGCCAGCGGGTGGATGAGACACTGGGAGATGGGACGCTCTTCTCCATAGAGCCCAAGGTAGACGGTTTGTCGGTGGCCCTGGAATACCGGGACGGACTCTTTGTCCGGGGCGCGACCCGGGGAGACGGCCGGACCGGCGAGGATGTGACGGAGAATCTGAAAACCATTCGCTCCATTCCCATGCGCCTGCCGGATAAGCTGCCCCGGCTGATCGTCCGGGGGGAGGTCTATATGTCACGGGCGGTTTTTGAGGAGCTGAACGTCCAGAGGGAGCTTCAGGGCAAGCCCCTGCTGGCCAACCCGCGAAACGCCGCCGCCGGGTCCCTCCGGCAGCTGGACCCGAAGATCTGCGCAGAACGGAAGCTGGACATTCAGGTGTTTAATATGCAGCTGGCGGAGGGCCTGAGCCCTGTTTCCCACGGGGAGACACTCGCTTATCTGGCCTCTCAGCGCTTCCGGGTGATTCCCCACAAAATTCTGTCAGGCGTCTCTGCTTGTCAGGCTGAAATTGCCCGCATCAACGACCAGCGGACGGATTACCCCTTTGACATAGACGGCGCAGTTGTAAAGGTTAATTCCTTGCCGGACCGTGAAAAACTGGGCAGTACAGCCAAATTTCCAAAGTGGGCGGTGGCCTATAAGTACCCGCCGGAGAAGAAACCGGCCCAGGTTTTGGACATTGTGATTCAGGTGGGCCGCACCGGGGTGCTGACGCCCAAGGCGGTGCTGACCCCTGTCCGCCTGGCAGGGACCACGGTTACCAACGCCACGCTTCACAACCAGGACTTCATCACGGAAAAGGACATCCGCATCGGCGACACCGTGGTGGTCCAGAAGGCGGGGGAGATTATCCCCGAAATTGTGGAGGTGGACCGTTCGCGGAGGCCGGAGGGGACCGTACCCTATGTTCTGCCGGAGGTCTGCCCGGTCTGCGGCGCGCCGGTCCGGCGGGACGAGGACGGGGCCGCCATCCGCTGCACCGGGGCGGAGTGCTCCGCGCAGCTGCTGCGGAACCTGACCCACTTTGCCAGCCGGAACGCCATGGACATTGACGGATGCGGCCCTGCCGTGGTTCAGCAGCTGGTTGACAGCGGCATGGTCTCCACAGCGGCGGATTTGTACAGGCTCCAGGCCCCGGAGGTTGCCCGGCTGGAGCACATGGGAGAGAAGTCCGCGGAAAATTTGCTGCGCGCCATTGAGAAATCCAAGAGCAACGATCTCTCGCGGCTGATTTTCGGCCTGGGCATCCGGCAGGTAGGAGAGAAGGCGGCCAAGGTCCTTGCATCGCATTTCCGCACAATGGACGCCCTGTGCGCCGCCACGGCAGAGGAACTGACGGAAATTAACGATGTGGGCGCCGTGACAGCCCAATGCGTGGTGGATTATCTGGGCTCCGCTCAGGCCAGGGACCTGATCGGCCGGCTGAGAGACGCAGGCGTCAACATGGAGAGCACCGCTCAGCTGGTGGACGAGCGCTTTGCCGGCATGACCTTCGTCCTTACGGGGACGCTGTCCCGCTTTGAACGGAAGGCCGCCCAGGCGCTCATTGAGGAGCGGGGCGGCAAGGTGGCGGGGTCTGTCTCAAAACGCACAACCTATGTGGTGGCGGGGGAGGCCGCCGGCAGTAAGCTGAAAAAAGCCCAGGAGCTGAACATTCCCATTCTAACCGAGGATGAGTTTGCGAAGATGCTGGAATGAGCATCACAAGCAGAACAGCAGTCAGGCGGCGGCAGATTTGCCGCCGCCTGAACCATTATTTATCGAAGGAGGGATTCATATAGTAGACGTTTTTCTCATTCATCTTATCCTTGGCAAGACGCAGTCCCTCGCCGAAACGGGCAGTTTAAGCAAACGCCCCAGACTCCTGTATCGCAGGGGTCTGGGGCGTAATGATGGGTGCGGGAGAAGGAGGAGTAGGTAGTTATTCCTCCTCGTCTTCCTTTCTTCGGAGATTCCTGACCACCGTCAGACCGGTGAGGGACGCGCCGCTGGCCAGCAGCCAGAAGAGAATTCCATCGCCGGTGGCGGGGACCGTGGGTTCAGGATCGGGCTCCATGTTCATCAGGGGAATCTCATTCTCCGGGATGTAAACCCACTCCTCTGCCTCCGGGTCCCACCACTTCACATAGGTAGTTGGGATATCGTCATCCCAGATCGTGATTTTATCAGGAGACTCTGGATCGTTGGGGTCCGGCAATTCCGTCAGATGCTCCTCAGGGGGATCCGAATGGGGAGCTTCCGGAGTCTCGGGGTCCTTGGGAGGAGTCTCGGGGTCCTTGGGAGGAGTCTCAGGGTCCTTGGGAGGAGTCTCGGGGTCCTTGGGAGGAGTCTCGGGGTCCTTGGGAGGAGTCTCGGGGTCCTTGGGAGGAATCTCGGGGTCCTTGGAAGGAGTCTCAGGGTCCTTGGGTTTTGTTGTGTTGGTAAATTCCGCGTTTTCCTCTCCGGCAGTGCCGGAAATCGTCCTGTCAGGTGTAACATGCCAGCCGTCGGAGAGTGCATCTGTTTCCGTCACCGTGAATTGGGTCCCCTCAGGCAGGCCCAGAATCGTTACCGATTCATCGTGGTGGAGGAGCAGCTCTCCGCCGTTGGAGATGTAACCCCACTTGTCCTTGCCGTAGAAATTATACTTGAAATTGCCAGACAGGGGCTTTCCACTGGCATCCGTCAGAGATACTGAAAAATGGTAAGTTCTTGTGTAGTCCGTATCCGCCAGGTCCGTACCCTCAACCTTCTTGCTGATGGTCAGCTGAACGGTCTTTTCCTGGGGTGGGTTCGTCTTATCCGTTACAACTACTATGTTCAGCAGGCTGAAGAGATTGGTCAGGTCCGTGGAACCTAAAGAATCCTTGTTGGCGTTTGTGCTGGGGTCCATTCGTTTTTCGTTCTGCTGAATCTTGGTGCGGACGAAACCAGTGTCGGTAACAAAGAAAGGCTGATAGATTTTGCCGCCGTCTTCGTCATGCAGGCCGTAATCAACTAAGCTGAAATTATCGTTGTTCCTGCCATAGTGCAGGTCCATGCTGCGCGGAATGTCGGTAGCCTCCAGTTTTGAGTCCCTCCAATTGTCAAGCCTGAACTTGCCGCTGTCCTGGATCTGCATGAAGGCGGTGATGTCCTGGAGGGTGATGTCCACATCGCCGCCCATGGCGTACTGCCGCATGGTCTGAGTCAGCCGCCCTACGCCCGCCATTACGCTGACGCCGTCGGCCTCCGAGCCTGCATCGGCGTAAATGGAGTAGATTCCGACAATTACGGGGATTACCGTGGGATTGGCGTCGTAGCCGGCGGGAGGGGTGATCTCCTTGAGATAATACTGGGGTTTGTCTTTGGGAGTGCTGTTGGCCCAGGTCATCTGTGCCTGGCCGGCGGTATCGTCCTTTCCGGTAGGGGAGAAGACCAACATTCCGTTGGCGTCCGTATAGCCGGAGGCCGCGGGCTCTCCTGTACAGGCAGGAGCGTCATACAGGCCAAACCTCGCTCCCTCCAGGGGAGCGCCGTCCTGGTTGATTTTCAGCACCCGGAGTTCGCGCCGCTCGTTGGGGATGTAGATGAGGGAACGGAAATCGCGGTTAAACGTATCGGTATCCAAGCGCCGGAAGCCGCTGCCAATAGCCGCGCAGGCCTCCTCAGGCGTATGGCTGCCAAGATATTTCCGCAGATTCTCATAGCGCTCGTCGGCATCGGAGCCGGAAACGCCCAAGCTGTTCAGCGCCTCAGCGGATATTAGCCCATAGGCCATTTTCATATCGCCGTCCGGATTGACCAGCGTATAGCGGTTGGACAGGCCCGGCAGGTCGCTGAGGGTGCCCTTCAGGCGGCTGTTGCCCTCGTCCCAGACCAGATGCCAGTCGGCCGCGTTGGCCTTCGCCTGATACAGCGCGGCAAGCAGGATGGCGTCCTCCTCTTCCTTGCCGGCGGGCACGGACTGGAAGCCGCTCAGATTGCTGCCGTAGAGGGCGAACCAGTTTTCGCTGGACTTTTTCAGCAGCGGCACCGCCACGACCAGACCGCGCTCCTCAGCGGTGGGGGTTCCGTCAGCGTTCTTCGGAATGAACGAGGTGACGTGAGCCACGGAGCAGGCGTAAGCGCCGGTGGACCAGCGGTTGGCGGCGGAGAGCATGGCTGTGTGCGGATCATAGTACAGCACGATGTCAACGGGCTGCTTGCGGTAGCCTGCTGGAGCGTTTATCTCCCGCAGGATATAATACTGCGGACCACGGTCGGCAAAGTTGAAGTAAGTGCCGTCCTTCTGGAGGAACTGAGCGGAGCCGTCGGAGCCTGTTTCCAACGTAACCAGGGCCTTGCCGTCACCGGTTTTGGCCTGCTTGACGTAGAACGGCTCGCCACCCATTACGTCGTTGTCCGTGTAAAGACACTCAATCGCGCCCGCGTCGCCTTTACTGGCCTTCTCCGCCGGGTAAAGCGCAAATTGCACGCCCGGAACGTCGCCGCCGTTCTGGTCCACCTTTTTAATTTGCTGGTAGAGCAGGGGCTGGAGATTGAAGCGCAAAGCGATGCTGGAGTCGTAGTTGCCCCGCTCCAGGTAGAACATCTTCAAGGTATGGGAGGTATTGCTGGCAAAGGTGCTGCCGTTCCACTTGGTGCTGTCAGTCCTTCCGGCCGCCTCATACAAGGCCATAAGGTTCGTCTCAGTCACCAGGTCCTCTGTGTTCTGCGGATTTTCCGGGTCATACGTCGGAATGCCCTTGGCGTTAAAGCCCCGTCCGACGAGGACGCTGCCGCTTTCAAAGTCAATGATGCCGTAGACCTCGCTGTGGATGCCGCCCATATCCAGCACCAGCACATCGTCAATGAATACCCACACGTCGTCGTCGCCGGAGAACTGGAAGGTCATGGGCTGGGCGTTGCTGCCGGTGTTGATCCTGCCGTTCAGGGGCTGGCGGAAATCCACCTCCACCGTCATGCCCAGGTGGTGGTTCATGGCGTTGCGGGCGCAGTAGACGCTGCTGGTCAGGTTCCCATTGGCGTCGGTGCCGTTGAAGACCTCGGAACCCTTGTTGAAGGGGAAAAAGTTGCCAATGCTCTGCTCGTTGTCGGTACGGACGGTAGCCGGGGCGTTGTAGAGAATGAAGTGGTTATTGCCTGGTTCCTCTACAAATTCAGCGAAGTTCTCCCGCATGTTGTAGTAGTAATAGCCGTCTTTGTCCAGCTGGAAGAGGCCGGAGACATCGGTGTAGCTGGTTTTGTAAGGATTGGGAACGGTTGGATCAAAAAGATATTGCAGGGATTCGGCGTCTTTTTCGATATCTTTTGCCCAGGTCTGGATGACGGTTTTACTCAGGTTCTGGATATCGGAAGAGTCATATGTGTACCCACTTCCATTGCTGTGCAAATCATTCTTGTGGTCCCCGGTGAGGGCATAGTCTTTTATGAGCTTATATTTGTCAGTGTTATATTTTGAATTGTACTCTGGAGCATTCTTTTCACCGGTCAGGATTTTGTCCGCGTTTTCCAGGTTGAGCTCGGGATAGCCATTCGCGTCCAGGACAGTCCGGACGATGCCCTCCATTCCGGCATATTCCTTGCCGTAGCGGCAGTTCTGGCCGGCGCCCTTGTTCCAGAGTCCGGCATGAATCAGACCGTCGCCGAAGAGAAGAAGATGGCCCTGGTTGATGCCTTTGTTCCAGTCTTCCTGATTGGAGTAACCGGTAGGTGTAGTGCCGAGAGCGCCTTCGCCGCCGTCCTCATGATAATGCACGTCTCCTGCGCTCAGAATATCACCGGTGGAAGATGTTGCCGGATCGGGCGTTGCAACCCAGTAGTCAAACAGATTGACTTTCACGTTCTCCGGCGCTGCGGGAGCGGCGATGTGGCTGGACAAATTAAGAGGGTGCAGAACAACGGTTATACTTAACAAATTGGGGTCATCGTCACTGTTTGGAGCATTCGGGACATTAGAGTTTATAATGATTCTATGACCCGAGTTATTGACAACTGGCGTGGCCGCAAATGTGTATTTCTCTGCATACGGCGGGTCTGCGGGCAGTACTCTTTCTACATTCCACTTAATATTGACACGTCCAAACGGATAGCTGCCAGCTTCTTCCGGAATGAACCCAGCCGCAACCAACTCTCCACCAGCTGTGTATCCTTGGCCTCTGATTTGGGCAGGAAGCGTTTCATTTAAAATTTGAACGAGTGCTTCGCGTCTTTCCAAATCTGCTAACTGCACATCTATTAGAAAAGCACCATCCGCCTGTATAATAGTAGTACCATCACGAGGAATAAACTCCCAATTGCTCACATATTTGGATACATACGTCTCCCCGCCGCCCAGCTCCAGAAGCACCTCCGGGACAGGCGCGGCCTCAGTAAGGGCATATTCTCCGCCTAACTGAGCAGTAAGGGTGTAGGACCCCTCATACGCGCCCTCCTCCGGAAGCGCGCTGAGGTCCCAGACCAGCTCCACGGTCTGCGGCCCTGCCGCGGTATCCGCAGTGACGGCCGCAGGCAGCAGTGCCAGAAGCGTCTCCTGCGTCACGGGGTTTTCCGCGCTGGCGGCAGGAACGCCAAGACCCCACAGCTTTGCGTCCTCACTCCAAGTCAGCAGCTCCTTTTCATCATCCCACTGCCAGCCGGTGACGCACAGCTCGCACACATAACCGCAAGATGCGCCTTCCACGGCCTCTGCAAAGCCACAGTCTCCGTTATGCTCGTGGGTACAGGGGGCCCCTTCCGCGGGCTCGCTGTAGCCGCACGCTTCATCGTGCTCATGGCCGCAGGGAGTTCCTTCTGCCGGCGGGGCATAGGCGCAGGCGGGATCGTGGAGAATGGCACCCGCCCCGTCCGTCTCCGCGCAGTTCATATTGCAGGGGATCTCCTCCACGGCCTCCGTAAAACCGCAGTCCCCGCTGTGTTCGTGGGTACAGGGAGCTCCCTCCGCGGACTCGCTGTAGCCGCATTCCTCATCGTGCGTATGGGCACAGGGCGAACCCTCGCTGGACTCAATATAACCGCACTCCGCAGTGTGTTCAGGATGATGCACGCATCTCCCATCCTCCGGCGGAGCCTCTTCATAAGCGAATACCAGCCCCCTGGAGGGGACCAGCAGCGCAAAGACCAGAATCCATGCCAACGCTCTGGTCCAGCAGCGCTCCCACCCGGGAACGTCAAGCTGCTGGATGATTTCTTTCCATTTCATAGTACTTCCCCCTAGAAATAAAGTCTTTTCATAGCCCGTGCGCATCGGCACACAGGTGGATAGAGCCATGCCAGGATAGAAATTTTATGTATCGTCAGCCGGAAGAGCGCACCTCCTTTCCCGTTCGGAGCCGCCAAACAGACCTCCATCTGCACAGCGCAGATAATTTTTCCAGTTTATTATAGCAACAGTGGGCCCCATTGTAAAGAGGATATTGGGGGAAATGAGGATTTTATGTACAATTTCCAGGGCTTTGGCGGGGAGAAATCAACAGCTGCTGCGCAATAATCCTCCCTCCCACGCATAGGATCATGAAGGGGGGATTTGGATGGAGGAGCTGAAAAGGGAGTATACGGATGTGCGCAGCAGGACGCACCAGGTGGAGCACGCTGTTGTCCCGGATAACAAGGACGGCAGCAGGGAGCAGATCATAGAGGAACTGATCCATCTTCTGACAAAACCGGAGAAATCCGGTTGATGGGGCCATCGCATGGGAGAGGAGAAGCCGGATGGCGGTCATCCTGTATGCCCGCAAATCTGTTGAGCGGGAGAACAGCATCAGCTGTGAAACCCAGCTTGAGTATTGCAGGTCTGTTATCAAGCCAGATGAGCGGGAGGAAAAGGTACTTACCTTCGTAGACAATGGCTTCTCTGGCGGCAACGTCAACCGCGACGGCTTCCAGAAGATGATGAAGCTGGTGAGGCAGGGGAAGGTCAGGAAGGTCATTGTCTATAAGCTGGACCGTATCAGCCGTTCTCTATCGGATTTTGTGAACATTTTGCAGGAGTTCAAGGAACACAAGGTCGAGTTTGTGTCCTCTCAGGAGTCCTTTGACACATCCTCGCCTTATGGGGAGATGATCGTCAAGCTCTTGATGGTGTTCGCCGAGTTTGAGCGCACATCTATCATCAACCGTGTCACCCAGGCTTACGCCCATCGCAGCGAAATGGGGTTCTATATGGGCGGCAGGCAGCCCTACGGCTTCGAATTGGTCCCGACAGTCATTCATAATATCAAGACCAAGAAGCTGAATCCCATCCCTGCTGAGGCGGAGCAGATACGCTGCATCTTCGAGGTCTACGCCCAGGAAAACGTATCCCTGCGGCGGCTTCTGGATATTCTCGCGGCTGAGGGCAAGCAGCCCTTGAATGGCAGTAGTTGGACAACCGCAAAGCTGTCCGCTCTGCTGAAGAATCCTATCTATGTCAATGCCGATTCCGACGTGTACGGCTACTATGACCGCCACGGTGTTCAGATGGTTACGGACGTGTCTCTATTCACCGGGGAATACGGGGCTCAGCTCTACGGCCATACCAGGCATGACCCGCACAGCCTGGATTGGTCGGATATGAAGCTGGTGCTCCTGACCCATCCCGGTATCGTGGATTCCGACATTTGGCTTCGGTGCCAGCGAAAGCTGGAGAAGAACCGGCAGATTGGGAACAGCGTCAGCAACCCCACCAGTTGGCTGGCTGGGAAGGTGGTCTGCGGGAAGTGCGGCCACACCATGACTACCATCAAGGGGAAGATCAACAAGAGCGGCGGGATGCGGCGGTATTTCAACTGCACCGGAAGATCCCACAAGAAAACCTGTACCGGGCCAAAGGTGACGGTCTATGCCGAGGACTTGGAGAATATGGTCTGCGAATGCATCTCCGCAAAGCTGGCAGACCTGAAGGAGATAAACCGCACCAGTGGAAAGGGGGACACGGCGAAGGTCAATGAACTGAAGCTGAAGATCAAGGCTATTGAGAAGTCGGAGAGGCAGCTTCTGGATACCATGCTGGCAGGCGGATTCAATGATGATCTTCTGGCTCTGGCGAATCAGAAGGCCACCCAACTCAAGCGGGACCGGCTGGCCCTCTATGACCGGATAGAGGACCTGATGAGCAAAGAGGATGAAACCGATGTGGTTGTCAATCTGGCGAAGTCCTGGAGGACTGCCGGCTACAAGCGTAAAAAGGCTGTTGCTATGATTATGATACATAAAATCATGATCAGTGAGGACGGCAGCACGAAGGTACTTTGGAACATATAGCAAGACCGCCGGGGCTGCACGCCCTGGCGGTCTTCTTTTCCGGCTGTTGATAACTTCATCGTTTTGTGGTAAAATCAATACATCGAAATAGGGGTGGGCAGATATGACTATCAATGACCTGCTCAAGAGAATTGATGATTATGCGGCTGTGATCCGTGCATACCGTCTGCTTTCCGATGCGGAGGTAAAGGAACTGGACGCTTACTGCCGTGTCGGAATGGCCTATAGCTCCAATGCGCTGGAAGGGAACTCCCTGACCCTCTCCGAAACCAAGGTGCTGTTGGAGGACGGCATCATCGTGGGAGGCAAGCCCATCCGGGATTGTTATGAGGCTACGGGCCATGCCAGGGCCTGCGATTTTATGCTGACATAGCCAGAAGAGACAGCCTTTCGATTTCAGAGGGCATCATCCGGAATCTGCACTGTCTTTTTTACCATGGCATCGACCCGGAGGCGGCAGGGGAGTACCGAAAGGGGCAGGTGTTTATCACAGGAACCGAGTATGTACCGCCCATTGCGGAAGAAGTTCCCCCAGTGCATGGAGGCCTTTGTGACTGAACTGGCAGAGAAGCAGGGAAAACTTCACCCGGTAGGGCTTGCCGCCTACGCACACCTCCGCCTGGTGGATATTCACCCGTTCCAGGATGGCAATGGGAGGACGGCACGCCTGTTAATGAACCTGATCCTGATAAACCAGGGCGATTGTATCGTGTCTATCCCTCCGGTACTGAGGCATGACTATATTGTGGCATTGCAGCAGGCCCGGCGTGAGAATCGCCCATCTGACGAAGCCTTTGTCAAGTTGATTGCAGAGTGCGGGATTGAGGTTCAGAAGGACTACTGCCGGATGTTTCGTATCAAGCTGCCGACACTGTGAATCCTACGCAAATATCCCCTGCAGGCGTTGGCCCGCAGGGGATAGAATCTGCTTGAATCAGTATGGTTTGCTTCGCCAAAACGCTGGAAGTGCACGACTTCCCGCGCCCGCAGGAACTTGATGACGTCGTTGACGTCCGGATCGTCGGACAGGCGGAGGATGTTGTCGTAGGTGACGCGGGCCTTCTGCTCTGGTGCAATCACGAATGTGCAACCTTGTGGGGAAAACGGCGAAAAACAGCGCTAAATCCTGTCAGCGATGCGGTCAATCTTGCGCTGGAGGCGTTCCAGTGTCTTTTGCAGCGCAGCCCGGTCTACATTCAAATCGCTGGCGGACAGCTGGGCCAGCGCCAGCATCTGTTCCAGGGTGCGTTCAATCTCGCACAGGGCCTGGTCGATGGATTGGACGGATTTCTCAAATTCTTCTTTAGGCTGCATGGGTCCAGACTCCTTAAAAGTTCCAGTGAATTTCAATGGGAACGTCCCTCGTTCCCGGGATGCGTTTCCCCACCGAGATGTGGTCAATGAGGATTTCCACGGCTTCCCGTGTCAAGTGCTTTTGGTTCACATACTGCTCCACCAGGTCCTTTCGGCTGTCTCCAACGGCCATTCTGTCCTCCAGCGACCCAAGCTGCCGCCGGCCGTCTTCAAGGACGCGCTCCAGCCGGGCTCTTTCGCCGGAAAGCTCCTTGGAGAGGGCGGAGAAGTCGCTGTCATTGAGCAGGCCCTTGACCTTATCCATATATAAATCCCGCAGACCCTTGGTGTACTCGGCAATTCGTTTCTCATAGGCGGCGAGGGTGTCCAGAAGCTGCTTTTTCTGCCCTTGCAGATTTTCGCAAAACTCAATGCTCCGCTCCAGTTCGTCCTTGTCCAGATACGCCGCCGCCAGCCGGTTCAGCTCGTCAAGCACCATCCGCTCCAGCTTCTCCACGGAGATGAAGGAGCCGGTGCAGGCGTCTTTTGCCACATGGCGGTTAGAACATTGGAGATAGTGCCGCCCATGATTTTTAGAAGAACGCATGGTATAGCCGCAGTTGGCGCACCTGGCTTTCCGGGCGAACAGCCCAACAGTACCGCAGTCAAAGGGCTTGGCCCGCTCCGCAATCATGGACTGTACCCTATTCCAAAGGGAGCGGTCTATGATCGCCTCATGGGTTCCCTCCACACGATACCACTCGCTTTGGGGGCGGGGTTTGTTTTGCTTGGTCTTGTAGGACACGCTGCCATATTTGCCTTGCACCATGTTGCCAATATAAATCTCGTTGGTGAGCATATCGGAGATAGCAAAATACTTCCAGAGAGTGCTGTTTTTCCGCTTGGGCTGCTGGTAGCGCAGGCCGTGGAGTCGCTTGTACTCGGTAGGGTTTGGAATACCACGGTCGTTGAGCATCCGGGCGATGGCCGTTTTACCATAGCCTTGGGAAAAGAGGGTGAACACCTCTCGGACAACGGCAGCGGCTTCCTCATCAATGAGCAGATGGCCGTTCTGGTCAGGGTCTTTCTTGTAGCCATAGAGGGCAAAGGCCCCAATATGAAAACCATTTTGCCGCCGGTTGGTGAGGACGCTGCGGATATTTTCCGACATATCCTCCAGATACCACTCGTTCACCAGTCCGTTGATCTGCCGGGACTTCTTGTTGCCCTTGTTGGCGGTGTCGGCGTTGTCCACGATGCTGACAAAGCGGATACCCCAGATAGGGAAGAGGCCATGGATGTACTTCTCTACCAGCTCCAGCTCACGGGTAAAGCGGGATTGGGTCTTGCAGAGGACGACGTCAAACCGATGGGCCTTGGCGTCCTCCAGCAAGCGGTTAAATTCGGGCCGCCTGCGGTCGGAACCTGTGTAATCATCATCACTGTAAAGGTTATAAACTTCCCACCCCTGTTCCATCGCGTATTGCAGCAGCATGGCCTTTTGGTTCTGGATGCTGTTGCTGTCGTCGGTTTCAAATTGCTTGTTTCTATCTTCCTCGGATAAACGGCAGTAGATTGCTGCTTTCATGTTCATATCTCCTTAGAGATAGGACAAGCTGTTTCCTGCTTACAGTATAGCACACAGAAAACAGCTTGTCACATTATTTTTGGGCTATGGCCTGTTTTTCCTTTTCCAGCTGATTAATCAACTCGGTCAGCTTGTGTGTAAAATTCTCTTTTGTCGTTTCAGTGGAGCCATCTTTGAATATGCTTTTGCATAGCTCCTGTGTCTGCAAATAACATCACCCAGCCTTTCACAACAGCCTATGCGAAATTGCCTGTCCATTAGTCATCCGCGGCAGGGGAGAGGGCGGGCGGTTCCATCAAATTTTTCAAACGTGCCAGCTTGTCCTGCGCGGTGGCCTTGCGGAAATTCTCGCCGGAAAAGCGGATGGGGGCGCACATCTCCAACAGCCGGTCATAGATGCGGGCGTGTGCTGTGTCCTGGGGGTGCTGCAAGTCCTGGAGGGACAGGTTGGTGGTGACGATCAGCGGCTTTCTGCTCCGGTAGCGGCTGTCAATCACGTTGTAGACCTGCTCCAAACCGTACTCCGTCCCGCGCTCCATGCCGAAATCATCCAAAATCAGCAGCGGGGCGCGGCACAGTCTGGCTATGTACTCGTTCCGGCCCTCAAAGCTGGCGGTCAGGTCGTTGAGTATCAGGGCGAAGTTCGTCATGCGGACGGCCACTTCCTGCTCCATCAGGGCATTGGCGATGCAACCGGCGAAATAGCTTTTGCCAGTCCCCACGCCGCCCCAAAGCAGATAGCCGATGTTCTCCACCTGCATGGTCGGCCAGTTCTCGACATAGAACCGGGCGTGTTTCATCTGCGGGCATTTGCCGTTATCATTGGCGAACGTCCAATCTTTCATAGCTGGGTCAGTAAAGCCCCGGCGTTTCAAATCGGCTACCGCCTGACGGTGACGGCGGGCCTCCTGTTCCGCTGCCTCCCGGTCAAGCCGTTCCTGCTCACAGCAGCAGGGGTGGGGAAGCAGGCGCCCCTCAAACGGCGGAGCATCCATGCGAAACTGTTTTGGGGTGCGGCACTTGCCACAGTACAAAAGCCCATCCTCGCCGGTGTAGTCCCCCGGTTCCAGCCGGGTCACGGACATACGCTTGATGATGCCCTCAAAATCATTCATAAGCTCTCGCCCTCCTTGCACGAATAGTCGGATATGCCGCCCTTGCCCTTGCGCCTGTCCTCCTTGGCCCAGCGGCGAATGGTGGTGGCGTGGCTTTTGTAGGTCTTGCCGGTGGAGGCCATATACTCGGATAGCCGCTCAATGTACTCCTGCCAGACAGAGGGGAAATCGGCTTGTAGCTCGGCAATCTCCGCCTCGGTCAAAAAGACATTCTCATAGCGGCCAAAAATGTGGGCACTCTCACTCACTCCACTCAAGTTATTCTTTAAGTTACTATTACTTATTTTATTAGGGGCCAGTTTTCCGGCCATCTGACGGTCAGTTTTCCGGCTATCAGAGGGCCGATTTTCCGGCTGTCTGGTGGCCAGTTTTTTGTCCATCAGACGGTCAATTTCCTGGCTGTCAGGCTGTTTCACATAGATGCGATTGGGCATCCCGTTCCCACAGCGCCGCCGTTCGATCAGTCCCGCCGCCTCCAACTCGTTCAGCGCATTCTTGACTGTTGAAGGGCCTTTGTCCACCATGTCAGCCAGCTTATTGAGCGGAAAAACTACGAAGATATTTCCGTCCTCGTCCGTCCAGCCGTTGGCGCGGGAGAGGTTCGACCTGTCCAGCAGGACGGCGTACAGCACCTTGGCGGTCTGCGTCAGGTCGGCCTCCAGCAGGAAACGGGGGTAGGGCAAATAGGGGAGCGGCTTGGTGTCCGCTGTCATGTAGTCAGCAATCGTGTTCACCTTCCGATTTGTGGGCCGTTAGAGGGCCGTTTTGGGGGTTCGGAATGATAACATACAGCCCCCCTATTGACCACGCCCCAAAAGTCCTTGATTTGCAAGGGTTTCAAATCTCTATTTGTCTACGCCTGATGCCCTGCGCCGCCGCTCACTGGCGGCTTTCTGTCGGCGGTGGACAATGGGCGCACAATCGGGGCAGTATTTCGCCCGGTTGGAGCCGGGGCGGAATAGTCCCCGGCATTCGGCGCAAATCTTCATATCACGCTGGGGCAGCAGGGCGGCGCACAGTTCCCCGTCCAGCGGCAGGACAGCGGCCCGGAACCAGCGGCAGATCAGCGAGAAGGAAATCGCCTGCGGGCAAACACATTCCTCCCCATCGTCCAGCAACAGACAATTCCCTTGGTCGTAGTTACAGCAGCTATGTACCAGCCGCCGGACAGTCCGATATTGCTGATAGGTCATCGCTCCTGTTCCTCCCTGCGCTGGGTCTGGCCCTCCCTGGCAAGCCGTTCAGCGGTCTTTTTCAGCGTTTCCACCGCCTTAGCATCCTCCCTCATGGCCCGCATTTTCAGATAATCGGCCTCTTTCTCGGCGGTCAGCCTTTGCGCCTCGGCCCTCCATGTCTTGGGGGTGATGGCCTCACCGGAGGCTTTCAGTGCGTCCAGGTAGCGGACAGCGGCATTGAACAGGGCAAGGCCGGCGCTGTGGCGCTGCTCGAATTGCTCCCGCTTTCCCAGCGCAACCTTGTCCAATTTCTGGCGGACGGGCTTGTACTTCTGATACTGCGCCCACATTTCCAGCCGTTCAGTCAAAGCAGAAATGCGGCGCTCCGTTTTGACGATTTTGCCGCGCAAATCATAATAGCCGCTGTTCATGGCGGAAACCTTTTCGTAGAGTTCCGGCATGGACGAAATACCGTTTGCCTGCAAAAAATTGAACAGCG
>CAJTFK010000014.1 GCA_910575505.1 Oscillospiraceae bacterium
TCGTCCATGATTTCCAGAAATTCTTCCCGTTTTGTTTTCTTTTTCCGGCATCTGTATTCCATATCGCTAAAACTTTCCTGTTTCATACCCCGCGCCCCCTTTTCCTTATTTTATCACATCTTCTATCATTTCGGGGAATTAAATCAGCGTTTCCTTAAATTTCCTTTAGGGTATTGCATTATCACCTACAAAGTGTTAAGATATTCATACACCCACAAAATGTTAAGGTAAAAGGAGGACAAAATGGCACAGCAAATTTCTGAATCCGAATTGGTACTAATGAAAATCATTTGGAGGAATGGAGGGGCAGCTTTATACTCCGTCATCATGGAGGAATTGGAGAAAGACAAGAACGAATGGAAGAATAATACCGTACTCACACTGCTTTCCCGATTAGGAGAAAAAAAGTTCTTAAAAGTCAAAAAAATCGGCAGGAAGAATGAGTATGTGGCTATGGTAACAGAAGCAGAATATCAGACCATGCAGACCCACAGCTTTCTTGATAAAGTCTACGGCGGGAATGTGAAAAATTTAGTGTCAACTTTGTTGCGGCAGGATATTCTTTCAGCAGACGAGTTGAAAGAAATTGAATCGTTTTGGAGAAAAGAAAATGAATGAATTTATGAAAATATTATTGTCGCTGTCTGTTTCCGGCACACTGTTATTACTTCTCATTTTGGGATTGAAACCGCTATATAAAAGCAGATTCAGCAAGCGATGGCAATACTATATCTGGATAATTGTTGCGTTGCGGTTTTTACTTCCTTTTACTCCCGATACTACGATTGTTGGGAGCCTGTTTGAAAAGCCCGGCACAACAGTGATAACAAATGAAATCCCTACAAGCCCGAATGTACCAGCTCCCGCAAATACAGATAACAGTAAAACAGAGCCAATACAGGCAGACCGGGATATAGCCGCCGCTATGCGTGAGCCATTTAACAGATACGTCTGCCTGTTTTTTATCTGGTCAGTATTTGCATTGGTTCTATTTGTGCGTAAGATAACGATTTACCAAGGCTTTATCCAATACATCAAAGCGGGTAGTACAGAAGTATCGGATATTAAAACCTTGAATTTGCTATCTGATTGTGAAGAAAAACTGAATATCAAAACAAGAGTGGAGCTATCCCGCAATCCGTTGATTGCTTCCTCTATAATGATTGGCTTCTTTCGTGCAAGAATTGTTTTACCAGCCTGCGAATTGGACGATAAAGAATTGTCTTATATCTTTGTGCATGAGCTGATTCACTACAAGCAGAGGGATATGTTCTACAAATGGCTGATACAGATTGTTGTCTGCGCCCATTGGTTCAATCCTTTTGTATATTTGTTGGAAAAGGAAGTGAATAAATCTTGTGAATTGTCATGTGATGAAAAAGTTATATCCATACTTGACGACAAAGCAAGGCGTGAATATGGAGATACTCTGATTTCCTTTTTGCAGTCAAACAATCTCTACAAAAGTTCTTTAGCTTCTGTCACTTTGACAGAGGGAGCAGAACAGTTAAAAGAAAGGTTAGGTGCTATTATGAAATTTAAGAAAAAATCAAAGGGCATTATTGCCATTACCGCTATTTTCTCTGTTTTAGTTTGCGTTTGTTTTTTTGTGACTGGTGCGTATGCCGCCTCTCCTGCGACTAACAATAACTTAGTTTTGAAAGATAATGGCAAGCCGAATGAAGTATCAATAAAAACCGAATCGGATAGAAATATAAAAGAAACTGAAAATAAAACAGAGAAAACGGAGAATCAATATTCCACAGAATACGCACAGCATGGAATCACTGTCACAGACGGTATTTACTACTATCACGGTGAACGTGTCAGAATTTTTATGGACTTACGAATGAATGGCTCTTTTGAAAATTTTATTTTTGATAACGAGGGAAGTATAGATTTGCGTGTGTTACGGGATAAAAATAATTCCATTACAAATGTTGAATATCTTACAGAATCAGAAGCAGATGAATTGCTTTATGATATGGACGAGTATTCACCGGACAACCAATTAGAAGTGCCACTGGAAAAAGAAGATTCACTTGATAATTCAGATGTGCCGTTAAAAGACCAAAATATTGGAAGAAGTGTCAGAGTAACAAAGGAAGAACTTTCAGAAGAACTTAGGGATATTATAAGCTCTTGCGATACAGAAACATGGTATGTAATTAAAAGTGCCGGGTATCAATATATCTATTTTGGCGGCTTGCCTTACAATTACACTTTCCAGCCGGAAATTTACACAGACCGTAATAGTGGTACGGTAAATGTTTTTGATATGGGTACTACAACTGGAAACTATGTACTGCTTGAGATTCAGCAAAATGTGTCCTTAACTATTAACTATAACGGAACACAAATTTCATATACGGAACTGTAAACTACGCACCGCCCCATGTGGGAGAAAGGGGGAATCGCTTATGCCTTGCACAGAAGCATACAGAGAACACATCATGTATACTTTCAACGGCTATTGCAAGACCGTCATACGCTTTGCGGCTATCAACGCATGGCGTGACAGGAGCAGGCGGCGGCAAAAGGAAATATCCCTTGAATACCTCACAGAAGAAAAGTTTTACCCATTAGGCACAACAGACGAATATTTTGAAGCACCCTATGAAGAATACCCCATTACGGTATGCGGTCAGACAGTTATCCTCACCAATGGGGAGCTTGCCGCTGCCCTGTTATCCCTGCCAGAGAAGAACCGGGAAATCATTTTCTTTTACTTTTTCGGGCATTACACACAGCAGGAAATCGGGGAAATGTACGGACGCTGCCGGAGTACCACCGGGTATCAAATCCGCAGGACTTTACAGCTCCTGCACAAAGAAATGGAGGTGCTTTCACATGGGGAATCCGAACCTTTTACCCTATGAAACGATTGTCCGGGCGACCAGCGGCGAGCCGGAAGCCGTGGACGAGGTTTTACGGCATTACAGCAAGCGAATCCGAATCGCCGCCATTGAAAACGGGCATATCGACAGAGATACCGAGGACAGTATAAAATCCCGGCTTGTTGCCGCATTGTTCAAGTTCCGTTTTGATGAACAGCCATACCACAAAACTGAATAACCGCCGCTACATAGAAACGGCACACCAAGACAGGAAATCAAGAAAAGGTTTCCTGTTTTTTTGCGTCCATTTTTGGCATTTTCAAAAATCGTAGGTATTATGCCGTGCAAAGGGGATAGAAAGAAATTCCCTCTCACGTTTGACAAATCCGCAAGCTGTCCGTGGAGGGCGAGCGAGAAGAAATTTTCAAAAATTCCCACCTATTCGGGCTTGCGTGGTGTTGTAAGGAATGAGGGGGAATTTCTGCAAATCAACGTCCATTTTCCTTTTTGCTGGTTTGTAGGTATTAGCGAGAGAAATATCGCTGTTGTTTTGGCAAAATCCCCGCTTGCGGCACTAAAGGTATTGAGGGAAGCCAGCACAGAGGAAACCGCCATTTTTTAAGAGCAAGATTCTACCACAGTACCAAATTTCGCCTATCGGCTCAATTTGTCCTATGGGAATCTTGTTGGGGTTGCCACCCCAAGCCCGCCTTTTTGCGGCTTGCGCCGCTTGAAAAAATCCACCCACGAAAGGAGGTTCACAGCCATGAAAAGATACAACACGCCCCACCGCCAGCGGGTAATCAAGACACGCTTGACCGAGGAAGAATACGCCGAGTTTTCCGAGCGTGTCAACCTCTGCAAAATGAGCCAAGCCGAGTTTATCCGGCAAGCCCTTACCAAGTCAAGAATACAGCCTGTTATTACCGTTTCCCCGGTCAATGATGAATTGTTATCTGCCGTTGGGAAACTCACAGCCGAGTACGGGAAAATCGGCGGCAACTTGAATCAGATTGCCCGCTGTCTGAACGAGTACGGCGCACCTTATAACGCCCTCTCCCAAGAAGTGCGAGCCGCCATAGCGGAGCTTGCTGCCTTGAAGTTTGAAGTCTTGCAGAAAGTAGGTGAAGCCGTTGGCAACGTTCAAACATATCAGCTCTAAAAATGCCGATTATGGAGCTGCCGAACAGTACCTAACCTTTGAGCATGACGAGTTTACCATGAAGCCCACCCTTGATAAAAATGGGCGGCTTCTCCCCCGTGACGATTACCGCATTTCTTCTCTGAATTGCGGCGGCGAGGATTTCGCCATAGCGTGTATGCGCTCCAATCTCAAATACGGCAAGAACCAGAAACGGGAGGACGTAAAGAGCCACCACTATATTATCAGCTTTGACCCCCGTGACGCACCCGACAACGGCTTGACCGTAGACCGGGCGCAAGCATTGGGCGAGGAATTTTGCAAGACGCATTTCCCCGGACACCAAGCCCTTGTATGCACCCACCCGGACGGGCATAACCACAGCGGCAACATTCATGTGCATATCGTAATCAATTCTTTGCGGATTGAGGAAGTACCCTTGCTGCCCTACATGGAAAGACCAGCCGACACAAGGGAGGGCTGCAAGCACCGCTGTACGGACGCAGCTATGGAGTATTTCAAAGCGGAAGTCATGGAGATGTGCCACCGGGAAAACCTCTATCAGATTGACTTATTGCATGGGAGCAAGAACCGAATTACCGAGCGTGAGTATTGGGCGAAACGGAAAGGACAAGCCGCACTGGATAAAGAGAACGCTTCCCATGCCGCCGCAGGAGAGCCACCGAAACAGACCAAGTTTGAAACCGACAAGGAGAAGCTGCGACGCACGATCCGCACCGCCTTGTCCTCTGCCGTTTCCTTTGAGGACTTTTCCGGGAAGCTGTTACAGCAAGGCGTGACCGTCAAGGAGAGCCGGGGGAGGTTGTCATATCTCACACCGGACAGGACGAAGCCAATCACCGCCCGGAAACTGGGTGATGATTTTGACCGTGCCGCCGTACTGGAAGCACTCACCATAAACGCACAGAACGCCGCCAGAGCCGCCGAAACGCCCCTACCCCAACAGGAATACCCCCGCAGCATAAAAGACCGCTTACAGCGCAACAAAGCCGCTATAAACGCCCCGAAACAGGACAGCGTACAGCGCATGGTAGACATAGCCGCCAAGAAAGCCGAGGGCAAGGGGAAAGGCTATGAGAAATGGGCGACCTTGCACAACTTGAAGCAAATGGCGGCGACCATGAGCATTTACGAGGAATCCGGCTTTTCTTCCCCGGAGGAACTGGAAACCGCCCTTGCCGCCGCCAGTGCCGGACTGCATGAAGTGACCGGGAAACTGAAAGCCGTGGAAAGCACCTTGCGGGAGAAAAAGGACTTGCAGAAACAGCTATTAGCCTACATCAAGACCAAGCCAGCCCGTGACGGATTGCGGGTGCAGAAAACAGAGAAAGCCCGGAGAGCCTACCGGGAGCAGCACGAAAGCGAGTTTATCATTTCCGAATCCGCCGCCCGGTATTTCAAGGCACAGGGAATCTCCAAGCTGCCAGCGTCCAAAGCATTACAGACCGAGGTTGAGCAGCTTACCAAGGAGAAAAACGCCCTTTACAACGAGTACCGGGAGAAAAAAGAGAACGTCCGGGAATTGCAGACCGTCAAGGGCAATATCGGGCAGATTTTGAGGGGCGCACCGAGCCAGCAGAAAAAACACGAACAGGAACGATAACAAAACAGCCACAGGAGGTAATGCCATGAGATTTACGAACAGCGAGCTTGAAATGATTTACCAGTACGCCGCACCCACCAAAGCGGAAACCATAGGCGGCATGAAAGAAACCGTACCCGTGATAAAAGACCTGTTGACAAGGGTAATCATGGAGAACTCCATAGAGAAGCTGCAAAAGATACCGGAGCCGGAATGCAGCCAGTTTATCGCCGACAACAAAGCCCGTTTCCTTGCGGGGCATGAGAACTCTATCCGGCGGCGGCTTGCTGAAGCAAAGGCACAGCAGCCAGTCATGCAAGGACACGACTTAACGGGCATGGAGCGTTTTCTCCCCGAAACCCGCCACATGATAGTCCTTGACGTAAAGACCAGCGACAGCCCCGTGGGATTTCCGGGGGAACGTCACCGCTATTTTCTCTCTGATGAGGGCTACAGGAACGCAAGAGCCAGCGAGGGGCGGGGCGAAATCAAGATAAAGAGCCATGCCGCCGTAGCCGCCGGGAAGCTGTACCCGGACAGGAAGCCGGAAAGGGAGCGTTGAGGGCATGGGCGCAAAGATACCAAGAATGGACTACCGCCAGTACCGGGCGGCGTGCCGGCTTGTGCATGAGTGCTGCAACTACGATAACGGCAACTGTATCCTGCTGGATAACGGCGAGCCTTGCGTATGTGTACAGAGTATCAGCTATTCCCTTATGTGCCGCTGGTTCATTGCCGCCGTGCTGCCGCTGGACGGGAAACTGGAAGCCGCCCTTTTGCACCGGGCAGACAGGAAACGCTGTACCGAGTGCGGCGGGTATTTTCTCCCCAAATCCAACCGGGGGAAATACTGCCCGGATTGCGTTGCAAGAGTGCGCCGCCGGAAAGAAGCCGAGCGTCAGCGGAAAAGATACCACCTTTCTACGCATTTAGGCTATGAAAGAAGCCCATAAATCAAGGCTTTTTTGACCGCCCTCAAAGGGTAGCCGATACATTTATCCTTTACCCCGGAAAAGCCGCTTTAATTGCGTAACAGAAGCCACAGACAGGAGGTGAGAACCATAACCGATTACATCACAGCCGACACCGCAATGCCGCAGTTTTTCCCTTATCCCTGTTTTCTGCTGAAAATGGACTTGTCATATACCGCAAGGCTGCTCTATGCGCTGCTTCTTGACCGTACCACCCTCTCACAGAAGAACGGCTGGCAGGACAGCGAGGGTAGGACGTATATTGTCTATCCTGTTTCGGAGATAGCGGAAACGCTGGATAAAGGCAGAACCGCCATAAAATCCGCACTGAACGAGCTGGACGCTGCCGGGCTTCTGGTGAGGGAACGCCGGGGCTTCTCCGCACCGAACCGCCTTTATGTGAAAATACCGCAAGTTCCAGTGGTACAGTTTTCCGACCATATGACCGCCATACAGCCGGAAAACCGACCCTCTGATAGCCGGAAAAGCGACCCTCATAAGGACGGAAAACCGACCTTTGCGTTGGACGGAAAACCGCCCCCTAACCAACTTACTATAAACCAACTAAAAGAGAACCAACTAAAAGGAGCGAGTGGGGAGCCGCCCGCACCCTTTGGCAGATATAAAAATATTTTCCTCTCCGAATCCGAGTATACGGAGCTGAAAGAGGAATACCCGGACAGGCTGGAACGGTTCATTGAGGAAATGAGCGAGTACATAGCCGCCAGCGGGAATGATTATGTGTGCCATGCCGCCGCATTGCGCCGCTGGTTAAACCGGGAGAAAAAAGAGAAGCCGAAAAAGGGAATCCCCGACTATACCTACAAAGAGGGCGAGAGCCTTTGACAGCATAGATACAACGCCCCGTAAACAGGGCGTAAAAGACCATGAACAAGGAGGAATGATTTTATGAGTGATTATGATAACGCTGTTTTCCGGCTTGCCACGGCACAGGAAGCAGAGCCGGAGGACTATACCGGGGAGGACGGGCTTTTATATTGCGGGAGCTGCCGCCAGCCCAAAGAAGCCTACTTCCCGGAGGGCAAGAGGATTTTCGGACGTGACCGACACCCCAAAGAATGTGACTGCCAGCGGAAACGCCGGAAAACGCTGGAAGCCGCAGACCGGGAACACAAGCACCGGGAGGAAGTGGAACGGCTGAAAAGAAAGGGCTTCACAGACCCGGCTATGCGGGAATGGACGTTTGGGAATGACAACGGCAAATGCCCCCAAATGGTGAAAGCCCGTGCCTATGTGGAACAATGGGAGCAGATAAAGGACGGAAACCACGGAATGATTTTGTGGGGAGAAGTCGGCACAGGCAAGAGCTATTTTGCCGGGTGTATCGCCAATGCCCTCATGGAGAAAGAGGTTTCCGTGTGCATGACGAATTTTGCCCTTATCCTCAATGACCTTGCCGCCAGCTACAAGGACAGGAACGAATACATATCCCGCCTTTGCAGCTTCCCTCTGCTTATCCTTGACGATTTCGGCATGGAGCGTGGCACGGAATACGGGCTTGAACAGGTTTACAACGTGATTGACAGCCGATACCGCAGCAGAAAGCCGCTGATAGTCACCACAAATTTGACGCTGGAAGAATTGCAGAACCCGGAGGACACGCCCCACGCCCGGATTTATGACCGCCTTATTGAAATGTGTTCCCCTGTCTGTATTACCGGGGAGAATTTCAGAAAAGCCAAAGCAAGGGAGAAAATGGAACAGCTTAAAATGCTGCTGAACAGAAAGGAGAGCCTATGACCGACACCCCCAACAGAAGCACCGCCACTACCGCCCGCCGCCCGGATTGCGTGACCGAGGTACGCCGGGGGAACACCGTCCTTGTGGTTTCCGGCTACTTCAAACAGGACACCACCGCCACCGCAGCCGACAAGATGATGAAAGTGCTGGAAGCCGAAAGCGCAGCCGGGGAAAGAGCCGCCCACGTCATATAAAGTGACATTCCTTGATTTAAAATATTCGACATTATATCCCATAAAGTAGCAAAAAGGACTGTACAGCCAGCCCCGCCCTATGGTATAATAGACCTGCGGAATAGTGGGCTGGCTGTCGGAAACGGAGGAATCTATGTCAAGACAGACCACCACAACACTTATCACCGCCCTTTATCCGAGATTATCCCATGAGGACGAGCTTTCCGGGGAATCCAATTCCATAAGCAACCAGAAGCGAATCCTTGAAAACTACGCCAAACAGAACGGCTTTTCAAATCTGAAATGGTACACGGACGACGGTTATTCCGGGGCGAATTTTCAAAGACCCGGCTTCCAGTCCATGCTTGCCGACATTGAAGCGGGGCTTGTTGGTACAGTCATAGTCAAGGATATGTCACGGTTAGGGCGAAACTACTTACAAGTGGGAATGTACACAGAACTACGATGGACAAGGGCATAAAAGAATAATGACCTGATAGTATGCCTGCCGTCAGATTTTCCACTCAATTTGCAGCTTCTCGCTGGTGGCACGAATGACGGTAATCATCAAATCCACCACCTGCTGCTTGTCCTCAAAGCTGACATTCTCCCAATCATCCAGATAATTGGAAATCGTGTCAATCTGCTCCGGGGACACGGCCTCGGCGGTCAGCTTGGCAATCTCGCTGGCAAGGGCCTGACGGCGGCTGTCCAATTCCTCAATCTTGGCGTTGGCGTAGGAGATCAGCACCGGGGTCGCACCCGTCAGCGTGTCCAGCAGCTTTTCAATCTCGCTTTCCACCTGGGCCAGCTCCATCTGCTTTGCCGTCAGCTTCGGGCTGGCGGCTCTTTTCTTTTTGTGGCCCGTCAGCGTCTTGTGGTCCTCCAGCTTCTTCACCATCTGTTGGTAAACTACCGCCTCCAAATCATGGAGCCGGACAGCGCCACAGCCAGGACAGGATTTATTTTCTGCGTGTTTCGAGCAGCGAAAATAGAGATGCCCGCAAGAGTGAGCCGCCATCAGAGCGTAGCCGCAGTTACCACACTTGATTTTCCCGGCCATCCACGAATGACGGGCTTTCCTCGCGGGCTGGTAACTTTGGCTTGCCATGATTTTCTTTCGCACCTGGAGCCACAAATCAGACGGGATAAATCCCTCGCTGGGGGCCAGCACCAACATCTGGCCTTGCAGATACTTGTGCTTGTTGTCGGTGTTGCCTTTGCTCCGATAGTAGTAGCAGCCGTTGGTTCCAGCGAAGTCGGCGGCATCGTTGTAAATCTCCGTTCCCTGGCTCTTGAAAAACTCGTAAATGTCCAAATCAGCCATTGCGTAAATTGGATTGCGGAGGATTAGGCTGATTGTTGACCTGGAAAACGGTTTTCCATAGAATGACCTCACACCTTGGGCCGTAAGCTGGGTGGCGATGTCGTGGAGCGAAATGCGCGGGTCAATATACATCTCGTACATCTTCCGCACGAACGCCGCCTCGGTCGGCTCAATCACCAGCTTCTTTGTATGGATGCCGTCAATAATGATAGGCTCCGTCCGAAATCCATAAGGCGCACGCCCACCCATTTTGAAACCGCGCTGGCACCTGGCGTACCATGCGTCCTGCACCCGTTTCTGGATGGTTTCTCGCTCCAACTGTGCGAACACAATGCAGATGTTCAGCATCGCCCGGCCCATCGGTGTGGACGTGTCGAACTTCTCCGTGGAAGAAATAAATTCCACGTTGTACTCCTGGAACAGCGCCATCATGTTTGCGAAGTCCAGAATGGAACGGCTGATGCGGTCGAGCTTGTAAACAACTACCCTGGCAATCAGTCCGCGCTTGATGTCCTCTACCAGCATTTGAAACTGGGGCCTGTCCGTATTCTTACCACTGTAACCCTTATCTTGATACTCCCGGCAGCTTCCACCCCTCAATTCATATTTGCAAAACTCAATCTGACTTTCGATAGAAATACTATCCTTTTTGTCAATGGACTGTCTTGCATAAATCGCGTCAATTCGATTGTTCATTTTGCGCTCCCTTTCTGAAAAGAAACGGAGCTGCTGACAGCTTCATTATACCGTCAGCAGCCCCGCAAATCAATCTCTATCTGAAAAAATCACGAGGTGGGCTTCTCCCTCTGCTGGTACTTGCGAAACACCTCGTAAAGCCGCTGCTCCAACTCCCAGCGCTTCGCCGCCTCCTGCTCCGGGGAGAGGATGGGGGTGAGGTTTTCCAGCGGGATTTCCCGGCCCTGGAAAGTCACGATCTCGATCTGCGTCTTGTAGCTGATAAGCTCCATAGGCAACTCCTTGTTTTCAAAATTTTCATAGTGGACATTTGTCCGAAAAGTGGGCGCTATTTACTCGCACTCGTTTTATTTATACTTGTTATTGTTCTTATAGTTCTTATTAGGGGCCAGGTTTTTTGCCTGCGTCAGCCGGGTTTCTGCCCTATTACAAGAACAGTTTTCCGGCCATGGTGAAGGACAAGTTTTTATCCATCAGGGGCGGCTAAATTTTTGTCCATCAGGCAGTTTCACATAGATATGATTGGGCTTGGAAAACTGCTGCCGTTTGCGCTCAATCAGACCCGCCGCCTCCAACTCAGCCAATATATTCTTGGCAGTGGTCATGCTCTTGCCGAGCATTTCGGCTATCTTCTCAATCGGGAAGATGATATAAACTCTCCCAGCTTCGTCCGTCCACCCGTTGAGCTGGGACAGCCGCGCCCGGTCAAGCAAAAGAGCATAGGTCAGCTTGGCGGTAAGGGTCAGGCCCATGTCTAGCAGGAACCAGGGGAAGAAGAAATAGGGCGGCAATTCGGTAGTTATCGTCATGTAGTCGGTCATGGTATTAGCCTCCTTAGTGTGGGGCTGTCAGACCGCCGTTGTGGGCCGTTAGAGGCCCGTTTTCAGGGGTGGAAAGGAAATGTATCAGGCCCCCTTTGAGGGCGGTCTTGAAAGCCTTGATTTTACTGCATTTTTGGAGGGTACTTTTTCTACACATCAGCCCGGTTTTTCTTTGCCCAGGCCCGCTTGCTCCGTTTTGCCCGTTCTGCGGCACAGATAGAGCAGTAGAGGGTGTTTTGCTTGGGCGGGGTAAATGGCCTCCCACATTCCCGGCAGCGCCGCTGTCTAACGGTGGACTGAGGGAACAGCGCGGCGCACAGGCCAATGTCCAGGGGAAGGACGGCGGCGCGGAACCATTTGCAAATCAGGGAATAGGTGATGCTCTGCGGACAAACACATTCCTCGCCGTTGTCCAGGAGCACGCAGTTCCCGCAATCGTAGTTGCAGCACTCCCGCACCAATCTCCGGGCGGTTCGGTACTGCTGGTAGGTCATGTGGGGGATTTCGGATGCTGCCATTTCACACGCTCCCCCTGCAAAATCCTAAAAGCGTCAGATTTGCGTTTTTAGCGTGAGTGCCAATCTGGCGTTGACGATACCTGACCCGCAGGAAAGGAACAGACGCAAAGCGGGTGTGGGGCCCCCGCGCAAGCCCAGCGAAGCGGGTTGCGTGGGGAAAGGAGGAGCAAGGGAGCGAACGCAGTTTTCGCCGCAGGCGGAAACGAAGTTGAGCGGACTTTGCGACGACGCGCGCAAGGGGTTTGGGGAGTGCAGCTCCCCATCGCGTCCGAAGGACGCAACGCCCCAACCTGGGGCCCCCGCAAAGTCGCAGACTTTGTGGGGAGAGGAGGAGCAAGGGAGCGAGCGCAGTTTTCGCCGCAAGGCGGAAATGGAGATGAGCGGACTTTGCGACGACGTGCGCACGGCACCGGAACGGTGTATAAGTGCGCTGTTGGAAACAGACGGGGTTTCCAGCACAAAAAATAATGGTGTTCACCGTGACCTCCTTAGCGTAGGAGGGACAAGCCGCCGAAGCAGCTTGTCCCTCCCGGTGATAGGGCGATTGCCCCTCACCTTGTAGCCATCATGCCGGGGTGATCGTTGGGTAGGTCAGCGGAAAAATTTGAAAAACTTTTTCCGCACACCCTCAATGCTGTCATGGACTGCGGCCTTGGAGCAGCCACACAGCCGCCCAATCTCCGCATAGGAAAGGTCATACAAGGCGTAGAGTAAAAACCGCTCCCGCTGGGTCTTGGTGCAAAGGGCCAGCACCGCCAGAATTTCTTCCAGCGTCTCCCGCTGGCAGGCCAATTCCTCCGGGGTGGCGCAGTAGGGCAGAACGCCCTGGGCGGCGATTATGTACTCGTCACATTCGCGCCCGTCCCAATGCCGCCGCTGCTCCCGGTCAAGGCTACGCTCGGTACGTTTGGCCAGTTCCCAAAACTCATCAAGGGTGGCAGCGTCCTCATAGGTCAGCTTGCGGCTGTATCTCTTGATGGTGATCTCCATCTTGTTGTCCTCCTGTTCAGATTTGGGGAAATGCGAAATCTGAACAGGAGGGGCGGGCCGCGACACCGGGGCCGGATGGAGCGGCCCACAGAAAAAGCAAAAGCGCCCGAACAGCTCAAGGCTATTCGGGCGCTGGGGATAACTGTATGGGCAGACTGGAAACGACTATTTTCGCAAGTCTGGGTGGAGTTCGCCGCTGCGAGGGTCAGGCTTTTTTTGATAAACTCCTATCTACCTGTAATCGCATGGCGGCACCCTCCTAATTGCCGCCAAAACGAAAAAAAGCGGCGGCTCTGATTTCTCAAAGCCGCCGCTCCGGGCGTGACAATACTGCTACTTGTACGACGGCTTTTTTTCTTTTGCCGTCGTGCGGCAGTTACAAAATATATTGATTTGAATTGTGAATTTTGTTTACACCTTAACCATCCATTGGGCTATTGGATTGATAATTGATACAGGAAGCAACTTAGCAGAAAGAACAAGCAACTTATTATAGAGGCCAGCAGTAACTACCCGTTTTCCCTTTTGCAAGTTATTGTAGCCAATAGCAGCAACAACCTCTGGCTGCATCACAAAAAGTTTGAAAAGTAGGGTGTTGCTGATATTTGCTTTTTCTGCAAATAGAGTTTGGGTTGCACCTGGACATAGACAGGTCACTGTAACCCCGCTTCCTTTCAATTCTTGATACAGCCCGTTAGAAAAAGATAAGACATAGGCTTTTGTGGCGGCATATACCACATCATTAGGGCATGGCATATAGGAGCCGGTAGACCCAATATTCAGAATACGCCCATACCCGCGTTCTATCATTCCAGGTAAAAATAATTTCGTTAAGGCAGTCAATACTTTGATATGGACTTTAATCATATCAAGCTCTTTTGAGAGGTTGGTATTTGTAAAGCATCCCGCTTCATTAAAACCAGCATTGTTTACAAGGACATCGATAGATAGGCCCCAACTCTGGATTTTCTCCATAATCATATCCACTGCATCGACTTCTGCTAAATCGCAGGAAATATATTCAACCGAAATTTGATAGCGTGATTGCAGGTCTATTTGCTGCTGTTGGAGTTTATCCCTATTTCTTGACACAAGGATGATGTTGTTCCCCATACTTGCAAATTTTTCGACAAATGCTTTTCCGATTCCACTGGTGGTTCCAGTGATTAAAACTGTATCCATCTCTAACTGTCTCCCTTGCTCTTGAACAAATTCCATTCTTCAAGATATGTCAAATCCTGGGCAGATGGCGATTGCAAGAGTTTTACATAAAATTCCAATTTCTTTTCTGTCAACGCTAAAGCTTTTTGTAAATTTGCCATTTGGCTATGGAGATCGTCAATGTACTTTTGCACCATAAGGCGGCGTTGTGAAATCGTTTTTCCGCCCTGTGTCAATAGTAGGATATACTCACGAATAGACCGGATAGGTACATTAGCCATGCGCAGGCATTGTACCATCTTTATCCACTCAATATCTGTGTCAGAGTATTTCCTATATCTTTGCTCAGTTCTTTCAATCGCTGGAAGTAACTGTTCCTTTTCGTAGTAACGCAGAGTTGCAGTGGTAAGTCCAGTCATTTCTGCCGCCTCTTTTGCTGAGTACATTTCAAATCCGCCTTTCGTCATATAGGATAAACTATGAAGCGCACTTCAAAGCAAGATAAAATTATATCATGCGGTAAAATTTTTTTGAACAGCTAAAGTGTGAAATTATAGGCCAACTTAAACAGAAAAATCCCAGCACCATCATAGGTGCCGGGATTGTCAGCAACTCCGTATAGATTTTTTGTGGTCTTGTCCATATCAATGAAATGATTTTCCCACAGAAAAACGTCCGTTTCATTGCCATCAATGACGGCGTTGACAGCGCACAGGGCGACAACGATTTTGCCCCCTTGCGTAACCTTGTGTGGGGGAAAAAGATGCAGGCAAAAAACGAGAACTTTGTAAGGAAGAAAAGTAAAAAATATTTCACTTTGCGTTAGAATAATAGATTTCTGGAGACTATTGGAATAAATTTCCGCTTTCTTTCAAAAATAACGCTGCCGGAGATGCAAAATCGCCGTTTTTAATTGGGAGTGAAGTCACTATCACCCTCCCAGGCCAGGGAGGGATTTACCGTCGCAATGAGCTGGAGGGATAATCTGGAGGCGGCTCTGGAGGGTCCGTTGAGGGCATGTCTTGCAAGGCTGGCGGAAAAAGGAAAGGCGGCTGGATAATCGAAAGCACCGGGCATAACCAGACAACGCGACGCCCCAGGCATATGCCTGGGGCGTTTGGTTTCCGCATAGCGGCGGCATTTCCCGTCATTGTTACATATGCTTCGCTTGTGCGGGGTTCCTTGGTGGTGTTGGTAATAGCTTTTCAATGAGCTTCCGGCTATACTGTCGTTACAACAAACGGGAAGGAGAACGACAGAATGGCACAGACTCGAAACTTGTGTGCTCAGCTCCCCCTGGACCTCCACGCAAAGGTCTGCGAGGCCAGGGAACAGTCGGGACTGACCACTGCACAGTACATCACCAGCCTGCTCACGGAATATTACGCTATGAAAGAAAATGGAGGAAAAGAAGTCATGATGAATGGAAAAACCCGAACCCTCGCCTTCCAGATCGACGAGGACCTCTTCAACCGGATCAAGGCCCACCTGGAGCGGGAAACCCAGCGGACCGGCAGGAAGCTGACCCAGCGGGAGTTCGTGCTGAACCTGATCGAGGAAGCGCTGATCGAGGCTGAGGAGGCTGCCGCTGAGGAAGCCGAGCGGGTCAACGCCTCCATGGCCAGCACCAGCTCCACCGGGACCACCACCGAGGAGGATGATCCCGAGGAGGACCTGCCCCCGGAGAAGCCCTGAAACACCACAGAGCCCCCCGTGTGGCCCCGTTGAAGCCCTTGCACCACAAGGCCCCCAGCATCCCAAAACCAAAGGGATGCCGGGGTCTTTTTTCGTTCCCAGCAGGGTGAGTCAGACGCTGAAGTTCAACTGACGGTAGTATCCGTCGTAGATGCGGGAAATGGGCTTGTCCGCCACAGCGGGCCGGTTCGGGCCATAGAGCAGGCTCCCCAATTTGTAGCTGACGCCATTGACACAGACATTCTCCCCGGCGCTGTGGCTTCCAAACTTTGTCAGCCAGGCCAGTGCCTCCCGTACCGTGCAGCCCCGGCGAAGCTGTCCCTGTTCGTCCCATAGCGGATCATAATCCAGTCCCATCGCACAAAAAACCTCCCATATTTTTTACAACACCGCTAAACATTGTAACTGGAAAGACCAGGAAAAGCAATGCCGGACATGGAGAAAAAGACGGGCGGATTTCGTGAATGTTGGGACTTGACAGCGCAAACATTACGGCCCCAGGAGAAGCAGCCGGGCAGGGTATCCCCAAAGGAGTACCCTGCCCGGCTGTTTTTGCTTTCGGCCAGATTGGAGGTGAATTTATTTTGAACGCAAACATGGCCTACGGCTTCACGGAAACGGAGCTGGACATCGCCAGGCACACGGATTTGCCGGACCTGCTGTCCTCTCTGGGCTATACGCTGAAGCGGATCGGCAGCTACTACACCACAGCGGAGATGGACAGCATCCGCATCAAGGAGCGCCTTACCTGGAGGCGCTACTCTACCCGGCAGGGCGGCGACGCCATCTCATTCCTCCAGGAGTTCTGCGGAATGCGCTTCCCGGAGGCGGTGGATTACCTGCTGGCCTATCACGGGCGGTCCAGAGACTCTCCCGACCGGGACAAACCCATCCCCCGCCCCAAGCCGTCTCCGCCCAAAGAAAAGCCGCCCTTCGTCCTGCCTCCCGCGAACCCGGACCAGCGCCGGGTGTCTGCGTATCTTCGCAAGCGGGGAATTGCCTCTCAGGTAATCCAACGCTTTCTGGACGCCGGGCTTCTCTACGAGGACGCCCCATATCACAATTGCGTGTTTGTCGGCAGGGACGGCAGCGGCCAGCCCAAATTCGCCAGCAAGCGCGGGACCATGGACTTCAATGGGTCCGGATTTAAACGGGACGTCCTGGGCAGCGACAAAAAGGTGGGCTTTCGGCTGCCCTGTGAGCCGGAGATTGAGGAGGTGGCGGTCTTTGAGGCCCCCATAGACCTCATGAGCTTCTGCACCCTCTGCCCGGAGGTCCACAGCAACGCCGTCGCCCTCTGCGGGCTGTACAGCGGACCGCTGGACACTTACCTCCAGGACCATCCTCATCTGAAATCCATCAAGCTCCTGCTGGACAACGACGAACCTGGGATTGCGGCGGCAAAGGAGATGCGGGGGAGGTATCGGGAGGCCGGGTATGAGGTGGAGATTCGGGTTCCCAAGTACGGCAAGGACTGGAACGCGCAGCTTAAATACAAACTCACGGGGGTCTTAGAGGAGGTGAAGCCACCCAAAAGCACAGAAAATCCCACAAAAAAGGAGGAAACCAAACCTATGGCGAACTTAGGCAAGATCATCAGCGACAAATCCACGGCGGACGCCAAATGGCGGGAGGAGCGGCAGGCGGACAAGGAAACCGCCGCTGCCCTCCGGGACGCCAGCGTCATACAGATCACCAAGGACCCTGAGAAATTTGCCCGTTACCTGGAGCTCCAGGGGGACAACCCCTCCTACAGTTCCGGGAACATCGCCCTGGCCATGGCCCAGCTTCCGGAGGCCACCGTAGTCCATACCCGCGGCCACTGGAAGGACCTGGGCCGCTTTGTGTTGGACCCGGAGCTGAAGAACGGCGCCAGCATCTTCACCCGGTCCGCCACGGGCCGGGGCTACAACCTCACCAGCGTCTACGATATCGCCCAGACCCAGGGCCGGGAGCTGCGGACGGTCCAGCTCAAGGAGGACACCGAACCCATGGAAGCGGCCCTGGCCGCTCTGCTGAACTTCTCTCCGGTTCAGGTGGTGGCCGCTGAAAACCTGCCCTCCGGGGCCTATTATGACCCCCGGCAGATGATGCTGGCTATTGACACTGCCTGCCCGGACAGCCAGGCGTTCGCGGCCATCGCCGCCGAGATTGCCCAGGCCCGGTTCCATGACCGGGGCCGCAATCCCGCCTACAGCCGGGAGGGCTGTGAACTGAGCGCCCAGAGCGTGTCGTACATTTTGTGCCGCCGTTTCGGCGTCCAGCGGGAGCTGCCGGACCTGACGGGCATGGCGAAGCGCTGCCAGGGCTGGGAGATCGAGGACCGGCTGGCCTTTCTGAAGGAGATCCAGGGCATGAGCCGTCAGATCGGCGGTTCCATTGAGAAAACCATCGCTCCGCCCCAGCGGAAGGCTCCGGCTCGGAGCGGGGACGAGAGATAGTCCCACTATTTTGAGATAGGAGAACGATATGAAAAGAACGATTCCTTTGCTCCTGGCTGCATTCCTGATTTCCACGCTTCTGTCCGTTCCCATCCAGGCCGCCGAGGCGGCTGACGCCACCAAGCCGGTCAGAGACAGCGCCTACTACCCCATTTCCGTGGAGGAGTACACGGCTGGCGACTTCGACGAGCTGCGCATCCAGAAGGTGTACCAGCTGTCCCTGGACGATGACCCCAGCCTCATTCCTACGGAGGATTTTGAGCGGAACGGGCGGCTGTATTACCTGCTGGATATGACCCGGAAGGATGAGGTGGGCGTGGACACCAAGCCCCATGTCCAGACGGTCACCCTCCCCAGCGATACCAACAATATGGAGAAAATCCTCCAGACCCTGGACGCGGAGATTGAGACTGTCACGGAGGACGGCTACACCGGAAAGCTGCACCTGGACCACACCACGGTCAAGGTCACGACCGACGGCTACGCCACCAAGACCGGAACCGTGTCCGCTACCCGGACCTATCCGAATTTGTCGGATGCGGACCTCTCCTTGGTGCCCAAGACCATCTCCGACGGCGGACGGAGCTTGACCCTGGCGGATGTGCAGTGGGGCAATTCCACCCAGGAGGAGGGTGACGGCGTGGTCACCCGGTACACCGCCACGGCCCGGTACACCGGAAGCACCTCCAGCAAGTACGCCACTGGCTACACGGTGACGGCGGACTACTCCGGCGAGGTTTCCAAAACCGGCTGCAATGTGGTTACCTACACCGCCGTGTTCGGCAGCACCGACGCCCCGAAAGACTCCGGCGCTCAGGACGGTGAGCCCGTTGATGTTTCCGGTATCAAGCGCCCGCTCATAATCGGCGGCGCAGTTCTGGCGCTGGCTCTTGGCGGCGCATTTGTGTACAAGAAAATCAGAAGGAGATAATGCCATTGAAAAAGTTCAGACTGTTCCTGCTGGCCTGCATGATCTGCGTCCTGTGCGCCGTCCAGGCCAGCGCATTGGAGTACAGCTACGATGGAGCGGACGATTTCCTGTTCGCCCGGCCCACCAGCGACGATACCATCTACGAGGAGGAGAACCCCAACGTGGACCGGAGCAAAAATGTGGCCCTGGTGGCCCCTGGCTTCGGCAGCCCCACCAGCTACCTCCCCGGCTCCGGCGAGTACCTGACGCCTAACCTTGTTCCCGGCGCGCTATCCGGCGGGCTGGTGAATCAGGTGGGCGGCGCGAATTACTCCGTGTCGGAGAACGGGATCTCCAGCGGCATGGGCGGGTTTCTGCCCAGCACGTCGATCTTAGACACCGGCTCTTCCGGTTCCTCTACTCCCCCGGAGCATTTCACCGTTACCACCCGGCCCAATGACACGGCTTCCGTAGGGTTCACCAGCGTCACCGAGGACAGCTACTACAGCAACGGATCTCTGGGTACGCTGAAAATTCCCGCCATTGGCCTGAGTGTCAAGATCGTCCAGGGCACGGACAGCGCCGCGCTGAAGAAAGGTGTAGGCCACTTCGAGGAGACGTCCATCTGGAATGGCAACGTCGGATTGGCCGCCCACAACAGAGGGACCAATTCGTACTTTGGCAAAATTCATACCCTGGAAGCCGGGGACGAGATCACCCTCTCCACCAAGGAGGGCACCCGGACCTATGAGGTGACCTCCGTTTCCAAGGTGACGGAAACGGACCGAAGCAGCCTGGAGAACACCTCCGAAAACTGCCTGACGCTGTACACCTGCGTCCGGGATGAACGGGACCTCCGGTGGTGTGTGAGAGCGGTTGAACCGACGGATTAAACCGGGCTGAACTGTTTGCCGATTCCAATAGACATTCCCCCAAATCTGTGGTAGTGTTGCGGTTGCAAAACCCTGACAAAATCACGGAAATGGAGGAAAAGCTATGAAAAGGAACAGTAAAGTGTTTGGGATGTTGGCGGCTGGCATACTGTCCGCAGCGCTGCTGGCGGGCCCAGCTCTGGCGGCGGACCCGGAGATCCGGGTGGGCAGCTACAAGGGCAATACCCTGGAGGCAGGTGAAAGGAGCTGCCTCATCATCGGACCTGTCGGACCGGAGTACACCGCCGAATCCAGCAACCCGGAGGCTATCACCCTGGAGCGGGTCCTGACCTATTGGGTGGCCGTGGCCAAGGCGGAGGGGACGGCTGAAATCACCGTCGCCGATGACGCTGGAACTGCCGGCAGCCTGACGCTGACGGTGGGCACGGCGAAGCCATCCCCTGCCCCCAGCGAAGCTCTGGACCTCTCCGCCAACATGGACATTCGCCTGGAGATGGTCCGGCTCATCAATGAGGTGCGCCGGGAGAACGGCCTCGCGGAGCTTCCCATGGACGAATCCCTCATGAATGCCGCCCAGGATGTCTCCGGCCAAGGCGTCACGGAGCACCGGCCCTATGACCACATGGCACTCATCCGCTACGGCTGGCCCCACGGCGGGCTCTACAACCTGACTGTATTCACCGCCTACGGCTGCCCGGATATTGCGAAGCAGGCCATCGATTACTGGATCGAATCTCCCGGGCACTATGAAACCATACTGCTGGAGGAAGCGTCCCACGTCGGAACCGGAGTCACCTTCCAAAATGGCCGGGCCTACTGCTACATGGTCGTGGGTGATCCCACCAGCCATAATCCCTACGAATAAACCACTCTGGAACAGCTTCATACCACACGGAGGCCCATTGGCAAGACGCCAATGGGCCTTTTTTCGTTGCCAAATTCAAAATGGAAAGGAACCCTTTATGAACGAAAAACATCATTCCCTGCGAACGCGCCTGACGGCCCTGCTGCTGGCGCTGATCTGCGTCCTGGGCCTGTTCCCCACCACGGCCTTTGCCGCCGGGGATACCATCACGCTGAAGGAGTTCGGCCACTCCGGCGTGGCCTATGAGTCCGCGGCCCTGGGGCGCTGCACGCTCCATGAAATGACCTTCAAAAACGGAAACCAGACCACCACCGGCTTCTGCGGCACCAAGGGCGGCGACATGGGGAACTCTCTCCAGGGCCAGACCTGGGGGAACAAGCGGTCCATCTCGGACCCCACCGTGGAAACCATGATGGCCTACTACTATGCCCACTCCACCGGCGTTTTCACCGATGAGGCCATTGCCCTGGGCGTCAACGACGTCTGGAACGCGGGCTACCGCTGGTACATGAACGCCTGGGTTCAAGCGTGTATCTGGCGCTATCAGCAGGGCAGCATGAGCGACCCCGTCGCCGCCTGCGCTGAGGAGCTGATGGCAGTCTACAATTCCCTGGAAGGAACTCACTACACCAGCATCGACCAGAAGCAGGGGGAAACCTCCTTCCGGGACCGGACGCAATATATCCTGGATCTGGGCAGCCAGGGCGTTTGGGGCAAGTGCGCTGTGTATGAATACACCTTCACCGGCGCTGGGTCCAGCTCCCACCCCGCCGGGTCTGTGCAAAAGATCATCCTGGGCGACCTGACGGTGGAGCACATCGAGCAGGAGGAATACGTCCTCATTGTCAAGAAGGTGGACGCCACCAACCCCTCGAAGGGTTTGCCGGGAGCCGGATTCCACATTGAGTCCACTAACGGCGCCTTCTCTAAGGATATAATCACAGGGGAAAACGGGGTTTACAGGATCGCGGGGCTCAGTGCTGCCACCTATGCAGTAACCGAAACCGCGCCCCCTCCGGGCGGATACCAGATCGACAGTACCGCCCCGCAATATGTCACGCTTCCCAGCAACGGCAATAACACAGTGACGGTTACCTTCCGGGACAGCACCACCATTACCGGAGAGGGCAGTATCCGTAAAGTAGACGCGGACAATCCCTCCAGGGGCCTCGCCGGGGCGGTTATCAAGATCACCGGCGTGGACAACAGCTTTGTGGGGACCTATGTCACCGGCGAGGGCGGATACCTCACCGATGTTCCCTGGGATACCATGCCCATTGGGAGCTATGAGGCCGAGGAAGTAACTCCACCGGAGGGGTTCACCAAGAGCCCGGATGTCAATAAATGCAAGCAGACCTTTGTATGGGACGGGAAAAGTGACGTTTCCCTCGTTTTTGAGAACGACAGCAAGGTCAAAATCCAGCTCATCAAACTGGATGATTCCAACAACCCTCTTCCCGGCGCTGTATTCAACATCGTCAAGGACGGTCAAATCATCGGTACGGAGGCCACCAAGGCGGACGGCTCCATCACAGTGACGGACGTGACCGAAGGAATGTACGCCTTTGTGGAGGTATCCGCACCCTCTCCCTATGCGAAGCTGACGGAGCCGGTCATCGCGCATGTGGACCAAGCAACGATCAATGGAGGCGGGACTGTCACAGTCTCGGCAGCGGACAAAAAGCTCCCGAATCTGACGATCTTGAAACGGGACTCCCAGACCGGGGACGTGATCCCCAACACTCACTTTGAAATTCGTGGTATCCATTATGGGTTTCACACCGACGTGACCACCGGCCCCGACGGCAAGGCGGTTCTTACTGCCATCCCCTCGGACAGCTATGAAGTCACGGAGAAATCTGTCCCGGACCCCTGGGTCGTTGGAGATGAGCCGACGCAGACGATCTGGCTGGAGGCTGGCGATGACAAGCAGCTGATTTTTGACAACATGAAGCAACCTTTGCTTAAAATCGCAAAGGTGGAGAAGGGCACGAATCCCGCCGTCTACATCCCCGAGACAAACTTCCTGATTGAGGCCATTGACGGCGACTACCGTCATAACGTTACTACGGGACAGGATGGAACTGTGGAACTGCGGGTGGCCCCCGGCTCCTACAAAATTACCGAGCAGTCCGTGCCGGAGCCGTACTACATCAGCGACGAGCCGGCGCAGACCATCAGCCTCAATCCCGGCGACGAAAAAGAGGTCCGCTTTGAAAACCAGAAGAAGCCCCTGCTCACCCTCAAAAAAATTGACGCGGACAGCCAGCAGCCAATCCCGAAAACAGTCCTGACCGTCAAGGCCCTGGACGGGACCTATCAGGATGACTGGACCACCGGCCTGGACGGGACCGTTTCCCTGCGGGTGGAACCCGGCACCTACGAGGTCACGGAAAAGTCCGTGCCCGCGCCGTACTATCTGCCGGACAAGGACGCGGACCGGACCCAGACCATTACCCTCAGCCCCGGCGATGAGAAAACCCTCGTTTTCCGCAACCGCAAGGCCCCGGAATTGACGGTTTTCAAGGAAAATAGTATCACCGGGGAACCGATTGAACACGCTAAATTCAGTATCCGCTATACCAGCAACGGCGAAGCGTCCGAGGCTCCCGCCACCGTCGACTATGGCGAGGTATTCACGGACGCCAGAGGTGAGATCCGGGTCCACGAGCTGGGAAAGCGGCTGTATCCGGGTGAATTTACCATCACCGAGCTGGAACCGGCGGACGGATTCCAGCTCAAGGAACCCATCACGCAGACAGTCATTATTCACGGAAATGAGAGCAAGACAGTCCGTTTCCAAAATACGCCTCTATCGGCACTCGTGGTCTGGAAATATGATTCTATCACTGGGGCGCCAGTTGAGGGCTGTATTTTCCAGGTTCGGTACATGTCCGGCACCAGCGGCACGGGCGGTACTGTCATTGGCACCTATAAGACCGGCCCCGGAGGCAGCTTCACCATCAACCGCCTGAAGGCGGGCGCTTACCTCGTGGAGGAGCTGGCCAGCGACGGGGATCACGTCATGGATACCGCGCCCCAGACAGCCTACATCTCTGGCAAGGAGCAAGACGTGGTGCAACTCTACTTCGGAAACAGTCCCAAGGGCTCCCTCCTGATCAAGAAAATTGATGCCAGCACCCACGAGCCTTTGAGTGACTGCGAATTTTTTATAACCGACAGCCACGGAACCATGATTGGAGACGCCAACGGCAAATTTGTGACGGACAGCGCCGGGACCATTTTGATCTCCAATATCGCCCCCGGCACCACACTGGTCGCGCGCGAGACCAGGGCCAGGGAGAACTACATCCTGGACGATGTGCCCCAGACTGCCACCATCAAGGCGGGCCAGACCGTCACCCTGGAGTTCCGCAACCAGCCCAAGGGCTCCGTCACGCTCTATAAATTTAGCAGCCTGGACCGCCGGACTCCCTTGGAGGGTGTCGGTTTCAAAATCACCTTTGCGAATGGGCAGGTGGTGGACAACATCGGCGGCAAGCTCTCCTCCAACGGTATTTATTATACGGATTCCGAGGGCCAGATCAACATTTCCGGGGTGACCGGCACACTGGTATTTACAGAAGTTTCCAGTATTCCGGGCTATTTGATCGACGAAAACCGAAAGAGCCAGACTATCGTGGTTAACCCGAATGACCACCAAAGCGTCTACTTCTATAACCAGCCCATTGGAAATCTTGTAATCAAAAAAATGTCCTCCACCACCAAGGAGCCGCTGAGCGACGTGGTGATTCGTGTCACCCGGACGGACGGCACTGTGGTGGGAGAATCCAACGGCGAGTTCCGAACGGACGAGGCGGGGTTCATCAAAATTCCTGTGGAACCCGGCAGCTATATCGTGCAGGAAGTAAAAAGCAAACCCGGATTCCTGCTGGATGACACGCCGAAAACCATTGAGGTCAAGGGCCCCGGCACCTATAATATCGAGCTATTCAACCAGCCCCTGGGGTCCCTGGTGATCCACAAGTACAGCAGTCTGGACCGCAAGACGCCCCTGGCTGGAGTGCAGTTCAAGGTGACCTACGCCCCCGGCTGTGTCGTGGACAATGAAAACGGCAGCGTGTCCTCCAACGGTATCTATTATACCGGGCCGGATGGGACCATCACCATCAACGGGATCGTGGGCACAGTGGTCGTCACCGAGCAGGCCACAATTCCTGGGTACACCATTGACCCGGAAACCCGGAGCCAGACGGTGGTGGTGAATCCCGACGACGTTCAGAACCTCTATTTTTACAATTCGCCCAAGAATACGCTGATTATCGAAAAATACATCGAGGAGGAGGGCAGCGAGCACAAGCCCCTCAAGGGCGTGACCTTCCTGGTCACGGACAGCAGCGGAGCCGTCGTCGGAAACAGCAACGGCGAGTTCATCTCCGGGGACGATGGCCGGGTGGTCATCCCCGGCGTGGAGCCTGGGTCCACCATTTCCGTGCGGGAAATCAAGGTGCCCGAGGGCGTGGTGCTGGACGGCATCCCCAAGACCATCAAAATCAGCGATGACGGGGCCAATATCCTCCGTTTTTACAACAAAAAAGTTGGAACTCTCGTGGTCAGGAAACTGGATAAAATCAGTAAAGAGCCTTTAAGCGGCGTTCAGTTTGAATTGACCTACGCTGAGGGCGGCTACGTGGACGACGCCAACGGCCACCTCTCCTCCAAGGGCCTGTACACCACCAACGCCAATGGGGAAATTCGGGTTCCAGTAGTAGGAACGGTCGTAGTAAAGGAGGTCAAGAGCCTCCCCACCCACATCATCGACGAGGCCACCAGAATCCAGACCGTCACGGTGAACCCTGCGGACACCCAGACGATCACCGTGTACAACGAACCCCTCTGCTCTTTGACGATCTCGAAAAAAGATGCGGTCAGCGGAAGACCTGTACCCAACACTGAATTTACTTTGAAAGACGGCGACGGAAACCTCATTGGCCGATATACCACCGGGGCCGACGGGACTGTGACGGTAACTGGTTTGATCCCCAATTCAACGGTCGTCGTGGTGGAAACCAAGGTCCCCTCCAATTATGTCCTCGATCCCACGCCCCGGACGATTATTGTCCGCAACGGCAGCAACAGCGTATCCAGCGGCGGGACCACCAGCGGAGGAAGCTCCTCCGGGAGCGGAAGCGGAGGTAGCCACCTGGATGTGGAGAACATCCCCAAAACCACACTGACCATTGAAAAGTACCTGGAAACCGAAACTGGCAACGTCCCCCTGAAGGGCGTCACCTTCCTCGTGACTGATAGCTCCGGGGCGGTTGTTGGCAGCAGTAACGGTGAATACATTACCGGGGAGGACGGGCGTATCGTCATCCCCAATCTGGAGCCGGGAATCACTGTGACCGCGAAGGAACTCAAGGTCCCGGACGGCGTGGTGCTGGACTCCACACCCAAGAGTATTGAGATTAAGGGCGGCGAAGGCGGACAGACGCTCCGTTTTGTCAACCAAAAAACCGGGTATCTTGTGATCAAGAAACTGGATAAGCTGACTTCCGAGCCGCTGGCCGGTGTAGAGTTCAAATTGAGCTATGCCTCCGGGGAGTATGTGGACGACAATTTTGGGCATCTGTCCTCCCTGGGGCTTTTTAAAACGGATGCCAATGGTGAAATTCGGGTCCCCGTCGTGGGAACCGTGGTTGTCGAGGAAACCAAAACGCTGCCCAATTACACCATTGACCCCGGAACTAAACGGCAGGTGGTCACGGTCAATCCCGCAGACACCCAGACGATTACCGTGTACAATACCCCTGGAACCACCCTCACAATTCAGAAGCTGGTAACAGGCACCACGGACAAGCCCCTGGCTGGGGTCGAGTTTCTGATCACCGACAGCAGCGGAGCCTACGTCGGCCCCAGCAAGGGCGTCTACCGGACGGACGAGTTTGGCCGCATTGTACTCTCTGATTTGAAGCCTGGAACGGTCATTACCGCGCAAGAAACCGCCACGGTGGACGGGTTCGTGCTGGACGGCACGCCGAAGTCCATTGAGATCAAGGAGGGTGAAGGCCAGACCTTGACATTCTACAATGCTCCCGTGGGTGGACTTGAACTGATCAAGGTCAATGAGGCCGACAAAACCCAGCGCATTCCCAATGTGAAGTTCGAGATTCGCAAGATGGACGGCGCTCTGGTGGAAACCGTCGTTACGGATTCCACGGGCCGGGTCCACGTGGACCTGGACGCAGGAGACTACTATGCGGTGGAGATCGAGGCCGGTAAGGGGTTCAAGGTTGACGAAACCCCGCAGTATTTCACCATCCGGGACAATGAGACCACTACCCTCACCGTGACCAACAAGGCTTTCAGTGGGATATTGATCCACAAAATCGACAGCGTCACCAAGAAGGGAATCTACGGGGTTTCCTTCCTGCTCTACGACAGCACGAATACCCCCGTGGGCCAGTACACCTCTGATAATCAGGGATATGTGTACATCGAGAACATCACCACGGCGGGCCGCTTCTACCTGCGGGAGCTGGAGAACGAGGGCTACATCACGGACACCCAAATGAAAACCGTCTATGTGAAGCCCGGCGAAACGACGCTCATCGAGTGGGAAAACACGCCCATCTCCGGCCAAATCCAGATCACAAAGAAATCCGCCGACTACAATTCCACCAACGGCCTCCCCGCCGGAACGCTGCTGGAGGGCGCGGTCTTTGAAATCTACGACAAGGCCAACAACCTCGTGGACACCATCCGAAGCGATGGCCGCGGGCTGGCCGTCTCCCGTCAGGTCCCCTTGGGACGCTATACCATCCGGGAGGTCAAAGCACCGGCCAATTATGGCGTGAACGAGACGCCTCTGACGGCATACCTGGAGCACGAGGGCCAGATCGTCCGCTTCGAGGTCACCAACAAGAGCATGTCCACCGGCGTGTCCATCACCAAGACAGGCCCCGCTGAGGTCATGGCGGGCCAACCTGTGCGCTATGTCTTTTCCAACATCGCCAACAGCTCCAACGTCCGCCTCGACAATTTCTATTGGCGAGACACTCTGCCTGCCGAGGTGAGACTGGAGAAGATCGTCACCGGCACCTACAACTTCCCCGGCGTTTACAAGATCACCTATCGGGTAAACGGCGGAGAAGCACAGACCCTGGCGGACAACCTCTCCACCCAGAAGAACTACACCCTGGCCGCCTCCGCCACGGCCCTGGGCCTCGCCAGCAACGAGCGGGTCACGGAAATCATGTTCGTCTTTGGGCAGGTCCCCGGCGGCTTCGCCCAGGTGGAGAAGCCCATGCTCCACTGCAAGGCCGTGTCCAGCATCGCCGCCGGGTCCTTTGTGAACAAGGCGGATGTGGGCGGCACCTACCAAGGCGTATGGGTCCAGGCGGTCAGCCGCTGGGTGACCACCGTCTACGGAAAGAAGCCCTCCGTGCCCAAGCTGCCCCGCACCGGCTACTAATTCCTTTTCCCCAGGCGGTCCGCTTCCCGGCGGGCCGCCTGGAGTCCCTACATTTCTATCATATCATCAAAAAAGGAGACTGTCTATGCTGAAAATTGCCGCAACCGGAAACCTGACCAACGACGTGGAACTGAGGACCCAGGAGGACGGCAGGCCCTACGCCATTCTGCGGATCGCCTCGGACCGGCGCTACCGGGCCAAGGACGGAACCCGCCTCACCGATTTTATCTCCATCAAGGTCCGCGGCCCCCTGGCGGAGCGCTGCGCCGCCTTCGCCTATAAGGGCTGCAAGCTGGCCGCCGTCGGGGACTTCGAGACCGTCACGTTTGGGGCCCCCATGGGAGCCCAGCCCGGCTTCCTCATCAAGGCCAGCGATGTGGAAGTCCTCTCCCCCAGAAAGGCGCGAGAAGCCGCCGGGGCCATTGACGCTGCCAGAGCAAACCAGGAGGCCGCCGCCTGCGGGATGCCCGAGAGCGAAATCGTTGCCTGATGCGGAACACCGGAACCGAGTACGGCAGCGCGGACCGGACTCCGGTTGTGCTGCCGGAACTGGCGGAACTGCTCCCCCCTCTCACGGGGGAGCAACTGGCCGCCCTGGAGGCAGACCTGCTGAAAAACGGCTGTTATTCGCCTGTCATTGTCAACGAGGATATGGTCATCATCGACGGACATAACCGCCAGCGGCTGTGCGAGGAGCACGGGATTCCGTATAAAATGGCGGTGTTCTCGTTTGAGGACCTGCTGGAGGCGAAACGCTGGGCCATTGAGAACCAGCGGGGCCGCCGCAATCTGGAGAAGTGGGAGCTTGGTAAGATCGCTCTGAAGCTGAGGCCGGATATTGAGGCGAAGGCCAGGGCCAATCAGGCTGCGGCCGGAGGAGACAAATCTGGAGAGGGAGCGCTTTTGACAACATTGTCAGAAGCGCTCCCTCCTGTCAGCACGAGGAAAGAGCTGGCTGAGTCGGTTGGCATTGGCGAGGTCACCATGGGCAAGGTCATGCAGATCGACGAACACGCCCCCTCCGCCGTGAAGGAGGCCCTGGACAGCGGAGACCTGTCTGTAAACCAGGGCTACAACATCACACGGCAGGTCCAGGAACTGCCGGAGGAGGAACGGGAGGAGGCCGCCGCCCAGGCGGTGGAGCTTCTGAAGGCCAAAAAAGAGGTCCAGGCCATCGACGCCGAGGCGGACCGCCGGGGCAAGATCGCTTCTCTCTTCTGTAAAGCCTTTGAGCGGGCTGTGCTGCTGACCCCCACGGAGGAAAACGTCCGTATCTGGGTGGAGAATACCCGTATGCGGCCCGACGAAATTGAGGATTCTGTCAAAGAGGCCCGCGAGCTGGCGGAGGTGTTCACCGCCGTCGCCGACATCCTGGAAACGATGCTGCCGGGAGGGCCGAAGGATGAATGAGCATCGTTCTGTCCGCCAGTGGCAGGAATTGTATAGGGCGGGCGGCCTCGACTACTCCGATTATTCCACACGGGAAAGGCTTGGCTGGCGCTCTTGGGAGTACCCGGCCAAAACTCTGGCTGACCGCACAAAACAGCTGTCACAAGTGGTCATGGGCATTACAAGCCCTTACATCCTGGATAATTTCTGCGTTTCATTCCGGAGGCTGCCCACACGGTTCAGGAAGCTATACGATGAAGTGGGCTTTTGCGCTCTGCGGGAGGAGGATGATGATAAAACATTCCTGGTCACATTGAACAACCCCCATCACCGTAGAAAATGGTCGCTTTTTACGGGGCGGTATGGTGAGGATGCGCCGGAGTTTGACTGCTGGGATGTTCGGGAACTTCTGGAATACATCGTCCAAATAAGTCCTGAACTGGAGCGGAATATAAAATCTCCCATCGTTGCGGAGAAGCGGGCCGCCTCAGCATACGCGCGTATATTTCATGGTGAATCCGGAGAATTCGCTATCTACCGGGACGGAGATCGCCGTTACAGCTTCAGGGCCAGGCGAGACGGACGGGAGCACATCATGATGGTGGCCTCTGACCTGAAGGATGCGCCTCCCGGTTTTTTGCCGGAGCAGGCAGTTTTTATCAGAGGGCAGTATGTATACAGCCCAGATCCGCGCTTCCCAATCCCTCAAAAAACGGAAAACAAATCTTTCAAAAGAAAGGAGATAGAGCGATGAGCCGGGAGGAAATCTCTGTCCGCCAGTGGCAGGAGCAGTTCAAGGCCGGGACCTTTGACAGCCCGGACATTCATACCCAATGCGGAGCGGGCTGGTACGACTGGTTCTGCCAGGATAAAGCCCTGGCAGGACGGCTGAAGAAGATCGCCAAAGTGGTCATGGGCATCACCAATCCTTTTATTTTGGACCATTATTACATCTGGTTCAAGAACAACGCCCTGGTTTCCGGGCCTCTGTACGACGACGTCCGCTTCGAGCCGCTGTCCGGGAAACGGGACGGCAAATATTTTCTGGTCGCCTTGGACTATCCTCCTGTGAAGGAAAAATGGACGCTGTTCACAGAGCGGTACGGATTTGAAGCGCCGGAATTTGTGTGCGGCAGCGTGCGGAACATGATTCCATATGTGAATCAGCTGGGCGCGGAGCTGGAAAGCGGCGCTCCCAGCCCGCTGACCGCGGAGGAGAAGGCCGTCTCCGCCTACATCGCCAGCCAGCCGGACCTGCGGGGCTTCACGGACCTTCATCGGGTCGGCGGCCACACCTACAGCGTGTTTATTCCGTCGGAGAACCGCAAGGAGCTGATCCACGCGGCCCTGAATCCTGCCCGTGCCCCGGTTGGATTTCAGGAGGAACAGGCGGTGCAGATTGACGGAATCTACGTCAGCCGCCATGACCATGAAGTAAAGGCCGACCCGGACCTTGGGCGCTCCGGGCGAAAGAATGCTCCTAAAAGAGGAGGCCCCCAACGATGACGCCGGAAACACACACGGTCCGCCAGTGGCAGGAGCGCTTCAAGGCGGGTGCTTTTGACAGCCCGGACATTCATACCCAATGCGGAGCGGGTTGGTACGACTGGCTCTGCCAGGATAAAGCCCTGGCAGGACGGCTGAAGAAGATCGCCAAAGTGGTCATGGGCGTCACCAACCCTTTTATTTTGGACAACTTTTATATCTGGTTCAAAAATAACGCCCAAGTCGCCGGTCCCCTGTATGACGACGTCCGTTTCGAGCCAATCTCCGGGGAGAGGGACGGGAAATATTTTTTAGTCACTTTGGACTACACGGCGGTAAGAGCGAAATGGGCGCTGTTCTCGGAACGTTATGGCATTGGAGATCTGGAGACTTTGCCGGAGTTCGTATGCGCCAACGTGCGGGATATGATCCGGTATGTCAACAAACTGGGGGCGGAACTGGAGCAGGGCGCCCCCGGCCCGCTGGTTACGGAGAAAAAAGCCGTCGCAGATTACATCGCCAGCCAACCGGACCTGAAGGGTTTCACAGACCTGCACCGGATCGACGCCCACACCTACAGCGTTTTTCTGGCCAGGGAGAACCGCAAGGAGTTTATCCACGCAACCCCGATCCCGGCCTACGCCCCTCCCGGATTCCAGGCAGGTCAGGCTGTACAGATCAACGGCTTCTACGTCAGCCGCCATGACCACAGGATGCTGGTTCCCCAGGACTATGAGCCTGACGGAAGAAAGCCGGACAAAAAACGGGGAGGATCGGAACGATGACGCAAGAGAGCCGCTCTGTCCGCCAGTGGCAGAGTCAGTACCGGGCCGCCGCTTTTGAAAGCAAAGACCTGCAAACACAGTTGGGAGCGGGATGGCGTGGGTTTTCCTGCCGCTCCGACGCCCTGCCGGGGCGGCTGCGGCAGATGGCCCCGGCGGTCACCCGCATCCAGGCGTCTTTCATTCTGGACCATTATACCCTTTGGTTTGAAAACATCAAGTGCCTGAACAGAAAAGCCGTGTACGACTGCGTTCGGTTCCAGCCCCTGGACACCGGGCGGGAGGGCCTTTCGTTTCGTCTTGATTTCAAAAATCCCGACGAGCCGAAAAAGTGGGCCTTATATACAGACCGCTATGGCCCCGCGGCCCCGGAGTACGGCTGTGCCGGCGCTTTCGAGATGTCCCGGTACATCAACACCATGGCACATGAACTGGAGCTGGGCGTCCAGCCGGACTTCCTCTTGGAAAAAAAGGCCGTGGCCGTGTTTCTCCAGGAGCGTACCGGAAGGGCTTACGCTGCGGTCTACAGGGAGGGGGACCATCTCTACAGCTGCTACCTGGACACGCCCCGCAACCCCATGTCCAAACGGTTCCTGGCGGCTTACACGCCGGAAACCCTGCCGCCCGACATTCAGGGCAAGGGGATGGAGCAAATCGGGAATGTTTTCGTTTTCTACAGTGGCGCCGTCGATCCTGTTTTGTCCCAGAGAACCGCACAAACAAAGCGCCGCTATAAGAGAAAGGAGGTTGAACGATGACACAAAAAAGTCCTCCCGGCAGGCCCCTCCTGCCTCCGGAGGCGGAGGAGGAAATCCTGACGGCGCTGTTCACCAATATGAAAATCAGCTCCGGCGAAATTGCCGCCATCCTCAAGAAGCACCATGTTTCCGGCGATACGGAGCTCCTTCAGGACCGTTACCGCAAGCGCATGGGCCAGCGGCTCATGGCCAGCATCCGGGACGAGCATGGACACCGGGAGGTTCTGGCCCGCGGCAGCGAATACATCGTGCTGGAATGCTGCAACGACCGGCAGGCCCTCCAGGCCATTCGCCGCCGTATCCAAAGCCAGATGAACGGCCTGGAGGTGTCCTCCATGAAGGTGGGCGGACGCATTCGTGTGCTGGACCGATTCCTCGCACGGTTCCGAAAGGCGGGCTGACCATGGGTCCGAGAGATATGCTTCAGGCGATCCGGGAGTATCCCGCTGCCTGTGCCCGCCTGGAAACCACACAGAGGGAGCTGGATCAAGCGCAAAAGGCTCTGGAAAAGAGCGAACTGGAGTGCCATCGCCTCGGCGGCGATTGCAGCGAGGTCCGGAGTCGGCTCCGGTTTTCTGAGAAAAAGGCGGAAGCTCTGCAAGCCGCTTTGGACGCCTACTGCCCAAAGCTGTCTTCCCTGGCGGAGATGATCCGGTTTTATGAGACGGTCTCCCCCAGCCTGGACCCCCAGGGCTTCACGCTGTTCCGCGCGGCGAAAAAGATGACGGGCATCGACCTGTACAGCTATTTCGCCTACGAGGACAGCTGTGGTATGTTCGAGCAGATGGATGGCTGCCAGCTTCTGCGCTGGCTGACCGCCGCCCGGTTCGGTGCGGTGGATTGGGAGATCGTGACCGGGACCTGCTATGAGGAGGCCATCCTGCGGGAGGTTGATACCTCCGCGCCGGAGTATCTGGCATTTGAGGAGAAGCTGTACCGGAAGGTGCTGGAGCGCATGGGCTTCGGAACCCTGCTGGCCCCAGAGGAACCCGTAAAATCACGTGAAATCGAGGTGATTCCTGTAGAAGAAAAAATAACGGAATTAAAACTTTATAGCCCTCTCAGCGCGGTACTGTATGAGGAAGACCCCGAGGAAGAAACAGAAACCGGCTTTGAGCCGCTGATTTTGTCGGGCTATGAGCTGACCGGCTATCAGGATGCCATCCGCCAGGGCATTGAGGATGAGCGCCTGCCGGATGAGGAGGAGCGGGGCCTCATGACTTACTTTGACGGCGATAAGTCTGTGGATGAAAAGGTTATTTCCGTTCAAATGGATGTGGAGGAGGTCCTCGGCAGCTTATACGCCGTGGCTGTCTGCCAAATAAGAGACGGCCTCAGCTCCGGCGAATTGGAGGAATTAAAAGAATACTGTGTTTCGCAGTATGCGGACGGTTGGGGCGAGAGCTATGAACAGCGATCCCGCAAAACGGAGGACGGCGAATTGTACGTCAGCTTCTGGAAGCCCGACGGCTTCTACATCTGCACCAAAGAGGAACTGGAGACTGCAAAGGCCCACGTCCGTCCCCGGCCCCAGAGAGGAGGTCACGTCCGATGAGTGAAACCGTAGAACTGAGGCTGTACAGCCCCCTCCAGATTGACGTCATCGACCGGGATATTTCTGACCGGGCCATCCCTCTGCAAGCGGCGGACCACGAACGGAAGGAAGAATACCTGAGAAGGATTGTGCGTGCCTTGGGAGAACTCCAGTCTCAAGAGGATGCCCGGCACGCCTTTACCGCCCCTCAGCAGGATTGGTCCGAGATAAGCAAAAAAATCATTTCTGTTGATCGCGCGGTAACTTTGGTCAACAACAGACTCTATGGACTCTATCTCTGCCGGATCGGAAAAGAGCTTGCCCCGAAGGAGGTAGCGGATTTGAAATGGCACTGCCGTGACCAGTGGGAACACGGCTGGGGGGAGGGTTATGCCCACTGTCCCCGTGAGGGCCCCAGCCTGGGCCTGTACATCCATTTCTGGCAGGATACCGCCGCCCCGTTTCTGACCAGAGATGAGCTGCAGGCTGCGCGGAAAGCGGAACAGAACAGGCCCGCTGTCACGGAGATCACCCCGGATACCTTCTGGACGCTGATCGCCCAGGCAAAGGACTCCTGGGGCGGAACTCATGAAGCGGCCGCGTACTGGCTGGCGGAGCGCCTGCTGGAAATGGGACCGGAACAGACGCTGAACTTTCACGGCATCCTGCACGGATACATGAAGCTGGCATATCAATATGGACTGTGGAACGCGGCGATTCTCATATTGGAGGACGGCTGTTACGGAGATAAATTTGAAGATTTCCGCGCCTGGCTGATTTATCAGGGAAAGGAAACCTATCTGGCGGCGCTGAAGGACCCGGACTCCCTGGCGGATATTCCCGACCATGAAAACTGCCGGTTTATGGCTCTGCCCTATGTGGGCGATATGGCCTATGAGCGGCTGAGGGGCCGCATGCCCCACGTTGACATGGACCCCGACGCCCACCGGCGGCTGACAGCGGAACTGAAGAAGGGCATCGTGTACGGCGCGGAAACCGGATATCCCCATGAGTGGTCCGAGATAGCCGCCTATCTTCCCCGCCTGACCGCCCGGCACACGACGCCGGAGGAGCTGCGGGCCCGTGGCCGCCGGGGGCGCCTGTGGAACCATGGCGACCCGGACATTCAAAAAGCACGGGCGGCAGCTCCCAAAAAGAAGAAGGCGCGGTCCGGCAAACAGAAGGGCGGTGAAAGCAGGTGAATCAGCCTATTGCAGAGATCAACAAGGAAACCTTCTGGGCGCTGATCGCTCAGGCGAAGGAGCATCCGGGCGGCCCCGGCGAGTGGCTGATGGAGCAACTGATGGACCTGGGGCCGGAGCAGGCCAGAAGGTTCGACGACTTTGCCCACGCCTACAGCAGCTTGGCCGATCAATACGGCCTATGGACAGCCGCCTCCGTCATGGAGCGCGGCGGCTGCACGGATGACGGCTTTATGGACTTCCGCACATGGCTGGTGGCCCAGGGCAAGGGTGTGTACATGGCCGCGCTGAAAGACCCGGACTCCCTGGTTGACGCGCCGGACTATCAGGACCAGCGCTTTGACTGCCTACCCCATATGGGAGAGCGGGCCTACGAGGAACTCACGGGCCGGAGCACATATTAGAATTTTGATCCCGCTGGGTTTCAGGCGCTGAAATCGGAGCTGGAACAGGAGGTCGTGTATGGCGACGGAATCGGATATCCCTATGACGCCGCCGATGTCCCCGCCTACCTGCCCCGCCTGTGCCGCAAGTATATGCCGGAAGAAATGTTTCAAAAACAAAAGGTGGATATCGGAACCTGGAACTTGAATAACCCCAATATTCAAAAGGCCCGCGCCACCGCTCAGAAAAGTAAAAAAGTCAAGAAGGAACGAGGTGATGTAAGATAAGCGATCAAAACAAGGAACTGAAGCTGTATACCTCTCTGCGTGTGGATGTGACCGATCTGGGCCGGGAGGACAGCACAATGGAGATGCCCGACCCGGACTTTATGAGCGACGCTGTCAGGGAACGCTTCTCCGAATACCATAGCGCTATCCGGACGGCCCTCGCAGCGGACCCGCCCGAAACGGACCTGACCAGTCTGTTCCAAGCGGACTTCTTAACCCTGGAGGCTTTCCGGGATTTGGCCGGCAAGGTATCCTCGCTGCGCCTTGGGGTGGAGGATGTGGAAGGGAAATTTTTCGGTACCGCTGTCTGCCGCCTGAACGGCGATCTGGAGGCCATGGAGCTTCTGGCATTGAAGGAATACTGCCGGAGCCTTTTCGACGAGGGCCTTGGGAATAAAGCGCTCCAGTGCCCTGCTTCTCCTTCCCATGGGGAGCTTTCCGTTCGAGTCTGGCGGAGCAGGGGCGGCTTTATGATGACGGAAGATGAAGTGGCGATGGCTCCCTGGTGCAAGGAGCGAAGGCAGAAGCTGGAGCAGAAACGGCAGCAACAGCGGAAACGAGGTGAATCCCGATGAGCGATACCCTGGCCATAGGCGTGGATCACGGCTACGCCGCCATGAAAAGCGCCCATGTTTCCTTCCCCACCGGGCTGGTGGAGTACGAGCATGAGCCGTATACCCAGCAGGATGTGCTGGAGTATAACGGCAAGTTCTATGTGGTGGGCAGCGGCCGCCAGCCGCTCCAGAAGGACAAAACTCTGACGGATGACTACTACCTCCTGACCCTCGCCGCCGTCGCCAAGGAGCTGGCCTGCCGTAAGGCGGACGCCACAGCCTCCGTCCATCTGGCGGCAGGGCTTCCCCTCACCGGCTTTGGGCGGGACAAGAAGAAATTCCGGGCCTACCTCCTCCGGGACGGCAGGCCCGTGTTCTTTCGCTTCGAGGGAATCGCGTACACCGTCAGAATCACGGAGGTGTCCCTGTTCCCCCAGGGCTACGCCGCCGTGCTGACCCAGCCGGAGCTGCTGAACGAGCCTTCCGTCATTCTGGCGGACGTCGGAGGCTGGACGGTGGACCTGATGCGCCTGGATAACCGGATCCCCAACGCCGCCACCTGCCGGAGCCTGGAGCTGGGCATGATCCGCTGCCTGGATGAGATCGCGGAGCAGGTGCGCCGTTCTCTTGGCCTGTCCATGACGGCGGCACAAATTGAGAGCGTGCTCCGAAATGACGCCAGCAGCGTGGACGGGCGGGCCAGGGAGATCATTCAGAGGGAAGCGGACGCCTACGCCCACCGCCTCCTCTCCGCCATCATGGAGAGCGGCCTGGACATCCGGGCCATGCCCGCCGTCTTCCTGGGAGGCGGCGCCGCCCTGCTGAAGCGCCATGTCCGGGCCTCGGACGGCCTGTGCCGCCCGGTCATCCTGGATGACGTATGCCTGAACGCCAAGGGTTACGAGCGGCTGGCGGGCCTCCTGCCGAGGGGCGCTGGCCATGGCTGAAAAGAGGAGATTGAACCTCTCCTTCTCCATGGCTTCTCCTCTCCAGCGGGAGGCATGGAAACGGCTGTGCGCCATCCCCTCGGGGCAGCGGACGGAGGCCGTTTGCCGGGCGGTCTGCCGGGTGCGGGAGCAGGACAGCCTGCTGGAGGCGGTTCGCGCCGCCATCCGGGAGGAGCTGGGCAGCGCCAGCTTTGTTCCTTCAACAGAAAAACCTGTGCAGCCACAGGCCGGGGACATGGATGAAAATGTCCTCGGTTTTTTGCTTGCGCTGCAGCACGACGGAGGTGAAGAATGAACTGATTCGCTATTTTGATATGTTCGCGGGGATCGGCGGCTTCCGGGCCGGACTGACCCGCGCGGGCGGGTTCCAGTGTGTCGGCCACTGTGAGATCGACAAATACGCCGACGCCAGCTACCGTGCCATGCACGACATTGGGGAGGAGGAATGCTATTATCCAGACGCCAGAGAAATCGACCCCGGCGGAATGCCGGACTTCGACCTGCTTTGCGGAGGTTTTCCTTGCCAAAGCTACTCAATGGCAGGGCATCGACTTGGCTTCGCTGACCCCCGAGGCGCTCTCTTTTTTGAGATTGCCCGACTGGCTGAAGCAAAGCGGCCTTCGTATCTGCTTCTCGAAAACGTACCCGGACTCCTGTCACACGATCAGGGGCGGACATTTGCGGCCATCCTCTCCACGCTGGGCGACCTGGGGTATCATGTCGAGTGGTCTGTGCTTAACAGCGCCGCTCATAACGTGCCGCAATCCCGGAGAAGGCTGTTCCTTATCTGCTATCTTGATTCCCGATGCGTCGGAAAAATATTACCTGTCTTCGGAAATGGTGAAAAGGCTCTTATACAGCTCATCGGCGGTCCCCAGGGCTACCGGGTCTACGACGTCGAAGGAGTAGCCTGCACGCAAACCGCTGGTTCCGGCGGCACCGGAGCCAAGACCGGGCTGTACCTCGTGGACCTGAGCAAGGGCGCGCCGGAACGGACGGAGATCGCCCGATGTCTCACGGCCCGTTATGGGCAGACAAGCCTTTCCACTCATCCACGGGAACGGTCCGGGGTGCTGCTGGTTCGGGAACCCACCAAGCAGGGTTACAAAGAGGCCGTCCCCGGCGACAGCGTGGACCTGGGCTATCCCGGCAGCAAAACCAGAGGCGGCAGAGTCAGCAAGCTGGCCCATGACGCCGCCAGTGTGCAGGGCATCGTGGAGCGGGGCGGACGAATCCGCCGCCTCATGCCCAGGGAATGCCTCCGGCTCCAGGGCTTCGAGGAGGACCAGATCGACCGCCTCCTGGCTATCACCTCGGACGCCCAGGCGTATAAACAAGCCGGGAACAGCGTCACGGTCAATGTGATCGAGGCCATAGGCCGCCGTATCCGGGCCGTGGATGACGAGCTCCAGAAGGAGAAAACGGCATGATCGGGATGAAGGAACAGTGCTTCGGCGTGGAGATAGAAATGACAGGAATCACCCGAGAGGAGGCCGCTCGGGCTCTGGCGGATTATTTTGGCACAACACCCCGGTATTATGGCCGCACCTATGACGCCTGGATCGTTAAGGACCCGGCGGGCAAAGAATGGAAGCTCATGAGCGACAGCAGTATCCACCCGGAGTGTCAGAGCGAAGATGGATATTTGCGGCTCGAAAAATATTCCAAAGAAGGAAAGCGTTATAAGGTGGAGATGGTCACCCCCAAGCTGACCTATGCTGAACTGCCCCGCCTCCAGGAGTGTATGCGGCGGGTAACAGCCATCGGCGCGAAGGTGAACGACTCCTGCGGGCTTCACGTCCATGTGGACGCCTCCAACCACAACCGCCAGAGCCTCAAAAACCTGATCAGCATCATGTATTCTAAGGAGGACCTCCTCTTCAAAGCCTTGCAGGTGAATGAGGAGCGGGCGCGGCGCTGGTGCCGGAAGGTGAGGGAGCCGATGCTGAAAGAGGCCAGAACACTGTCTGCGGAGGAAACGCCGGACCTTACCCGATTGGAGAATATCTGGTATGAAGGCTTTGAGAATGAAGATCAAGACCGCCATAGCCATTACAACAAATCCCGCTACTATGCCCTGAACCTCCACTCCGTCTTTTACCGAGGCACCGTCGAATGGCGGTGCTTCAATTCTACCCTGGACCCCGCCAAGGCGGCGGCTTATGTGCATTTGTGCCTCGCCATGTCCGCACAGGCCATTGTCCAGCGGAGTACCGTCATGCAGAAAACCCGCAGCGACAACGAGCTGTTCACCTTCCGGGTCTGGCTGGTTCGCCTGGGTCTTAACGGCGATGAGTTCAAGGAGACCCGTGACCTGCTGCTGGCAAATCTGAGTGGGGACCGGGCGTGGCGCCACTATAAGGACAGCTATGCGGTGAACAGAAGGAAAAAACGAAACCGAGAGAATGAGAGGTAGTTTATTGCGCATGAAAATCCGCATTGATACAAGGAGCTATGAGGGAACCGGGACAGAAATTCTGGACCAGCTCCGGCTGACCGCCTTTGACCCCACCGAGTTTCCCGACGCCGAGAGCTACCTCTGGCAGCTCCGTAGCAATTTCATGAGAGCCACCGATCTGGACTGTCCCCTGCCAAACGGCAGCCTGGAGCGGCAAGCCAGAACCATGTTCAACCATCTGGCGAAGTATGGAGCGCTGGAGGTGCTGGAGGATGGCTGACGGGAGACTGTATTTCGCCTACGGCAGCAACATCAACCTGGAGCAGATGGCCTGCCGCTGCCCGGACGCCACGGTGGTGGGGCCGGTAATGCTGGAGGGCTATGAACTGCTGTTTCGTCGAAATGGCTTTGCCTCCATCGCGCCCAAGGAGGGCGGGACCGTCCACGGCCTGTTGTGGAGTATTACGCCAGAATGTGAGCGGTCTCTGGACAATTACGAGGGCTATCCCCGTTTTTACGGCAAGCGGATGGTGTCCGTTCGAGACAACGAGGGCCGCTCCCTGTCCGCCATGGCCTATATCATGGACGAGCGGTTCCGGGAGCCGATGATGCCCTCCGAGTCCTACTACGCCGCCATCCTGGAGGGCTACCGTCAGAACGGCCTGCCGGTGACTTTTCTAAAAGAAGCGTGGGAGCACACTGTGCAGGAAATCCACGCGGAAACGGAACGAATCAACGCCGGGTTTATCAGACGCGGCAGACCGCCGAAAGGAGGAAAACCGCATGAACGGTAAAAAAGTTTCATTAACCGGCGAGATTCATATCTCCACCGGCAGCGTGTACACTACTGTGGACGCGCTGGAAGCGCTGAAGGCCATTGGCGTCGCCTATGGCCTCTACAGCCGCGACGAGGACCAGAGGGGTTGCCGCGTCGTGATGGAGGACGGGGAGTTCCCGGCCCTGGTGGTGCAGGAGGATAAGAGCCTCCATGGAAGCCCCTGCTGGGAGACGGTCCGCACGGTCACGAATGATCCTGAGCAGATCAAGCGCTACATGGCGTTCCGCAATACGGTGCAGATGATTCGGAAGCTGAACATAGAGCTGTCGCGGGAATCCAAGCCGCAGACGCCTCCCAAAAAGAAGGAGGCGAAGGGCCATGAGCGCTGATCGAATTTTCCGGGAAAGAGAAGGCTTTTATTGCAGTATACCTCGAATATTCTCCTGGACCCGCCCAGCAAATCGTTCGTACAACTCCCGCTCCTCCGGGCTGAACCCGGAAAACCTCGCGGATGTGAAATCTTCCCAAATATTTGCCACATCCTCCAGAACTGCGCTGGCGGAGGGAGGAAACGTAATTTCCAGGCGGCTTTCTCTGCCCCGTTTCCACTTTGCGCCCCGGAGTTCCGTCACGGAAATCAGCCCTTTTCCCTCCAGCCGATTCAGCAGCATGGACAAGCCGCCTCGGGGCAGCCCGGCAAAATCCGCCAAATCCTTCCTGGCAGCGGGCCCGGACTGCCGGAGGTACAGCAGCAGACGGGCTTCCGGCAGGGAGAGGTCGTTTTTCTGTGCGGCGGGCTCCAGGTAATAGTCCAACAGCTTCCGCTCTCGGAAGGTGTCAAACAGAAAGCCCTGCCCCTCCAAAGCATCAGGGGACACTCGGACCCGTTCGTTTCCCAGGCGCTTGGAAACCGGAGGCACTGTGCCGTCCTCGGCTGCGTCGATCAGAAAGCGGTAGATTTTTAAGCGCTGCTTTTCGTACTCCTCCTCGTCCAACACCGTTTTGTAGAACTGGTTGTAATACTCAAATACCGTCAGCTTCATCTGAATTGTTTTGGAGATGCTGATTCCCTGGGTGCAGAGGGAGCCCTTCGTCTTGACATAGTAATAAACAGGCACCTGCAAGGCGAAAAATGTCTCGGCCCGGCGGATATATTCCAGGTTGAACATGAAGTCTTCGCACCAGCTGATAGCCGGGTCCATCCGCAGGTGGTGCCGCTCTACGATCTCCCGGCGGTAGAGCTTGTTCCATAAAACTCCATAATAATAATTTGCGGGGTTTTCCATCATGTGGGAGGCATATTCCTCTCTGCTGAGGACCTGTGCCTCGTCGATGTCCCCCTTGGGAGAAACCCGCTCCCCCACCACCCGGTAGAAGTCGGAGATCACCAGATCGCACAAATGCTCCTCCATGGCCTGGACCAACAGCTTGGTGGCATTGGCGGTGATCCAGTCGTCGGCGTCCAGGAACTGGAGATACCGGCCCCGCGCTTGGTCAAGACACAAGTTCCGGCTATCAGAAACGCCCGAATTTTCTTTGTGAAATACCCGGACCCGGCTGTCTGCGGCGGCGTATTCGTCGCAGATCCTGCCGGAGCCGTCCCGGCTACCGTCATCGGCCAGAAGCAGCTCAAAATCGGCGTACTCTTGATTCAAAACGCTCTCCACACAGCGGCGAAGGCAGGCTTCGGCGTTGTAGACTGGAACAATGATGCTGACAGATGGATTCATGACAGACCTCCAAGGTAAATATTGTGAAATCTTGATTTGCTTCGCGCATGGAGATTACCAGAAAATTTGATTTGATTATATCACAAAAAACGTGGGACAAATACCCGAGAAAGGAGAAAAGCCATAAACAGCGAAATTTATTCGCTCCAGGAGATCGGCAGGGACGAGGAATTGCTGTCCTTCTCCGGCAGCGATGAGGAACAGGCTTGCATCGGTCACCTGCGGGGAGATTTTGCCCAGGGAACGGAGTTCTGGACCACATGGTGGGTCCACCAGGAGGAACTGGTGGACCAGGATTTCAAGGATGAGCTGGACAGCGTGGTCAATGCTCTGCGGAAGAACGGGCCTCTCAAAAACCTCAGCGCCATGCAGAGCTTCTGCTGGAAGCATAAGCAGGCCCAAATGAGCCCTGAATCCGGCAAAGATTATTACGGCTTCCGGGTGGATACCCCTAAGCGCCGCTACTATCTGCGCTTCCTGCCCCTGCGGGGAAATTACAACTTTTACATTTACTGCTATCAAACAGACAAGCTGGAGAGGGCGGCAGAGCTGCCTCCCAGGGAAGAAAGAATGAGCAAACAAACGATTAAGGTCCTTGTGGTTGAGCCGATGAAGCCCTGCGAGGAGCGGAAGGTCCCCCATGATTACAAGTCCTTGCAGGGAATCGTCGGCGGAAAAATTGAAATGGCTTCTCCTTTTACGGAGTCTGCCGCCATTATCTGCAACGCCGAGGGCAAAAACCTGAATTTGCCTTCCAACCGTCTGCTCTGCGACCGGCATGGCGACCCGTATGACGTTCTCTGCGGGACCTTCCTGATTATCGGAATAGGCGGCGAGAACTTCATTTCCCTGACGGATGAGCAGCTCCGTTCTTACAAAGCAATGTTTGATCACCACCGCCTGTATGCAATTCCCCTGGAAGCTCCCAATTCTCAGGAAAAGAATCCTGAACAAAAGAAGAAAAGAGGAAAATCCCATGAGAGATAAGTACATCCTGACCGCCGAGTCGGTCACCGAAGGCCACCCGGACAAGCTCTGCGACGCCATCGCTGACCGCGTCCTGGACGCCTGTTTGAAACACGATCCCGCCGCCCGTGTGGCATGTGAGGTCATGGCCACGGCGGGAAAGATCACCGTAGCCGGGGAAATCACCGCCCGGCAGCTGCCGGACATCCCCGCCATCGTCTGCCGGACGGTACGGGAAACCGGCTATTCCTGCGATTACGAAGTAGAGGTTATCACCCACGATCAGAGCGGCGACATCGCCGGGGCGGTGAACGGCTCCAGTGTGATGGGGGCTGGCGACCAGGGGATCATGTACGGCTTCGCCTGTACGGAAACGCCCCAGCTCCTCCCCCTGCCCGTGGTCCTGGCCCACCGGCTGACGCTGACGCTCACCAACGCTCGCAAGTTGGGGACCATCCAGGGCCTCGGCCCGGACGGCAAGGCCCAGGTGTCCGTGGAATATCACAAAGGCAAGCCCGCCCGGATCGCCGCCGTGGTCCTCTCCTGCCAGCACGACGAGGAAAAGGACCCGGAGGAGCTGCGGAAGGAACTCACCCGCTCCGTGATCGTCCCCGCCCTGCGGGAGCTCTACCCCGACCATGAGACGGAGGTCCTCATCAATCCCTCCGGGCGTTTCGTCCTGGGCGGCTTTGAGGCGGACACGGGCCTGACGGGCCGGAAGCTGATGGTGGACACCTACGGCGGCCTCGTCCCCCATGGAGGCGGGGCGCTGTCCGGGAAGGACGCCAGCAAGGTGGACCGGAGCGGGACCTATATGGCCCGGTATATCGCCAAGAACATCGTCGCCGCCGGGCTGGCGGAACGCTGCACCGTTGGCCTCGCCTATGCCATCGGCAGGGCGGAGCCGGTAGCCGTGGACATTGACCTCCATGAGACCGGGCGATACCCGGAAGCAGTTCTGGAACAGGTGGTCCGGCAGGTGTTCGACCTGACTCCCGGCGGTATCATCCGGGCCCTCGGCCTGAATCAGCCTATTTTCGCTCCCTTCTGCAATTACGGGCATTTCACCCACCAGGACGCTCCCTGGGAGCAGACGGACCGGGCCAATGCCCTGGCGGAAGCCTGTGAAAGGGAGGCACGATGAACGGCGATACCCCTGTCAATGTATTTGGTGTTCTGGCTTTCCCGAACGAGGCGGACGGCGGGCTGGTCCGCTTCATCGACAGCGATTACAACACTCTGTTTCATGTGCCGGACGGTGAAAATATCATCCTCACCACCTTCGGTGATGACCGGAGAATCCTCTCCTGCCGGTACATTGACGCCACCCACGCCCGGATCGGCGGCGAAACCTTCCACATCTGCCAATTCGCTGAAGTCCAGGAGCGGAACGGGGCTGTTTATGCTCCCGAGCATCCCAAAGAGAGTGACGTCTGCGACACCTACACCATCTACCAGATCAAGGACACCAGAGCGGCGCCCTATGCCTTCATGCCCTACGCGCAGGCGAAAGTCAAGCTGCGGATGTCCCATTACCAGCGGGCTTACCGGGGCGTTCTGGCGCCCAAGGTCACTTTGGATGATTTATATCTCAAGCACAATCAGGACAATCGTCCCTTCGGGCAGCAAATGCATTCTCTGTCCATGAGCGATGTAATTGTGCTGAACCGGGGCGGGGAGAAAAAAGCCTATTATGTGGACACGGTGGGCTTCCAGGAGGCAAAGCGGTTCCTGAACCCGCCGGTTCGGAAGCGGAAGCCGCCCACGCAGGAGCGCTGATATGGAACGGTCCAGATTTATTGCCTCCTGTTCCTTTGGGAAGGATTCCATGGCAACCGTACTGCTGGCCAAGGCCCACGGGGAACCGCTGGACGAGGCGGTATACTGCGAAGTCATGTTTGACAAGGACATCTCCGGCGAAGTGCCGGAGCATCGGGACTTCATCTACGAAACCGCCATCCCCGCCCTGGAGCGGATGGGTGTCAAGGTAATCGTCCTCCGCTCTCTCAAAACCTATGTAGAACTGTTCACCGGGCGTGTCACCCGAGGACAGCGAAAGGGCATGGTCCGCTCCTTCCCCCTGTGCGGGAAATGCTATGTCCAGCGGGACTGCAAGGTCCGTCCCATTGAGCGGTACCGGAAAACCCTGCCGTCCAATACCGTGCCCTATGTTGGCATCGCTCAGGATGAGCAGGACCGGCTGCTGCGGCTGAAGGGCGGCAGCCAGATTTCTCTATTGGAAAAATATAAGTTCACAGAAAAAGACGCATGGGAGTTCTGCCGGAAGGCGGGACTCCTTTCGCCTGTCTACGCTTTTACGGACCGGGGCGGGTGCTGGTTCTGCCCCAACGCCAAGCTGCCGGAGCTTCGCCACCTCTATGACCACCACCCGGACCTGTGGGCCAGGATGCTGGAACTCCAGGCCATCCCCGGCAAAGCGACGGAGAAGTTCAACCGGACTCAGCGGTTTTCGGATATCGACGCCATCTTCCGGCAGGAGGATCAGGAGTCGTTCCGGGAGGCTGCATAACAAATGAAGGAGGACCGCATGAGTAAATACCAAGAGTTTGATTCGAAAATTTTTGACATAACCCAAATTATGCTTGACTGCTCTCTCACCGAAGGGCAGAAAAGCGAGCTGCTGAAGATCTCCGGGGAGATCGACGCCGCCTACCGGGAGGGCAGCCTGAGCGACGCTGAGCGGAGGCGGCTCCGGGCGGACATGGCGGACTGCGGACTGCCCCTGAACCCTGTGAAACCGGCGAAAACGCCCAGGAAGAAAGTAAAGGGCCGAGGGCGGTAAGTGCCTGATGGTAAAAGAAGAATTTGAACGGCAGATCGCCCACGCTGTCCCCCGCCCGGATGCCAAAGCCACGGGGGCGTGGTATTCCTACGGCCTGGATATGTGCGACGAGTTCTCCCACAGCTTTTTAGAGAAGATGGTCACGGCCTTCGGCTTCCTTGCGAACAATTTCAGCCCGGAGGCGGTGCAGGCCGTATATGACTCCATCTCCTGTGCCACACTCCTGCCCTCCGAAATGGTTGCCGCCGCTGTTCATATGCAGAACGGTTCTATCGCCCAGCAAATCGCCGCGCTGGCAGATCAGGGCTGCCTGATGTGCTTCCACACGCCGGGATCAGCGGACGAGAACAGCCCCCTGGCCCTGCTTACGGTCCAGGAGGGTAATAAATTGAAAACCTTCTACACCGTGGACTTCGGCTGCTTCCATCCGGAAATGGCCCTGCTGCGGGCCAGAAACTTTGCCAGGGAACACGCTGTCCCTGTGATCAATGCTGTCTCGCTGCTGTGGAACGACAAGAGTACCTGCCCCGCCAAGGCGGACGATTCCTCCCACCGGCTGTTTATGGGAAACGACCCGGAGATGACCCAGGCCATGACTGCCATATTCAAAACCTGTCCCGCCGTCGCCGCCCAAATCACCTTTGAAGTGGAGAAAAACCGTGTTCAGGTAGAATACAACCCCCTCTGGCGGGAGCTGGCGGAACGGCGGTTTGCGGAGGCGTTCCGCCAGAGCAAGCCGCTTCGCCGGGAAAAGGGCTCCAAAAGGAGGGAAAAGCCAAAGGACAGGTAGTCTGCCCCCTGTCGCTTTCTCCGGGTTTCCACCTGTTTCTTTGTTGAATATCGTGATAGCCTTTTCACCATAAAAATAGTACTGTTTGGGGCTGACCCAAAGCACAATTTTTACAGAGGAGTTGATGTAAACGAGCAGTAAAAAATATGAGATCACGGACATCGCCCATGAGAAGTACCCCTTCCTCCACCGCATCCGCGCCCTGCGGGACGTGGGCATTGAGGTGCGGGCCGGGGACCTGGGCGGCTTCGTGGAGGGGGAGCACAACCTTTCCCAGGAGCAGGAGGACGCCTCCTGGATCTTCGGCGACGCCATCGCCGCCGGGAGCGCCTCTGTGGACAAGGATTCCTGCCTGCGGGATGAAGCCGTCGCCTGTGACCAGGCGTATGTAACGCAGCGGAGCACGTTGTCCGGCCACGCCAGGGCGGAGGACGCCGCGTACATTCGGGGCGCGGTTCTCAGTGAGTCTGCCAGGGCAGCCGGCACCGCCATGCTCCTTGATGCTAAGGACAAAGGGAAATTCCCAAAGCTCAGCGGGCAATCCGTCGTCTACGGCACGGTGGCGGGCGCTGTGGTGGTTACCGGAACCGCGGTGATCCTCTGGGAGGAAAAAATCCGCAACAACACACAAGATGCGCTGATCCTTGACGGCCTGAGCCGCTCCATCATTCCGGGACCATCCAGGGATGAGCTGAAACCCCGCCGGAGCGCTGAGAAACGGGAGAAACAGCCCAAGAATAAGGGGATGGACCGATGAACTTTTTCGAGGGAGAACTGCGGGAATTATTTGGGGATGGACAGACCATTTCGGACCCAAATTTCACGGGCAAGATTTGCCTGGGAACGCTGGGGAAAGAGCTGCGGGTCCGGGCGGAGTTCGTCACCACTGGGGTCATGGATCATTACGACGCGATGAAGCTCACGGTGCTGAACCGCTCCGGCGGATCCGTGGATACCCTGCTTCTGAGATTCCGGGATATCTGGGGCAGGAAGCCCGTTCCCAGAAACCCTAATTTTGCAAACGGCGTTATACCGCATATTTGGACCTGCAACGGCCAGACGGAGTGGTATGCCTGGGTCCCCACCCAGGCGGACCGGGAACAGCTTGTCCGGCAGGTCCGGCAGTATCTGGAGCCGTTCCGGGAGAGGCCGCCTCAGCCTGTTCACAGCAGCCCAAAGCTGGTGTACATCTGCGCCCCGCTCCGGGGGGATGTGATCGGCAGCATTGAGTTCGCCCGGCAGAAGGCCCAGGAGGTATTTCAATCCGGCAGCATCCCTGTCTGCCCCCACATTACGCTTCCTTCCAACGCCGATCCGGCCTGTTCCGTTCAGGACGAGGCGGCGCGGGAGATGGGCCTGCAGCTGGTGGAGTCCTGCCAGCAGCTCAATGTCTACGGCTCCACAATCACCGAGGGGATGCGGGCGGAAATCCACCGCGCCCAGGAGCGGGGAATTCCTGTCGTTTATGAACAGGAACCTGTCCGGCAAGTCCGGCCCCGCAAGCAGCCTGTTCGAAAGGCGGGCCGTGACAGATGAGTCAAGATCGAAGTGAGCTTTTGCAGGCGAGATTGGACCAAAACTACCGGGACTATCTCGCCCAGCTTCGGGAAAAACCCTTTGATGAGATCATTAAACTGGCCCCGGAGATTACCGCCGCCCAGCAGCTCTGCGGGGAGCTGCTGAATGCCTGTGATGACGATGACATGGAATTTCTGCTCCAATTCGATGACCCGCTGGAGGTTGTGCGGGGCTGTTGGGAATCCGAGATCACAGGATACAGCCACAAGGGCGAAATGGGCCATATGCTGTGGGAAATCCAGGACAGGGTGCTGTACGAAAAAGAGCCGCTTGCCCAACCTTCGGAGAAGGCGCTCCCTTCTCCTGTCACGCCGGATAACCCCGCTAAGCCCAAGATTCCGCTTGCCTATCCGGGCGAGGATGTTTACTCTGTCCTGCGCCGTGCCATCAAGACGCTGAAGGAGATCGGACAGCAGCAGGAAGCAGCGGCAATGGCGTTTCTGGTATTCAGCGCCAAGAACCCAAAAGACGCTTTGACGGTCCTCTCCAATTATGTGGAAGTCGAACCGCCGCACACTCCAAAAGGAAAAAACAAACCGGGAAAGAGGAAAGACGAACATGAGCGATAACGTTGTAAAACAGATTGCCGCAGAAGACCTGCGGCACATGAACAATCAGGAGGGCCTCATCCTGCAGGGCTGCGGAGGGGACCTCCGAGAGTGGCTGGACGGAATCAATGACCAGCTCGCCGAGGCTGGTATCCTGCTGGACGGCAGCCGCTTCAAGAGCGTCTCCGTCTTTCAGCAGGGCGGTCTGACGAACCTGCTGTTCCCCTTCGAGGGTGTCAAGCTGGATATGGGTAAGCTGGCCATGTGGCGGCTCCAGACCCACGGCCAGTTCGGCGGCACATGGCTCTCCGACTACGTCCCCAACCGGCTGGGCGGCTTCATCCAGACACCGCCTCTGCAGAAGCCGAAGATGGAGCTGATGGGCCATGACAGCAACATTTTCTCCATTATGGGCCGTGCATCCTTCTTGCTGCAGATGGCGGGAATGAACGCCAAAAACAAGGAGATGGTGGATCGCGTCACCTCCTGCAAGGACTACGACAAAGCCCTCAATATCATCAGCGAATATGTGGATACAGAGCTGTCCGCGCCCTCTATTGAACCTAAAAAATCTCAGAAAAAGAAAGGAAAACCTGCCTATGAACGATAAGTGGACCATCCTCCACGGCGACGCCCTGAAGCTGCTGGGAGACTTCTCCCCCGGCGCCTTCGACGCCGTCATCACCGACCCGCCCTACGCCTCCGGAGGCCGGACCCAGGGCGAGAAAAACAAATCTACCATCAAGAAGTATTCCAGTATGGGCGACGCCGCGCCCCCGCCCTTCGAGGGGGATGCCAAGGACCAGCGGTCCTGGACCCGCTGGACGGCGGAGTGGCTGGCGGACGCCCGGAAGCTGTGTAAGCCCGGAGCGCCGGTGTGCATGTTCATCGACTGGCGGCAGCTCCCCGCCGCTTCCGACGCCCTCCAGTGGGCGGGCTGGATCTGGCGGGGCACCGCTGTCTGGGACAAAGGCAACTCCCGTCCCCAGAAGGGCCGCTTCCGCCAGCAGGCGGAGTATATCGTCTGGGGCTCCAACGGGGATATGCCCATCAGCCGCCCGGTGCCCTGTCTGCCGGGGGTGTTCAAGTACGGCAATCCCCAGAACCGCATCCACCTGACGGAGAAGCCCCTCCAGCTCATGCGGGACATTGTGAAGATCACCGAGCCGGGCGGGCACATCCTGGACCCCTTCGCCGGGTCCGGCACCACCGTCCTGGCCGCCGTGCTGGAGGGCTATACCGCCACCGGCATCGAGGTGACGGACGAGTACGCCCGCCTCGCCAGGAAGCGGATTGCACGGGAGCTGGAACAGGCGGCGTGACGGACTGTTTCCCTTTTCCCTTTGCTGATTCACACCGCGGGTGGTACAATAAGGGCAAAGGATGTGAATGCCATGGATCAGCAGACAAGAAGCCGCAGAGTCGCGGCGGTAAAAGCAGCGGACGCCATCAATGCCATTGAGGGCGCTCCCGTTTCCGGTTACGCCCGCCGCCTCTCCGCCCTTTGGGCCAGAGGGGAGATCACCGGAGAGGAAATGAAGTCCGCTTTGATGACCTACTATCGCAAAATGGCCTTGGAGGAGCGGAGGCATGGCTGACCTCTATTTATATGACGATGTGGGAGAACGCTGAACCAGCAGCTCAAATCAATACCTAAATGCCAATGGGGCAGGGTGTCTGTAAGGATGCTCTGCTCCATTTTTGCTGTCTGCCGATTCTTCTGGATATGGCCGGCAAGATACGGTATGATGTGGGCTACCAAGTAAAAGGAGGTATCAAAATGAACGTGAAAATTTCCTTTGACAAGGCCGCGGTGGAGCAGCGGGGCCTCACACTGGAGCATGCGCGGCAGAGCGTCAAGAGCCTGTTCGCCGTCCATGAGCTGCCCTGCGTCTCCGACGGCGAGGTCCTGGTCTTCCGGGACAAGGGCCACGGCGATGACTTCGCCACCATGTGGGACGTGATCCTGTCCCTGCTGCGGGCGGACTGGTTCCGGGAGTGCGCCGCCTCCTGCGTCTGGGAGGATGAGAACGGCGAGGAGGATGTGCTTGCTCAGGCCGGGAAGGTGCGTGAGGAACCATGACGGATGTATTTCCCGGCGGGTGGCGCAAAGGAGAAACCTGCTGCCTCATTACGAACAGGGCCAGGCGAACATCAGCAGCGCATACCATAGAATCCTTCGACGGCAGATACTTCGGCGTTCGAGGGAACAGCGATTTGTTCCATCGTGTCTCCCCCGACCGCATGTTTCGCTCGAAGGAGGACGCGGCCGCGTCTTTGCGGGAGCAGATGGACCATGCTCTCAAAAGCAAAAGGGGATGTGAGCGATGATCGCTGAAATGATGCGAAAGCAAATTACCTTCGACCTCAGCCAGGAGGCGCTGGAGGCCCACTATCCCCGAGGTGAACGGGCGCAGAGCGAATACCACTACCGGAAAGCCTACCAGGACATTCGGAGGTTCATGGAAAAGCAGGGCTTCATGTGGCGGCAGAACTCCGTGTACGTTTCCGAGGCGCCGATGACCACCATGGACATTGTTCTCCTGTCCCAGCGGATGGCGGAGAAGCTCCCCTGGCTGCGGCTGTGCGTGAAGGAGATCACGGCGACGGATATTGGGGCACAGTACAGCCTTCTGGGGCTGCTGCGCGGCCATGTGCCGCCCGCTGAACTCCTGCCGTCCGTCCCGGAGAAGCGTCCTGTTCCAGCAATAAAACATAGCCAAGGAAGGAGCAGATGATGAACCGATTTTACGTCTTTAAAGATGGGAAGCAGTGTGGTAGCACGGCCACGAAAGACAGAGCTGTCGATCTGATACGTCAATATCAAAAAGACGAAACGCATTATCTCCTGCGTTCGGAATTCAGCATCATTGAGGGGAAGGAAGAATTTGTGCCCTATCCCTCCCAGCAAAAGCCGTCCAGAAAAAAGAAGGATATGGAGCGATAGCCGTGGAATGTGTCTGTGCATTCCACGGCTTTTCCATGCGCAAAAATGGAGGTGGACATCATTCAATACTATGCCATCAACGAGGAGCTGGCCCGCAGGGCAAAAGGGATGATCAGCTTCTCCGACTATGTGCCGGGGAGCGCCACAGCGTCCTACCGGCAGGCGGTGGATAAGGCCGCCGAGATCGCGGAACAGCAGAAGCGGGTGGTGGACCCCATCCACCACAAGAAGATAGACCGTCTGTTGGACACCTACGCCCGCAGGCTGGCAGAGAACATGAATCAGGATTTTGCAATCACCGCCCGTGTGCCGTCCATCCTGATCGCGGGAGGCAGTAATTTCCCCGTCCGCCAAAAAGAGAAACAGAATCGGGCCGCAGACGCCAACATGGAGGAGTGGCGGCAGATCCAGGGCATCCTGGACAAAATCCGAGGCACAGGTAAAGGTGGGATCAGCGCCGATGACCCGGAGGCTGTGCGGAAGCTGAAGTCGAAGCTGGCAGGGCTGGAGCAGGAACAGGAGCGGATGAAAGCAGTCAACGCCTACTATCGGAAACACAAGACCCTGGATGGCTGCCCTCACCTTACCCCAGAGGAGATCGAAAAACTGAAAGTTTCCATGGCCCGCGACTGGCATCCAGAACCGAAACCCTATCCGAGCTTTCACCTTACCAATAACAATTCGATGATCCGCCAGACCAGGAAACGGATCGAGGAGTTGTCCGTGAAAGCGGAAACGGAGTATGAGGGCTGGGCCTTCGAGGGCGGCGAAGTGAAGATGGATGTGCAGGCCAACCGGCTCCAAGTGTTCTTCGATGAAAAACCAGATCGGGATACCTGCTCGGCCATGCGGCACGGCGGTTTCCGATGGGCGCCCAGCGTGGGAGCATGGCAGAGGCAGCTCACCGACAACGCCATCTACGCCGCCAAGCACCTGGACTGTCTCCGGCCCTTGCCTGGGGAGCAGCCCACGCGGGAACAGGCCGGACCTGTGCGGGAAGTGCCGCAGGGTGACGGCAACGGGTGGAGTTTCTACATCATCGCAGACCTGAAAACCTGGGCGGACAACGCAGAAAACTGCAGTCCATTGGAACATTTCCTTTCTTTTGAAGCGGCAAAGACCCGGTTTGACGAACTGCGGAGTGAACCTTATAACAACGAGGCCACCGAACCCAGCCCGGACGGACGGCCTCCCGCCCGGCTGACCCTGGGCATTGAGAGCGGAGATGGGCTCAGCGCCGCCGACATTCTCCAGGTACGCCAGGGACGGAACTGCCTTGTGACCGATTTCACCTGTATGGACCGGCTGCGGGCGGACCCGGCTGTGCGGGAAATCCTGGGCCGGGTTTCCCGGGAAATCGGCTTTGATCTGGTGCAGCCTCCCGGCGGTCCGCCCATTCCCTTTGAGGAGTGGGATAACCCATACTTCCCCGCTGTCACGGCTGGCAGCATCGCCGCACGAATCTATGACCTGGGCCGGCAGTGCATCCCCGAGGACTTTGCGGACGAAGCATCCCGAGAGGGTACGGTTGCCGTTTTTGCCCGGATGCTTCAAAAAGGAGGAACCGGCGGCGCCAGGGAGATCGCGCTGGCTGTGTCCGGCATAGCGATGGATGGGAACGAGGCTGTACAGGCAGAGGCCAATGCGATCATCCAGGACATTGCTGCATATGGGCTCAAAGAAGAAGCGCCGGAAAAAGTGCGGCGTAAATCATCAAAAGAGCGGTAACGTCAGGGGGCTGGGTGTTATGTACTAGCACCCAGCCCTGTCTGCCAAGGGGGTTATATGTAACACCCTCGCTCTGGAAAAGGAGGATAAGATGGCGGTATCCACGATCTATACCCATTTTCATTTCAAGGCCAATCGTCTGCGGGATTTGCAGAACATAACAAAGGACAAGCCCATTCGCGTCGAGGTTGTCAAGGTTGTTGAGCTGACCGAGAAGCAATTCCGGCATTTTTCCACGCATATGCTGGATGACATGCCCTTTATTATCGAAAACAGGAACCTGATGCGTGAGGTTGACGGCGTGTATCATTGCCTTTTAGTGTGCGTCAAAAATCATCGGGGCGGCATTTTGGTGGAGAGCGAGGGCTACAATTACGCCCGCTACGCGGCAGACGTACTGGATAAATCGGCTCTGGACCTGCGGGACGTGCCGGTGGACCACTATAATCTACAGCTCCGTCAGCCTCGCTTGGGGCCGGAGCGGTGAGGGTGACCGGGGTCCCCGCCGCAAACCAGCGAAGCGTTTGCGGTGGGGAGAGGAGGGGCAAAGGAATGGAACGCAGTTTTCACCAGCGGTGGAAACGGAGTGGAATGGATTTCGCCCCGACGAGGCGCCTCCTGCGGCCATTCCAATCAGCCCTTCCGCTTGAAAACAGCCCCGCCGGAGGCGGGGCAAGACCCTGCCGCCTCTGGCGGCAGGGCCGCAAGCATCGCCAAAATGTACATTTTGGCAGCTTGCAGGGGAACAACCCCTGACCCCTATGCCGCCTACGGGCGGGAGATTCCTGGTTTCGGGACGTATTCATTCAAACCAACTCTTCACATGGTCGGACACAAACGCAATGGCGGGACCCAGGCAGAAGCCGGTGATCAGTGTCGTCAGGCCCACCGTGGACCCCAGCAGGAATCCAAGGGACAGGATGGTAATATCCCACAGCATACGAATGGCTCGGGCGCTTATCCGGTTTGTGCGGGCCGCGATCAATTGGGGGATTGCGTCATAGGGCGCGACGCCCAGGTCCACCACCATATAGAAAGCGGCGGCGATCAGGAACGCGGCCATGCTGACGGCGAACATCAGGACCCTCGCTGCCATGGAGAAGCCCTCGGGCGGAGTGTGCTGCCCGATGAGCCGCATGCAGAAGTCCGCCACGTACCCGACGCCCGCCATATTGGCGACGGTGCCCACGCCGATGCGGGAGAGGTCGAACCGGATCACCGGCAGGAACATCAGCAGGTTGAATACCAGCTGGCAGGTCCCGAAGGAAACGCCTGTCCGGGCGGAGACTCCCAGGGTGAAGGTGGAACAGGGGTCTGTGCCGAAGCCGACGGTTTTGAACACTGCTACGCAGATACCGATTGCGATGATACTGACGGTCAGGACTGCCAGCCTGCGCCCCATCCGGGGACGGGTGAAATTTGCGGCTATGGTCTTTTGCTTCATGAAACGCGCCTCTTTTCAGCCGAGAAATGACAACGGCTGAAATTATACCATTGGGGCGCCGGGCCGTCAACGCAAAAAATCCCGGCTTCGGGCCGGAGGAAGGAGGCAGAAACGCAGAGTGGCATTTTACGCCAGCGTGAGCTTTGGAAAAGATTCTTTAGCCATGCTGCTATTATTACTGGAAAAGAAAATGCCATTGGATGAAGTGATTTTTTACAACTCGGGAATGGAATTTCAGGCAATCTACGACATCCGGGACCAGATGAAGCCGGTCCTGGAGCAGCGAGGCGTCCGGTTCACAGAGGTGAGGCCGGACGCCCCGTTTTTATATAACATGCTGGAGCGGCCAGTGGACTCCAAAAAGAACGGCTTCCACCTGGGCTACGGCTGGTGCGGCGGCCCCTGCCGCTGGGGCACCAAGATCAAGACTCGCTCCCTAGACAAGCTGGCTCTGGACGCCGAAGTCCACTATGTGGGCATCGCTGTGGACGAAACAAAACGGCTGGAGAAATTAGAAGCGCCGAAGTTCTCCCCCCTGGCCGAGGCCGGGATGACGGAGGCGGACTGTCTGGCGTTCTGCTATGATCGGGGCTTTTTCTGGGAGGAAAACGGAGTCCGTCTGTATGACATTCTGGACCGGGTTTCCTGTTGGTGCTGCAAAAATAAGAACCGGAAAGAGCTGAAAAATATTTATCAATTTCTTCCGCAGTATTGGGAGCGGCTGAAGGAATTGCAATCCCATATTCCCATGCCTATGAAACCATACAGCCGCAAGGGCGTCCCCTATGGGAACGTGTTCGATTTGGAGTGGGTATTTGAAAGGGAAATTCAGGAGGAGCTCTGCGGGGCTGCTCCAAAGAAGGAAAGGAGGAGGCGTGAGCAAAGCAGATAAAAAGGGGCGGCACCATCTTCACATAGAGCTGACCCCGGCGCAGTACCGGCACCTGACGGAACAAGCCAACGCCAGCGGCCTCAGCAAGCGGGCCTACCTCGTTCGACTCCTGGAGGGCAAGCCCATTCGGGCACGGCCTTCCCGGGAGATTCAGGACCTGCGCTGGGAGGTCCACAAAATCGGCGTAAACATCAACCAGATCGCCCGGAGCGTCAACGCTGGAATTGCCAAAGCCGCAGACGCCAAGCGGGGGCTGTACATGCTGGACCAGGTCTATGAGCTGATGTACGAGGTAATGAGGAAGTAGATGGCCATTACCAAAATCCTCGCCCGAAACGGCGGCTTGGAGCAGGCGATCCAATACGCCTTAAATGGCGATAAAACAGAGGGCCGCATCCTCACTGCCCACCAGAACTGCGACCCTGGTCTGGAGTACAGGCAGATGATGGATACCAAGCAGGATATTGGAAAGATAGGCGGACGTCAATGTTACCACATCATCCAATCCTTCAAGCCCGGAGAAGTCACGCCTGAGCTGGCGCTGGAAATCGCAAAGAAATTTGCGGAGGAATATCTGACGGGTTATGAAGTGGTGATCGGCACCCATGTAGACAAGAACCACATTCACTCACATTTGGTATTCAATTCTGTGAACGGACAGACCGGCAAAAAATATCATGTCACAACGCAGGAATACTACAGCCAGATTCGTGCTGTCTCAGACCGCCTCTGCCGGGAGCATGGCCTGTCCGTTATCATGGAGGGCAGTTCTTCCAAGGCCGTCAGCTACATCGAATGGCTGAGGCAGAGCAAGGGCCAGCCTACCTTCCGCTCCATGCTGGAGGCGGACCTGCGGACGGCCATCGAAGACGCCAACGACCTGGGCCACTTCTTTATGCTCATGGAGCACATGGGCTGGGAGATCAGCCATGGGAACCGCCTGGGCTTCCGTCTGCGGGGGCAGGAGAGGTTCATGGTCCCTGGCCGAAAGAATCCAATGTTTACGGAGGATGGTATCCGGGCCGCTATTCTGGGGAACCTGTCCGCCATCGAGGCCGGGCAGCGTTTGCTATCTGCCTATCGTGCTCCCTACCGGCCCTATAAGAAGCACCCGAAATACACTGGCTTTCTGGCGCTGTACGTCCACTACTTATACGTTCTCGGCAAGATTGAAAAGCGGCAGTACCCGCCCCGGATGACGCCCCAGCTTCGGAAGGAGGTCATTCGCTTTGAGCGCTGCCGGGAGCAGTTCGCGTTTCTCCGGGAGAACAGCATCTCTACCCAGGAGGACATGACAGTGTTCCAGACCCGCACAGAGGATACGCTGGCCAGTTTGATGAAGCAGCGGACCATCCTGAATGTGAGGAAGAAAAAGCGCCGTGCGCTGTACGATGCTCTGGCCGACGTGGAGTCTCTGGCGGAAGCTAGACGGCTCTACGACGAGGGCCTCTCCGGCATGGAGGCGGAGGCCGCCCAATATACGGATGCGTCCGCCCTGCTGGACGGCTGCGGCATCCCCCGTGAGCGGCTGGCGGCAGAGAAGGCGGAACTGTACCGCCAGCTGGCGGAGCTCAATCGCTCCATCCGGACGGAACGGCGAAAGCTGGTCCTGTGCAAGGAGGTGATGGAGAAGGTTCCGAATATGAAGCGTTCCATTGAAAATCTTGAAACCAAGGAGGTACTCCACAATGAACATCGGAGGCGGTGAAGCCGCTGACCAGCTGGTGCGCATGATGCTCTCCGGCAGCGAGGTGGCCGTCCGTCTGGGCGGTTCAGCCCTCAAAAACATGCTGGCGCTGACCATGGCGCTGGCGAAGAACAACAAGACCATTTCCGGGAAGATCAACCTGGGGAAGATGCTGCGGGAAACGCGGGATCTCCGCCAGTTCCCCATGACCCCGGAGCAGTACCGCCAGTTTTCCAAGCTGGCGAAGAAGCAGAAGCTTCTGTTTTCCGCCATTCGGGATAAGGACGGAACCGGAAAGCTCATCGACGTAATCCTGCCGGTAACGGAACTGGATCGGGCCAACATGATCTTCGAGCGGGTGGGCTATTTGACCCCGGAACCCGCCGCGCCCCAACGGGAACAGAAGCCCCCGCGTAAGGAGCGTGAACGGCCTCAGAAGCAGCGGGAGGAAAAGGGCAAGGAGGTGGCCCCCTCGGAGCGAAAGGCCCCCCAGAAGGCCCCCAAGGAGCCGGTGCGGCCCCAGGAGAAAGGCCGTCAGGAGGCGGCTGCATCAAAAAAAGATTCTCCGTCGCAACGCGCCTCGCCCGGTACCAGAAGCAGCTCCTCTTCACGCAGCAAAGCCGGTCCTACAGCGAGGACGAGTGACCGTCCCTCCGTGGAAGGGCGGCTGAAGGCGTATCGGGGAGAGCTGGACCGGCGGCGGAAATCCGTGCCTGTTAAAAGCAAGACCAAGGCCCGACCCAAGCAGCGATAAGAAAGAGCCGGCTTCAATTATTACTTGCGTCCGTCTGCTCCCAATTGATGGAAAACAGGTCGTTGGGCGTGCAGTTCAGCAGCATGCACAGGGTTTCAATCCGTTCCAGCTTGATGGACTGTGTCTCGTTACAGACCATTTTGTTGAAGTTCTGGTAGCTCATGCCCAGCTGCTTGTACAGCCAGTATTTTGACCGCCCCTGTTTTTTCAGAAGCTCCAGCACGTTCAGCTTTACCATATCTCTTGCCCCCATTATCCAATGTAATAATTAGATAATGCGAAAGTATGTGTCCCCAGGTATAGACGAATACATTAGTTAATGTTATAGTCTATACAAAAAGGGAGTGTGATATGTATGGATGAAGCTGAGCTGAGAAAGCACCGATGCTGCTTCACGGGCCACCGCCCGGAAAAGCTGACAATCTCGGAAAAACACGCGGCGACATTACTGGAAATGGAAATCAGGAAAGCTGTCAACAGGCAGTTTACAACGTTTATCAGCGGTATGGCAAAGGGAACGGACCTGATAGCCTCAGAAATCGTTCTGCGGCTGCGGGAACGTGACTCACGGCTGAAACTCATCGCCGCCATACCCTATCCGGATTTCGGTCTGCATTGGAACGGCAGCTGGACGGAACGTTTTCAGGCGGTGCTGTCTGCGGCGGACCTGAAACGATGTATATGTCCCCGGTTTTCCTATGACTCCTATCAGGCCAGAAACGAATGGATGGTGAATCACAGCTCCCTGGTGATCGCGGTGTTTAACGGCGGAGCCGGGGGAACGAAAAACACGCTGGACTTCGCAAAGGAAAAACAAGTCCCCTGCGTCATTATCGACAGCGGCGGCAAGCTGTGATATGATAGCGGCATCAAGACAAAGGAGGGCCCGCCCTTATGCGAAAGATTTTACTGGTCATTGACATGCAGAACGACTTCATCAACGGCGCCCTGGGCACCCCGGAGGCGGAGGCCATCGTGGACCGGGTGGCGGAGGAGATCGCCAAGTATCCCGCCGGGGACGTGATCGCCACACGGGATACCCACCCCGAGAACTACTTGGAGACCCAGGAGGGCCGGAACCTGCCCGTGGTCCACTGCGTCAAGGGCACCTCCGGCTGGGAGCTGCACCCCAGGATCGCCGCCGCCCTGAAAGACGAGGTGGTGATTGACAAGCCCACCTTCGGTTCTAAGGAGCTGGCGGAGAAGCTGGCTCTGCTGGCGGAGCTGGACGAGCTGGACGTCACCCTGGTGGGCCTCTGCACGGACATCTGTGTTGTCTCCAACGCCCTGCTGGTCAAGGCGTTCCTGCCGGAGACAACCGTCCGGGTGATTGCGGACTGCTGCGCCGGTGTGACGCCGGAGAGCCACAGGGCGGCCCTGGACACCATGCGGATGTGCCAGATTCAAATTCAATAAGAAAGAGGAAGCGCTCCGTGCCAACCAGCATGGGGCGCTTCCCTTTTGGAGGTGATCGAACTGAAGCAATCGAAAACAGGCGGCATAGCCGTCTGTCTGTTCCTTTACATTCCCGTCGTCTGGGCAGCACTGTTGATTGCCCAATCCCTTGGCGGAGGATTACCGGACATCGTAGGCAAGCTGACGGCGGCGCTGGAAAATCCGTTCAGCGTCCACTGGACAGAGTACAGCGGACTGTCTATCCTGTTCTGCACCGCCGCCTATGTCCTGGCCCTACTGTACCGTTCCGCCAACCAGGGCCGGACAAGGGACGGTGAGGAGCACGGCTCCGCCACATGGGCCTCGCCCCGTGAGGTGAACGCGCAGTTCTCCCAAAAGGAGAACAAGCTCCTCACCCGGAACGTCCGCCTGGGACTGGATACTCACAAGCATCGAAGGTCTCTGAACGTGCTGGTAATAGGCGGCTCCGGCGCGGGTAAATCCCGCTCATACGTGAAGCCAAACATTCTGGAAGCGAACACAAACTATGTTGTCACGGACCCGAAATCCGAGGTCCTGCTTGCTACGGGCGGCTGGCTGGAGCAGAACGGCTATGACATCCGAGTCCTGAATCTGGTGAACCTGGAGGAGAGCGATGGATATAATCCGTTCCGGTATATCCGGGATGAAAAAGACGCCCTGCGGCTGGTAAACAATCTGATTCAGGCCACCACACCCAAGGGAAGCCATGAATCGGACCCGTTTTGGACCAAATCAGAAACAGCTCTGCTCCAGGCCATCATCCTCATGCTATGGCAGGAGGCGCCTGAGTACGAGCAGAACTTCTCCATGGTCATGCGGGTGCTGGAGTACGCCGAGGTCAAGGAGGAGGATGAGGAATATGTCTCCCCACTGGATATGCTCTTCCAGTCCATCGAACGGGAGAAGCCAAACTGCGTGGCGGTCAGGCAGTACAAAGTCTTCAAAATGGCCGCAGGCAAGACCTCAAAGTCGATCCTCGTGTCCACCGCCGTGCGGCTGGCGCCCTTTAACCTGCCCCAGATCAAGGCCATCACAGACCGGGACGACATGGACCTGTACACCCTGGGGGAAAAGAAGTGCGCTCTCTATGCCGTCATTCCTGATAATGACAACAGCCTGAATTTTTTGGTGAGTCTGCTGTATGCCCAGGCATTCCAAGCCCTCTATTACAGCGCTGACCAGATCCACCATGGAGCCCTGCCCCATCACGTTCACTTTGTGCTGGATGAGTTCGCCGCTATGCCTCTGCCGGGCTTTACCCGAGAGCTGGCAACCATGCGTTCCCGAAACATTTCAGCAAGCACAATTATCCAAAATATGGCACAGATCAAGGAGTTGTATAAGGACTCGTGGGAAACAATTCCGGGCAATTCGGACACAATTCTGTATCTTGGAGGCAATGAGGCGAGTACGCACAAATACATTTCTGAATCTCTTGGAAAGGCCACTATCGACACCCGGACCCACGGCCAAACCAAGGGGAAATCCGGCTCCTACTCCACCAATTTTCAGCAGAGCGGCCGCGAACTTTTAACGCCGGATGAGGTGCGGATGCTGGACAACCGCTGCGCCATCCTCTTCATCCGGGGCGCGAAGCCGGTCATGGACCTGAAGTACGAGCTGACCCAGCACCCCGCCATCCGCCATACCATCGACGGCGGCGGGCCGCCTTATATCCATCATCAGAAGAAGCCCCAAAACTGGCTCCCAGGCAAACCGCTGTTTGACCTGGGGGCCATTACTCTTGAAGAAGAAAAGGAGAACTCTGACTATGAAGAATCCCAAAACCCTCAAGCCTTCCCTGACGAGACAGCAGACGAAAATTGAACGCTGGGCCAAGCGGCTCTATGCCCTCACCGCCTGTTTTCTGCTGGCCGTGACCGCCCTGGCCGTCCCCGCCTTTGCCGCCGACGATCCCCTGGCCGTTGTGCAAAATCTGTCCGACTTCATTTTTTCCCTGATCCGCGCCGTGGGCCTGATCCTGCTGGGCTACGGCATCCTCCAGGTGGGCCTGTCCTTCCAGTCCCATGACCCCTCCCAGCGGTCCAACGGCATCCTCACCATCGCGGGCGGCATTGTAATCACTTTTACGAAGGAAATTCTGACTTTGATTACTGGATGAACCGGGAAAGTGAGAAGAATCTATGACCTATGAAAACTTTTTCGCCCGCGTCAAGGAACTGGCCCCCAACTGCAGGACGGAGGCCATTTCCCGCTGGCGGGACTTCGCGGCGGAATCTGTGGACTCGATGCAGTGTGTCCACTTCAATTCACCGGCAGATAAAGCTGCGGCGGTTGAACGCTGGCTGGATGTGCTCTATTCGGGCCTCGAAACTGTGCTGAAGAAGTGCGGGCCGGAATTTGCCTCGTTCATGGTAGACCTGGGCCTCGAAAGGTGCTTTCTCTACTCCGGCGAGATGACGCAAGGCGCGACGGGCTTTGAAAAGAACGAAAACGGCAGGCAGGTTCTCGATAAAACCGAGTCCGCGGAAACCAGCTGTCCGGCAGTTTCCCAGAGCGATGCCGAAGGCCGCCGGACCGTCCAGGAGCGCCCGAAAGCTCTGAAAAAGCGAAGCGGGCGGGGAAAGGAGCGGTAATGGGCAGCGGCAACTGGATCGTTGATAACCTGAACTCCGCCCTGGGCACCTGGAACGGCAAACTGGCGGAGATATGGACTCTGCTCTCCACCGGCCCGGAGGAGTTCAAAGGCGGCGGGGTCTGGTCTGTGATTGTAGGCATCAACGATGGGCTGAAGGCCATCGGCTACGCCCTGCTGGTGATCTTCTTCGTGATGGGCGTGGTCAAGACCTGCGGCAGCTTTACGGAACTCAAGAAACCGGAACAGGTGCTGAAGTGCTTTGTCCGCTTCGCCCTGGCCCAGGCGGCGGTGTCCCACGGCATGGAGCTGATGACCGCTCTCTTCACTGTGGGCCAGGGGATGGTAAACACCATCATGGGTGCATCCGGACTGTCGGTGCTCACTGATACTACCCTTCCCGACGAGATGGTCACCATCATCGAGGACGTGAGCTTTCTGGACAGCATCCCCCTGTGGGCCGTCACCCTGCTGGGGTCCCTGTTCATTTGGGTGCTGTCTCTGGTGATGATCTTGACGGTTTACAGCCGCTTTTTTAAGCTGTACATGGCCACCGCCATCGCCCCCATTCCCCTGGCCAGCTTCGCGGGACAGCCCTCCAGCAGCATCGGCATAGCCTTTCTGAAAAGCTATGCCGCCATCTGCCTGGAGGGCTGTGTGATTGTACTGGCCTGTGTGATCTTTTCTGCCTTCGCTTCTGCACCGCCCGCGCTGTCGGACCCCAGCCTCGCGGCGGCGACGGTGGTGTGGAACTATGTGGGCGAGATCATCTTTAACATGCTGGTGCTGGTGGGCGCTATTAAAATGAGCGACCGGCTGATCCGGGAACTGATGGGCCTGGGCTGACTCCGTTGACAGGGCAGTCTCCCGCCGGTATACTGTCTTTAACATCATTACAAACCATGTCAAAGGAGGACGCCTGCATGAAGTTCGCACAGCTGCTGTTCAGCCCCACCGGAGGAACGCAAAAGGTGACCGCGGCCATTACTGGAGCCTGGGAGGCGGAAGTGGAAACCATAGACCTGACGGACCCAGCGATTTCCCCGTATGCCTTTGAGGCGGAGGCTCTGGTCCTAATTGCAATTCCGTCTTACGGCGGTCGCGTTCCTTCTCTGGCGGCTGAGAGGCTGGAGCGGATACAGGGCGGCGGGGCCTCCTGCGTTCTGGTCTGCGTTTACGGAAACCGGGCCTATGAGGATACCCTGGTGGAGATGCAGGACTGCGCGGAGAGCCGAGGCTTCCAAGTCATCGCCGCTGTTGCCGCTATAGCAGAACATTCTATTCTGCACCAATACGCCGCCGGACGGCCTGACCGGCAGGATGCGGAGGAGCTGCAAAGGGTCTCCCGCGCCATCTTGGAAAAGCACCGTCAGGGCAAACGGGAGATGACTGCCGCCCTTCCAGGGAACCGGCCTTACAAAAAAGCGGGTGGCGTCGGGATGGTCCCGAAGGCTGGAGGCGGCTGCACCGGCTGCGGTCTCTGCGCCGCAAAATGCCCAGCCCAGGCCATCTCCCCAGATGAGCTTCGAAAGGCTGACAGCGCAAAGTGTATCTCCTGTATGCGCTGCGTTGTCCGCTGTCCCCAAGGGGCCAGGAAGGTCAACGGGGCGTTGGTCTCTGCGGCGGGCTTGGCGCTGAAAAAGGCATGCTCCGTCCGCAAGGAATGTGAGCTGTTCCTTTGAAAAATACAGCGGACAGACCGGGATGGCCTGTCCGCTGTTTTATAGCCCGCTTGTGCTGACAACGGTTTCTCCCGCCAGTCTGGCCTGACGGACCCGCTGAGCAAGCAGTCTGGCAGCGGTCCACTCAGACCGCAAGTCCTCCAATAGCTCCCAAAGGTGCCGGGTCAGAGTAACTACCCAGGACAGGGCTACGATACCCACCATGGCAAACAGGATGCCGTCCGCCAGGGCGGCGTGGACCTGATACCAGCTGTGAAAGACCGTGAGCATCAGGACGCTGTAGAGCAGCGGAAGGCCCAGCCGGAGCTTCAGGGCCAGACGGAGCAGCAGCGGCAGCAGAGCAAATCCAATCCCCAATATCATAAATGCCATATCGCAAGCCCTCCTTCATTGGTTTGCGGTATCTTACCATAGGCGGGCGGATCATGCAACGGTCTGTCCGCCGATTCTTCATTTTGGAGGTGATACTCATAGAAGTCCGTATCAACAAAGAAGTCCGGGACTACCAGGAAAGCCTGTTCTTCGGGCTTTCCCTGCGTCAGCTCCTGTTCGCCCTGCTGGCCGTGATCGTGGCCGTGGCCGTCTATTTCGGTTTGCGGAACACCGTTGGAAGTGGCGAGATCGGCTGGATCTGCGTCCTGGCGGCGTTCCCCTTCGCCCTCGGCGGCTTTTTTACTTACAACGGCATGACTCTGGAACGCTTCATCCTTGCTTTTATCCGCTCGGAATTTTTATATCCCAGACGGCTCGTTTTCAAATCGGAAAACCTCTGCGCAAAGGCCCTCGAAAATTCTACCATCAAGGAGGCTTTACGGCTTGATTAAAACCTTACAAAACACCCTAAAGCAGGACAAGGAGGGCTTTGTCCTCCCCAAGTCCGTGCAGGACGCCATCCCCATCCGCCGCCTCTGGCCGGATGGGATTTTTCAGTTCGGGAGCAAGTTCTCCAAGACCATTCGCTTCACGGACATCAACTACGCAATCGCCTCGAAAGAGGACAAGACCTCCATGTTTCTGGGGTATTCGGAGCTCCTGAACGCTCTGGACACGGGGTCTACCACCAAGATCACCATCAACAATAAACGACTGAACCGCCAGAATTTTGAGCAGGAAATCCTCATTCCCCGGCAGGACGATTATCTCGACGGCTACCGGGCGGAGTACAATTCCATGCTCATGGATAAGGTCACCGACAGCTCCAACAGCGTGGTGCAGGAGCGGTATGTTACCCTCTCCGTCCACCGGAAGAACATTGAGGAGGCCCGTGCCTTCTTTGACCGGGTGACGGCGGACGTCACCACCCGCCTGAGCCACCTGGATGCCCACAGCGAGGAGCTGAACGCCATGGAACGGCTGCGGGTCCTCCATGACTTCTACCGCACCGGAGAGGAAGCGGAATACCATCTGGACCTCCACGACCTGATGCGGAAGGGCCATTCCTTCAAAGATACTATCTGCCCGGACAGCCTGGAGTTCAAGAAGGACCACTTCGTCATGGGAAGCAAGTTCGGGCGGGTGCTGTTCCTGAAGGAGTATGCCAGCTACATCAAAGACTCTATGATTTCTGAGTTGAGTGCCCTGAATCGGACGATGATGCTCTCCATCGACGTGATCCCCGTCCCCACAGACGAGGCCGTGCGGGAGATGCAGAACCGGCTCCTGGGCGTGGAGACGAACGTTACCAACTGGCAGCGGCGGCAGAATAACAACAACAATTTCTCCGCCGTGGTGCCCTATGATCTGGAGCAGCAGCGGAAAGAGACCCGTGAGATGCTGGACGACCTCACCACCCGCGACCAGCGCATGATGTTCGCCGTGGTCACACTGGTGCATCTGGCGGACACAAAGGAGGAGCTGGACAGCGACACCGAGACGCTCCAGTCTGCCGCCAGGAAGCACCTCTGCCAGCTGGCCACGCTGAACTGGCAGCAGGCCGACGGCCTCACCACCGCTCTCCCTCTGGGCCTTCGGCGGATCGACGCTTTGCGGACCCTGACCACCGAGGCCCTGGCGGTCCTCATGCCCTTCAAGGCCCAGGAAATCCGGGACCAGGGCGGTATCTACTATGGGCAGAATGTCATCAGCAAAAACCTGATCGTCGCCAACCGGAAGGAACTGCTGAACGGAAACGGCTTCGTCCTGGGCGTCTCCGGCTCCGGCAAGTCCTTCACTGCCAAGGAGGAGATCGCCGGCGTGGCCCTCTCCACGGAGGACGACATCATCGTCATAGACCCCGAAAGCGAATATGGCCCCCTCATAGAGGGTCTGGGCGGCGAGGTGATCAATATCTCCGCGACCTCTCGGAACCACATCAACGCTATGGACATGGACCAGGGCTACGGCGACGGAGAAAACCCGGTGGTGCTGAAATCCGAGTTCCTGTTGTCCCTCTGTGAGCAGCTGGTGGGCTCCGGAAAGCTCTCCGCCAAAGAAAAATCCATCATTGACCGCTGCACCGCTGGGGTCTATCACGACTACATCCGAAACGGCTACCAGGGTGCCGCCCCTACTCTCCAGGACTTCCACGCCGAGCTGCTTCGGCAGACGGAGGCGGAGGCCCGCGACGTGGCCCTGGCAATCGAGCTGTTCACCGCGGGCAGCCTCAACACCTTCGCCAAGCCCTCCAACGTGGACACCAACTCCCGGATTCTCTGCTACGATATCCGGGACCTGGGCAAGCAGCTTTTGCCTGTTGGAATGCTGGTGGTGCTGGACAGCGTCTTTAACCGGATCATCCACAACCGCAAAATGGGGAAGAACACCTGGGTCTACGTCGATGAAATTTATTTGCTGTTCCAGCATGAATACAGCGCAAACTTCCTCTTTACCCTTTGGAAACGGGTCCGAAAGTACGGAGCATGCTGTACTGGCTTAACTCAGAACGTCGATGATCTGCTACAGTCCCACACCGCCCGGACGATGCTGGCCAACAGCGAGTTCCTGGTCATGCTGAACCAGGCGGCCACGGATCGGACAGAGCTGGCGCAGCTTTTGAACATTTCAGACAATCAGCTCTCCTACATCACCAACGTGGACTCCGGACGAGGACTCATCAAATGCGGCAGTACCATCGTGCCATTTATGAACAGCTTCCCGAAAAACACCCGGCTCTATAAATTGATGTCCACCAAATTTATGGAGCAGTTGGATGCAACATGATTTTGCAGAGAAGGGCCGTGTTTGCGGCCCTTTTTCTCGTCCAGGAGGTGAATGCAAATCGATAAGATTAAGGAGAAAAAGCCCGGCACAAAGGGTCTGAAGGAGCGGGTAGCGTCTGTCCCTAAGCGGCTTTTGCGCCGTGGGCTGGACGATGGAACCGAACGGCTTCGTGGCCAGTTCCGGGATGCCAGCCAGCGAGGACAGCGGGAGGACGGCTATGGCGGCGACCAGATCGAGGACGCCGCCCGGGGCGGGACTCGCCGGGCAGAACGTAGCGCAGAAAAACTGCTGAAAAAGATGAGGTTCAGCAGAGGCCGGACAGCAGAGCCTGTTTCTGACGCCGATTTTCCGGAGACTGAACGACCGCCGGATACGCCCGCTCCGGCAAACCTGCCCAAGCCGGAACGTAAGACAGACCACGTGCGGATCAAGACCAGGGAAGCAGCTGTGCGAAGAGCAGACGGCCCGCTGAGGACCTCTGACGGACGGCAGCCTCCCTCCCATTCTTTTTCTGAACAGATAACCCATGCGCGTACAGAACCGCCGCAAATCAAAACACGGGAATATGCCCGGCAGGGTGCTTTCATACATAGGGATACGGCTTTGACGCCTGTGGAATCCCCTGCCGCCCAAAGCGCCCCACACTCCAAAATCTTGGAGATCCGCCAAATTTTCCGGCGCAGGGAGTCTCCCGCACCCGGCCTGCGCCAGGAGGCTCCCGCTTCACAGACAAGGGGAGCACAAATGCCTTCTTCGCCGCAGAGCGTAGCTGGGGGAAGCAGACTTGGCCAGCGGGACCCGGATATTAAAACAAAGGGCGCCTATCTTCATCAGCAGACAACCGTCCCTGCCGAACCGTCCGCACAGGATCATATCCAAGGCGGAAGGAGGTTTGTTCAGGAACAGGGACGTAAGGAGGCGGTGCGGCGGACAGAGGCTCGGCGGGCCAAGATGAAAACCTCTTCCGAGCTCCAAGTCAGTGGCAAAAGGGGTACTTTCCATGGCAATACCACAGGGGGCTCCCTTCAACCATCGCCGCCTGACATTCAAGCGTCCGCTCCGCCGCTCCAAGGCCGGGATGTTTCCAGCTCTGCCACTCCCAGGGCGGAGAAGCCTGTCACAAGAGCGGTGAAACAGGCCGCTTCTAAAGAGAAAAAAGCCATCAAGGCGTCCAGGGCCGGGATCAAAAACTCCCGGCAGTCGGTGAAGGCGGCGGATCGTTCCGCCAAGGAGACACGGAAGTCTGCCCAGGCCGCGGCCAAGGCCCCCCAGCGGGCCGTGAAGGCCGCTCACGCCACGGCAAAGGCCGGAGCGGCCACCGCCAAGGAAGCGGCGAAAGCCAGCGTGTCCGCCATCAAAGCGGCCATCGCGGCGGCCCAGGAGCTGATCGCCGCCCTCGCCGCCGGAGGCTGGGCCGTGGTGGCGGTGGTGCTGGTGCTTTGCATGGTGGGCCTTCTGATCGCCTCGCCTTTCGGGCTGTTCTTCTCCGGCGCGGAGGGGAATGGAAGCGGCATCCCCCAGGCGGTGGCCCAGCTCAACGGAGAGTTTACCGCCCGGATCGAGCAGATCAAGGAAGAAACGCCCCACGACGTCCTTGACCTGGATAATGACGCTGTTGCCGCCGTACTGGATAACTGGCGCAATGTCCTGGCGGTCTATGCTGTGCGGGCTTCGACAGACGGCAGTCCTCCAAGCGGCTTGGACGGACTGACGGCGGAAAACCTCGTTCTCCTGCGGGAGGTTTTCTGGGACATGAATCAGATATCCAGCTTCACAGAAACCGTGCCCAAGGGAGAAGATGAGACGGAAACCGTCCTTCATATCACCGCCGCCGTGAAAACGCCCCAGGAGATGGCGGCGGAATACGGCTTCACTGACGGGCAAAAAGAGCTGCTGGAGGAGCTGCTGAAGCCGGAGTACCAGGAGCTGTTCCAAACATTGATTGGCAGCAGTCAGGACCTCACACTCTCCATTGAGCAGGTGCAGGAAATTCTGGACCAACTGCCGGAAGATCTTAGCGAGGAGCGCCGGCAGGTGATCCTGACCGCCTATCAGCTTCTTGGAAAAGTAAACTATTTTTGGGGCGGAAAGAGCCTCGTTTTGGGCTGGGACTCCCGTTGGGGAACGCCAAAGGAGGTCTGGGCCGCCGGGAGCCCCAGCACCGGAACCGTGCGGCCTTACGGGCTGGACTGCTCCGGGTTTGTCGATTGGGTATTTTATAACGTTTCTGGCGGGTCCTACATCATAGGCCACGGAGGCGGGGCGCACATGCAGCACACCTACTGCACCCCTATCACCTGGGATGAGGCGATTCCTGGCGATCTGGTATTTTACCCAGAGGACACCCACGTGGGCATCGTCTGTGGCTTTGACAGCGGGGGAAATGTCCAGATCATCCACTGCGCCAGCGGAGCCAACAACGTGGTGGTGACCGGGAAAAGTGGCTTCACTACCATCGCAAGGCCAAAATTCTATTCGTCATAAAACGATCAGCCCCGGCGACAAAACCGTCGTCGGGGCCTTTTTTATTTTTAGGAGGTTATTATGCAGTTCAATCTGGATTTCTTTTACGGAAATGAGGCGGCGGAGTTCCGCTTCTATCGTGTCCCCAAGGCTCTCTTCGGCGGCGAGCTTTCCCTGGAGGCCGCAACGCTCTACAGCCTGATGCTGGACCGGGTAGGGCTGTCCGTCAAGAACGGCTGGCTGGACAGCCTGGGCCGGGTATTCATCTATTTCGTCCAGAAGGATGTGCAGAAGTTCCTCCGCTGCGGTCACAACCGGGCCACCGCCTTCATGCGGGAGCTGGAGCGCTTCGGTTTGATCGAGCGCAAGCGCCAGGGCCTGGGGAAGCCCGCAATCATTTATGTCAAGAATTTCTCCGCTTGTAAAAACAATGCCCTGGGGAGCGCGGCCAATGCAGCTGCGGAGCCGATTCGGGGCGAGGAATTAGTCCTGCCCATTCAGCAGGCGGACACCTCCAATCAGGCTCTTTTTTCTGCTCCAGAGGAGGCAGTCAAGACTGCCCGGACCAGGCAGTCCAGAGTGCCCGCGGAAGGCAGTCTGGATTGCCCGAATCGGGCAACAAATGATACTAAGAAGAAAGAAACTGAGATGAGTGAAACCAATCGTATCCTCCCCCAGCCCCCTCGCACTGACCGGGAGAGTTCTCGGTATGGCTGGAATTTGATGGATGAGATGCAATGGGTTCGGGAAGAAATCCGGGAGAACATTGACTACGAGGGTTTGGTATGGGATTACCCTTGCGACAGTGGAATCTTCGACGGCTATGTGGAGCTGATGGCGGAGGCTTGCTGCGCTGTACGAAAAACTATACGGATATGCGGGCAGGATATTCCAACAGCGGTGGTCAGAAATCGTTTTCTCAAACTGGATCGGGAGCACATTCTTTACGTTCGTGACTGCCTTTGCACCACTACCTCCACCATTAGAAATATCAAGGCTTACGCCCTTGCCGCCCTTTACAATGCACCATTGACAAAAGAGCAATATTATACCTCTCTGGCTAGTAGGGATACGGCAAGAAAAATTTGACACTTACCCGGTGGCAGAGTCTTTTGACCTGCCACCTTCTTTTGATTTGATGTATAACTCAAATTGCCGCACCTGCTTCTAAAGTAGGTGCGGCAATTTTTTATGTTTATCTCGACTGCTAATTTAACTCCTTGGCTCCAGACGTTTTGCGGCTCAGCAACACCATAACAAGTTATTCTCGATAGTTTTCTATGACTGCTTCCAACGACTCAATTTGTCTTTGTGTCAGCCCCGTTACATCCAGGCAACAATCCTTTTCCCTGCTGACTCCTAGCAAATAGTCAGTGGTCACCCCCAGAGAGCGAGATAAGGCAATCAATCTTGGCAGGGAAGGAAGTCGGTCACCTGTCTCGTATAGCGCAACTGTAGAACTGTTTACACCTATTCTTTTCGCTAATTGCGCTTGGGAAAGGTTTCGCTCGTTTCGCAAATCACGCAGTTTATCACCCAAAGGAATCATTTTACTCATCACCCTACGTAAAAATAGCACATAATCCAGTTTCTTCTGGCGAGTAAAATCACTTTCTAATAGAAAGTCTATTGGTCGAATATCAAAAATTACTTACTATGTGCATTACGAAAACAGGCAATTACTGAGCGAAGCGACTCAATTTCAGCAGAAGAAAGGCCAGAAATGTCAATCTGTTCCTGAAAACCAGAATCTATCCCCAGCAGGTAGTCCGTTGAAACTCCTAACACACGAGATATGTCTATTAAAGTCTGAAGCGAAGGAAACCGCCGTTCCATTTCATAGTTCGCAATTTGCGAGGCAGAGACACCTAGACGTGTTGAAAGTTGGGCTTGAGACAGGCCCTTTTCACTTCTTAGCTTTTGAAGCCGCTCTCCAAACGGAATCATGCTATCACCTCATACCGTATATACTACACGAAAAATACTTGCTACAGGCAAGTATTTTTATTGACTTTAGGCAAGCGTTATGCTAGACTATCAGCAAGCGCCAGATGTTTTCCTCAGAATGAAGTTACAAAATTCAAAACTGAGTTTTTGTTGGCGGGTGTTTTGTAGCGGTTCAATTAGAATTAGTCTGTTGCTTTGTAGAGGAGCCAACGAGTAGCGCCGAATCCATTCAGGCGCAAGCCTGTGGAGAATTTAAGGACCCAAAATTTAAGGAGGTAACAGGAAATGACAAATCGCGAGTACATCGAAGCAATGGTCAAAAAGGCGAAAGCCGCTGTTGATCAGGTGGAGAACTATGATCAGGCCCAGACGGACCTGATGTGCAAGGTCGCGGCCAAGGTCTGCTGGGACAACGCAAAGCTGCTGGGAACCACCGCCTATGAGGAAACCGGGATGGGAATCCTCCCCTCCAAGATTAATAAGAACCGTATCCCCGCTGTTACCTACGAGTGGATGAAGGGCAAGCCCTCCGTAGGCGTGCTGGAAGAGGATCACGTCAACAACATCATCACGATTGCCAAGCCCATGGGCGTGGTAGCGGGTATCACGCCCTCCACCAACCCCACCAGCACAGCGGGCTTCTATTCTGTGATCTGCCTCAAATGCCGCAACGCCATCATTTTGGCTCCGCACCCCCGCGCCAGAAAGGCCACGAATCTGGTGGCAGACCTGATCCGTGCGGAGCTGAAGAAGATCGGCGCGCCGGAGGATTTGGTGCAGTGCCTTGGAACGGAGAACGAGCCGGACATCGAGCTTACCAATGAATTGACCTCCGTCTTGATGGAGGAGAGCGACATGATCATCGCTACCGGCGGCGCGGGCATGGTGAAGGCCGCCTATTCCTCCGGCACTCCCTGCTATGGCGTGGGCCAGGGCAATGTCCAGGTTCTGGTGGACGAGGGCTTTACGGACTTTGACACAATTGCCGCCAACGTCCTGGCCAGCCGGACCAATGACGCTGGGACCAACTGCACCGGCGAACAGACGATCTATGTTCCCAAGGATCAGAAGGAGAACCTGATTAAGGCGTTCGAGGCGAAAGGCTGCTTCTGCGTCCGCGACTCTGCCAGTGTGGACAAGCTCCGGAATGGGATTTTCCCTGGCGGCGGTCCCATCAATCGCGATGTTCCCGGTAAACAGCCCAAAGACGCTTTGGCCGCCGTCGGCGTGGAGATTCCCGAATGCCCCATCGCCCTGGTTGATCTGGAGTCCTTCGGTCCCAGCGAACAGCTGGCCCGCGAGATTCTCTTCCCCCTGGTCCGCATCAACAGCTACGAAGACTTTGAGGACGCTCTGACCCAGGCCAAGGCCAACCTTCTTTTCGAGGGTGCCGGACACAGCTCCAGCATCTACTCCCATAACGATGAACGTATCCTGCACGCCGGTATGGTACTCCCCGTCTGCCGTCTCTCCGTGAAGATGCCCAACGTCATGGTTACCGGCGCTACTAACTCCAATGGTATGCCTCCCACGATCACCATTGGCTGCGGCACCTGGGGAGGAAACAGCGGAAGCGACAACCTGAACTACACGCATTTGCTGAACAAGACCCGTATCATTCGGCGCATTGAGAACGCGGTGGATAAGGCCATTGACGATATTTTCAAGGATTGACTCCAAATCGCTCTATTTTCATCACCGTAGCGCGGCTTGGATTTGTCAACGCGGCATGAAAAACACGCAGTAAACCAGGATGCTTTTATTATGAAGGGAGGTAAAGGGATGAACGTAAAATACGATTTTTCCGATAAAACGGCTGTAGTCACCGGCGCGGCCAGTGGAATTGGAGAGGGCATAGCCCTGGCCTTTGCGGAATCCGGCGCATCGGTTGCGATTCTGGACATTAACATGGAAAAGGGTCAGGAGACCGCCGCCGCATGTGAAAAGCTAGGTGTGAAAGCAAAGGCGTTCCTGGCGGATATCACCAGCGAGGAATCCCTGCAATCGGCGCGGGAAGGGGTGCTGGAAACTTTCGGCACGGTAGACTTCCTGATCAGCCATGCGGGTGTGGCCAAGGTCCCCGGCTTAAAGACGAACCCGTTCACACCGCCTATCAAAAATCTACCTCTGGAACATTGGGAGATTTTGATGGACTATAACCTCTTCGGCGCTGTCCGGGTGACAAACGCTTTCCTGGATATCCTGAAGGACAAAAAGGATGGCAAGGTGGTATATACGGCGTCGGTTGCCGGACTCAAAGCCGGGTCCAAGAAGCCCCATTATCATGCGGCGAAAAGCGCGCTGATCAATTTCGCCAAGAGCGTCGCACAGGAATGCGGCCCCTTCAATGTTAACGTAAACGTTGTGAATCCCGGATGGGTATATACTCCCATCTACGAGAATCTCATTGATGTGGTGAAAAATCCGGCGTGGGGAGATGCGTACAAGGATTGCAAAACTTCCCAGGAGGCTCTGGATGTTATGGCAAAATCCCTCGGCACATTTCTCCAGCGTTCCCAGAGTGTGGAAAGCACCGCCCAGGCATATCTGTGGCTCTGCTCCGACGGCGCCAGAGAACTCACTGGCCAGACAATCAATGTTGACTCTGGGTGGATCGTCTAAGTCCTAATAGATGGCAAAACCCCAGGTTTGAAGAAAGGGAGGCAAGCGCATATGTCAGAGAGCACAAAGAATCCCGCCGTGGAAAAACCGGCATTTCGCTGGGTAATGCTGATTCTGGTGATGTTGGTTTACATCATCGTTCTGGGCTTTACCAATCAGTCCTTTAACATCCTGTTAGGCACTATTGTGGGAGAGGAAGGCTGGTCCGCCGCGCAAAAGACCGCCGTTTCCGGCGCCATGGCTCTGGGAATGGTATGGTTCTGCTTTATTGCCGGTTCGGCCATCGACAAAATCAGTGTGAAAAAGGTTATGGGCACGGCGTTGGTTCTGCTGGCCGCATTGATCTTCTTCCGAGGCCAAGCGCACGGTTTTGTAATCTGGTACGCTACGATGTTCCTCTACGGCGTGGTTTCCGCATTTTATCAGCCCTGTGTCACCAAGACGGTATCTCTTTGGTTCGATAAGGACGAACTGTCTTTTGCGAACGGCTGCACAACAGCGGCAAGCCCCATAGGCCAGGTAACGGCAAATCTGTTCGCCGCCAGAATCGCGAACAGCCTCAGCGGCGGCTGGCGTCAGCTGTATGTTATCGTAGGCATCCTTGTGTTTATCCTGATGGTTGTGTGGTGGATGGTTGCGCAGAACCGCAGCAGCATGGACGCAGCTCTCTCCTCTTCACAGATTCAGGAAAACAGGTTTTGGCAGAACATCCGCGGGGTTCTGAGCGATCCCTACGTTTGGTGCATGATTATTGCGGACGCCGCTTTCCTTGGTTCCATCTATGCTGGCGGAACTTATGGCGCTTATGTCCTCCAGAATGATCCCAATTGGATGATTGACAAAGTTTACTCCGGCTACCCGTCCATGTGCAATAACATCTGCTCCACCCTCGCCTATCTCACAACGCCTCTGATCTGCCGGAAAATCAAGCCCGGAGTGGCTTACAAATGGTGGGTCATGATCTCCGGTTTCATCGCGCCCATTTTCTTCATTATAGGTTATCGTACTTACAGCATACCCGCATGTATGCTCTGCTTTGGACTTTCAGGGATTTTCTATGGCGGTATCGTTCCCGGCACAAAGACCCTGATGCTCCAGAGGCCCACCGTGGCGGGTGTACGGGCAGGAACCGCGTTTGGACTGATGATGACCGTTGAGCGAATTGCGATCACTGTCTGCGTCAGCATCCTCGGCAGTATTATCTTCACCAGCGCTGACGGTTTGGCGGTCACGATGTCCCGCTACTTCGCGGTGCAGTTTATCGCTCCCGTTGCCGTTATGATCGCGTTTATTTACGACGCTATGAGCAAAAAGCAAGCCGCAAAGAACGTGTAATCACCTTCATAACAGAAAACACAACCACACACCGGTACTCCGGCCCGCACATCCAGATTTTCGGAACCATAAGACAGACATGTGGCTGCTTCCTCCTGAACGCTCTCCCTGTTCCGTGCAGATAATACCCGCCTCTCGTGAAGCAAAACGTCACTATTCTGGAACGATTATTCCGCAGGTCTGAGCATGGGCGGGCCGGATGCCCCAAAACGAAAGGAGCTATACGCTAATGAGTAAGATTAACGCAGGCCAGCTGTTTGCCAAAGCCATGAAAAAGGAAGGCATTGACGCTGTTTTTACCCTCTCCGGCGGGCATATCATGCCCATTCTCTACGCCTGCCGGGAGGAAGGCATCCGTGTCATTGACGTCCGCCATGAGTGCTCCGGCGCTTATGCCGCTATTGCGTATGCCAAGACTACCGGTAAACCCGGCGTCGTTATCACCACTGCCGGACCCGGCGTCACCAATGTCCAGACCGCCATGGCTGAGGCGGCGGAAACCAGCGTTCCCGTCATTCATATCGGCGGCGCATCTCCCCTTTCCCAAAATGAAATGGGCCCCATGCAGAACATTGACAGCATGAAGGCCATGGAAGCCTTCTGCAAGTGGAGCCGGAAAATTTATCAGGCCAACCGTGTCCCCGAGTATATGGCCATGGCATTCCGGCAGGCCCTCAGCAGTACTCCGGGTCCCGTTTATCTGGAAATCGCTGCCGATACTCTGGGCGCCGGTATCTTCGAGGAAGAAACCATTCAATGGCCTGTAAACTATCGGGTTGCCGGAAGCGCCTGTGCGGATGCCGCAACGGCGGAGAAAATCGCGGACATCCTGATCAACGCCAAGAAGCCGGTCATGGTTTTGGGCGCGGTGGCCCCTTATTGCGCTGAGGAGCCGGAAAAGGTCCGGGCACTGGCGGAATATCTCCAAATCCCCGTTTTCGCCCAGATGGAGGCACGCGGCATGTTTGGGAACGAACTGACGGACCGGCTCTTTACCTGCGGCGAAGGCGCTGTTGCCGAAGCGGATGTCATTCTGGAGCTTGGCGTGGACCGCAACTACAAGATCGGTATGGGCAAGCCCCCCAGAATGAATGGGGAAGCCATTCGCATTGTTGTGCATCCCGACGCAGCGAAGATCGGTTGGAACTGGAAAGCCGACATTGGTGTGGCGGGCGGCATTTCCGCCGTATGCGGTCAGGTTTTGGCCCTGGTAAAGGACAAGACAAATTCTGTGATGAACAGCGCATGGGTGGAAGAAGCCGCTGCCATCACAGCCAGGTTCCGTACCAGCTACACCGAAGCCATTACATCCGGCATGGCTCCTGTGCATCCTGGTCGGGTTGCCGCCGAAGTGGCAAAGTTCGTTGATGAGTACGCTCCCGACTGGCACATCATCTGCGATGGCGGCGACTCCTCCTGCTGGATGGACGCTCTGGCCCATGCCTCCTACCGCGGGCAGGTCCTCCGGTATGGCCCCCTGGGCACGATTGGCACCGGTCAGGGCCAGGCCATTGGGGCTTGGGCTGGTGACGGCAAGCCTGTTGTCTATTTTACCGGTGACGGAAGCTTCGGATTCTACATCGGCGAGTTTGATACCTACCTACGCCACGGTATTCCCGTTATCTGCGTGATCTCCAATGACTCCTCCTGGGGCATGATCAAGCTCTCCGAGGGCGTAAAGCGGGAGGCTTATATCGCGGAACACGGCCACTTGGCGACGACTCTCGCCCCCATGCGGGCTTATGAGAAAATCGCCGACATGTGGGGAGGTGTTGGTCTTTGCGTTTCAAAGGCCGAGGACATCATTCCGGCCATGAAGAAGATTATGGACAGCGGTCTGCCCGGCATCCTCAATGTGGAAACCGACCAGACCGTTATGAGTCCCGCAACCCGTAGTTTTGCGGGTGTACCGGCAAAAAAGTAAAAGGAATTTTATCCTGCCCCGTATTCTTCGGCAAAGAAAGGAAGGTCTCATGAAGGCTTGTGTAATGAAGGATGTGAAGACCTTTGAGGTCCGGGACATCCCTCTGCCTACTCTGAAGGATGATGAAATCCTCTTGAAAGTCAATGCCTGTAGTATCTGCGGAAGCGATCCCACCATGAGCCAGAACCCCGCCTATATTGGCCGGGTCTTTGGACATGAAGTCTGCGGCGAAGTGGCGGACCCCAATAAAAGCAAGTTTAAAAAGGGCGACCGTATTATCATGGGAACCTCTGCCGCCCGCGGCTGTCCTGGCGTCCGGCGGGACGGAGGCTATGCCGAATATGTGGCTGTGGAAGCGGCGCATATGCTGCCCATGCCGGATTGTATCGGCGATCAGGCAGGTTGTTTGATTGAGCCTCTGGCCATTGGCTATGGCACCGCGCTGGCGGCAGGCATCAAACCTGGAGCTCGGATCTTAATCACTGGATGCGGGATCATTGCTTCCATAACCGCCCTCTGGGCGCGATACATGGGCGCCAGCTATGTGGCTATGACGGAAATCAACAAGGCGAAAATCGACCGGGCCAAAAGCGTGAACACCCCCGCCGAGTTTTTTGACGCGCATGCCCCCAATGTGCTGGAGAAATTGATGGAAGCGTCTGGCGGCGGGTTCGATGCCTGCATTGATTGTCCCGGTTCCAAGGAGACCATCGCCCTCTGCATTGAGGCTGCAAAGCCCTCCGGCACGATTGTGGAAATTGCGATCCACTACGAGCCGGTCTCCATCAACTACCTCAAGCTGGTTATGAAGCAGCTGAACTTCAAGGGGTTCTATGGCTCCATGCCCTACTTCGAGGATGTGATCCGGATTATTGCGGAGGAAAAACCGTTTGACCCCGCCGCGCTGATTACCAAAGAAATCGGCATCCATGAAATCCCCGAAGCGATTACGGAACTCACCGCTCCCGGCAGCGATATCCTGAAAATTGTGATTCGCCCGTAATCCGCAGTCCGGTATCTGTCCTCCGGCAAAAACCGGGGGACAGATACCTCCTCTGAAGGGATGCAGGGTGCTGGCCTCTCTCCCTCGGGGGGTAACATTGAAAGAACAGGAGAATAAAGATGGGAAGGAATCTCTATGACGGCGTTCGAGTCGTTGACCTGACCAATAATTTCGCGGGTCCCATGTCAAGCGCCCTTTTGGCAGATTATGGTGCGGAAGTCATCCATGTGGAAAAGCCTGTCACCGGAGATGATAATCGGTTCTTTTCCCCCATGGTGGATGGCGTCAGTGTTTCCCATATGTCCGCAAACCGCGGCAAGCGCTCCCTGGTATTGGATTTAAAGGACCCGCGTTCCATTGAGTCCATCAAAAAGCTTGCGGCGGAGGCGGACATCCTCATTGAAAGTTACCGTCCAGGAGTTATGGACCGCCTGGGCCTCGGCTATGAGGCAATCAAAGCGGTCAACCCCGGTGTTATCTACTGTTCCATTTCCGCTTACGGACAGACGGGGCCTTATGCCAACCGTCCCGGATATGATGTGATTGCCCAAGCGGTTTCCGGCGCCATGTACATGACCGGTGATCCTAACGGGCCTCCGACGAAGATCGGTTCCGCTATTGGCGATTGGGTGGGGGCGCTGGCAGCCTTCGGAACGATTGGAACCGCTATGTACCACCGGGCGGTTACCGGCAAGGGGCAGCACATTGATATTTCCCTGGCCCGCTTGCTCCTATGGGTATTTGCCCGCTTTGACTTTACCTTTACCGGCAAACCGGAGACCCGTAGCGGAAACTATCACACAACCTTGGCCCCTTACGGGATCTTCAATGGCAGCCATGGGGATTCCATCATCATTGGGGCTTTGAATCAGAACCTGTGGACCAAGCTCTGCGGCGTTATGGGTTGTCCTGAGTTTGCGGAAGACCCGCGCTACAACACGAACGCCAAGCGCTGCGACAATCTGAAAGACGTTATCCAGATCATAGAGGGATGGCTGAAGCGCCTGGATGACATCGGCGAGGCGGAGCGACGTCTTATGGAGGCGGGTGTACCCTGCGCCAAGGTCTACTCCCCGGAAGACGCTTTTCAAGACCCCCACTTCAACACCTGCGGCTGGATTACTAAAATCCCCGCACCTGCTGGGGTTACAAGCATTGACGGACGCTTTTTCCCCTCCAACCCGTTTACATTCTCCGCCGTCGCTCCGCAGTACCGGCCTGCGCCTACCCTGGGCCAGGACAACCATTCTATTCTCGAACGCCTGGGGTATTCCTTTGAGGAAGTGGAGAATATGCAGAAGGAATGGAGCGAAAAGGCAAAGAAGTAACTTTGCACAATCGCAAATCCTATTTTGTATCCATATGAGGTAAATTGTAGATGAAATCAAACTTCTTTTTTATGCCTATCCCTCAATATTTTGGGGCTGGCATTTCCATGGAAATCGGAGCACAGCTGGCACAGCTACACAGCAAGAAGGCTCTGGTTATGTATGACAAGGGTGTGGAGGCCGCCGGGATTCCGTCAAAAATTGTCCAATGTATCCAGGCAGAGGGAATCCTGGTGGTTCAAAATGGCGATGTGGAATCCGATCCGAGCGACATCACCGTGAAGCGGATTGCGGAGATCGCGCGGCAGGAACAGGTGGATGCTGTGGTTGCTATTGGAGGCGGAAGCAGCATTGACGCGGCGAAGTGCGTGAAGCTGCTGCTGAACAATTCCGGAGTCTTGGAGGACTTTTACGACCTTACCCGTCCCCAGAAGCCCTCCGGCATTCCGATGATCGCCATCCCCACCACTTCCGGCACGGGAAGCGAGGCGTCCAAGGGCGGCGTTATTACGGACACCAGTAAAGGTCAAAAACGCACGATTATCGGGCCTGGAACGATGCCGGACATGGCGCTGGTGGACCCGGAGCTGACGCTAAGCGTCCCCCCGAAAGTCACGGCGGCGTGTGCATTTGATGTCCTGGCTCACGCAATTGACGCCATTACATCCAACATGACAAATCCCATTACCCAGGCTATTTCCTATGAGGCCATCCGGCTGATGAAGGGGAGCTACCGGCAGGCCGTGGAGGACGGGGCCAGCCTCCAGGCCCGGTCCGATATGCACTTGGCGTCCAACCTGGGCGGTATTGTGCTCTCAAACGCAAAGTGCTCCGTCAGCCACGCCTTTGCCCACGCCATGGGTGCGCTCTACCATGTGCCCCACGGCGTATGCTGCGCAATATTTACCCCGGCGTGTCTGGAGTATGTAGCGGATCAGAGGCCGGAGGAAATCCGTAAAATCGCGAAACTGTTGGACACGCCCTTCCGGGAGGATGAATCCACGGCGTCTATCGCGTGGCGAACCGGAGAGACGATTCACAAGATGTATCGAAGCGTCGGGGTGCCCGACATTATCGAGTATATCCCAGATGCGGCGGAGGCGAAGCGGGCCCTGATTCCCGTGGCGAAGCAGGACATTATGGCTACATTCAGCCCTCGGGCGTTGGACGACGCCGGGGGATGCTGGATTATTGACAGAACCTTTGAGCTTGCGAGGCAATAACCCGTACTCTTAGGAAAAAGATAGCCTCACGCCAGCGGCGTGGGGCTATCTTCTCTTAGCGAGTACATTCAATCGCTTCATCTATGATTTTTAGAATATGCGGCATTTTTTCAGCCGGAACAGCTTTCAATTTCTGTATGACATATTCAAAGCTGTCTGGAGTCCTCCCAAACAATAAGGTGTCTGCGGAAAGATTGAGGGCCACGGCAAACGCCCGGATAGACTCAGAGGACAGGCCGGAACGGCCACGTTCCACTTCCTGAATAAAGTTAGCACTATAACCAGACAATTTCGCCAAGTCCTCACGAGTCATTTTCTGGGCTGTCCGTTCGTTTTTGATTCTGGCTCCGATTTCTATATTGACGTCTTTCAATTTCCTAGCCATAGCATTACACCACCTTTACAAGTAGTGTAACCCCGAATAGGCAAAAGGAAAATTCTTACAAGTTTGTAATTTCGTCTATAGCAATACACCGAATTATATGATATACTGCCAGTAGTGACCCGTATGGGACGGTGACAGCACAAAGACAACAGCGGCAAAAAGAAGGGGCGAGATGACCGCTCGTGCGGTCATTCCTCACCCTCAATCTTAACAATATCTACCGCTGATTCAAGAAGTAAATTGATGATCTCGTTGCGGGAACGATTTGCGGTTTCTGCTAGGGCGTCCAACCGTTCAATCAATTCATCTCTCATACGGACAGACACGACCTTGTGTCCATCATCTCCCCTGCGGACAGATTTTTTCTTAATTTTGATCTCCTCTGCCATGCTGCCACCTCTCTTGTAGTTGTAGTTTAGCTTGACAGAGATAATTTTAATATATTATAATTATATAGTCTCAATAGACTACTATTTTATAGTTTAAAAAGTTTCACCTGATTTCCGGCTGCTTAATGGTGATCTGTGCATGGCCCCGGCTGGGACCGCTTCACCCGTTCCAATAAGCTGTAAGTGTACAAAAGGAGTTTGATCGTGACAATGCCTGGATTGCGGCTGTTGCAATAAATAATAATTTTTATAGTGGTAGGGGGCACACCAGCTTTTGCGTATCCATCTGCGCTCTTTCCTACTCTTGAAGCGGCTTTATCCGCTCCATTACACCGATAATTGCTTGCAGATCAGCTTCGTCCATAGTTTTTGCCCTTTTTAATAATTCCTGGATCAAGATAGGAGCTGTTTCCGTATCGTCAAAAAAGCCACGTACAGATACGCCTAAGTATTCACAAATGTACGGAAGCTCACTTAAAGATGGGAGTGTACGCCCAGAGGTAATAGAGTGAATGTAATTTTTCCCGTGCCCTAAATCCAGGCTCATCTGATACTCCGAAACATCTTTTTGCATACGAAGCTCTGTAATCCTGCTTCTTACAAACGCCTCAAACACTTGCTCACCCCTCTTCTAAAAACAAGTGTACATTGTTCGCAGTAGCCATAGTAACTCTGAAAAGAGGAATAACTTGTTGCAAATTCCGCTTTGTTGCGTTACAATGTTTTTGCAAAATAAAAAGAGCCGACAATATTGTGTCGGCCCTTATAGATCCTCTTCAATACCGCCAAATTTCAGTATCCCTCGAATCAAGTCCTCTATTTCAATGAACTGCTGATCAGATAAAGGCTTCAATAAAGAAGAAATATGAAGGCAGTCAATATCAGATACTTGTCCAGTTAATAAGAAATCTGTACTGATACATAATGCTTTTGATACTTTAACTATACTTTCCGCCCGAATATTTTTTCTTCCAGTTTCAACACTTGCAAAAAACTGTTGAGTTAGTCCCGCTTTTTCGGCAGCCTGCTCTTGTGTCAAGCCAAGCTGATTTCTCCGACTAGCGATACGCCGTCCTATTTCGATTGCAAGTGGACTTTTATTTTCTGCCATACAGACACCTCTATCTATTTTTTAATAATAGAGGTTTTTTCATTCATCGTAAATTGCCGTTTGTTGTATTTTAACAACCAAAAAGCGTATCAGGAGGAATAGGGAGAGAATATGGAAAACACTTTTTTGACACGGAAGGCAAACGGCGAAAAGATTTTTATCTCTGGACTTCTGGAGGCTCCACCCTCCAACGAGGTTTTGAAGGAGCTTTTCCCATACAGCAGGAACAGCGCACCGTACATAACTCAGCTCGGCCTAAAGATTTTAAAGCTGCGCCTGGATGGGAAGGACAATGATGAAGCCGGAAAAGAGCTGAACCTCACACGGAATCAGGTGGAAGGCCGGTTCCAGAATATCAAAACTAAATTTGAGCGGGGTCCCATCCCGGATTATATCGAGTTGGACCACCCGGCGCTGCGGCGCCTTCGCGGCCTGGAGGTAACGTTCACGGATGGATACATGAAGCTGTCGGAGCTGCTGCGGGCTATGCCCTCCGATCAAGAACTAAAAGAGTTTGCCATTCTGCGTGGGAACGTCTCCGGTTTCGGAACCCAGCGAATGTTGAACCATGAGGACCTGATTTTGCTCCAGAAAAAACAGGCGGGGATGCGGAACGCGGGTATTGCCAGGGAGCTTGGCGTCCGGCCAGAATCTATTCGCAGCCGTTTAATGTGGATTCGAAATGTGCTAAAGCGGATGGGTGTTCAAATTGATCTGCCCGATCTATTTCCGTTTGAGGTGGGCGAAAATGCGTGATCGCCGAACAGAAGGGGCTCTTATGGTTGAAGAACGAGTCCTGCAAATCTTGACTGAACAGCAGCGTGAGGTATATCTGCTTCGCTAGGATGGCATGACCTGTAAGGAAATTGCCGAAAAAATAAATGCTCCGGCAAGCAGAGTCACCTCTTGCCTCAAACACGCAAAACGCAAGATAGCCGAATATGAAAGCTATCATGCTCCCGGCGCAAACAACGACGCCCCCTTGGACTTTCCCATGACGGCTGGCGAATTGCGGCTCGTGCTGGAGGGGCTGGATATTCTCAAACGGGACATGGAGAGTGACGTCCACAGGAGGCTCGGAACCGACTGGCAGGGATGCCTTCCCTATTCCTATCAAATCGCGGATGATTTGACGATTCGCCTGTTGGACGCTCTACAAAAAAATGAAACGTAAGGAGCCCCTTATGCAAAATCAGCAGAAGCCGGTAATTGGTCACTACGCCTTTCTTTACGCCTGCCAGTTTGGCCCATTCCGCTCCAAAGGAGCCAAGTACATCGCACAGATTCTGCGGCGGTATGCTGATAACAATTTTTCCGCAGGTGCTTCGGAATATAAGCGGTTTATTGAGGATTCTGCGGCGGAAAAGGGCCTCCGGCCAACCAGTTTTAGGCGGACCATTCAGCGGTATATAGAAAAGGGCTGGAGTCTGGATTATGCCAAGAGCTGGGAGACCTATACCGGCTGGAAACAGAATTTCCCACCTAAAACGAATACCGCAATCAGGCTCATCTGCGAGTCCTTCACAGCCTTTATGAAAAGCTGGGTTTTTACTGAGGGAAAGCAACGCTTCTATGTTCAGACGTCCATTGAAGAAGATCAGGAGGGGGAAAGCACGCCCTCATTGGAGCACGAATTTTTCTTAGACGAAATATCCTCGCATACCCACTATGCCACCTTCGACGATCCAGAGGAGCTTCGCACTTACGTGTGGTATCTCACATATCGGGTTCAAAAGGATTTTTACAACCTTTGTATAGAGAGCAAGGCTCTGGTGGATTGTCCATGGCAGGATTTTGTCCTTGGAATGCGCGGAAGCAAAGAGACTCGGGACTCCGCCGCATTTGTTTTGCGCAAAACCATAGAGGAATTTCTAAGTCACGCCTATTTTAACTTTGACAAAAAGGAGCCAGAACTGCTTGACGACAGTGATGACCCGTTCGCAGGAACAGATACTATGAACTGTGCAAAGCTGATTTCTTACGATGAAGGCTGTGGCCTGATAGATGCGATCCTTTTGCAGGCAGAGTTTGTCCAGTACCGACGCCAGCTGAACCAGGGCAAGGACTACTCCTGGGAACAATACATTGAAGAACTATTGCAGGACAAACAAATGTGGCGCGAGATAAAGTTGGCCTTTCTCGACGCCCTGGACCGACTGGATTTCAGGGCAGTGTGGGAGTCAGAGGAATTACAGGGAGGATGAGAGCGTTCCGCTAAAACGCAGTACCTCCGTGCGGGGTAGAAAGGAAACGGTAAGATGGCAGTATGTTCATTTGCAGGACACAAAGAAGTGTATGACGCTGATATGGCTTCCAAAATGCAGACGGAGGTTGACCGCCTTGTAAAAGAAAACGATGCCGTTGAGTTTTTGGTCTACCCAGTCTACCCGTCCGGAATGCTCTCCTATTTTTTTCTGTTGGCGGCGCTCAAGGCCAGAACCCAATATCCGCAAAAGGTTACAATTACCTGTGTAATATACCATGGCCCGGAGGCGGAAATGTCTGGTGAAGATCTGACGTATTCTTACATGAGCGATAAAGTCATTACAATTGATCTGGAAAACACGAAAAAACGTGACCCCACCATAGGATACAAGCGGATGCTGAAATGGATTTCTCAAAACTCTACGCACCTTATCACATATTTCTACGATACAATATACGACCCAGGAAATCATCTGGGAAAAATCCCGGAAACACTGGAGATTATCAGTCTAACGACACATGAAACAGAGACGGCCATCCTGGAGGCGGCGCAGCGTATGACAGAAAAAGAGCAGACTGCTTTTTTTAAACTGCACGAGGGCCGTACTATGAGCGCGGTCGGAGAAGCAACCGGCGTAGGAAGGGAACGTGTACGGCAGCTCCTGAGCCATGGAAGCAGGGCAATCCACTTAGAACTGACCCGCAGGTATAATCGGGCGCTGGCTGCCAAGCGGACAGGCCCCCGCACTTGCGGCATTTTTGCCCTTGGGGAAGCCACCCGCGAATCGCTAACCCGCTTCAAGCACATCATGGAGTGTCTGGCATCCGCTTATATCGCCACGGATATTTTTATTGAACAGTCCTACGTTTCCTCCGGCTTCTTATTTGTGCTGGAAAATTTACATATATCGTTAATGCTCTGCCAATGGAGCAATACAGCGATACACATTACTGTGCTTATGGACAACGACTCTTTATCAGGGGATTGTGATGATATGGCCGTTATGGAAGCGGCCCTATGCCCACCCTGCCACGCCGTTGGATATGTAAACCGTGTAGATAGCAGGGATGACTTCAACGTGATCGCCGATATGATTGAAAGAATGGACTTCTGCGTCTGTAATTTGTCCGCCACGCCTTATGGGGAAAAGATAAAGCAATACGCAGCCCAAACAGGGCGGACGGTTCTGCTGGATATAAATACAATGGGGAACTCGACTGCTGGCAAACGTAAAAAGCCGCTTCTTTCTTGAAATAAGACGAAAAGCGGCAACTATATATGAAAGTGAGGAAACACGCATGATAAGAAACCTGCTAGGGAGAAGGAGCCTAAGTGAAGAAGAGGTGGCCGAATTAAAGGCAGCGCAAAAATACTCCCCGAAAAACGTTTCCCCTAACGATTTGCCCTTCGACCTCGTGGCGGAGCTTGGATCGGTCCAGCATGCGGAAATCATAAGCCCTGGCGTCTATTTTCTGATCGTTGAGAAGGACTCGGAGCGGACAGAGGTATATGTGGTAACGGAGGATGCACCGGCCATTTCTGAAGAAGCCCGAAATTACGGACAGGATATCTCCGATTGTCCTGGCTTGCGGGTTTACCCACTCCACGAGAAAGGCAGTGGAAAGCACATCATAGATTTCGAGGTGTGCCGGTATCAGGTGAAATGCCATCTGCCTGTAGAGGGAATCACGGACTCTTTGCTTTCCCGCGCTCTTTATGGCATGGAAGAATACCCGGATTACTTCGGGACTTTTCCGGTTCCGTTCCATACTCCGAGAGGCAGTACGGTCCGTCATAAGGCGCTGTCGAACGGTGTGTACTGGCTGGAGACAGACCGCTGTGAGGAGATGCTGGCTGTTTGCTACCCAATTTGGGAAGCGGACATTTCAATCCCTGAACAGGAATTGGCGGAGCAGCTGGCATATGATAGGATGCAGGGCATTAACAATACCCTCGGCTACCTTTTCTTTCCCAGGCAAAGCAGCTGCATTCCCCTGTATGAACTGTGCAGGCTTCATCCACAGATAGAAGAAAGTGGGCTGGTTGATATGAAAGCACTTATGAACGCAATACTGCGGTTTTACCCCGAATACGCCGCCGCCCACAATGCGGAGGAAGCAAAGTACGAGCGCGGCAGCCTCATACATGAAACACCGGAGGCTGGTATAGAATTTTTCACGTTCTGACGGGGCTCTGCGGTTGTCTTTACTGTTGGGTCTCATTTCCGATACAGGCCAGAGGAGAAAATATATGTGCGATAAAATACAGGAAATCGAAACATTGTTGTCCTTGTTCCAACCGTATATGGAGAAAGAGGCCCAGCCTTATTATGACGTAGTACACTCAAAAAAATTTGGCTACCTGTTTATCCAATACTTCCCTGAAGGAGATGGGGATAACTTCATGACGCCTCTGGAGGACTCCCATGATCTGCTGTTTAAGCTGTTCTCGTGGATTACGCTGGATGTGCTTGCACTGGACCTTGCAGGAGAGCGCATGACAACAGAGATATTTCCAGTAGAGGCGGAAGAAATCCAAAACCGCATTTACCCGATATTAGAAAAGTGTGGGGAACGGTGCGCGGAGTTTAAGGAGCTGCTGGACAGATTTCTCGAAAATTACCCGGATATTTTTTTATACGACGAACCCTTTTAGCGGTCTGGTACTTAACACATGAGCACGCAACCACGAATAAGAAGCTGTGATGGAGGATGGATGTGAAACGATGGACGCTTGCCCTGATGGTAATTCTGCTGTTTATCCTGACCGGATGCGAAGCAAAACCAAGCACCGCCCCGGACGTTGATGTCAGGTATTCCTCCGCCACATCAACAGAGGATTGTTATTTGTGTGGTGGTGGCATTGAAAACCTGGTTCCGTCGTATTGGGGACAGAACAATATTGCGCTCATCAGCCTAAATACTTTTGAAATAATACCTCTTGAAATTAACCGCTATGATAGGCTGGATGGACGGCTGATTGAGGAATATGCCGGTACGGTATCTTTCGGGGGCGGCGGCAGCGTTGACAATGGATTTTCCGCCAGATTATTGTTAGACTATGATAGAGGTTACGCCATGGGTTCTCTGTATTTTTATGATGACAGGAAGTTGGATACAGCCCGGGTCTCGTCTTTCCTATGTGAGAAGTGTCTGAATGAGATATTACCACAGAATATTGAAACATGCTTTGGCGTTGGAGCTGTTAATCTTGCCACGAGAAAAATTCAGATATTTGAGGAAAATATTAGTGGATTTTCCCTTGATGACTTTTTTGTTGGCTGCAATTTAAAAGAAGCGGACAGAGATTCGTGCTGGATGGATCTTCTAATCTTCTTCTGCCCGGTGCGATATGAAAAAGAACCTTAATAAGGATTCTTTTTCATGGATTTTGAGGAACACAAGCAATGGAGGATGACTTATGATATCGGAAGAAAGGCTGAAGGAGGCGGCAAGGAGGTGTGAGGAGCACATGCTGAACTGTTTGCCTGATCCAAGCGAGTGCAAGGCTACATTTTCCCCCCGATTTGAGCAGAAGATGAAAAGGCTCTTTTTCAAAATAAACCAGCCCTTGCTTTTTTGGATATCGGGAATTATTGCGTCCCGCTTCCTGTTACTTTTACTTGCTGTTTGCGGTGTGCTTGTTTTCAATGCAACTGTACGTGCGTCAGTTTTCTGATAGATACGAAAACCCATACCTCGAAAGATAAAGAGACGGCTTTGTGTATGAGCAAGGCCGTCTCTTTGAATTAAAATAATGTGCCAGCTCAAATGTAAAACGCATGGTTGTGGCGGGGATAGAAAGTCCACGTTTTGAGATGAGTAGCCAGTGTCTGCGCAAGTCACGAGACTATGATAAAATAGAAACACTTAGAGACAAGGTCGGAGAAAGAAATATCTTTACAGGCTCCATCATCCGGCAGAAAACAGAGCCATCATCCTGAAACGATGGAGAGGCTTGACTAGAGGAGGTCTGTTCAATGAAGATCATAAGCTGGAACGTAAATGGAATTATAGCCTGCCGTAGGAAAGGTTTTTTACGTTTTTTGGCAGATACAAAACCGGATGTTATGTGCTGCCAGGAAGTCAAGACCAAGTGCGCTCTGAACACTCCCGGATATCAGCAGTTTTGGAATCCCGCCCTGCGGTCAGGGTATTCCGGCACATTGATTCTGGCAAAGCAGGAACCGTTATCGTGGTCCACGGGATTTGGAAACAGCAAATTTGATGAGGAGGGCCGCCTGATTACGCTGGAATATGCGGATTACTATATTATCAACGTATACGTTCCCAGCGTTCACCCCCACAACTCCCCAGACAGGCCGGATTTTCGCCTGGAGTGGGACGAGGCCCTGCGGGAATATATCGCCAATCTGCCGAAACCCGTTGTTTTGTGCGGCGATTTTAACGTAACCCACGCTTACATTGACAGCTATCCCGAGAACGGAAAAAATGAGCCGGACAACCCGCTTTTCCGCTCAGAGGTACGGGATGGGTTTGACAAACTTCTCGCTGCTGGAGTCGTTGACGCCTTTCGGGTATTGAATCCGAACAAAGAAGGAGCCTATACATGGTGGGGACCGAAAAATAAGAACCGCGCCGAAAATCGCGGTTCGCGGCTGGACTATTTTCTCGTTTCCGGGGAGTTGTTGTCTTTCGTGCAAAGTATCCGATTTCACAAGGACATCCTCGCCTCCGACCACTGTCCCATTTCCATGCTTTTTTATCCGATAAGGCCAAAGCGGGAACTAGACGACGAGGATATGACCGCTATTTGGAGCTCCATTGATTGGGACCGCCTGACGGGCATTCTATTGCTGCTGCAGCAGGATCTGGCTTACGCCGCCTATAACCGGGAGTGGGACAAGGTAGACCTGCTGCAACGCCAACTGGTAGGCTCCTGGGCGGCGCGTGCACTGGCCGTGAGAGAGGTTCTGAATGGCAGCGGTTCGCCGGGAGTGGATGGCGTTCGCTGGACTACTGACGCTCAGAAAGCGAAAGCCGCACAGTCTTTGACCGCAAGGGGCTACCGGCCCCTTCCATACCTTTACAGGGAGCTGGAGGAGCGCGGGAAAGTGCGGATCAACCTGATTCCAACCATGAAGGACCGGGCCATGCAAATCTTATACTCCTTCGCGCTGGACCCCGTTGCGGAATCAACAGCGGACAAGAAATCTTTTTTTGCCCGAAAAGGGCGTTCTCCCCTCGATCCCAATGCCCATCTGCTCCATGATCTTACTATGGAAAACGCGCCGACCTGGGTAGTCATCGCTGATGTGCAGACATTTTACGCTACCGTGGCGCATGACTGGCTCATTGAAAATATCCCGATGGATAAAACTGTGCTGCGGAAGTTTCTAAAGGCGGGGATGGTAAGGAACGGAGAGCTGTTTCCAACAGATAAGGGGATGTCCATGGCCTCCGCCTTGTCTCCTAAATTAGGGAACATGATGCTGGATGGACTGCAATCCTACATTTATGACCGACTCTATCCCTCTGGCGGCGTGGACTACCCAAACGGGAATTTAAACCGGCTTTTGGACGATATGGTGATAACTGCTCGGGACCGCACACAGGCCGAGCTGATCATGCAGATCGTAGAAGAATTTCTTGCTTGCCGAGGACTGCGGCTTCATCCTGAAAAGTCTTATATCACCAACGTTTATGAGGGTTTCGATTACATTGGCAGACACTATCAGTTTAAATACGGGCGTCTTTCCGTAAAGCCCGCTGAAAGTTCCATCATACAGTTTGAAGCAGAGCTGAAAAACCTTATCATGAACTTTTCAGGGACGCAGAGGGATTTGATTAAGGAAGTTAACTGGAAACTGGCCGGGTGGGGACATTACCACCGTACAGAGGACGCTTATATGGATTTCAGGCATATTGATTCGATTGTTGAAGGGTTATTGGTCAAAAAGATGTGCATGAAGTATCCGCGCTGGCACCGGAAAACCGTGTTAAATAAATTTTGGGTGAGAGACGGCTGGAATTATGTTTTTGTTTTACCAGCAGATCACTCGGTCAGAGTAAACCGTCTGGCTCCTCTGCCAATTATGCAGCACAAACCATGCCGGTTAAATTTTAATCCATATCTGGATCAGGATTACCAAATCTACCTTCAGCATCGTCGGAACATTCAGAAAAGCAACGGAAAATACCGGGGAGTATGGACCCGGCAAAGCGGGCGCTGCGCGTACTGTGGAGCGAGGATGCTGGCCGATCAGGAGGTTGAGCTGGTTGAAAAGAATTTAGGGCAGGGCTGGAGCGCGAGAAATCTTCAATATGTACACCGGCAGTGCGGATATCAGGTGCAGTTCGGCGGCAACGAAGTGAACGGGGAACATATTGACCTCTTCTCAATTCTGGAAGGGTTTGAAAATCATACTCCGGATGATGACTCTCCGTACATAGAATTGACCGAGTATTTTCGTAAACACAAGCAGCCGGTCATTTGCCTGAAGTTCCAGGAGATCGAACGCATTTTGGGAGAGCACCTGCCCTGGGAGGCGTACTGTTTTGAGGCGTTCTGGTATGACGACACACAGGAGCTGAACTCTCCCATGTGGCGGTCTGAGGGGTTTCCATTTCATAAGTTCCTGTTTTCAGAGCAGAGCTTTAATATCACTCATTCCTGGTTAAGCCAAGGCTACAAAATAAAAGCCCTGCATCTGGAAACAAGCCAAGTCACGTTCCGCAGGGAGGATAAAAACGCTTCCGGGGTGGTATTGCCCAAAGCGTTGACCAATCAGCGTCTACCGGAGGAAGTAGTATATAAATTCAACAAAATGGTGCAGCAGTTTGCAAAAGACTATGGGCTGATATAGGAGGTGTTTCCTTTGCGGAAAAAGTTGCTGGTGATTGAGGATAATAAGCGAGTCCTTGAAATTCTGGCTTTCGCATTAGGCCGAGAGGGATATCAAATCATCCGGGCTGACAGTGGGTCATATGGACTGCATCTGGCAAAAGAATATTTGCCAGATTTAATCATCATAGATTTAGAACGAAAAGAGCCAGGTAATTTTGAAATTTGCCGGGAATTGCGTGAGGCCGGAATCCACAAACCGATTTTGCTGTTTCTTTCCTCCGAAAAAGAAGCGGACATGCTGTCCGCGTTGGATTTGAACATTGGGTATATTCAAACGCCCTTTCACATGAAGGAGCTATTGATGCTGATTAACGTCAATATTTGGGACGTGAGTAGTGAAATGAACAGCGGAAATCCGGCACAATTCCTGGCCTTTGGGAGGATTGAGGTTGATACTGAACAGGTATTGGTTTTAAAGGACGGGCTGCCGATTGAGCTGACGCAAAGGGAATACGATTTGCTTTGCCGCTTGGCAAGCGAGCCAGGCAAAGTGTTCTCACGGGAGGAACTGCTTGAACTGGTATGGGGCTACACTTACATGGGTGATTCAAGGCCCGTAGATACAACGATCAGCCGTTTGCGGGAGAAAATCGAAGATGTCCCATCCCGGCCCAAAATCATTGTTGCCCGGCGGGGACGGGGATATGTATTTACGGGGAAAACTTAAAAGTGCTCTTGTCCATTTCGCCAGTATTTTGATACGCTTATATGGACAGGTCCTGAAAGAGCAGGATCTACGGCCCTCTGAAAGGTAATAGGGAATCGTTAATTAAAAAAGCGACTTCTCAAAAAGTTTTACAGAATAGATGTTATTCTAAAAATCCGTTATCATTTTGATGCCAAATTCTGCAACATTTTACAAAACGGGACTTTGGCAACAGTTCGATATTGCTGTCCCTCATATTTGTCTCTTGAAACTAGAACGTTTGTTTGGTATAATATGGATATGAATTCTTCAGAGAAGGCATTCTCAGGGCCGTGCGGAAAGACGTGTGTTTTGCTGAGGACTCCAGGAATCAGTCTATGAACAGACCGTTCAAGGTGCTCGGTCCTGCCGTTGATTTGTTCAATTTTATGGAGGAGGCGAACGATATGATCCGAGATGATTACCACCGACATCCGCTGGTCTTTGCGCATGGTGTTCTGGGATTCGAGGGATATCCACAAGAAGGACTGTTCGCCGTTCCCGCAAATGGAGACAACAATTTCCTCCTTTATGGTATTGTTGAGCACTCTCTGCTGATCGTGGATCAAAAGCAGCCATTTGAGATGGAAAAGCTGAATATGTTCCAAACAGACACCATCATTCAAGGCAAAAAGCAGTTAAAGTTATCACTGACCCGCCTTAAAGGATTTCCGTACGTTGGACGGGTTATCATGGCAATCAGCAGATACGATTGAGGAGGGGGAGCAAGGTGCCATACCTAACCGTACAAGAAATAGAAGCCATCGCCCGGAGGGTTGTGACTGCATACAAGAAGCTGCCCTCTCTTTGTGGACAGCACGCGAATATCATTCAGCCGGATCTTTTGGTATGCGGGCTGCTTCGGCTGTCTGTTGAATACCATACACTCTCGATCAGTGGAACAATCCTTGGCCTCACAGCTTGCGGTGAAGTCGGCGTTCCCATTTACGACAGCCCCAATAAGCCTGAGTATTATTTTTTGGACGGGAACACGGTCCTGATTGAAAAGAGCTTAACGGAGGAGACCGCCAATGTAGGTCGCCGTCATTTTACATTAATCCATGAGGCATGCCACCAAATTTTCAGGATGCTGTTCCCTAAAGAATACATGGGCGCCATCGCACGGCGGCAGATCCATTATTGCCGCGAAACAAATTCCTCAAGAGTCGGGGATTGGGAAGAATGGCGAACCAATAGACTGGCCTCAGCGGTATTGATGCCGGAAGATATGGTTCGGGAGAATATGGATGCTTTTGGGCTTGACGTACCGATGCGGATGGTGAACAGGGTGTTCGCCAGTATAGACTATACCCGCTTTTCGGACATGGCCGCTTATATGGGAGTTTCAAAGAAAGCCCTTTCCATACGGATGAAGCAGCTTGGGCTTCTGAAAGCCGATTATTTAGATGATCCATACGCTTTGGTTAATATCTATCCCCAGGAAGACGAGGTATACGAGGAGGACTGGTATGGCAAAGATTAATGTGAAAGAAAGCAATCCCGAGCGCTATGCGCGGGCAACGGCGGAACAGGAGGCGTTGAAAAAGGCTTATTCCAGCACAATAAAGCTGGCCCGGATATGCCCATTCTGCGATCATAGGATTGAGAATCTATGCCGCGGAACACATGGTGGGAGCTATACAAAATGCTCCAATTGCGGGGAATCCGTCTTTTTCCCGCCGGTCTCATTCCGCAGGGCGTAGCAAATCGTGCCGCCGGACAACTACATAAAGAACAAACAAGGTTTGTGCCCCGGAGCCGCTTGACGCGTTGACTTCCCATGTGCCGCTTGGTAATTGACCCCTGTCCCGTATAGGACAGGGTAATACCAGCATGGCATAGCGTGGTCAATGAATCAAGCGGATTTTTTGCGCATTTGACTCCAGAAAGGAGTCAAATGCGCATTTTTCATTGGCAGCCCTACATAGCGAAATACCCGTAATCCGCAATCTCAGCCCCCCAAATTCTGAGATTGGAGATTACAACAAATGAAAAACTGGAAGGAAAATCGAAATTACAGGCGGATCAAAGACGAGAGCGGCGCTGTAATCGCAAATATTATCACCGTCGACGGCATTGATGTTGAAGTTACCAGCGAGGTATTTCTGGCTTACTCTCAATCGGATCGCCGGGAGCGCTACATAGCGGAGGAGCTGGAACCCGGCAAGCTTTTGTCATTGGACAAGCTGCGGGAGGACGAAGTTCCTCTGGGTGAGTTAGGCGTCGAGCAGGAGCCGAGCGCGGAAAGCGTTCTGCTGCTTTGGGCAGACAATCAGGAAAAGGCTGTGCAGAAAGCGCGTCTTACCGCCATGCTCTCAGAGCTGAATGAAGAAGAAAAGGGCCTTATTCAAGCACTATTTTTTGAAGGCGTCTCCGCTCGGGAATACGCCAGGCGGCTCGGCGTATACCATAGGACCGTCATTTATCGGAGAGATAAATTGCTGGAAAAACTTCGCCGGAAAATTTTTTCATAAATCTTTTATCCACCCCTTGATTATTCGGGAGGGGGAGTGAGGGGAACTGGAATGCCTCTCGCTGCTCCTTGAAAATCAAATATCAGCAGTACGGGAAACCGCCCGGACAGACGAGCGTCCAGTAGCGCACGCCATGACACCGGAGGAATGTAAGCATCCAATTCCTGCACGGCTCCGGGTGGAGCCGTGCAGGGCCCCTCCGACGAGCGAGAATGCCACCCGCTGGGACGGCCTTTGGCAGGGCCGCCAGCGTTGACCCTGTCCGGGTACACAATGAGACACCTCTGCGCGGCCTGAGATCCAGGTTGCGGGGCTGCCTTGGGGTTGAAAGCAGTAGAGACCCCTGGTATATGCCCGTGCGGGTTTAGCCGAACCCGTCCCGTACTGTTCCCGATCCACCGGGGCGCGAGCTGCGAATACGGTGGATTTGACTGAAGAAAACGAACGAATTTAGGGGAACTTTAAGGATGAATGATTATAACAGGCAAAACTCCCATAACAAGATTGACCATATTTTCAAGGATCTACTTCCGGCTCAGGGAATGCCGGAGCGCCCGGAGCAGATCGCCCTGAGCCATCGGATGCTGGAGGCCATGCAGGACGGCGGCATCGCCCTCTGCGACGCCGGGACTGGCATTGGAAAGACCTACGCTTATCTCGTTGCCGCAACGGTTTTCCATAGCCTGCACCTCGCCCAGCCTATCCTCATTTCCACCTCCAGCATCGCCTTGCAGAAGGCCGTGCGGGACGAGTACCTGCCTCTTCTCTCCACTGTTTTGACAGAGGATGGAATGATCACAGAGCCCCTCCAAGCGGTAATCCGCAAGGGCAAATCCCACTACGTCTGCGACCAGCGGCTGGAACGGCGGCTGGGGCAGTTGGACCTCCGAAAGAAAAACTGGAGAGCCGGAAACGCCCTGCTTTCCCTGCGGGAGAGGCTGGACCTGGACGAAGCGCCCCGCCTCAGTGGTTATGACCGAGAGCGGGTGTGCGTCCCCAATGTCTGCGACTGCCAGCGGGAAAACTGCCGGTACCGCGCCTTCCTGGACAGCTGCGACAGCGGTCAATTTCCCTTCCAAATTTGCAATCACAACCTTTTGCTGGCGGACGCCATCCACCGGGGAACAGGCCGTCAGCCCATCCTGCCGGACAGCCTCGCCGTCATCATCGACGAGGCCCACAAGCTGCCGGAAACAGCCCGGCAGATGTTCGGCGTTACCCTTCGGGCCGAGGACATCCAGGGCCTCATCCAGGACCTGCGGCGGGAAAAATATCTGCTGGCGGCAGACGCTCTGGCGGACACCTCCCGTCTCTTCCTTCGGAAACTGGAGCGGCCCCACAACCCGGACCGGCGATTTTCCGAATACGCCCGTCTGCTGGTGGCCCCGAACCGGGCTCTGACCGTGGTCCGAAAGCAGGTCAATCCCCTGCTCTCCGCCTCTACGCGCCGGCGCCTAGACAAGCTGGCCACCACTGTGGCCCTGTTCAGCGAGGGCCGCCCAGATATGGTCTTCTACCTGGCGGAGGACTCCCGTGACACCGTTATGCTCTGCGCCACGGTAGCAGACCTGACCGCACAACTCCAGAGCACCCTCTGGAACCAGCCCAGGCCCATCATCCTCACCTCTGGCACTCTCGCCGTTGGCAGCGACTTTCACCGCTTCCGGGAGGAAGCGGGCCTGCTGGCGGACAGCCGGGTGATGGAGTCTGTTTCGCTTTCCCCGTTTGACTATCGTGAAAACTGTCTGCTGTATGTCCCGCAGTTTCCGCCCGGTCAGAGAAACGAAGCGTATTACGACAGGCTTACCGACGAGATCGCCTTACTGCTGAACGCGGCCCGCGGCCATGCCCTAGTGCTTTTCACCTCCTACGCCGCCATGTCCGCCGTGAAGGAACGCCTGACGGCAAAGGAGCTTCTCTGGCCCATGTTCACCCTGGGCCGGAACGCAGTCCACACCACAGAGCAGTTCAAGGCCAGTCCTGGAAGCGTCCTGCTGGCCACCGGGGCCGCCTGGGAGGGCTTCGATTTCCCCGGCGACTGCGTGTCCCTGCTGGTAATCCCCCGCCTGCCCTTCGCCCGCCCGGACGCTCTGAAAGAGAAGGAGCGGGAAGCCTTTCCGAACCTGCATTCTTTTATCCAGGCCATCGTCGTGCCGGAGATGCAGATCAAGCTGAAGCAGGGCTTCGGCAGGGCCATCCGTACCGAAACGGACACCTGCGTCGTCGCCATCCTGGACGAGAGGTCTGTCCCTGGGCAGCGTTACTTCGAGGATGTGAAAACCGCCCTGCCGGATATGCGGATCACCGACAGCCTCCAGGATGTGGAGGCGTTCATCCGCAGCGTCAAGGGGCCGGATTACTTCCGGGAGGGCGGCGAATGGTGAACGTCAAGAGCGAAATCCAGTACATACTGGTCACCCGCACCCTGGAGGATATGGCCCAGGCGGGCTTCCTGACGGCGGAGGAATTGAACGCCGCCAAGCGCCTCGCCATGGAGAAATACCGCCCCTCAGCTGTATGGGAATAGTTCTGGATATTCCCCAAAGGGTGTGGTAGTGTCTGCATTACCAAACAGGAAAGAAGGATTTGACATGGCAAATGCAGTAAGAACAGTTTCTCGCACCGCTATATACTGCCGGGGCGGCAGCCACAAAGCGCAGGGCAGACTCTGCAAGGAAGAAATCCTTGCTCATGAGAACTGGACATTGGCGGACACATATGCGGATGTAGAAATTCCTGACAGCCAGATGCGGGGCTCTCGGACCGCTTTCAACCGAATGCTGGAGGACTGCCGGAAGGGAAAGCTCGACAAGATCGTAACCATGTCCGTCTCCCGGTTTGCCCGGAACCTCTCCGACGGCCTGACGATTCTGCGGGAACTGAGCGCCATGGGCGTGACCGTCCACTTCGTCATGGAGAGCATTGACACGGAATCCTTTCTGGCACAAGCTGTTCGGGAATAGTTCTGGATATCTCCGCCGGGGTATGGTACTGTTGGCGTTGCCAAAATGGAAGGGAGGCAAAAGCATGGCAGCGAATGTGAAAATTATCCCGCCCAGAGAGAAGGAAGTCTCTGTTCTGCGGGTCGCCGCTTATTGCCGGGTCAGCACGGACCACGCTGAGCAGGCGCTCTCTTACGCCTCCCAAATCCGCAATTACACCGACCTCATCAATGGCCACGAGGGCTGGGAGCTTGTAGACGTCTACGCTGACGAGGCGGTTAGCGGCACGAAAACAGACAAGCGGGAGGACTTCAACCGGATGCTTTCCGACTGCCGGAAGGGCAGGATCGACAAAGTCCTGGTGAAGTCCCTTTCCCGCTTCTCCCGGAACACGAAGGACTGCCTCGCCTCCCTGCGGGAGCTGATGTCCCTCGGCGTTACCGTCCAATTTGAAAAAGAGAATATCGACACGGAAACGCTCACCACGGAATTCCTGGTGAGCGTTTTCGGCGCTCTGGCCCAGCAGGAGTCCGTGTCCATCTCCGAAAACGGACGCCAGGGCTTCCGGCGAAGAATGGAGCTGGGCCAGTTCATCACCACCAAGCCGCCTTACGGTTACCGCCTCAAAGGCAGCGGGTGCCTGGAGATTATCCCGGAGGAGGCGGAGCTGGTGCGGTGGGTGTTCGACGCCTACCTCAGCGGCCACAGTGTTGGCTGGATCGTCAACGATCTCATCAGCCGGGGTGTCCTGGACCGCAAGGGCAATGTTCACTGGACCACCCGCCAGATTTACTACTGGCTGTCAAACGAAAAGTACATTGGCGATACCCTCTGCCAGAAAACCTATAAAACCGGATTTCCTTTCACGCAGAAGATCAACCACGGCGAGGTGGACCAAATCTACGTCGAGAGCTCCCATCCCGCCATCATCAGCCGGGAGACGTTTGAGAAGGCCCAGGCCCTCCGGCAGAGAAAAAAGCATCGCCGGGACCGCCCCGACGGCGTCTACCCGCTGTCCCGAAAAATGTACTGCGAGGCTTGCGGGGAGGCCCTCTACCGGAGATCTACCCGGAAGGGAACTGCCGCCTGGAGCTGCCGGAATCACCTGAGAAACGCCTCCTCCTGCTCCGTGGGGCCCATCCCGGAGGAAGCAATCCACGCCGCCTTCGCGCGGATGTACAACAAGCTCCGGCTCCACGACGGCGTCATTCTCAAGCCCGCCCTGGGCCAGCTGGACGCTCTGAACGAGGCCCGCCAGCGGAACAATCCCGCCATGCTGGCAGTGAACAGGGCCATCGCCGAGGCGTCCGACCAAAGCTATAAGGTCAGCGCCCTCCAGAGCAAGGGCGTTCTGGACGCCTCCGCCGGGGCCGCCAAGCTGCGGGAACTCGATGGCCGTCTGGCGGAGCTTCGGAAGGAGCGCCGCCGTCTGCTTAAGGAGGATGACCTGGAGGAAGCGCTGGACTCCTTTCGCCAGACAGTCAGTAAGATTCACAGCGGGCCGGACCACCTGGAGGACTTCGATGAAACCCTGTTTTCCGATCTGGTGGAGAAGGTCACGGCGGAGTCTCGCTCCCGTATCCGCTTCCACCTCCGGGGCGGCATCGAACTGGCGGAGCGGGTTCAGGAGGATAAAGCATGAATCGAAAAATTTTGTACGGCTACCAGATTCAGGACGGAAAACTGGTCCTTCAGCCCCAAGAGGCCGAGGTAGTGAAACGGATATTCTCCATCTACCTGGAGGGGACCTATCAGTGGAAAATTGCGGACATTCTGAACGACGACGGCGTCCTGTACAGCCAGGAACGCCCTCAGTGGACCATGCACCGGGTGGGCTACATTCTGAAAAATCCCCGCTACATGGGTGCCGACGGCTACCCCGCCATCATTGATGTCATGACCTTCCAAACGGCACAGGAAATCATTCAAAAACGGAAAAAGACCGTTCGCAGATCGGACCGCCCAGCCCTTCGATACCGGGAAAAGCTGCGCTGCGGCAAATGCGGTGGCCCCCTAAAGCGGCGGTTCAGCGGACGGAAGCGAAAGGATACGCTGTACCTTCAATGCGAGGGCTGCGGAGTCAGGACGGAAATCAAAGATGCCGATTTCCTGGCGGAAGTGGAGCGGCAGACGGCGGCGCATACGCCCTCGGAACAGCCCTCCACAGCCTATGAGCCGTCCGCCGATGCGGTCCGCCTGACCAACGCCATCAACCGGGGGCTGGAGCGACCAGACCAGCCGGAAGAAATCGTGAAATTGATTCTCCAAGGCGTTTCCGCCCGGTACGACTGCTTCTCACAGGAGGCCAATCCAATCGATATCCATGGCGAAAGAGCCATTCAATATATCACCGTCTCTGCGGACAACGCGGTGACGGTGACCTTCAAAGGATAGCGTAAGCCTACCGGGAAAGGACAGATTATGGAACAGACTGTACGAGAAAAGCGAATACGGATCATTCCCGCCACCAAGGAAAAAACGCCCGTCGGAGGCCCCTCTGGAAGGAAGCTGCGGGTGGCCGCTTACTGCCGGGTCTCCACCGACAGCGAGGAACAGCTCACCAGCTACACCTCTCAGAAGGAGTATTATACGCAGAAGATCGGAGAGAACCCTGATTGGGAATTTGCCGGAATTTTTGCCGACAGGGGCATTACAGGCACCAGCATGAAAAAGCGGGCGGAATTCAACCGCATGATTGCCGCCTGCAAGCGAGGCCGCATTGACCTGATCCTCACCAAGTCTCTCTCCCGCTTCGCTCGGAATACGGTGGACTGTCTAGCCACCGTCCGTATGCTGAGAGGCCGGGGCATCGGGGTCCACTTCGAAAAGGAAAACATTAATACGCTCACGGAGGCCGGCGAGTTTATGATCACGCTGTTCAGCGGCTTCGCCCAGGCGGAAAGCGAGTCCATCCGGGGCAGTGTGATCTGGGGCATTCTGAAAAGCCGGGAGGCGGGGAACGTGCCCTTCCAATATACACGGCTGCTGGGCTACCGCCGGGGAGCGGACGGTGAGCCCGAGATCGACCCGGAGGAAGCGGAGGTGGTGCGGCGCATTTATCGCCGGTACCTGGACGGGGCCAGCATCTTTGGGATTCAAAGAGAACTGGAACAGGAGCATGTCCCAACCGCCACCGGAGTGAAGCAGTGGTCCTGGCAGACCATCCACAATATTCTCACTAATGAGCGTTATATAGGTGATGCCCTGCTGCAAAAGACCTATACCACCGACTGCATCAGCAAAAAAATAGTGAAGAACACCGGCGAATTTCCGATGGTTTATGTGGAGAACAACCATCCGGCGATTATCTCCAGGGATATGTTCTATCAGGCGAAGGCGGAGATGGCCCGCCGTGCCAGTAAACGGAAGGTCATGCAGAAGACCGGCAAAACGGAGCAGGGGAAGTATTCCTCCAAGTACGCCCTCAGTGAACTGCTGATCTGCGGGGAATGTGGGACGCCCTATAAGCGCTGCACCTGGGCCAGAAACGGCAAAAAGCGTATCGTTTGGCGGTGTGTTTCCCGCTTGGAATTCGGGAGAAAATACTGCCATGACTCGCCCTCGCTGGACGAGGAAAAGCTCCACAGGGCCATCGTTGCCGCCCTGAACGAGTACGGCGCCATCCGGGCTGAGGTGAAGGCCGGGGTCCTGGAGCTGGCGGGGCTGGCGCAGAGCCACGACGAAGGCGGCGGTGCAAGCCTCCTGGAGTTGAAGCAGAAGCTGGACGCCCTGACGGTAGAGCAGGCCGTACTGCTGGACAAGGTGCTGGAGGATATGGACAGCCTGGAGCTGAACGCCCAGCTCGAGGCGGTGACGGCGGAGAAACAGGATATTCTGGATCAGATGCAGGCTCTTGAAGAAGATAAAAGCCGGCGGAGTCTGCGGGCCTCCAGGCAGCGGGAGATGGAGGCGTGGCTGGAGCAGCAACCGTTGTGCTTTACGGAATATGATGATACGATTACCCACAAGTTTATAGAACGGATCACGGTGGTGGACGCCGCTACCATTCGGATCAAAATGAAAGATATTGATGTGGTGATCAGCGAAGGGCTGTGCTAAGCGAAGCATGAGGAAAGAGCGCAGGACCGGAGAGGCAAACGCCGACTCCGATCCTGCGCTCTTTGCTTATGCCCCAAAACGCCCGAAGCCATTGTGCTGCAACGGTTTTTGGTCTGCATCTTTTTCCCCCACACAAGGAACATTTTTAACGAATGGCTGGTGAGGGATACGAGCAAGAAAATCCGGGCGGTAAAACGCTCAAAAGGCATGAGTGGGAAGCCTGTCACAAGCAAGCCCGTGTACGGCTACCTCATGGACGAGGACGAAAATTTCATCATTGACGGGGAAGCCGCCCCCGTGGTGAAGCAGATATACAGCCTTTGCCTTGCCGGGAACGGACCGACCAAGATAGCCCGTATGCTCACGGAGCAGCAGACACCCACGCCGGGAACGCTGGAATACCGCCGGACGGGAAGCACACGCCGCTACCACCCCGGCTATGAGTGCAAGTGGGCGACTAACACCGTGGCGCATATCCTTGAAAACCGGGAGTACACGGGCTGCCTTGTGAACTTCAAGACCGAGAAAGTGTCCTACAAGGTAAAGCACAGTGTAGAAAATCCCGTGGAGAAACAGGCGGTATTTGAGAACCACCACGAACCAATCATAGACCGTGACACATGGGAACGTGTGCAGGAGCTACGCAAGCAGCGCAAACGCCCGAACCGCTATGATGAAGTGGGCTTGTTCTCCGGCATACTGTTTTGTGCGGATTGCGGCAGCGTCATGTACCAGCAGAGGTATCAGACGGACAAGCGGCGGCAGGACTGCTACATATGCGGCAGCTACAAGAAGCGCACCCGTGACTGTACGGCGCACTTTATCCGCACCGACCTGTTGACCGAGGGAGTGACCGAGAACCTACGGAAAGTCACCAGCTACGCCGCAAAGCACGAAGCCCGGTTTATGAAGCTGTTGACCGAGCAGACCGAGGACGGGAGCAAACGCCGGAACGCCGCAAGGAAGAAAGAACTGGAAGCGGCAGAAAAGCGGATTGCGGAACTCTCCGCTATCTTCAAGCGGCTGTATGAGGACAGCGTGACCGGGCGCATATCGGACGAGCGTTTCACGGAGCTTTCGGCAGACTATGAAGCCGAGCAAAAGGAACTGAAAGAGAAAGCCGCCGCCTTGCAGAGCGAGCTTTCTAGAGCAATTCTCAAAATAAACAATAGCCAGCGCAACAGAACCAGCCAACGCAATCGGCAGCAGAAACACAGTTGAGAGCAAAGTGAATTGCATCATCAAGAGCATCGGGAGAACGGACGCGAAGCTTTCTCAAAATAGCCTTCAC
>CAJTFK010000015.1 GCA_910575505.1 Oscillospiraceae bacterium
CCGTATGCCAATGCGATTCCTTTTGCGTCATGTGTTTTTTCATATGCTTCTACCAGCAAATTCCTCGCTTCGTTATGCAGCATCTTTCTCACCTCGATGCTATTTTACCTTATTTGCTCCTTTGTTGCTATTTCTGAGAACCGCTCTAAGGGCATAGTCAGCGAGGTGGAGCACATTCTTGTTTACAGCGGCAAGCCAGACTGGAACCCCAACAAATTACCTCGCACAGAAGAAATGAACTCAAAGTATAAGAACCCTGATAATGACGTTGCTCTGTGGAGAACTGATAACGCATATGCGCCTGGTGCGGCGACACACCAAGGCATGGTATATGCAATACAGCATCCGTTTACCGGGAAAATGCTTTATCCTAGCAACGGGTCATGTTGGCGTTATCAGCAAGATGATATGCTGAAAATTATGTGTGGCTGGTGCGCTTACAAATTAGAAGATTTGCATGATGAAAAGAAACGTGCCTCTGTCTGCGGCGTACCGGAAAGTGAAGTGCGTCAAGGCGTACAGGCTATCGTTTTGTCCGAACCACTGGAAATCTCTGCGGCAAAGGCGCGGGAGGTTTATGATAAAGGCCCCTGGCCCCGCTTCTTCTTCACCAAAGGGGGCAAAGGTGGCATTGCCCGAAAAACCTACTTGGATAGCGTAGGCGGGAAACTGCCCACCAACTTTTGGCCCTTTGCCGATGTGGGACATACAGATGAAGCGAAAAAGGAGATTGGGAAAATACTGGGGGACTTGACTGCCTTTTCCACGCCGAAACCCGTCCGCTTGATGGAACGTGTTATTACGGTTGCTTCTCAGCCGGACAGCATCATTCTGGATTTCTTCGCCGGGAGCGGCACCACCGGCCATGCTGTATTGGCCCACAACGCCGCTGACGCTGACAGCCGCCGGAAATTCATCCTCTGCACCAACAACGAGAACAACATCTGCCGAAATGTGACCTATGAGCGCATCAAGCGGGTGATCGAGCGTGAGGGCTACGCAGCCAGCTTGAAATATTACCGCATCGACTATGTGCCTATCAACGAACAGCTCTATTACGAGTATGCGGACGAGCTTCTGCGCCACGTCCGGGAACTGGTGGAGCTGGAGAACGGCGTGAACTTCATCGAAAACGCCGAGATCGCCATCGTGCTGACGGACAAGGAACTGGCGGACTTCATCGCCCGCCCCGAGGCGTTTGCCAAGTGCCATACGCTGTACTTGGGCCACGACATCCTACCCACCGGAGAGCAGGACGCCGCCATCAAAGAGCGGGACATCCAGGTCAATATCATCCCCGACTACTACTACCGAGAACTGGAGGGCTGATCATGCGGCTTGCGAATTTTCAGCTGAACGCCATCGCTGATCTGATGGAGGCCATGTCAGGCCCGGAGCAGGAAATTATTCTGAAAAGCTGCACCGGAAGCGGCAAGACCATCATCCTCACCCACTTCATGGACGAGTACGGCAAAAGCGGCTTTGGCAAGGCCTTTATCTGGCTGACCCCCGGCAAGGGCGACCTGGAGGAGCAGAGCAAGGCCAAGATGGACAGGTACATCCCCCTCAGCCGCACCAAGTTATTGACGGATGTGATGACCTCCGGCTTTGCGGAAAACGATGCCTGTTTTATCAACTGGGAGAAGTTGACAAAGAAGGGCAACAACGCATTGAAGGAGGGCGAGCGCACCAATTTCCTGGAGCATATCCGCAACGCCAAAAACAGCGGGCTGTCCTTCATCGTCATTGTAGACGAGAGCCACCAGAACGACACGGTGAAAGCAGCGGACATTCTCCAATATTTCAAGCCGGAGAAAATCATCCGCTGTTCCGCCACGCCGAGGAACTACCCCAATGCCCTCCTGATCGACATCCCCGAGGCGGACGTGATTGTGGAAGAGCTTATCAAAAAGATGCTGGTCATCAATGAAAATTTTCCCCAGAACATCCAGGTGGAAAACCAAATTGATTTCTTATTGGAGCAGGCGCTGAACAAGCAGCGGGAGCTGCACAGCGCCTTTCTCCAGATGGGCGCAAAGGTCAACCCGCTTATCATCGTGCAGATACCCAACAAAAACGAGGTCATGCAGGACGAGATCGAGCGGTGGTTTGAGGCCAAAGGCATTACCTATGAGAACGGCCAGCTGGCGGTCTGGCTGTCCAAGAAGCACGAAAATTTGGAGGACATTGAGCGTAATGACGCTCCACAGGTCGCAGTCATCATCAAGCAGGCGGTTGCCACCGGCTGGGACTGTCCCCGCGCTCATATTCTGGTGAAGCTCCGGGACAACATGAGCGAGACGTTTGAGATACAGACCATTGGCCGCATCCGCCGTATGCCGGAGGCGAAGCATTATGGCAGTGATCTGCTGGACAGCTGCTACCTCTACACTCTGGACGAGAAATTCACCGAGGGCGTCAAGATGAACTTGGGTAAGGGCGCTTTGGACGCAGCCACACTGTACTTGAAGCCGGAATTTAAGCAGATTACCCTGACCAGTGAGCAGAAGTCCGGCCTGGCCCAGCCCCGTGATGCCGCCGCTGCGCTGACAGCCATGGTGCAGTATTTTGCCCAGACCTACCACACCGGGACGAGCGCCACAGAGAACAGGACGAGGCTGGAGACAGCGGGCTATGTATTCTCATCTGACATTGTGGACTATACGAAGTCCGGCGCGGTTGCGACGATGGACAGTGGCAAGTTTGCGGATTTGAATACGGTCAACATCTGGACAAAGCTGGATACCCACCGTCATGGGCGGGAGTATCATCACCGTGTGGCGGAGATCGCCCTGCGGGTCGGACTGGAGTATGCGCAGATGAACACCATCCTGCGGCGGCTGTTTGACAAAAATACCAAATATGCAAACAAGCTGCTGGCATTGGAGACACGGGAGGTCTACGCATTCGTGCTGAACAATGCCTACCGCATCAAGAACGATGTACGGCAGGCGATGGCCGTCATGCTGGACCAGCAGCTTATGGAAGCGCCCCGGATTTCCACCGCAGAGTTCCATATTCCCCAATCCTGCCTGTTCACCTATGATGGTACAGCGAAATCCCAGACGGAGATGGGGAAGAACGTGTATGCGGGCTATCTGGCCTCGGCGGAGGTTCGGTCTGCCTCGGAAAAGAAATTTGAGCGGTTCTGCGAAACCTGTGATGCCGTGGATTGGGTCTACAAGAACGGTGACAAAGGCGCGGAGTATTTCTCCATCGTGTATATGGACAGCTTCGGCAAGCAGAAGTCCTTCTTCCCGGATTACATCGTCAGCGTCCGAGGACAGATTTGGATCATCGAAACCAAGGGTGGCTTTGACCGCACCGGAAAGAGTGAAGATATCGACATCTTCTCTCCAAGGAAGTTTGAGGTTTTGAAGAACTATCTGACAAAGTACGGGCTGCATGGCGGCTTCGTTCGGGAGGATAAGCAGAGTCAGGAGTTGTGTATCTGCATGGAGGAATATAGCGAGGATATTAAGAGTGAGCAGTGGGAATTGCTTGAAAAAGTAATTTGTGCAGAATAGATTACCGTTTCATCAATGTCAAGATAGGGGGGTGGGACAGTGGATTTTTATCAACTTTCATTTGAAGATATGCAACTTGTGGAAGCACTCACCAAACAACCTGGAAGGACAGCCTTTATCGATGAATGTGGAAGCTATGGGTTTGACTTCGAGAAAGAGGGGACATCCTCACACTATATCGTTTGTGCTGTTATTGTCAATAATAAGGACATTTCTGAACTTGAGCAAAAGGTTTCGATTCTACGAAAAAACCATTTTGGGACAAAGGAAATGAAGTCCAGTTCTATTGGCTCCAATCATCCACGGCGTGCAAAAGTGCTTACAGAGTTGTTACAGTTGGATTTTCAGCTTATTATTCTTATTGCGGATAAACAGGCTTTTTATGAAAATTCTCCGTTGCGAGATTACAAATCCTCATTTGTCAAATTCCTACATCAAAAACTCTATGATTCCATGTATTGCGCATATCCAAAACTGAAAATTGTTGAAGATGAATATGGAAGGACTGAATTTCAACAAGGGTTCCGAAAGTATGTATGTGAGCATCGTCCGTCTGAAAATCTGTTCAATGAATATGATTTTGATTATGTTGATAGTAAGCATGGCAATTTGGTTCAAATTGCAGACATTGTAGCGGGGTCTATCATGCAACATATTACTAATGCGGCAGCACCCGATGCACTAAAGATATTCAGAAGTAGGATTGTCGGTGTTGTGAATTTTCCCGAAGTATTCAAACCATATTCTGCCTCTTTGGGAGAGAATTCAGAATTTGATGAAGCTGTATATCAATTGGCTTATAAGTGCGCAACCGATTATATCGAGAAGAACAAAGATACAGCGAGCGATGAAATACGATTGCGTGTTTTGTTTCTTCGTTTTCTCCTATATAATGTGCAAATTTGTAATAGCACCCAATTTGTATATTCTGGTGAATTAGTGCAGCATTTATCACAGGTTTCAGAAAGAAGAGTTACAAAAGATTTTCTCTACAGGAGAATCATTGCACCCCTTAGAGATGATGGCGTGATTATTGCTAGTAGCGTTCATGGTTATAAAATACCCACTTCTGTAGAAGACATACGCACGTACATCAATCAAACAGTCACTGTTGTTGGGCCAATGTTGAGTCGTATAGGGAAATGCAGAGAATTGATAAAAAAGCAAACTGATAGCAAACTGGATATACTAGGAGACACCTCTCTTTTGGGGTATCAACGATTTTTCGGTGACTATTAACAAAAAGCCGCAAGTGCGTCAAAAGATTGGCACTTGCGGCTTTCTGTCAGTCCAGAGGAATATAGTCTGTCACATTTATCACATACTTCTCCGGATCACCATTGAGGATCAGATTGGCATATCCAACCGGGTCATTGTAGACCAGATAATCCAACTCTGACCGTTGATACATATTCTTGGCAATCTCATCTTCCACAGCAGTGCAGTCAATAGAGATCATGCTGCCATCGGCAAATTTCAATTCTATACAAACTGTGTCCATATCGAACTCGCAGGAAAATAATGGTGCCATTAGCAGGAACCTCCTCATAAATCACCTTGAGCAAATTGTTGGTGCTCTGCACTACAGACTGCCAACTGATGATGTTATAAGTTGAGATAGTTCCTTATCACTATAAAGGCAACCTATAGCAGCCTTCATAATTGCTGCCAGCAGGCCGCCGGGGGCGGCGGCCCCTACACACCTCTGCTGGGGTCGGCCCCCTGGCCGACCCGTTTGTCGGGAATTTTGGCGCTTGCTACAGTATCCTGATTATATCAAGGTAAAAGGGGCAGTTTCTTTGGGACCCGTTCGTTCGCTTCCTTTACCAGAAGAGCGGCGGTCTCCGCAAAGCATCTGTTGCCCGGACGCCTCCATTTTGCGTCCTTTTCTCCGTCGCGCCGCGAAAGGCTGGATCTCCCTGCCAAAACGGCGGAACAGACCGTGCATCCCCCGGCCCGCCGCCCGATCAGCCGGACGCTTACCGGTCCGTCCAATCATCAAATCTCGTTGAAATCTGCGGGTCATACAGCGGGCAGCCAAAGTCAATTAAAATATCCATAAGGGCGTTCAAATCAGCCCCCTGCATTCTGTAACAATCAAATCTTACCATCTGTGGGGTTGTAAAAATCTGAAACGCGCCATACCCCTCTTTTTCGAAATCCCTGCCTCCGTCCTGAATGGTCCAGTCGGAAAAAGAAGCCGCTACCTTCTTTAAAATATCGTCAACCGGAAGGGTTTCCAATTCCTCCATGACATCCCCATCACAGCACGCCGTCTGATATACAGCCGCATCGTCATGCGCGGTATTTTCCCTGTATCTCCAAAAACTCAAATCCATACCCATGGTATCTTCCTCTTGCCAAAATACAAAAACTGATTTTTCAAATCAATTCTACGATCGGTAATCTTCTGTTTCAAGAAACTGCCGGTCAAGGGATGGCAGACAGCAGAAATTTTCAGAAAAACGCCGCCGTACGCGAAACCGTACGGCGGCGCTGGGATTTAACCCTTATACTCCACAAACAGCTCCCGAACCGCGTTGGGGTCCGCGGGAGCGGCTTTCGCCGCCGGGGCCGCCGCAGGCGCGGCGGGCTCGTCATGGGGACCGTCCCGCCAGGCCAGGAACTTGGGGGCTACCTGGGGGAACAGGGCCAGGGACAGGACGTCCTCGTCGCTCTTGGCGATGTCCTTGAACTCCTCCCGGTACTTCTCAACCTCCGGCTCCAGCAGGTCCGCCGGACGGCAGGTGATAACCTCCTCCGGCTTGATGCCGGCCAGGGCACGGACCTCCTCATTGACCTCGCCGGGAACCTGACCGTACTCGCCCCGGAGCAGACCCTTGGACTCCTTGGGGAAGGTCTTGTACTTGCCCACCACCACGTTCATGACGGCCTGGGTGCCGACAATCTGGCTGGTGGGGGTCACCAGCGGGGGATAGCCGAAGTCCTTCCGGACACGGGGAATCTCCGCCAGTACGTCATAATACTTCTCTTCCTTGTTCGCCTGCTTCAGCTGGGAAATCAGGTTGGACAGCATGCCGCCAGGCACCTGATAGAGCAGTGTGTTGGTGTCCACGTTCAAAACCTTGGGATCCAGGCTGCCGGCCTCCTTGAGCCTCTGGGCAACCTTCCGGAAGTGGGCGGCAGCCTCGCTCATCTTGTTCAGATCCAGCTTGGTGTCCCGGACGGTGCCCTGGAGTGTGGCCACCAGGGACTCCGTAGCGGGCTGGGCCGTACCGTTGGCCAGGGGGCTCAGCGCGGTGTCCACGATATCCACGCCGGCATAAGCGGCCATGAGATACACCATGTCGCCGGTTCCGGTGGTGTTGTGGGTATGCAGGTGAATGGGGATTTTGACGGTCTCCTTCAGCCGCTTGATCAGAGCGTATGCGTCCATGGGCAGCAGCAGGTTGGCCATGTCCTTGACGCAGATCACATCCGCGCCCATCTGCTCCAGCTCCTTGGCCAGTTTCACAAAGTATTCCTCATTATGGATGGGCGAGATGGTATAGGACAGAGTGGCCTCCACCATGCCGCCGTACTTTTTGGTGGACTTGATAGCCTGCTCCAGGTTCCGCACGTCGTTCAGAGCGTCGAAAATCCGGATAATGTCGATTCCGTTTTCAATGGACTTGCGGCAGAAGGCGTCCACCACATCGTCGGCATAGTGCTTGTAGCCCAGGATGTTCTGGCCCCGGAACAGCATCTGAAGCTTCGTGTTGGGCAGGGCCTTCCGGAGCTTCCGCAGACGCTCCCAGGGGTCCTCGTTGAGAAAGCGCATGCAGGAATCGAAGGTGGCGCCGCCCCAGCACTCCAGGGACCAGTAGCCGATGGAGTCCAGCACCTCGCAGGCGGGAAGCATGTCCTCAATCCGCATCCGGGTGGCCGCCTGGGACTGGTGGGCGTCCCGGAGGATGGTATCGGTGATATACAGGGGCTTTTTGGAGAGGAATTCCATAGACATAGATTGCCTCCTTAATGTCAAATTGGGAATGTGGAATTAGGAATTAGGAACTGCCCCTTCAGGCGGCGGAGCGTCGGAACCAAACTCCTCATTCCTAATTCCTAATTCCTAATTCCTGAATTACTGCGGTCAGCCGAACAGGGAAATCATCACGCCTGCGGCGATGGCAGAGCCGATGACGCCGGCCACGTTAGGGCCCATGGCGTGCATCAGCAGGAAGTTACTGGGATTGGCCTTCTGGCCCTCCACCTGGGAAACCCGGGCGGCCATGGGCACGGCGGACACACCGGCGGAGCCGATGAGGGGATTGATCTTCTCCTTCAGGAAGAGGTTCATGATCTTGGCCAGAACCACGCCGCCGGCGGTGCCGAAGCCGAAAGCCACGATGCCCATAGCCATGATGGCGAGGGTCTGGAGGCTGAGGAAGGTCCGGCCTGTGGCCGTCGCGCCGACAGACACGCCCAGGAAAATGGTGACAATGTTGATGAGCTCGTTCTGCACAGTCTTGCTCAGACGCTCCACCGCGCCGCACTCCTTGAACAGATTGCCCAGCATCAGGCAGGCGATCAGAGGAGCGGCGGAGGGCACCAGCAGGGCCACAAAGATGGCGACCATGATGGGGAAGATGATCTTCTCGGTCTTGGAGACCTGCCGCAGAGGCTTCATGACGATCTTCCGCTCCGCCTCGGAGGTGAGCAGACGCATAATGGGGGGCTGAATCACAGGCACCAGAGCCATGTAGCTGTAGGCCGCAACGGCAATGGGACCCAGCAGGTGGGGCGCCAGCTTGGTGGCTCCGTAGATGGCCGTGGGGCCGTCCGCGCCGCCGATGATGCCGATGGAACCGGCCTCGGCGGAGGTGAAGATGCCGGAGAGGCGGCAGCCCACGAAGGTCATGAAGATACCCAGCTGAGCGGCAGCGCCCAGCAGCAGGCTCTTGGGGTTGGCAATCAGGGGGCCGAAGTCGGTCATAGCGCCCACGCCCATGAAAATCAGGCAGGGGTAGACGCCCAGCTTCACACCCAGATACAGAATGTCGATGAGGCCCGCCGAGATGGACTTCCCGGCGGTGGCCGTTGCCAGCACCGCATCGGACACGCCCATAGCTTTCAGCTCCGCCAGGAACTCGGCGGTGACCGGCGCACCGCCGATCAGATCCCAGTGGATATGTCCGCCGGCGAAGAAAATCTCATGGTACATCTCCGCGCCGGGGAGATTGGTGATGAGCATACCGAAGGCGATGGGCACCAGCAGCAGGGGCTCAAATTTCTTTACGATGCCCAGGTAGAGAAGGCCGCAGGCGATGAAGAGCATCAGCAGGCACTTCCAGTTATCCCCCTGGGCAAACAGCGCGAATCCTGAGCTGTTTACAAAATCCAGAATAGCTTCCATGTGTGTCCCTCCGGCGCCTTACTGGATGACGCAGAGCAGCGTGCCGGATTCCACCGCCGCGCCCTTGGCCACGTTCACAGAGGCAATGGTGCCGTCCCGGGGGCACATGATTTCGTTCTCCATCTTCATGGCCTCCAGGACCATCAGCACGTCGCCCTTTTTCACGGCGGAGCCGTTGGAGACGTTGACGCTGAGAATGGTGCCGGGCATGGGAGAGGTCACCTGCTCGCCGCCTGCGGGAGCGGGGGCGGCGGCCGGAGCAGGAGCGGCGGCAGGCGCGGGAGCCGCGCCGGTCATCTCTTCCAGCTGGATTTCATAGGCGGTGCCGTTGACGGTCACTCTGTACTTTTTCATGTTGATTTCTCCTTCTCTTCAATCTTAACTTGCGCGCTTACAGTTTCTTCATGGACAGAATACGGATGCCGGTGATATCGGTCCCCAGTTCCTCCGCGATGGCGGCGGAAACGGCGGCCACCAGCTCCTGACGGTTGGGCTCCGCGGCAGCGGCAGGGGCGGCAGCCGGAGCCGCGGCGGGAGCCGCGTGGCCGCCCACGATCTTGCCCATAATCATCGTCAGGACAATCAGGCAGATCAGGCCGAAGAACACGGTGCCCAGGCCCATCAGGCAGACAAACAAGCTGGAGTATTCCAATTCATTCCCTCCTAAAAATGTAATCGAAAGCATTGTAACAAGATTTTTATAAAAAGACAATGACTTCTTGAAAAATTTTGTCCGATTTTTTCAGGGCTTCACCTGTTTCGATTTATAAAAAGATCTCAAAAAAATCTCGACAAGTCAAATTTTTTATGGTAATATGGAGAAAATGGGGGAATTTGTTGTTCTTTTTGCAAGTTTCTCAAGTTGTTAAGAACCCATCGGGATTTCGTGCGCCCCCCTTCCCCAAAACCGCCGCCTCTGAAAGGAGGTCCTTCCATGCGGTACGCCTCTATAATCCCCGGCCGTTTTCTCTCCCGGCCCAACCGCTTCATCGCTTTGGTGGAGACGGACGCGGGCATCCAGACTGTCCATGTAAAAAATACAGGCCGCTGCCGGGAGCTGCTGGTCCCCGGCGCTTCCGTCTATCTGGAGGAGAGCGCCAATCCCCGCCGGAAGACCGCCTTTGACCTCATCGCCGTGGACAAGGGCGGCCTGCTGATTAACATGGACGCCCAGGCCCCCAACCGGGTTTTTGCCGAGTGGGCCGGGGCGGGAAACTTTCTGCCGGACTGCACCGCCCTGCGCCGGGAATACGTTTATGGGGATTCCCGGCTGGACTTCTGTCTGGAGACCCCCGGAGGGCTCCATCTGGTGGAGGTCAAAGGGGTCACCCTGGAGGAGGGCGGCGCGGCGCGCTTCCCCGATGCACCCACGGAGCGAGGCGTCAGGCACATCCAGGAGCTCCGGCGGGCAGCGGAGGCAGGCCTGGGGGCCACCCTCTTTTTTGTGGTTCAGATGGAGGGGATGCGCAGCGTCGCCCCCAATGACGAAACTCATCCCGCCTTCGGCGAGGCCCTGCGGGAGGCGGCGGCCCATGGGGTCCGGGTCCTCGCCTATGACTGCGCCGTGACGCCGGAGAGCCTGACGCTCCGGGCCCCGGTGCCGGTGCTGCTGTAAGGGTCTCCGGTTCTCAAACAGACGGCCTCCGGTCCCCAAATCCAGGGGCCGGAGGCTTTTTCCCGCCCCTTTCCGCAAAGACTCCGTCAAGGACCACACCGGAACGGACCCTGAGAAAAATTTCCGGAGCCGCCGCCATTGACAGACAAAAAATGGCTGGTATAATTGAGTAGGCACACATGGGGAAAATGGGTGTCAGTATCCGAACTGTCAAGAAAAGGGGTGCGTAATGAAACAGCATAAAAAGGGGTTGGCGCTGTGGCTGACAGCGATTCTGCTGCTGCTGGCCGGCGCGCTTCTCACCGGGTCGCCGGGCCGGGCGGAGGGCGTGCAGGAGGCCATGCGGGACGCGGTGCTCCACAATGTCAACCAGATCAGTCTTTTCGGATGGAAAACGGTGAACCCCGGCATGATCTCGGCCTTTACCGTAACTGCGGTTCTGCTTCTGGCCGCCGCCTGCCTCCGAATCTTTGCCATTCCCAGATTCCAAATGGTCCCTGGGAAGCTTCAGCTTCTGCTGGAGGAGACGGTAGGCTTATTTGACCGTATGGCCAGAACCAACAGTCCCCACCGCTTCGGCTTTCTGGGGGCTTATATTTTTTCCGCCGGCGCGTACATTTTCGTGGGAACTCTCTTCGAGCTGCTGGGACTCCAGGCCGTCACCACCCACGGGACGCCTGTCACCCTGCCTGCTCCCCTCTCCGATGTCAACGCCGCCATTGCCCTGGGAACCCTGTCCTATCTGGTCATCCTCTCCGGCGGCGTGACGGCAAACGGGGCGAAGGGCGTGGGAAAAACTCTGAAAGAGTTCTCCCTGCCCATTTCCATGAGCTTCCGTCTCTTCGGCGCTCTGCTCAGCGGTTTGCTGGTGACGGAACTGGTATACTATTTTGTCCACCTGAGCTTTGTGCTTCCCGTGGTGGTGGGCGTGATGTTCACAATGCTCCACGCCCTGATTCAGACCTATGTTTTAACCATGCTGACGGCCCTCTACTACGGCGAGGTCTCCGAGCCCTCCCACAGCTGAGCCGTCCCAAACAAGACATATATATGGAGGTTTCCGCTATGAACCAGACAGCTATCCGAACATTCAGCTTAAAAACCCTGTGCGCTCTGGGACTGGCCCTGCTGCTGTCCCTGGCGCTGGCCGCGCCTGTTCTGGCCGTTGAGGACGCGCCGGAGACCGGCGCCGTCCAGACGGAGGAGGACAACACCATCGGCCTGAAGGCCATCGCCGCAGGCATCGCCGTGGGCATCGCCGCCGCCGGAGGCGCCGTCGGCATGGGCCTCGCCACCGCCAAGTCCGCCGAGAGCATCGCCCGTCAGCCCGAAGCCGAGGGCAAGGTCCGCACCACGCTGATGCTGGGCCTGGTCTTCATTGAGACGGCCATCATTTACGCCCTGCTGGTGGTCATTCTCATCATCTTCGTATTGTAAGGCAGGTGGCAGCCGTGAACATCCCACTGAATATTGACTGGCAGCAGATTCTGCTGCACTGGATGAACCTGGCCATCCTCACCGGCGGGCTGTACTTCCTGCTCTTCAAGCCCGTGAAGCAGTTCATGGAGAAGCGGGAAGCCCATTACAAGGACCTGGACGCCCAGGCCGCCGGAAAGCTCGAGGAGGCCGAACGGGTCAAGGCGGAATACCAGGCCAGGCTGGCCGGGGCCGAGGAGGAAATCCATCAGTCCCGGATCAAGGCCCAGGCGGCTGTCCAGCAGTCCGCCGAAGAGCAGCTGGCCCAGGCCCAGGCCCAGGCGAAGCAGATCATCGCCCACGCCCAGGCCGAGGCGGAGCACAGCCGGGAACGGGTGATGCGGGAATCTCAGAAGGAGCTGCGTAAGCTGGCGGCGGAAGCCGCCAGGAAGCTGGCCGTACAGGCGGACCCCTTCAGCCAGTTCCTGGATCTCGCGGAGGGAGGACGGCATGAGGAACGCTAGAGGCCGCATGACGGCGGAGCTCCGCAGCGCCAGGGAGCCCAGTCAGGAGCAGCTCCAGCGCTTTGAAAAATTCCTTGCCCGGACCTATCAGAAAAAGGTTCCTCTCCACTGGGAGAAGGATGAAACCATAGGCTCCGGCTTCCGGCTTCAGGCCGGGTCCGACGTCTATGACTGGACGCTGGACGGCCGGGTCCGGCAGTTCCGGGACTATCTCCGCCAAATCCAGCCGGGGCAGGACAGCCTGCTGCCCCTGATGCGCCAGGCCGTGGAGAACTGGGAGCTGGCGGTGGTGCCCGAGGAGATCGGCGAGGTGCTGACGGTGGACGGCGAAATCGCCACGGTCAGCGGCCTGGACCATGCCCAGTATGGAGAAATTCTGGTCTTTGCCTCCGGAGTCAAGGGCATGGTCCAGGACCTGCGCCGGGGAGAGCTGAGCTGCATCCTCTTCGGAGACGGCGAGGAAATCACCGCCGGCAGCCTGGTCCGCCGGACGCTGAAAACCGCCGGCATGCCGGTGGGCGAGGAATTCCTGGGCCGGGTTGTGGACGCCCTGGGCGTCCCCGTGGACGGCAGGGGCCGCATTCACTCCGAGGATCACCGGCCCATTGAGACGCCGGCCCCCGGCATTCTGGACCGTCAGCCGGTGAACACCCCCATGGAGACAGGCTTACTTGCCATCGACTCCATGTTCCCCATCGGCCGGGGCCAGCGGGAGCTGATTATCGGCGACCGGCAGACGGGCAAAACCGCCGTGGCCGTGGACGCCATTTTGAACCAGAAGGGCAAGGACGTGGTGTGCATCTACGTGGCCATCGGCCAGAAAACCAGCTCCGTGGCCCAGCTTGTGGAGAACCTCCGCCGCCGGGGCGCCATGGAGTACACCACCGTGGTCTGCGCCCCCGCCGGGGCCTCGGCGGCGCTGCAATACATCGCCCCCTATGCCGGCTGCGCCCTGGGCGAATACTTCATGCACCTGGGCCGGGACGTGCTGATTGTCTATGACGACCTGAGCAAGCACGCCATTGCTTACCGGGCTCTGAGCCTGCTGCTGGAACGTTCCCCCGGACGGGAGGCCTATCCCGGCGACGTGTTTTATCTGCATTCCCGCCTGCTAGAGCGCTCCGCCCATCTCTCCGACGAGCTGGGCGGCGGCAGCATGACGGCTCTGCCCATTGTGGAAACCCAGGCAGGAGACGTGTCCGCCTATATCCCCACCAATATCATCTCCATCACCGACGGTCAGATCTTCCTGGAGAGCGATCTGTTCTTCTCCGGCCAGCGGCCCGCCGTCAACGTGGGTCTCTCCGTGTCCCGGGTGGGCGGCGACGCCCAGACCAAGGCCATGAAGTCCGCCGCCGGCACGCTGCGGCTGGAGCTGGCCCAGTACCGGGAGATGGAGGTCTTCACTCAATTCTCCAGCGATCTGGACGACGCCACCAAGCGCCAGCTCACCTATGGGCAGGGGCTGATGCGCCTGCTGCGTCAGCCCCAGTATGCCCCCTTCTCCCAGCATCAGCAGGTCATCATCCTGACCGCCGCTCTGAACCACGTGATGCAGGACATTCCGCTGGAGGAGATGGACCGCTTCCGCTCTGATCTGCTGGACTATCTGGGGGAAAACGCCCCGGACCTCTGCCGCCGCATTGACATGACGGGGATGCTGTCCGACGAGGACCGGGAGGAAATCCTGGCGCTGGCGAAAAAAGCCCTGGAGGAATTCCGCGGAAGGCAGGGCGCGTAATATGGCGGGAACAAAGGAGATCAAGACCCACATCGAAAGCGTCCAGGAAACCCGAAAAATCACCAACGCCATGTATCTCATCGCCTCCACCAAGCTCCGCCGGGCCCGGGCGGAGCTGGACAACACCCGCCCCTATTTCGAGGCCCTGCAGGGGGAGATCAAGCGGATCTTCCGCACGGTAAACAATGTGGACAGCCACTATTTCTACCCCGCCGCCGGCGCTCCTCCCCTGGAAGGGCCCTGCGGCTGCCTGGTCATCACCGCCGACAAGGGTCTGGCAGGCTCTTACAACCAGAACGCCATCCGGGAGGCGCTGAAGCTACTGGAGCAGCACCCGGACCTGAAGCTCTTTGTCGTGGGTGAATACGGGCGGCGCTATTTCGCCCAGAGGAACATCCCCATGGAACACAGCTTCCTCTACACCGCCCAGAATCCCACCATGTCCCGGGCCAGGGAAATCAGCGCCCTGCTACTGAACAGGTTCGACCGGGGGGAGCTGAAGAAAATCTACATCGTATACACCGACATGGAGAGCGCCATGAGCTTCCAGGCCCGCACCACCCGGCTCCTGCCCTTTCACCGGACCTATTTTTCCGACACCGGCGAGCAGCCGGTGACGGAGCCCTTTGAGTTTCTCCCCGACCCGCGGACGGTGCTGAACAGCATGATGCCCAGCTATGTATCCGGCTTTATCTACAGCGCCCTGATCGACAGCTTCTGCTGTGAGCAAAACGCCCGCATGACGGCCATGGACAGCGCCAACCAGAACGCGGAAAAGCTGCTGGGAGAGCTGTCCCGCCGGTACAATCAGGTCCGCCAGTCGGCCATCACCCAGGAGATCACCGAGGTCTCCGCCGGAGCCAGGGCCCAGCGGCAGAGAAAGGACAGGTAAGGAGTTTTGGAAAGAGGTATTATTGTACAGATCTCCGGCCCCGTCATTGACGTGGAGATCCAGAGCGGTGCACTTCCCCGACTGCGGGAGGAGCTGACCGTTGAAAAGGACGGCGTGCCCCGCGTAATGGAGGTCGCCCAGCACATTGGACGGAATACCGTCCGCTGCATCATGCTCTCCCCCAGCGAGGGCCTGGCCCGGGGTCTGGCGGTGGACGTCCCCGGCCACACGATTCAGGTCCCCGTGGGCCGGGCCACTCTGGGCCGGATGTTCAACGTTTTGGGCCAGCCCATTGACGGCGGCGGCCCGTTGCCCGAGGATACCCCGGTCCAGAGCATCTACCGCCGCCCGCCCTCCTTTGAAGAGCAGTGCCCGGCTGTGGAAATCCTGGAGACGGGCATCAAGGTCATCGACCTGCTGGAGCCCTATCCCAGAGGCGGCAAAATCGGCCTCTTCGGCGGCGCAGGCGTGGGCAAGACTGTGCTGATTCAAGAGCTGATTCACAACGTGGCCATGGAGCACGGCGGCTATTCCATCTTCACCGGCGTAGGCGAGCGCTCCAGAGAGGGCAACGACCTCTGGCACGAGATGCGGGAAAGCGGCGTGTCCGACAAGACCGCCCTGGTCTTCGGCCAGATGAACGAGTCCCCCGGCGTCCGTATGCGGGTGGCCCTGTCGGGCCTGACCATGGCGGAGCACTTCCGGGACAGGGAGCACAAGGACGTGCTGCTGTTCATCGACAACATCTTCCGCTTTGTCCAGGCAGGCAGCGAGGTGTCCACCCTCCTGGGGCGGATGCCCTCCGCCGTGGGCTATCAGCCCACCCTTGCCAACGAGATGGGGGAGCTTCAGGAGCGAATCACCTCCACACAGGACGGCTCTGTCACCTCCGTGCAGGCGGTCTATGTCCCCGCCGACGACCTGACGGACCCCGCCACCGCCACCACCTTCGCCCACCTGGACGCCACCACCGTTCTGAGCCGGAAAATCTCCGAGCAGGGCATTTACCCGGCTGTAGACCCCCTGGCCTCCTCCTCCCGGATTCTGGAGGCCGACGTGGTGGGCCGGCGGCACTACCGCATTGCCCGGCGGGCCCAGGAAATCCTGGAAAAATACATGGAGCTTCAGGACATCATCGCCATTCTGGGCATGGATGAGCTCAGCGACGCGGACCGGCGCATTGTGGCCCGGGCCCGGCGGCTCCAGCGCTTCTTCGCCCAGCCCACCCATGTGGCGGAGAAATTCACCGGCCTTCCCGGCATCTACGTGCCCCTGAAGGACACTCTGGACAGCTTCGAGAAGCTGGTGGACGGCGAGCTGGACCAGTATCCGGAAGCCGCCTTTTACAATGTGGGCTCCTGGCAGGACGTGGTGGAGAAGGCCAAACGGCTGGAAGCGGAGGGATTATAATGGAGACCTTCCGGGTGCACATTCTGGCGGCGGACCGGACCTTTTACGAGGGGCCCTGCGTCAGCCTGACCATCCCCACCACCGACGGGGAACAGGGCATTCTGGCCCACCACGCCAGCATGATTGCCGCCGTCCAGCCCGGCACCCTGCGCTATCAGATTCCGGGGGAGCCGGTGCGGCTGGCGGCGGTGTCCCCCGGCATGGTGAAGGTGGAGCACAACGACGTGCTGGTGCTGGTGGACTCCGCCGAGCGGCCCGAGGAGATCGACGCCGTCCGGGCCCAGCGGGAGGCCGACGAGGCCCGGGAGGCCCTTCTGCAAAAGAGGAGCCGGCAGGAATATCAGATTGCCCAGGCCTCTCTAGCCCGGGCTCTGAACCGGCTGCGGGTCAAATCCCAAGGGCTGGACTAAGATGTATTCACAATCGTTGAACGCTGTCTGAGCGGTCTTTTTCCCGCCAGGCAAGGCATCTCACCCCGAACATCAGGGCAAACCAGCGAAAGACCGGCGGAACCGGACGGCTCGGTCCGCCATCCGCCAACGTTCGCGGGAATCCCCAACATCAAAAAGGACTGTTTTCCACATGGAAAACAGTCCTTTTCTGCCCGCAGCTCCCGCCTGCGCCGACGGTCCGCCGGCGAAACGCAACGGAATCTCTTCTGAGCATCCTTCAGCCCTGCTGTTCATAAAAATCCCTCAGCAAGGCGGCCAGGGCCTCCGGCGCGTCCCGGTTGACCTCGTGGCCCGCCTTTGGCACCTGACGGAGAACCGCCTGAGGAAGGCTTCGGCCCAATATTCGGGCAGCCTTCCAGTTGGTCCGGTCGCGCTCCCCGCAGAGGGACAAAACGGGACAGCGCACCCGTTCCAGCCCCGCCCGCAAATCCAGGTCCGCCATGGAGGCCGTCAGGGAAATCATGGCCTGTTTTGAAAAGCCAGTCCCCCGGAAGGCCTTGGCAGGCATCAGGCGGAACACCAGACTCTGAAGCCCCAGCAGCCCTCTGGGAATCTCCAGCGGCGTGCCGATAAGCACCAGGGACTCCACCCGCTCCGGGTGGCCCTTGGCATATTCCAGGGCCAGCACGCCGCCCAGGGACAGGCCGCAGAGGCGGAGGGACCCCGGCAAGGTCCCGCAGAGCCCCTCAAAGGCCTGATAGAGGTCTGTAAACCGCGCTTCCCCCGCCAGCTCCGGCAGACTGGGGCACAGCGCCCCCTTTTCTATATGAGTCAGAACCGCCTCCCAGCTCTCCGGCCCCTGGCCCAGGCCGTGGAGGCACACCAGGCGGCCCGTCACAGCCGTTCCCCCTTCTCCCCGGCGTACCACATATTATAGGTCTGCCGGTATACGGCGGCAGTGCTTTCAGTATGGCAGACCATCCGTACCCTTTGGGGCAGCTCATGGTCCGCCAGAAACTCCATCACAGCCTTTAGCGCCACAGAGGCCGCCTGCGCCACGGGATAGCCGTAGACCCCGGTAGAAACAGACGGGAAATCTACCGACTTGATTCCCCGCTCCGCCGCCAGCGTCAGACAGGACCGGTAGCAGGAGGCCAGCAGAGCTGCTTCCCCCTGACTGCCGCCCCGCCAGACGGGGCCCGGCGTATGAATCACGTACTTTGCCGGAAGGCGGAAGCCGCCGGTGATTTTTGCCTGTCCCGTCTCGCAGCCTCCCAGAGTCCGGCATTCCGCCATCAGCTGGGGCCCTGCGGCCCGGTGAATCGCCCCGTCCACGCCGCTGCCCCCCAGCAAGGTGGTATTGGCGGCGTTGACAATGGCCTCTGCATCCGAGCAGGTAATATCCCCTACAACGATGGAAAAGCGCTCCAATGACAACCCTTCTTTCCTGTTTGATAGCGCTGGTATTCCGGAAAAGGCAGGCGGCGTGCGGCAAACAGGGCGGCTGTCTCCTGCCGGAAAGGCTTCCTGACCGGGCCCTTGGGACCCCGCCGCATTTGAACCGTCATTCAGCAGGGATTCCGCCGCAAAGGCCTCCGTACCTTTTCCGTCACTAAAATGCTTTCATTGCTCTGCCTTGCAGAGCAAAAAGAAAAGCCGCCGAAAGACCCTTTTCATCAAGTCTTTCGACGGTCCTTTGCTGGCAGCGGGTGAAGGATTCGAACCCTCACATACAGAGTCAGAGTCTGCTGTGCTACCTTTACACAAACCCGCTATGTTCCTGCCGTTTAATTACCGCGGTGAACAGATATTATTATACAAAAAAAACCTGTTTTGTCAACCCCCTTTTTAAAATTTTTTCTGGTTTTTTCCTGTGTTTTTTCTCTGTCTTTTTCCTGGGCTTTTTCCTGACCGCCGGTGCGGTTCATTTATGAGGTTCAGACGCCGGACAGACTGCTCCTCCAGGCCGCTTCCGCCTCCCCAGTCAATGCCGCTCCATCACGCCGAACGCCGGAGACTCTAAGTTCCCGCAGAAAAAGACGCTCACTTTCTATTTACAGATAAATGCGCGAAGGTCTTCCGTCCTCTCCCCCCTGAACCGCCATGGCTTACCGGCTTTTGCTGACGAAGCGATGCCCGCCGCCCCTCGGGTATGGGCGGCGGGCCCGAACCCCTCCAAGCCTCTGACCGTTTCCTCCGGTCAGGACCCTTCCGTGTTCAGCAGGGCCACGGCCACGTCGTTGACATTGGTGCCGGTGGGACCGGTTACCACCAGACCCTCCACCGACTTCAGGGCATGATAGGCGTCATTCTCCCGCAGGACGCTGAACACATCCAGCCCCCTGTCCATCAGCGCCGTCAGCGTCCCGCCGTCCACATAGCCCCCGGCGGCGTCGGTGGGACCGTCCGTCCCGTCGCTGCCGACGGAAAATACTGCTGCCCCGGGAATTCCGGCGATGCCGGGTGCCGCAGCCAGGGCCAGCTCCTGGTTCCGGCCCCCCAGACCCGTCCCGGTGAGGTGGACCACCGTCTCGCCGCCGGCGATGAAGGCCAGCTTCCGCCCTGCCCCGGCATGGGTTTTCACGATACTGGCCAGAAAGCTTCCGGCCTCCCGCGCCTCACAGCAGAGCCGGTCTGTCAGCAGAACCGGTTCATAACCCAGAATCCGGCACTGTTTTTCGGCGGCGGCGCAGAGCTCCCGGACGCTGCCGGTAATCCGGGTGACGACGTTGGGCAGATCCTTGGGCGTTTCCTTCCCCAGCAGCACGCGGGCCTGAGCAGACAGGCGCAGGTTATATTTTTCCGCAACAGCCTGGGCCTGCCGGCAGGCGGATGTATCCGGGCAGGCCGGACCGCTGGCAATCATATCCAGGGGGTCGCCCAGAATGTCGCTGAGCACCACGCTGAACACCTGCGCCGGGGCGCAGGCCTGGGCAAAACGCCCGCCCTTTACACCGCTGAGCCGCTTGCGGATGGTATTCATCTCCACGACATCCGCCCCGGAGGCCAGGAGCTGTTTCGTAATGTCCCGGAGCTCCTCTCCGGAAATCAGGGGCCGCTCAAACAGGGCGCTGCCGCCTCCGGAGAGGAGGAACAGCACGGAATCCTCCGCTGTCAGACCCTTCACCAGCTCCAGGGCCTGCTCCGTGGCATGAAAACTGTTTTCATCGGGCACCGGATGACCGGCCTCATAACAGCGGACGCCGGGGATTTCTCCCATGGAATGGCCGTATTTGGTCACGACCACGCCGCCGTCCGCCTGTCCCAAAACGTCCACAGCGGCTTTGGCCATCTGCCATGCGGCCTTGCCCGCAGCCACCAGCAGCGTTCGCCCCCCCGCGGGATGAAAATCCGCCAGCGCCCGCCGCACCGCTTCGTCAGGCAGGACAGCCCTCAGGCTGGCGGAAATGATCCGGTCCGCATCCTCCCGTAAGTTCTGATTCAAAATCACATCCCCTTTCTGATTGCTTCAGACGCAATCGGTCCACTTCATATATTAACTCTTGTGTATAAAAAGTACAATATAAAATCCGGATAAATTTTAAATCACGAGTCCGTTGCTTCTCTCCGGGACCCGAAGGCCTGCATGTACAGCCGCCGAACTCTGTCCGTCCCGGTTCTTGTCCGGCCTCTCCCGTCCATTTTCCCTGATGCGTGTCCCATCCGCCGGGGCAGAAAAAATGCAAACTGTCAAGACTTGGCCCTGTTTGAAAAAAATACTGCACAAATTGCGGGTTAGCACAAAAATAGAGGAATGAAACGGTATGAATTGACAAAAGAACCATGGGAGCGCATAAAAGAACTGTTGCTGCCGGAAACGGCAGGGATGTGGGGCCGGCCTCGGAAAGATAATCGAAACATGCTCAGCAGGATGCTTTGGATCGTCCGCAGCGGCGGGAGTTGCCGGAAGCATACGGCCCCTGGCAGTCTGTGTATGCCTGATTTGCCAAATGGCAGGATGACGGAACGGTGTAAAACATGTTTCGAGCATTGTCTTCCGATACGGATATGGAAAACCTGAGCCTGGATTCTACTTACATCAGGGTTCACGAAAGTGTCAGCAGAGGGGAAAACCAGCGGATAAGGCAGTTGGATGAATCAGAGGTGGGTTGAACACAAAGCTGTGCGCTATTGTAGACGGACCGGGGAATCCGGTTGAATTCACGCTGGGTGCCGGGAATGACCATTACCCCTTGACCGTCTGGATTTTTGCCGCTGCCATTTCACTGCTGAAAACGGGGACCAGAATTTGACAACCCTGCTCCCGCTTTCGTCTGCTTCATTTTAACAGCAAAACTGTCTGCACTACTGCGGCGGCTGCCGGCAGGTCTTGCGGCCGCTCTGCCCCCGCGCCCCGGCCTCTGGTAATGTCAAGAAATATGCGCAAAATAGATTGCAGGCTCTGGCAGAATAGAATCAGCCGGCAATAGAGGCATCCTCCAGGTGCTTCATATTCATGTATTTCTTGTTGCCCCACTGGGCGCCGGCTGTATGGCGGAGCCTGGCACAGACCGGCATCAAAGCAGAATTGCCGTCCGGGAAGCAGCCCACTACTCTGGTACGGCGGCGAATCTCCCGGTTGAGCCGTTCCATGACATTGCTGGTGCGGATACGAGTCCAGTGTTCGCCGGGAAAGCCACAGTAAGTCAGAGTCTCCTCAACACCAGCTTCTACCTTCTTTGCAGCCTCGCTCAGCGTCATAGTGCGAAGCTCCTCCGCCACAGATTCGGCCTTCTCCCGAGCAGCTTTTTTGCTCTCCCGGGCGTGGATTGCCTTGAGCATCCTGGCCACCAGCTTCACCTTAGAGCGCGGCGTCACAGAAAAGACATTGCGGCAGAAACGGACGGTACACCGCTGGCATTTGGCCTCCGGGAACACTTCTTCCACAGCCTCCAGCATACCAGCAGCATACCAAGACACTTGTCCCCAGCCACCAGCTTGATTCCGTCCGGGCCGCGGCCTCGCAGCCACTGGAAGAAGCTGACCCAACTGGCCTTGTCCTCTTTCATACCCTCAGCGGTGCCAAGAACTTCACGGTATCCGTCCTCATTTACCGCAATCGCCACCAGAACGGCTGCATTCTCATACTCTCCGCCCCAGTTCCGCCGCAGATAGATCCCGTCCGCCTCGTAAAGGCCGGCTGCGCCAATCTTCAATGTGGACATACGCTTTCTTGTTCAGCTCGCTGATAGTCGCTGGGGACACTTTGCTTCCCCACAGCGCCTCGGTGATATCCTCTACCCTGCGCACCGAGACACCAGCCAGGTACATTTCGATGAGAGCTTCCTCCACACTGCTTTCACGCCGGCGATACCGCTCTATAATGGCCATTTCAAAAGAGACTCCCTTCAGGCGGGGCACATGGAGCATAACATCGCCGGAGGTGGTGGTAAGGTTTCGGCTGTAGTGACCACTGCGGTACCCCTAAGGTTCCCGTGCCGGCAATGCGCCTGAACAAGGAGGCCGTCAACCGCAGCTATGAGCTAGCAGGAATGATAGATACATCCACTTTAATGAGGAAATTTTCGCGGATGTGCTGATGAGTGAGACACCGGAAGCCGCGAAGTTCTTCAAAATCCAGAACAAAGAGGGGCTTGCCGCCGCCTTCAAATGGCAGGATGCCCTCTTTGCGGTACAGGACGGGGAGTAAACGCCCCGGTCCGGCCAGCCGCGCTGGTATAAAAAGGACTGGGACGGCATACCATCCCAGTCCTTTCTCCGCGCTTCTATCCGCAAGCATCCACATTCCGGCACCAGCAAGGCAATCTGCATAGTATCCCATGCAGGCACATTTCAGCGCCGCCGGGTCCGGACCTGTGAAGAACGACGCATATGCCCGGAAGCCCCTGGATGACGGAATAGATGTCACGAGAACATCAAAGCCGTTTGCTCCCGGCCCGAAGGCTTCAAAAACAGCCGTATGACGCAGAAGCGTCATACGGCTGTTTCTCTCATCAGGAAAATCTCCCGGTCAGGGACTTTTCCCTTCCTTCTCGACCGGCAGACGTCACCTGGCCTGCCGCATGGCCCGAATGATCTCGTCAATTCGGTGGGCAACCCGGACAAAGTCCTCCTCGGTATACCCCTTGGTTGTCATGGCCGCAGTGCCGACCCGCACGCCGGAGGCCTGTTGGGGGGAACGGGTCTCACCGGGGACGCAGTTCTTATTCAGGGTGATTCCATGCTTGTCCAGCTCATTCTGAACCTCTTTGCCGGTGAGGCCGGTGTCTGTCAGGTCCAGCAGGAAGAGGTGGTTGTCCGTGCCGCCGGTGACCACATGATAGCCCATGGCCAGGAACGCATCGCACATAGCTTTGCAATTCTTCACCACATTGTGGATATACTCCGCGAAGGAAGGATCACAGGCCTCCTCAGCGGCCACGGCCTTGCCGGCGATGACATGCTGGAGGGGACCGCCCTGGGTGCCGGGGAATACGCCGCTGTCAATTTTCCGGGCCAGCTCCGGCCTGCAGAAAATCAGCCCGCCCCGGGGGCCCCGCAGCGTCTTGTGGGTGGTGGTGGTGATGATGTCGGCCAGGCCAAAGGGAGAGGGATGGTCCCCCGCCGCCACCAGACCGGCGATGTGGGCCATGTCCACCATGAAATAGGCCCCGCAGCTCTGAGCGATGTCCGCGAAGGTCCGGAAGTCCAGAATACGGCTGTAGGCAGAAGCGCCGGCCAGAATCAGAGCGGGCTTGCAGTCTTCCGCCTTTTTACGCACGTCCTCCATGTCGATGCGGCCGGAGGCGTCCACATCGTAGAACACCATGTTGAACAGACGGCCGCTGAAATTCACCGGGGAGCCGTGGGTCAGGTGTCCGCCGTTGTCCAGGCTCATGGCCAGAATGGTGTCGCCGGGCTTCAGCACGCTCATATAGGCCGCCAGATTGGCGGACGCGCCGCTGTGGGGCTGGACGTTAACGTGATAGTCCGTGTGGAAAGCCTTCTGCCACATGTCGCAGCAGTACTGCTCCAGCACATCCACATTCTCACAGCCGCCGTAATACCGTCCCCGGTTGCCGGCGGGGCGCTCCGCAGGGTAGCCCTCGCTGTATTTATTGGTCAGACAGGACCCCACCGCCCGCAGTACGTTCTCGCTGACAAAATTCTCACTGGCAATCAGCTCGATGGTGTGGGCCTGCCGCTCCTTTTCTTTCTCAATGATTTCAAATACCTTTGACTGCATCCCTGTATCCTCCCGTTACGCGGTCGTTTTCTTTGTCTTACAGTCAACACAGTCGAAAAGGAGCAAAGCTCCTTTTCGACCGGCGGACTTTGGGGCCGCCGGCGCACAAGGCGCGTATGCGTTTCCTGTGAAGTCTGACGCAAAAGGCCGCACATGCGGCCCGAAGCGCGGCACAGCTGCGCTTCGTTGAAAAGAGCCCATCGGATTCTTTTCAACTGTGCCGACTATAACTTTTAACATCTTAGCATATCTTTTCCGGAATTCCAAGGTGAATAGCGGAAAAAAGCACTGGGATTGTGAACAAATTTGAAGGGAAGCAAAACCGCTTTCTTTGTTTTTAAAGACGATTGTCCGCAAAATACGGACAATCCAAAGAAGAAACCAGCCGCCCGGAAGGACGGGCGGCCGGTCCCTCAGTATTTGAATATCTGCCGTCCGGCGGTTTCGTAGTCTATCGTCACATAAGTATAGCCGTTCTCGGAAAACCGGGAGACCACCGTCCCGTTTCCGTGCTCCGGATGAGTCACGAGATCCCCCTGAAACAACGCCATAGGCGGCCACACCGGCGCGTGTTTAGCGGATTTCAATACCTCATACTGGTCATCGCTGGTCCGGAGCAGGCCCCGCTCCTTCATCTGGTCCACAAGGCTCCCCACCGACCACTCCTTCAGGGCCCGCATCTCCTCCAGCTCCGGGAATCTCTCCACGGCCTCCCGCAGGCGCTCCGCCTTGTCCGGGGTGATGCCCTCAAAGCTGTCCTTGCAGAACACCTGCAAAAACCGTTTTCTCCCATAGGGGTAGACCTCCCGCTCCAGCTGCTGCACCGCCCGCAGCACCATCATGGCCCGGCAGGACGTCACTCCGGCGTGGGTCAGACGCAGACCCAGGCTGCTGCACAGCAGGCCCTTTTCCAGGGTCCGGGTCAGGGCGGGCTCCAGACGGCCCTGACGTTCCATGTCTGCCAGCTCCGGAAACACACTGCGGAGCTCCTCCACAGCACCCTGCTGGTATTCCCCGAACTGCTTCGACGGGTCCTCCTGCTGAAAAATCCGCAGGAAACGGGATTCGCCGTAGGTATAGCCTAGCAGGTAGTTCAGCCGCGCCGCCGCCCGCAGTACCAGGTCCTCCTCCGCCATGCAGACGCTCTCCTCCTCCGTCTCCGGCGCACGGAGACAGCCGGGCAGCTCCTCGCTGGCATAGGCCGAGCTTAGCCTGGCGTCCTCGCAGGGGGCGGCCAGAAAATACTTTGTGGCGTGCTGGACCCGGTAATACCGGTCGCTTTTCCGGCAGTCCGCCTCATGCTCACAGCTGCACTTTCGAATGGACAGGGTCCCTCCGGCGGGGTCGTTGGTCATAAAGCCGCACTGCGTCTGGTCGCCGGTGCAGATGAAAAGACGGCTCAGGCTCTCGTCCGGCTCGCACTTGCCCCGGCGCTTCCAGAACAGGCGTTCCCGCAAAGGGCCCTTCGGCCAGCCCATGACCTGGTCGATGCGCTGGAGGGGGCTTCCGCAGAGGGGGCAGCGGGGCGGATAGGTCTTCCGGACCTCGTCCCGGAGCGCAAACGCGTTGTCGTTTTCCTCCCAAAGCGCGGCGTCCTCCTCCGTCAGGGTCTCCAGCACCACCCGGGCCCTTTCGCCCATCTCCCTGGAAATCTCCTTGAGCTCCACCAGGAATTCCGACGGATGACGGAGAGGGGCAAGGCACCAGACCCGTTCCTTCGTGCGGGTAAGGGCCACGTAGAACAGCCGCCGTTCCTCGGCATAGGGACAGTCCTCCTCTCCGTCCTCCTCCCGGGGCAGCACCAGGGACAGCACCGGGTCGTTCTCCCGCTTGGAGGGGAATCCATATCTGGGGTCGTCCTGTCCGTTGAGGAGAATCACAAAATCCGCCTGAGCACCCTTGGCCCCGTGGACCGTGCGGAAGATGCACTGAAAGGCCTCGTTGAACTCCGGGCTGTCAATCCGCGTCCACCGCTCCCCCTCTCCGTCCGGACTGACGGCATTTTTGTTGAACAGCTCGCTGGCCTCCAGATACGTGGCGGCGTCGGCCTGATACCGGCCCAGAAACAGAATTTCACGCCGCTTCCCGGGGACCCGGCCCTCCCTCCATATCCGCTCCAGAATATGCTCCAGGGCGGAGCGGATATGCAGCCGGGTCCGCTCCTGGGCCGCTTCCCGGGCCAGGTCTTCGAGGCCCCCCGTCTCCTCTTCCGTCTGCTCCGTCTCCTTCAGCCGCCCCAGCTCAATGTCCGGGTCCCCCTCCTCATAGAGGCAGACGGTCACCGGGTCCGTGACCTCCCCGGAATGGCAGGAAACCAGGTTCTTCCTGATCTGGCGGCTGTTCTTCATGACGAATTTTCCCGCCAGGTCGATGAGGCTCTGGGGATTGCGGTAGGTGATTTCCAGCGTCAGGCCGTCCAGCTCCGCCGCTCCTCTGCCCCGTTCCCCCATCTCCTCCAGGAAGCCGGTGAACAGCCTGACGTCGGAGCCGGAAAAAGCGTAAATCGACTGCCAATCGTCTCCAATTGCCATCAGCCGCGCGCCGCAGAATGTCCGCAGGGCGTTCAGCAGCTCGGAACGGCCCTTGGAAATATCCTGGTACTCATCCACGAAGATGTACTGATACCGCAGTCCCAGCGCCTCGGGGGCCGCCCCCGCCTTCCGGCAATCCGTCAAAAGGGCGGCGGCGCCGGAGATCATTTTCGCGAAGTCAATCTTGGCGCTGTCCGACAGATAGGCCCGGTAGCGCCTGTGGCACTCCCGGCAGATTTCCAAAAACAGCCGGGTCCGCTCGTTTTTCACGGCTCCCTGGGTCTCCACAGGCTGGAGCCACCGGTCATACTGGTCTTCGCCGAAGCCCCTGTTATCATAGGCGCTGATGAAGTCCCACAGCAGGTCCGTGAAGCGCTTTACCGCCGCCTCCGCCCGCCGCTCGGCCAGCTGACCGAGAAGCTCCTCTTCGGTGCGGTCCGCCAGCTCAAAGCTGTGGTCCAGCAGCATCGTCCTCAGATGGCTCAGGAGACTGCCCCCCTGCTGATACTGCCCGTAGGTATAGAGCAGCTCCCGTTCCTGGTCCGCCGCGAAGCTTATTTTCTCCCGGGCCTCCGCCCGGTAGCGCCTCTGGACTCCCGTCTCCTCCGGGCCCGACTGGTCCGAAATCACGCCGAAGTGCTCATAGTAGAAGCGCTCTCCGTCCGAGGGCCGGGTCAGCAGAAAGTCCGGCGTGTAATATTTTCTGCTCCTGCCGATGGTAACCGGATTGCCCTGCCGATCCAGATACAGCGGTTCATAGTGATAGGAGACGCCGTTTTCATACAGAAAATCGGCAATTACCCCCTCCTGAAAGGACCGGACCATCTCCCCCTGAATCGTCCGCCAGCGGCGGCGGTTCCGCCGTGCGCTCTCCTGCCGGTTCACCCGGCTCTCAAGCTCCTGTTTCGCCGCCTTCAGCAGATAGTCGTAAAGGGTTCCCTCCCTGGGTACGCCAGGCGAGCCAAGGGTCTGGGCAAAAAACAGCAGCAGGCGGTCTGTCCATCCGGCGTCCTTCAGATAGGTCTCCTTAAAAAAGTCAATGATTTCCCGAGGCAGTCCCTGCCGGTCCTCCTTCTTTCCGTTGTCCGGGCGCAGCTCACCGTTGTTGACGCCGGCTGTGAGCCGCCCCGCCCGGGTCAGAATGGCGTTGCCCAGACTGTGGAAGGTGGAGACCGTGACGCCCCTGCCTCCCCGGACGGCAACGGGAATCCCGAAGGGCGGACCGGCAAATTTATCCTTCAGGTCCTGGACAGCCTTATTGCTGTAGGAGAGGACCAGAATTTCCTCCGGCTTCACCGGCGTAAAGGACGGCGGCGTCTCCGAATGGGCTCCCAGCTCCCGGGCCAGCCGGAACAGCTCCTCTTTCGCCTCCGTCAGGTCCGGGCCATCCGGGGACCGGGTCCCCCGGTCCAGCAGGTTCCGGACGGTGGCCGCCAGAGTGGAGCTCTTGCCCGTGCCCGCTCCGGCGATCACCAGACAGCAGTTTTCGTCCACCGCCACCATTTTCAGCTGGTGAGGGTCAGGGCTGAACCTCCCGCCCTCCGAGGCGGCATTAAGCGCCCGGAAATAGCGCTCCAGCTCCCCCTGCGCCGCCTGGTTATAGTGTTTCAGCGCCTCCATGTGCCGGGCCTCCAGCTCCTCCCTGTCCGCCCGGCCCTCCATGCAGGGCGTCAGCCTTGCCATATAGGAGCTTTCCATCAGGTAGGCGTTCTGGGGCAGGGAGCGGGCCAGATACACCCACAGCGCCCGAGGGGGCGTCCCGTCCTCCCGGCCGTTCCGCCGGGTTTGATTCATGCGTGTTTCGTCCATCCGTTCCTCCTTGGTACGGCCTGACCACCGTCTCTTTTTCGGAATGATGCCTGTGTCCCCTTGAGTATAGCACCCTTTCCGCCCCGGCGCAACCATGGAGACGCCATCGGACGTCTCCTTCCGCGCATGGAATCAGAAGACGGGCCGCCTTCCGGGAGACCGGCGGCTCCGGGGACGGGCTTCCCGAGTCCCTTCCTCCCCCGCTTCCGCGTCCCTTCGCGGCAGGCGCACACAAAGAAACCGGGAGAGGAACAGGTCCCCTCCCGGCTTTCGCTCTTGATTTCAGACGCTCCGCCGGCTCTCAGCCCAGCAGCCAGGCGTACCTGGTCAGCACCGTGAGGATGAACACCTCAATCCCGGCGGGCAGGTCGTTCCCGGCGTTCAGATCGGCCTCGAAGACCTTCCCCTCCAGCCGGACCAGAACCCTGCTCCCGCCCAGGGGCAGGAAGCCCTGATTCTGTTTGCTCTCGTCGAAGCCCTCCCGGGTCCTGAACAGGGTGAACTTATCCCGGTAGGGGGCGGAATCGTAGGGGCAGAAAATAGCGCAGTTGCCGCACTCGTTGCACATACGGTCCACATGGAGAATCTCGTGCCGTCCGTCGGGCAGCTGAATCACCACATTGGCCCGGTTGGGGCACACATCGGCGCAGGCCTGGCACACCACATTGCAGCTCAGGCACCGGTCTCCCTCGCACCTGGCGGACTCGCAGAGAATGCCCTTCCTGGCGATGGCCTCCCCTCGGGAGGTCCTGGCCTTTTCGGGAATGGCGAACCTGTGGGCCTCTCCGATGACGGCATTGGCAAACCACTGGGCGTCGGCGATGCCTTCCACCACCGTGGCGGGGCCCCGCATGGCGTCGCCGCCTGCATAGACGCCTTCCACATTGGTCCTGAAGTCCGGCAGGCCCCTGGCGTCCACGTCGATTCCATTGGCGGTGAAGATCTCGCTGTCCACCTTCTCACCCACGGCGGAGATGACGGTGTCGCAGTCAATCTCCACAAACTCGCCGGTGGGCTCCGGCTTCCGGCGGCCCTTCCCGTCGGGCTCGCCCAGCCTCATTTTCTCACAGCGGAGCTTTCCGTCCTTCTGCTCCACCGGGGCCACCAGCTCCAGGAAGTTCACGCCGTCGGCAATGGCCAGCTCCAGTTCCTCGGCGTCGGCGGGCATATACTTCTTGGTGCGGCGGTACACCAGCGTAGAGGACTTCGCCCCGGCCCGGAGAGCCGCCCGGGCGGCGTCCATGGCAGTGTTGCCGCCGCCCACCACGGCCACATGGCCCAGGGACACGTCCTTCCCGGCCTTCATGTCCTTCAGCCAGCCGATGACAGGAACCACGTTGCCGGGGATGTCCAGCTTTCCGGCCTTCCACGCGCCCACGGCAAAGAAGATGTGGGTATACCCCTGGGCCTTCAGCTCGGCCACAGAGGGTGCGGGAGTGTTCAGGCGGATATCCGCCCCCATTTTGGCGATGAGGGCCGCGTCTTTGTCAATGGCTTCGTCAGAGATGCGGAAGCCGGGAATAACCTGCCGGACCACGCCGCCCAGCCGGTCCGCCTTTTCAAACAGGGTGACGGGGATGCCCGCCCGGCCCACGAAGTAGGCCGCGGCCATACCGGCGGGGCCGCCGCCGATGACAGCCGCTTTCCGCCCGTCGGTGACAGGTACAGGGGCGTTCAGCTTGGAGAAATATTCATCATAGCCCCGCTCTGCCGCCACCAGCTTCGTGGCCCGGATCTGGACGGAGTCCTCATAGAAATTCCGGGTGCACTTGGTCTGGCAGTTGTGGGCGCAGATAGTGCCGGTGATGAAGGGCAGGGGGTTCTTCTCGCAGATCAGCCGCAGGGCGGAGGCGTATTCCCCCTTCCGGCACAGCTCGATATACTCGGGAATGTCCTGACCGATGGGACAGCCGCCCTTGCAGGGGGCGGTGAAGCAGTCCAGCAGGGGCACCTTCTCATAGAGCTTCCGCCGGGGCAGAGGCTTGATGGCCTTGACGTGGTACTTGTCGCTCCGGGCCGCGAGGGCCAGGGCCTCAATGCCCTCCACGTCCACGCCGGTGAAGGGCTTGAAGCTGAGGGCGTCCAGCTTGTCGCCGATCTGGACGAAGCGCTGGTAGCCGCCGGGCTTCAATTCCGTCGTCGCCATGGTGATGGGCCAGATGCCCAGGGAAAACAGCTTGTCGATGTTCAGGGCGTCTGCGCCGCCGGCGTAGCTGATGCGCATTTTCCCGCCGAATTCCCGGGAAATGCGGGCGGCCATGGCGGTGGTCAGGGGGAAGAGGGACTTGCCCGCCATGTACATCTCCCCGCTGGGCAGCTCTCCGGCCTTCACGTCCACAGGGAAGGTGTTGGACAGCTTCAGTCCAAACTCCACGCCGTTCCTGTCCGCCAGGGCCTGGAGGCGGCGGAACATGGGCACGGCATCCTCATACTGGAGATCCTCCTTGAAATGGTGGTCATCGAAGGCGATATAGTCGTAGCCCATGCCGTCCAGAATGGAACGGGCGGTCTCGTAGCCCAAGAGCGTGGGATTGCATTTGACGAAGGTGTGGAGATGCTTTTTCTCAATCAGATAGCCGGCAATCCGCTCGATTTCGTCCGGCGGGCAGCCGTGGAGGGTGGAGAGGGTGACGCTGCCGGAAATATGGGGGGTTATACTGTCGATAAAGGCCGTTTCGGCAGGGAAGAGCTCCTTCAGCACCCGGATGCACTCCTGGAAAACAGGGGTCTGAGAAGCGTCCGTCATGCCGTTCAGGAAGCCGTCGATTTTCTCCCCCTGAATGCCCGCCAGGTCATAGCCCACGGACATGTTGAAAACAAAGGCATCGGGGTCCCCCAGACCGTAGACCCTGGCCATGATCTTGCAGGCGCACCAGGCCTTCACGTACTCCTCGAAGGCCTGCTGTACATAAAGCTCCGTGGACCATTCGCAGTTATAGCACTCGTCCTCCGCCAGAATGCAGGGACGGCTGATGCAGGCCGCCAGCTCCGCGCCGTCCATCTTCTGGACGGTTTTCAGCTCGAAGAACCGGGCCCCGGCAAAATAGCCGGCAATGATGTTCTGGGCCAGCTGGGTATTGGGTCCGGCGGCGGGTCCGAAGGGCGTCTCAATCTTTTCACCGAAAACCGGCAGGGTTTTCACTCCGGCACGGTAGGGCTTGTGCACACCGAAGACCGTGCCCTCCGTCTGATATTCGGCGGTCATCCAGGTCATCAATTCCCGGAAGGGAATGGGGGTCATCAGTTCAGACATTATTTGTATCCTCCTGTTTTGATCGTTGACACTTTTTTCATATGGTTCGCTTTGACGGACAGGCTCTGTCCTGCATGCGGGGCGGCGCAGAGGCCGCCCCCTACAGGCGGTCTTGCAGGAGCCGGGCTCTGTTCCGGCCCGCTTCTCCCTCTCCGCTCTCCACTCTCCACTCTTAACTCTCAACTCTTAACTTTCAGCTCTCCGCCGTCTCCAGCAACGCCAGGCGGTCCGTGGCTTCTAAAAATTCCCGGAATTTCACCCAGCAGCCATGGCAGACGGCCGCGTGGCCCTCGGGGTCCTTTCTGCCCACCTTCTCAAAGTGGACCGCCAGCAGTTTCCGGGCTTCTTCCATAGAGGGCTTGTCCCGGAAAATCGCCTCGAAAGGCATCCCGATGTCGTGGTAATAGGCAAAGAGCACATTGCTGGCCATGACGCCGGGACGGGCGTAATCATAGTGCTCTTCCAAGTACCGGATAAACTCCGTCCGCAGGCCCTTGATCTCCAGCATCTCAGTATTCCCGGTGGTTCAGGGTTCCCCAGAGTTTTTTGGAGACCTTCAGAATCTCCGCGTTGACGGCCTCCTCGTCGATCTCCGTCAGCTGGTGGTCTTTCATCAGGACCCTGCCGTTAATCATGGTAGTCTGGCACTGGCGGCCCGTCATGCCGAAGAGCATGTGTCCGTCAATATTGGCGTCGGAGAAGGGGGTGAAGGGCTTGTAATCCATGACGATGACGTCCGCCGCGGCCCCGGCCTTCAGAATCCCCAGCTCCGGGAAGCCGCACCGGGCTGCCATTTTGGCGTTGTTTTTGAACAGCATGTCCGTCACCTCGCACCAGCCCACGCCGGGGAGGCAGGCGTTGTGCCGCTGGGAGCACAGGGCCACCTTGATGCTCTCCAGCATGTCGTTGGTATAGGCGTCTGTGCCCAGGCCGATGAGGATGCCCTTTTTGTAAAGCTGGAGCACCGGAGAGATGCCCACGGCGTTGCCCATGTTGCTCTCCGGGTTGTTGACGCACATGGTGTCCGTCGCCCGAATGATCTCCATTTCCGCCGTGTTCACATGGATACAATGACCCAGAATGGTTTTGGGACCCAAAATCCCGTGGTCCTGGAGCCGCTGAACCGGCCGGCGGCCATAGTTCTGGAGACTGTCGTATACGTCGTTCATGCCCTCGGACACATGGATATGGTAGCCCACCCGTTCGGCATTGGCGGCGACCATCCGGTCAAAGGTTTTGTCGGAGATGGTGAACAGGGCGTGTCCACCGAACATGGCTTTTAGCATGTTGGAAGGATGAGCCTCGCAGTAGTCGATGAAGTCCTTGTTCTCCTGGACGGACTGTGCGGCTTTTTCCTCCCCGTCCCGGTCGCTGACCTCGTAGCAGAGGCAGGCCCGCATCCCCATGTCCTGGGTGACCTGGGCGATCTCCATCAGGGAACCGGGAATCTGGCAGAAGGAGGCGTGATGGTCGAATATGGTGGTAACGCCCTGTTTGATGGAGTCGATGACCAGGGCCTTGGCGGAGGCTTTTGTAGCCGCCAGGTCCAGATGACGGTCAATATACCACCACTGGCCGTCCAGCACTTCATAGAAATTGGTGGGGTTGTACCCGTCGATGCTGAGACCCCGGGCCAGGGCGGAATAGATGTGGGTGTGGGCATTGATAAGGCCAGGCATGATGACGCCCCCTCGGGCGTCCACAAATTCCGCCTCCGGGTACTGGGCCGCCAGCTCCGCTGTGGTCCCCACGGCCACGATTTTCCCGCCGTCGGTGACGACGCCGCCGTCCGGCAGGTAGCCCGCGCCGTCAGGGTCTCTGGTAATCAGTTTTCCGTTTGCCAGTCGAATCATAGAAAGATCTCCTTTCTCCATCCTTGCGCGGCGCTGGGCCGCAGGTGCCAAAAGTCTCCTGCGGCCTCCGGCCGCACATAAAAGAAAGGCGCCTCAAACCCGTCTGGGGTTTGAAACACCTATCAGATCCAGGGAAAGACAGGTGCCCCGGCCCGTGCGCGAAGCACTTCGTTGCAGCCATCTTCTCTGTATGGTAGTTACACGTTTATTATACCGGAGGGGCTTTTAAAATACAAGTCCGCCGGCAGAAAACTTTCCTGTCATTTTTTGTGAAAATATCCGAAAACAAGTGGGGCAGCATCGGCGGTTTTCGTCGAACCTGTGAGAGGTCGACCCTTTCAGGGGATGTTTTGTCCGGTTCGCTCATCAATAAAGGCGCAGATGCGTCCAAAGGTCTCCTCGCTGAGGTCGTGCTCCACCTTGCAGGCGTCCGCCGCCGCCTGCTCGGGGGAGACCCCCAACAGCTCAAACAGCTTGGTGATGGTTTTGTGCCGTCCATAGATGCGGCTGGCGATTTCCATGCCGCTGTCATTCAGGGTGATGCAGCCGTCGGAGGCCATATTGATATATCCGCTTTCCCGCAGTTTTTTCATAGCGATGCTGACGCTGGGCTTGGAAAAACCCAGTTTGTTGACGATGTCGATGGACCGGACCTGTCCACACTGCTCCTGCAAGATCAGGATGGACTCCAGATAATCCTCTGCGGATTCGTGAATGACCATATGGACCTCCTTTTTTGCGCCGCCTCTGGCAGTTCGCAGCCTTCAGCCGCTCCATGCGTTTTGCTCTTCCGCGCTTTGAAACATCTCTGATTATAGCAAAATTTTATAGATGCCGCAAGAGGCTTTTGCAACGCCTGTCCTCTCTCCGGGAAAGGGGGCGTCCTTCCGCAGTGTGGGAGTCAGACGCCCCGCTTTCACACGCGGACTTTTTCTGGCGGTTTGTTCACAATTTACAGCCCGTCCGGTTTCCCCAGACGGCGGAGCATGGTCTTTTTCACCGCCCGGAGGATGTTCTCATAGCCGGTGCAGCGGCACAGGTGTCCGGAGAGGAGTTTCCGCAATTCCTCATCGGTGTACTCTCTCCCGCTTTCCAGAATTTCCACCGCTGTCAGGATGAATCCGGGGGTGCAAAAGCCGCACTGAATGGCCGCCTCGTCCACAAAGGCCTGCTGAATGTCGGAGAGCTCGCCGTTGGGTCCCAGGAGACCCTCCAGAGTCCGGACCTTCTTTCCCTCCGCCCAGACGGCCAGATAGATGCAGGAGTTGAAGGCCTCTCCGTCAATGAGGACGTTGCAGGCGCCGCACTCCCCCACCTCGCAGCCCTTTTTCACGCTGGTCATCCGGAAGTCGTTTCGCAGCATGTCCGTCAGGCTGGCCCGGACGTCCACGGTCCGCTCCACGTCCTTTCCGTTGAGGCTGAAATGGAGCGTCTGATATTGGATGGTATGCTTCTCCATCACAGGTCACCTCCCGCCAGTTTCACAGACTCAATGAAGGCCCTCTTGGCGCTCTCCACAGCGATGTGGAGGCGGAAGTCCTTTGCCGCCCGCCAGGAGTCCCGGGGGCTGATATCCTCCTTCACCGCCTGGGCGAAGGCTTCCGCCAGGTCCATGGAGACCGGCCGGCCCGCCGCCAGTTCCTCCGCATGTTTGGCCCGCAGGGGCACCGGTCCCGCCACGCCGAAGGCCACCCGGGCCCGCTCCACAGATTTCCGGTCGGCGGAGAGGCGGACGTTGACGGAGGTCCCCAAGGTGGCGATATCCATGGCGTTCCGCATGGCGTACTTGATATAGTGTCCAAAGCAGTTTTCCCAGCTCTCTTTTGGAATGAGAATGGCGGTCTGAAGCTCGCCTTCCCGGATGTCCACCTTGCCGGCCCGGATATAGAACTCCTGAATGGGCTGGCGGCGGACGCCGCCGGGGCCGGTGAGTTCCACAATGGCGTCCCAGGCGAAGAGGGTAGAGGCGGAATCGGCGGAGGTCACGCCGTTGCAGGTGTTTCCTCCGATGGTGCCGATGTTCCGGATCTGGGGCCCGCCCACCTGGTCCACGGCCTCCCCCAGGACGTTGATATACTTCCGGATCAGGGGGTCCCGGGTGATATGGGAAAAGCTGGTCAGGGAGCCGATACGAAGCGTTCCGTCCTCATCCTGGGAGACGCCCCGGATTTCATCCAGCGTCTGGATGGAGATGAGCTCCGCCCCGGCCCGTTTGCCCTCCCGCATCTGCACCAGCACGTCGGAGCCTCCGGCGATGATCTGGGCCTCGGGGTGGGCGAGGCGCAGGGCCACGGCGTCGGCTACGGTCCTGGCCTGATACAGGGCTTTCATGTCATACATAATGTACTCCTTTTAATGAGGAATGAGAAATCAGGAATTAGAAATGTTGGAGCTGGTTCCTGTAATAGGAAACATCGAAATGAGGGAACTAGAAATTCATATTCGACCGGCAGGTTTTATAACTCCGGTAAATTCCTCACTCCTAATTCCTAATCCTCAATCAGTCCCGCTTCCTTGAATTTCCGATACAGCACATGGGGTGTGATGGGACAGCAGTTGATGGCCACGCCGGTGGCGTTCAAAATGGCGTTGCGGATGGCCGGGGCTCCGGAGCAGGCCGGAGGCTCGCCCAGGGCCTTGGTGCCGTAGGGAGAGGTGGGTTCCGGGTTTTCCACGAATTCCGCCTCCAGGGTGGGATGGTCCATGAAGGTGGACAGCTTGTAGTCCAGCAGGTTGTTGTTCAGAGGCCTGCCGGTTTTTTCGTCAAATTTCAGCTCCTCGCTGAGGCCGTAGCCAATGGCCATGGACATGCCGCCGTGGACCTGAGCCTCGGCCAGGGCGGGGTTGATGAGGGTACCGCAGTCGTGGACGTTTACCAGGTTCAGCAGCTTCACCTTGCACATGGGGATGTCTACCTCGACTTCCGCGAAGGAGCAGCCGAAGGAATAGGCGTTGCTCTTGATCTGGGCGGTGGTCTCGGCGGTGATGTGCTGGCTGTGCTCCAGGGAATAGAGGCTTTCCGTGGCCAGGTCTCCCAGGGATTTCAGCACCCGGCCGTCGCTCTTCCGGATGATCTGGCCGTCTGCCAGGTCCAGATTGCTCACAGGCATCCGGGTCTGTTCGTGGGCGACGGTCAGAATGCGCTCCCGAAGGGCCTGAGCCGTCTGCATGATGGAAAAGCCGCCGATGTAGGTCTGCCGGGAAGCATAGGCACCGGTGCCGAAGGGGGTCACGTCGGTGTCCTGGGTGGAAACCACATGGACGTCTTTCAGAGGAATGCCCACGGCGTCCGCCACCATTTGGGAATAGGCGGTGTCGCAGCCCTGGCCGATCTCCGTCTCGCCGGTCTGGAACTGGAGAGAGCCGTCCTGATTCAGCACCATCCGGCAGGAGGAGGACTCCAGAGAGATGGGCCACACGGCGGTATTGTACCAGAACACCGCCACCCCCACGCCCCGGCGGACGGGGCCGGTCTGCTGCTGGTATTCCTGATACTTCCGGCGGTAGTCAATGGCCGCCATGCCCTTCTCCATGCACTGGCTGAAGGTGTCGCTGTACAGCTCGTTTTTGGAAAAGCCGTCCACATAGCCCACGGGCATCAGATTCTTCCGGCGGAACTCCAGAGGTGTGATGCCGACGGCCTTGCAGATATCGTCAATGTGGCTCTCCCCAGCAAACATGGCCTGGGGGATGCCGTAGCCCCGCATCGCGCCGGCAGCGGGCCGGTTGGTGTACACCGTCCAGCAGTCGCACTCCAGATTTTCACAGGGATAGAGCTGAGGGAAGGCGTTCATGCCCTTGGCATTGACGCCGTGGCCGTGGGAGGCGTAGGCCCCCTGATTGGAAAAGGATTCGAATTTCCGGGCGGCAAGGGTGCCGTCTGGGCGGACGTAAGAAATGATATGGGTGCGAATGGCGTGGCGGACCCGGTTGGAGACAAAGGTCTCCTCCCGCGTACACTCCAGCTTTACCAGCCGCCCTCCCATCTGCGCGGAGCACCAGGCGCACAGAGGTTCATACAGGGCGTCCTGCTTGTTGCCGAACCCGCCGCCGATGTAGGGCTTGATGATGCGGACCTTGCCCCAGGGGATGCCCAGCGCCTGCCCCACCACCCGGCGCACAATGTGGGGAATCTGGGTGGAGCTAACCACCACCATCCGGCCCGCCTCCTCATAGGCGAAGCAGCCGTGATTTTCAATGTGGCAGTGCTGGACCGTGGGGGTGTCATACCAGCCTTCGACCCTGATCAGGCCGGGCTCCTGCCGGGCGGTCTCGTAGTCCCCCCGGCGGATGTCGGAGTGGGCCAGAATGTTATGGGGATACTTCTCATGAAGCTGGGGAGCGCCCTCCTCCATGGCCTTCTGGACGTCCAGCTCAAAGGGCAGTTCCTCATATTCCACCTTGAGGGCCCGGACGGCCTGGGCCGCCGCCACCTCGTCCTCGGCAATCACCGCGGCCACCTCGTCGCCGTAGTAGCGGACATGCCGGTTCAGCAGCAGCCGGTCTGCCACATCCTGATGGTGGGGGTCCGTGGACCAGGGGTGCCCTGCCGTGGGAAAGGGGATGTCCGGCACGTCGAAGCAGGTCAGCACCTTCACCACGCCGGGAATGGCCTCCGCCTCCGCTTTGTCAATGGACGTGACAAAGCCGTGGGCAATGGTGGAGTGGCAGATTTTCACAATCATGGCTTCGCGGCCGCAGAGATCATCCGTGTATTTGGCGCGGCCCGTGGCCTTTTCATAGGCGTCCACCCGGGTCACGCTTTTGCCGACGCTTTTGCTCATGGGAACCCTCCTTTTTCAGACACAACACAGGGGATAGATGATCAATATGGGAAGAAAATTTGCGTTTTTGTCAAAAGCAGGATATACTAAGCGGGAGATACGGATATTCCGCCGCGGAACCGCTTGATGACGGAATCTCTTCTGTCTCCTCGTTCCTGTCTTAACAAAATAACAATTGGGGGATGCAATGGATACATTGAAATTGGGCTGTGTGGTTATGGCGGCGGGGAATGCCGCCCGTTTTGGGGACAACAAGCTGGCGGCGGAGCTCCAGGGCCGGAGTCTGATTCATCGCGCCTTGGAGGCAGTGCCCTCCAAGATGTTCAACACCGTGGCCGTGGTGACTCAATACCCGGAAATCATGGAGCTGGCCGCAGAATTCCAGTTCACCGCCGTCTGTAATGAGCACCCGGACTGGGGCATCAGCCACACCATTAAACTGGGCCTTGACGCCCTGGGGGACTGCAGCGGGGCCCTCTTCCTGGTCAGCGACCAACCCCTTTTGAAGCGGGAGACCGTGGCGGCGCTGGTGCGGCTGTGGGAGTCTCAGCCGGAGAAAATCGCCGCATTGGCGCACGACGGCGTCCGGGGCAATCCCTGCGTCTTTCCCGCCCGGCTCTTTCCGGAGCTGAGGGAGTTGGAGGAGGACCGGGGCGGAAATACCGTCATCCGACGGCACGAGGCGAATTTAATCCTTCTGGAAGCGGCGGAAGAGGAGCTGACCGACGTGGATACGCCGAGGGCTATGGAAGAGCTGAGCGCAGAACGTGAACAGAGAAGATTCAGGGGGCGGTAACGTCCTCTGTTTCTTTTTTGTCCCCAAAGTCCGCGATTGCTTCGTCCACCTCCGGATTGTTCAGGGTTTTTGCGTAGTTTATCAGCCACGCAAGCGCCGCCGGAAAAGCCGCCCGCAGCAGTTCTGCCGCCCTCCGAAACTCCCACTCCTGCCATTCCGGTTCCTGAAACAGACACGACGGGACCACCTTGGGGAGATGTGCGGCCACCCAGTCCGGCGGCAAACGCAGCATCTCCCGCCGGGCCGCCTCGATGTTGGCGGCGTTCTGGCTGAGGCAGCCGGTTTCCAGAATCTCCCGCAAAACCGCCTCCGCCGCATCTTCCGGAAAGGTCTCGATTTCGGAAAGCCGTTTAGACGCCCCCAGACAGAAACGGTCCATGCGCTCCCACAGCCGCCGTTCGTAATCGCTGGTCATTTCCGGGTGTAGGGCGTATTCTCCAGGGGCAGCGACGTGCGGAACCGTCCGTCGTAGCGGAAATAGGCGTCAGCAATGGCGGGGGCAGTGGGAATGGAAGTGATCTCCCCGATACCGATGGCTCCGCAGGCCACATCCAGCCCCTCCTTTTCCACGATAATGGGCACGATCTCCGGGATCTGATTGGCCCGAAACAGGCCCAGGGTGCCGAATTTTGCCGTGGGCTTGCAGTCTGTCAAAGGATAGCGTTCTGTCAGGGCGTAGCCCATGGACATGACCACGCCGCCCTCGATCTGTCCCTCCACGGACAGGGGATTCACCGCCCTGCCTACGTCATGGGCGGCTATGATCTGTTTCAGCCTGCCCTCGTCGTCCAGAACGCACACCTGCGTGGCGTAGCCATAGGCGATGTGGCTGACGGGGTTGGGCACGTCCGCCCCCAGGGGGTCCGTTTTGCCCAGGTACTCGCCATAGAATTCCTTCCCGTTCAGGCTCTCCAGCCCCGCGGTCTCCAGGGCGGAGCGCAGGTCCTGACAGGCCCGGCGGCAGGCCTCGCCGGTAAACAGGGTCTGACGGGAGCCGGAGGTGGTGCCGGAATCCGGGGCGGAATAGGTATTGGACCGCTCGTAGACAATCTGTTCCGGTCCCAGACCCGTCTGGGTGCAGACCATCTGGGTCAGCACGGTGCCCAGACCCTGGCCGATGCAAGAGGCCCCGGCGAAAATGTGGACCTTTCCGTCCTCCACTGCCAGACGCACCCGGCCCGTGTCCGGAATGCCCACGCCTACGCCGGCGTTCTTCATGGCACAGGCGATGCCGGCATAGGGCGCGGCGTCATAATAGGGCTTCACCGCCTCCAGTGTTTCCGCCAGACCGGTGGACGCATCCACGATCTGGCCGTTGGGCAGCTCCTGCCCGGGGCGGATGGCGTTGCGCCAGCGAATTTCCCAGGGGCTGATGCCCACAATGTCCGCCATCTGGTTCAAAAGACTCTCGATGCAGAAACAGGTTTGGGTGACGCCAAAGCCCCGGAAGGCCCCGGCGGGGGGATTGTTGGTGTAGTAGGCCCAGCCGTCAATCTCAAAGTTCTGGTAATTATAGGGCCCGGCGGCGTGGGTGCAGGCCCGCTCCAACACCGGCCCGCCCAGGGAGGCATAGGCCCCGGTGTCGGCGATGACCTCAGCGGCCACCCCCTGGATGATGCCGTTTTCGTCGCAGCCCAGGGAAAATTCCATCTCCATGGGGTGGCGCTTGGGATGGATCAGGAGGCTCTCGGCCCGGGTCAGCTTCACCTTCACCGGTCGCTTGGTCAGGTAGGCGATAAGGGCGGCGTGATGCTGGACCGTCACGTCCTCCTTGCCGCCGAAGCCGCCGCCCACCAGACAGTTGCGGACTTTCACCAGTTCCGGCGGCAGACCCAGCATCTTCATGGTCTCGTGCTGGGTGTCATAAGCGCCCTGGTCGGTGGAGAGGATCATGACCCCCTCCCCGTCAGGGTAGGCCACGGCGCACTCCGGTTCCAGGAAGGCGTGTTCCGTCCAGGGGGTGGAAAACCGCTGGGTCAGAACGTGCTTGCTCTTGGCAATGGCCTCCGCCGGGTTGCCCCGCTGGATGTGCTTGTGGGCCAGCAGATTTCCCTCCTGGTGTACCAGGGGTGCGTCGGGCAGCATGGCTTCCCGGGGGCTGCGGACCATGGGCAGCTCCTCATAGTCCACCCGTACCAGAGACTTGGCCTGAGCCAGGATTTCCGGCGTTTCAGCAGCCACCAGACAGATGGCGTCCCCCAGATAGTGGGTGATGTCCCCCACGGCGATCATGGTGTCCCAGTCCTGTTTCAGATGGCCCACCTTGTTGCTGCCGGGCACGTCGGCGGCGGTGAACACCCCCACCACGCCGGGCAGGGCCTCGGCCTCTTCCGTGTGAATGGCCAGCACCCGGGCCCTGGGATATTGGGAACGGACGGCGCTGCCGTAGATCATGCCGTCCAGATAGATGTCGTCGGGATAGACGCCAGTCCCCGTCACCTTTTCCTCCACGTCCACCCGGGGGACCCGTGCACCAAGAGACCAGTCTCTGGGGCTCTCCGGCACGGTCCCGGTCCGGAAGCACTCCGCCGCCAGCAAAATGGCGTCAATGATCTTGACGTATCCGGTGCAGCGGCAGATGTTGTTCCGAATGGCAAAGGCCGCCTCCTCCCGGCTGGGATTCGGATTCATGTCCAGAAGGCCCTTGGCGCACATCACCATGCCGGGAATGCAGAATCCGCACTGGACCGCCCCGGCATGGCCGAAGGCATATGTATAGACCTGTTTCTCGAACTCCGTCAGGCCCTCCACCGTGACGACGCTCTTTCCCTCCAGCTTGTCCGTCTGAGGGATACAGGCCCGGGCGGCCTTTCCATCAATCAGCACCGTACAGGTGCCGCAGGCCCCCTCGCTGCATCCGTCCTTTACGGAGGTCAGGCCCAGGACGTCCCGCAGGAAGCGGATGAGCTTCTGGTTTTTCTCCACGGTCACAGGTTTGCCGTTTACGGTAAATGCTGCCATAAATACTCCTTGCCCCGTGCCCGCTCCGGTCCCACGGTATTTGTTGATTTCCGGAAAGGTCGACCTTTCTGATATTGTTCATTATACATGAACTTTCTGCAATACACAACAACACTTTTGTCATATCGTTATTCTATCTTTAGTCTAACGGTGTACCCCTGCCGGGCAAACAGCTGGCCGCCTGCCCCATACGGAGCGGCGGCCAGTTTCTGATTGATGCAGTTTTCCGCCGGGGGAACGTCCTCATGCCAGAGGCGGCAGCTCCCAGCCCACCGCCAGAGCGCCTCTCCTGACGGAGACCCGGGCCGTGGGCTCCACGATGTGGTTGCTGACGCCCAGGGGAAACTCCGGCGTCAGCACGGCATTGCTCAGGGGATACTGGACGCCGGACTCGTCCACGCCCTCCGCCCGGTCCCCCAGGCAGAACACCGAGAGCAGGCCCCATTCCACCGTCCTCGCCACACGGACCTCCCCGTTTTCAATGACCGTCCAAAGGAAATCGTTGTCGAACAGGAAGCCCAGGGCCCCCCGGCGGCGGAGGAAGAGGAGGGACTGGAGGTTGGCCAGGGTGTGGTCCAGCCGCCTGCCGCCGGTGCCGCCGTAAATGAGAAAATCCGTGCAGCCCCGCTCCAGCCCCGCCCGGAGAGCGGCCAGGGTATCGGTGTCGTCCTTCTCCACCGGCAGGCGGCGGACCCGGGCGAAGTCCGCCGGGGGCTCCATAGAGTCGAAATCCCCCACCAGCAGGTCCGGACGGATGCACTCCTCCAGACAGACCCGGTAGCCCGCGTCTGCGGCGATAACGAAATCACCAGGATCGCCGGGGCGCTCCCGCAGACCGTAATAGCTTCCGGCGGCAAACACAAAGCAGCGTTTCATAGGGTCCCCCCTCCTGTTCCTCCATATGACAGGCAGCGCACTTCCCAAGGCTTCCGGCATTCTCCGGGGCTTCGGGGCACGTTCCGCAGGCCGTTCATCCGCGCCAGCCTTCGCAGGCGGTGTTCAGCAGTCCTATCAGCTCCTCTTTTCCTGTGCCCTTTTCCGCGGAGAAGGGAATCAGCACATCCCCCTCCCCCAGCTCCAGGGTCTCACGAATCAGAGCAAGGGCGGGCTCCACCTGACTGCGCTTCAGCTTGTCCAGCTTGTTGGCCACAATAAGCTCCGGACAGCCCGTCTCCCGGAACCAGCTGTGCATTGTCACGTCGTCCGCCGTGGGCTTGTGGCGGATGTCCACAATCAGCACCCCCGCGGTCATGCGGGCCTCCTGAAAATAACGCTCCATCAGCCGGCCCCAGCGCTCCTTTTCCGCCCGGGAAACCCTGGCATAGCCGTAGCCCGGCAGATCCACCAGATAGGCCCGCCTGTCCACGGAAAAATAATTGATCTGGGTGGTCTTTCCCGGAGAGGACCCCACATAGGCCAGGTTCTTCCGGCCCACCAGACGGTTGATGACAGAGGATTTCCCCACGTTGGACCGCCCTGCGAAGGCAAACTGAGGCAGTCCGTCCCAGAAAAACTGCTCCGCGCCGGCAGCGGACCGGACAAATTCCGCTTTTCCAAAGTTCAGAGGCATACAGACTCCTTTTCCTTCTTTCGGCAAAAGGCCGGAATTCCCGGCCTTTTGTTCGTTCTTCACTGGCGCAGCACCGGTTCGCTCTCCCGGCCCAGAGGCGCAAATGCACTCACATGTTCCGCCACCTCTTCCCGCACCGGGTCCGGCTCCGGAACCAGGGCCGCGGCAAAAACCTGGTCCACCGTTTCCACCGGCACGAACCGCAACGCCGCCCGCACCGTCTGGTCGATTTCCTCCAGGTCCCGGACGTTATCCTTGGGAATCAGCACTGTGCCGATGCCGCAGCGGAGAGCGGCCATGGATTTTTCCTTCAGCCCGCCGATGGGCAGAACACGGCCCCGGAGAGTCACCTCTCCCGTCATGGCAATGCCTGCTTTGATCTTCCGCTCCGTCAGAGCCGAAAGCATGGCGGTGGTGACGGCAATGCCCGCCGAGGGCCCGTCCTTGGGCACAGCCCCCTCCGGGAAATGCACGTGGATGTCTTTGGTCTTGTAGAATTCCGCCTCAATGCCCAGCACTGCGGCCCGGCTTCTGAGGCAGCTCAGCGCCGCCTGGGCGGACTCCTTCATGACGTCTCCCAGGTTGCCGGTCAGCTCCAGCTTGCCGGTTCCCTCCATCACATTGACCTCCACCTCCAGAATCTCGCCGCCGCTCTCTGTCCAGGCCAGACCGTTCACCACGCCGGTCTCCTCCTTCTCCGTGTGAACGGCAGGGGGGTAGGGCTGGCAGTCCAGCAGCCTGGGGAGCGCTTCCTCCGTCACGGTCAGGCGCTTGACGCCGCCCTTCAGCAGCGCCATATCCGCCTTGCGGCACAGGGCTGCCAGCCGCCGTTCCAGAAGGCGCACGCCGGATTCCCGGGTATAGTCCCGGATGATGGCCCGCAGCACGTCGTCGCCGACCCGCAGGGCGGTCTTCTTCAGTCCGTGCTCCGCCATCTGCTTGGGCAGCAGGTTCCGCCGGGCAATCTGCACCTTTTCCTCGTCCGTGTAGCTGGAGAGGCGGATCACCTCCATCCGGTCCAGCAGAGGCCGGGGGATGGTGTCGGTGGTGTTGGCGGTGGTGATGAACATGACCCGGCTCAGGTCCACAGGAACCTCCAGGTAGTGATCCCGGAACGCGTGGTTCTGCTCGCTGTCCAGCACCTCCAGCAGGGCGGCGGCGGGGTCTCCCCGGTAGTCGCTGCCCAGCTTGTCAATCTCATCCAGCAGCAGCAGGGGATTCATGGAGCCGCCCCGGATAATGGCCTCAATAACCCGTCCGGGCATGGACCCTATGTAGGTCCTGCGGTGGCCCCGGATGTCCGCCTCGTCCCGGACGCCCCCCAGGCTCAGCCGGGCCAGCTTCCTGTTCAGCGCCTTGGCCACGGAAATGGCAATGGAGGTCTTGCCCACACCCGGCGGGCCCACCAGGCAGAGAATCTGCCCCTTGCCCTCGGGATTCATCTGGCGAACAGCGATGGTCTCCAAAATCCGTTCCTTCACCTTTTCCAAACCAAAATGGTCCTTGTCCAGCGCCTTTCGGGCGGCGTCCACACTGACCCGCTCCCGCGTCTCCTGATTCCAGGGCATTTCCAGACACACGTCCAGATAATTCCGTATGACCGAGGCCTCGGCGCTGCCGTAGGGCTGGCGGGACAGCTTGTCCACCTCTTTCAGCAGGCGGCGCTCCGTTTCCTCCTCCAGACCCAGAGCCTGAATCTTCTGGCGGTAGGTGTCCAGCTCGTCGTCCTCATCCTCTCCCAGCTCGTTCTGAAGCACCCGAATCTGCGTTCGGAGGATCTGGTCCCGCTGGGTCCGAACCAGCTGATCCCGGATTTTTCCCTCCATCTCGTGCTCGAAGCCCAGGATGTTGCACTCCCGGGCCAGCAGGCCGTTGAGCTTCCGCAGACGGACGAAGGGAGAGGGCTCCTCCAGAATTTCCTGCTTGTCTGTGTGGCGCAGGGCGATGTTCTGAGCGATGAAATCCGCCAGATACCCCGGGTCCCGGCAGTCCATCACCGTGGCGGCTACCTCGTCCGCCACGCTGCCCGCCATCTGGGCATACTCGCTGAACAGATTCCAGGTCTGCCGCAGCAGCGCCTCCGTCCGGGGGCTCCGGGCCTCCTTCTCGCCCCCCTCGTTCAAAAGCTCCACATTGGCCTGGAGATAGGGCGCGGCCTGCCACAGCCGGCGCAGCCGGGCCCGCTGGCGGCCCTCCACCACACAGCGGACAGACCCGGCGGACAGCCGCAGAATCTGCCGGATGCGGGATACCGTGCCGATGGCGTAGAGGTCCTTCTCCTCCGGCGCTTCCACGCCGACCTCCCGCTGGGTGACCAGAAAGATCTCCTGCTCCGCCTCCATGGCCCGCTCCAGCGCCAGAATAGAGGCCCGGCGTTCCACATCCAGAGTCAGGTTCATGTGGGGGAATACCGTCAGACCCCGAAGGGCCAGAACGGGGACATTGATGGTAATTGCTTCCATTTCCATAGGATTGCTCCTTTCCAGGGGCCTCTTTCTCTCTTTATGTTCCCTGCGTCTTTCTGATAATATCCAATGTGCCTGAGCAGCCGGCCGCCATGTATTACTTCCGAACCGAAAGGTCAGAAGTAATATGTGCCATGTTTTGCGGTTGCCGCCGTTTATGACAGCGAACAAAACAGCTGACCTCAAATGTATGATTTCTGAATCATAAATTCGGGAATCGTACATTCCGCACCGGCAGAACTCAGAGGCTTTCCGCTCACAACCGCCAAACGGGCCGGTGCAGCCCTCAAACTATGTATACAAAAAGGATTTATCCGCTTAGTAAATTGCTTTTTGTATAGAAATTTCCATTTTCCATGGGCCATAAGAACGCCGCAGACACCGGCGTCCCCGGAAAACCGGCGCAGTTCTCCGCCGGTCCCGCAATCAATCATACGCCGCCCCTGCACCGAAATGACCATCCGTTTTCCGGGACGCGCCGGAACAGCCGGGATACATCAAGCCGCCGGCGGCAAACGCCGGATTCTCCTCCGGCGAGTCCGCCGGACGGAATGCGTCTAAGTATCTCCATCTGCCTGTCCTGGTCCAGCGCTTCGGTCTCATCCGCCGCGCATTCCTCCGCTTCCGGCAGAACCGGAGCGAGCCGCCATCCACGATGGACCAAAAAGAGGAAGGGGGCCCCTTCCTCTTTTCGCTCACTGTTCAAGACGCCGACTTCGGGGATGACTTGCGGGACTTTCCGCCCTTGCCGGTGTTCAGTTTTACGGAATAGTTGATTTTGTCCGGGTTCCGGGTCAGTGTGGGCTGGCCTTTGCCCTCCACGCAGTCCCGGGTTACCACAGCCTTGACGATGGTGGGGTCCGAGGGGATGTCGTACATAATCTGAGTCAGCATCCCTTCCATCACCGCCCGGAGGCCCCGGGCGCCGATGTTGCGCTCAATGGCCTTGTCTGCGATGGCGTCCAGCGCCTCCGGCTCAAAGACCAGCTCCACGTCATCGTATTCCAGAAGCTTTTTGTACTGCTTCACCAAAGCGTTCTTCGGCTCCTGGAGAATACGCACCAGATCCTCCCGCTTCAGGGCGTTCAGTGGCGCAATGACCGGCAGACGGCCCACCAGCTCCGGAATAATGCCGTATTTCAGCACGTCCCGGGGCTGAACATCGTGGAGAATCCTGCCCAGGTCCTTGTCCTTCTTCCCCTGGACATTTGCTCCGAAGCCGATGCTCTTCTGATCCAGCCGCTTTTCAATGATTTTCTCCAGCCCGTCGAAGGCCCCGCCGCAGATGAACAGGATGTTCTTGGTGTTCATCTGGATAAACTCCTGGTGGGGGTGCTTCCGGCCGCCCTGGGGCGGCACGTTGGCAATGGTGCCTTCCACGATTTTCAGCAGCGCCTGCTGCACGCCCTCGCCGGAGACGTCCCGTGTGATGGAGGTGTTCTCGCTTTTCCGGGCAATCTTGTCGATCTCATCCACATAGATGATGCCGTGCTCCGCCCGCTCCACGTCGAAGTCCGCCGCCTGGAGCAGACGCAGGAGGATATTCTCCACGTCGTCGCCCACATAGCCGGCCTCTGTCAAGGTGGTGGCGTCGGCAATGGCGAAGGGGACCTTCAGGATACGGGCCAGCGTCTGGGCAAACAGGGTCTTGCCGGAGCCGGTGGGGCCCAGCATCAGAATGTTGCTCTTCTGGAGCTCCACATCCTCGTCTCCGCCGAAGAAAATGCGCTTGTAGTGGTTGTAAACCGCCACAGACAGGGAGATTTTGGCCTCCTCCTGCCCAATGACATACTGGTCCAAGATGTCCCGGATCTCCCGGGGCGTGGGGAGCTGATCCGGAAGATCCTCCAGGGGATCGGGACCCAGTGGCTCATAGCCGTCGCTTAAAATACTCATGCACAGCTGGACGCACTCGTCGCAGATGCGCACGCCGGGGCCCTGAATCATGCGGTGTACCTGCTGCTCATGCTTGCCGCAGAAGGAACATCGCAGGGTCTTCTTGCCGTCGTCGCTCATACTTATTACTCCTCAGCTCTTGCTATCTCTATGCCTGACATGGTGCCGGGTCCGCGCCGCCCGGGGGACTCAGCCCTCGGACTCCGGCTTTTTCTCCGACTTGTTCACCAGAATCTTGTCAATCAGACCGAATTCCCTGGCCTCCTCGGCGCTCATGAAGTTATCCCGCTCGCAGGCGGCGGTAACCTCCTCAACGGAGCGGCCGGTGTTCTCCGACAGAATGCGGTTCATCCGCTTCTTGATGGTCTCCAGTCGCTTCAGGTGAATGGCCATATCGGTAATCTGTCCCTGCGTGCCGGCGGAAGGCTGGTGGATCATGATTTCCGCGTTGGGCAGGGCGATGCGCTTGCCCTTGGCGCCGGCGGAGAGGAGGAAGGCGCCCATGCTGGCGGCCATGCCCACGCAGATGGTGGAGACGTCGCACTTGACATACTGCATGGTATCATAGATGGCCATGCCGTCGGTGACAGAGCCTCCGGGGCTGTTGATATACAGCTGGATATCCTTGTCGGGGTCCTGGGCCTCCAGATACAGCAGCTGCGCCACAATCAGGCTGGCGGTGGTGGCGTTGACCTCCTCCCCCAGAAACACGATGCGGTCGTTCAGCAGGCGGGAAAAAATGTCATAAGAGCGCTCTCCGCGGTTGGTCTGCTCCACAACATAAGGGACTAAACTCACTTTCATAACCTCCAGTCTTTTCCGGGCAGGCCGCCGTTTTCAGCCCGCGGACATGCCCAATAAACCATTTTCCCATGATACCACAGGCGTCATGGGAAAATGTGTCGAATCTGTTAAATGTATCCCGGAAAAGATTCGGGCTTATTCGCCGTGATTCTCGCCGCCCTCGGGCTTTTCGGCGTCCTCAGTCTTTTTCTTCCGGGTCCGCTTGGGCTTTTCGGCCGCCTCGTCGGCAGGGGCCTCCTCGGTTTTCTTCTTCCGGGTCCGCTTGGGCTTTTCAGCGGAGGCCTCCTCGGCGGGAGCCTCCTCAGCGGGCTTTTCCTCCGGCTTGACGGCGGTAGCGTTCTCCACCACGATATCCACGGCCTTGCGGCTGCACAGCTGATCCCGGATGGTATCGGTCTGGAGATACTTCTTCACCATCTCCACGTCCATGCCGAACTGGTCGGCCATCCGCTTGAACTCGGCCTCCACGTCCTCATCGCTGACGGTGATGTTTTCCGCCTTGATGATGGCGGCCACGGCCAGATCCATCCGAACCTGCCGCAGGGCGGGCTCCCTGGCGTCCTCCAGAATCTTGGCCTCGCTCATGCCGGTCAGCTGGAGATACTGGTCATAGGGGATGCCCTGCTGGGCCACCTGGGACTTGAAGTTCTCCAGGAACTGCCGGGCCTGTCCCTCCACCATGGCATCGGGAACCTCGGCGGTAACGCCCTCGGCCACCTGGGTCATCAGCTCGTCTTCAAACTCCCGGTCAATCTCCTTCTGCCGCTCCTCACTGATTTTCTTCTCCAGGTCGGCCTTCAGCTCCTCCAGGGTGTCGAACTCGCTGACGTCCTTGGCAAAGTCGTCGTCCATGGCCGGGACTTCCTTCTCCTTGACGCTGCTGCACTTCACCTTGAAGACCACCGCCTTGCCGGCCAGGTCCGCATGGTAATCCTCGGGGAAGGTGATGTCGATATCTTTTTCGTCGCCGGCCTTCATGCCCACGACCTGCTCCTCAAAGCCGGGGACAAAGCTGCCGGAGCCCAGCTCCAGACTGTGGTTGGTCCCCTTGCCGCCGTCAAAGGGCTTGCCGTCCAGGAAGCCCTCGAAGTCGATCACAGCGGTATCGCCCTCTCTGGCCTCCCGCTCCACGGTCTCCAACCGGGTATTCCGGTCGGCCAGGGCCTTCAGGCGGCGCTCCACATCCTCGGCAGCCACCGACAGCTCCGCCTTGGGGGCGGACAGGCCCTTGTACTGGCCCAGTGTCACCTCGGGATACACGGGTGCGACAGCCTTGAAAGTGAAGCCCTGCCGGGTGCACTCACCCACCAGCTCCACGGAGGGGTATCCCACTACCGGAAGCTCCTTTTCCTTCACAGCCGCCTCATAGGCGTCGGGGAAGGCAATGTTGATGGCCTCGTCAAAGAAGACCGACGGGCCGTACATGCCCTCGATGACCTTCCGGGGAGCCTTGCCGGGACGGAAGCCAGGCACGTTGATCTTGCCCCTCATCTTCCGATACGCCTTTTCCATGGCGGCTTCAAAGGCCTCCGCCTCCACCTCAATGGTCAGCGCAACCTGACTTTTCTCAACTTTTTCACAGCTTTTCACACTCATGATGTCTTTTCCTCCGTTCATCGCCGGCTGACAGCCGGTGCAAGATGGTATTTTAACAGAAAAATTTCAAAAATGCCAGTCTTTTTTCCATCAATCGCAAATTTTTTTCGGAACAAAACCCAAATGGTCGGCGGAGATCAGGGAAAAATCCGTCCCGTCCCGTTTTCCCTCCCATCTCCGGCGGATGGCATAGCCGTGGAGATGCCCGTAGCAGCAGAGCCGGACCCGGTATTTTTCCAGTGTTTCCAGAATCTCCGGGCACTCATAGCCCTGGTAGAGAGGCGGATAGTGCAGGAAGCAGAGGGCGGGGCGGTCCCCCGCCGCCTTCAATGAGGTCTCCAGACGCCCCACCTCACGGTTCAGCACCTTTATATTATGGGCGTCCTCCTCCAGAAACCAGCCCCGGGTTCCGCAGACGGCAAACTCACCATAGAACACGCAGCCGTTGTGGAGCATCTCCAGGGTGCGGATGCCCTTCTCGTCAAAAAAGCGGTGGAGCTTGGCGGCGGTGGTCCACCAGTAGTCGTGATTGCCCTTGACCAGGTACTTTTGGCAGGGGAACCGGTCCAGAAATCTGAAATCGGCCTCCGCCTCCTCCAGCGTCATCCCCCAGGAGGTATCCCCCGCCAGCACCAGAACATCCCCGGCGTCCAGCCGGCCCAGGGACTCCGCGATGCGCTCCGTATAGCGCTCCCAGGCAGGGCCGAACACCTCCATGGACTTGTCCGCCGTCAGGGAGAGATGCAGGTCTCCCATGGCGTAGAGGGCCATAGGCGCCCCTCCTTTTCCGCGTTTTGCCGGGTCCGGCCTCAGCCGCCGGTTCCCGGGTTCTCTTCATCGTTATAGACAATGGTATGGCCGCAGTAGCGGCAGACGCCGCCGGTTCCCCTCCGGACTCTGGGGATGCTGGACAGGCTCTGTCCGCAGCAGGGACAGCGCAGCTTTTCCTGACACACCACCGCCCCGGCCAGAAACGCCCCGGGCAGCAGCCACGCCGGAAGCCCCGCCCCCAGCAGCAGAATCAGCGCGATGGACAGCGGCAGTCCCGCCGCGCAGACCCAATAGGCCCGGGCCCAGCTCCGTTTCAGCGGCTTGACATTTCGGTTCATCCCTCCCTCTTTCTCCTCAGTGCCGTTTCTTCTTTTTCTCCTTCCCCACCTCGTCGTCGTAGATGAAGGGCATTCCGCAGCGGGGGCAGTACACCGTTTTCTCGGAGGGCCGGGCCTGGGGCCAGCGGGGTTCCCCCTTGCCGCAGTACGGGCATTTCAGATGCTCGCTGCTGACAATGATGCCCACGATGCTGGCCGCGATCAAAATCAGGCAGACGCCCCGGAGGGTGTCGTTGGAAATCAGCAGGCCCAGCAGCACCAGCGCCGCGATGGCTATGATGCTGAGCCAGTAGAGCTTTGCCCATTCCCGTTTCAACGTTTTCAAGACTGTTTCTCCCTTTCTTCTTCATCGTCATAGACGAAAGGCTTGCCGCACTGGGAACAGTACTGAGTTCTCCCAGAGGGAGCGTATCTCGGGGGGCGCGGACATCCCTTCCCGCAGTAGGGGCAGCTCAGCTTCAGGGTGCAGACGATCATGCCCGCCCCGCAGGCGGCCAGCAGCGCCATGCACAGCAGCCTGGATCCGCCGCCCGATACTCCACATCCCAGGATTCCAAACAGAAGCACCCCCGCCATGAACTGCCACCAGACCCGGGCCCATTTCCGTTTCAGCGTCTTGACCTCCACTCTTCCCCGCCTCTTTTCTTATTTCAGAAAATCCAGCACCACGCCATCCATCTCTGCCTTCTCCGCCGTCAGATCGAAGCGGGGGGCCTTGCCCTTCAGGGCCGCCAGGCGTTTCGGGATTGCAACGCCGGTCTTCCCGTGCAGCTGGTCCAGCAGCTCCACGCCGCTGCCCCGGGGAGTCTCCCCAATGGCCTCCAGCACGTGGTCGCAGAACTTATAGGGGGAGGCGGTGGAGACGAAGACCGTCGGCGTCCCGTCCCCGGTGGCAGCCCGGTACTGCTCCATCACCTGGGCGGCCACGGCGGTGTGGGTGTCGATGAGATAGCCGTATTCCTTATAATACCGGGCGATGGTTTCGGAGGTGCCCGCCTCATCGCAGAACCCGGCCCAGAACTGTTCCCTCAGCGCCGCCTTGATGGTCCCGGACACCTCGTAGGTCCCGCTGGTGTTCAGAGCCTCCATATACCCCCGGACCTCAGCATCGTTCTCGCCGGAGAGGTCGAAGAGCAGCCGTTCCAGATTGCTGGACACCAGAATGTCCATGGAGGGGCTCATGGTGGTGTGGAAGGGCCGGTTCCTGTCATAGACGCCGGTGCGGAGGAAATCCGTCAGCACGTCGTTGCGGTTGGAGGCACAGATCAGCCTGCCAACCGGCAGGCCCATGCGCTTTGCGTAGTAGGCCGCCAGAATGTCGCCAAAGTTGCCGGTGGGCACGCAGAAGTTCACTTTGTCCCCCATTTTGATTTCTCCGTCCCGGAGCAGGTCGCAGTAGGCGGAGATGTAATAAACCACCTGGGGCAGAATGCGGCCCCAGTTGATGGAGTTGGCGGAGGACAGGAAATAGCCCCGGTCCGCCAGGGTCTTCCGGATGGCCCCGTCGGAGAAGATGCGCTTCACCCCGGCCTGGGCGTCGTCAAAATTCCCCGCCACGGCGCACACGCCTACATTCCGGCCCTCCTGGGTGACCATCTGGGCCTTCTGCACGTCGGAAACGCCGTCCCTGGGATAAAAGACCATGATTCTGGTCTGGGGCACGTCGGCAAAGCCCTCCATGGCGGCCTTGCCGGTGTCGCCGGAGGTGGCCACCAGGATGCAGACCGTCTTGTCCTCCCCGGTCTTCCTCAGGGCGGCGGAAAGCAGCTGGGGCAGCATCTGGAGCGCCATATCCTTGAAGGCGGAGGTAGGCCCGTGCCACAGCTCCAGGCAGTGGGTGCTGCCGTCCACCTTCCGCAGAGGCGCGGCGGCAGGATGGTCGAACTTATCGGGACCATAGGCGTTTTCCGCGAAGCCCAGCAGCTCTTCCTCGCTGTAGTCGGTGAGATACAGGGCCATGACCTTAGCCGCCCGCCGCTGGTAGGAGGCGTGAACCAGGCTGTTGAGGAAGTCCGCCCCAATCTGGGGAATGGTCACCGGAGTCAGCAGGCCGCCGTCCCGGGAGAGGCCCATTTTCACGGCCTCCGCCCCGCCGATACGCAGGGCGCTGTCCCGCGTGCTGTAGTATTTCATCTGAATCTACTCCTTTTTCAGGTTTTTGATACTCTGTCCGTCTATTCAAAGGCGTTTTCCAGATACTCCACCCGGAGTCCGCCCCGGCTGTCCTCGTACACCTCCGCCACATCGAACCGGACGGGCGGCTCCCCGCCGCCCCAGGCGGCCAGGTACAGCGCCGCCGTCCTCCGCAGCCGGGCCCGCTTCCGTTCATCCACGAATTCCCTGGGCAGGCCGATGGAGCCCGCGCCCCGGCGCTTTACCTCCACGAAGCACAGAATCCCCTCCGGCGAACGGGCAGCCAGGTCCAGCTCCCCGTACCGGCACCGCCACTGGCGGTCCAGAATCTCATAGCCCCGCTCTTCCAGATACCGGGCGGCCAGGGCCTCCCCCTGGTCCCCGGATTCCTTTTTTCTCATCTCCGCCGGGCCTCCCACTTTTTCAGAAAGGTCCTCCGGTGCTCCGGACAGGGGCCGTACTGGTCCAGGGCAGCATAATGGGCCCTGGTGCCGTAGCCCTTGTGTCCGGCAAAGCCGTACTGGGGATACTGCCGGTCCAGCTCGCCGGAAACAAAGCGGTCCCGGCTGACCTTGGCCAGAACGGACGCCGCCGCGATGGAGGCGCTTTTCCCGTCGCCGCCCACCAGGGTCACATGGGGAGCGGTGATGGACACGCGGCTTCCGTGGTCCCGGTTGCCGTCGATGAGGCAGAGGTCCGGTCTTATGCCAAGCCCGTCAATGGCCCTCTGCATAGCCAGCATCCGGGCGTTGAGGATGTTCATTTCGTCAATCTCAGCCGCCGTGACAAAGGCCGCCGACCAGGAAACCGCCTGAGCGGTAATCTGACCGTACAGGGCTTCCCGCCGCCTCGCGGTCAGCTTCTTGGAGTCGTTGAGGCCGGGAATATCCAGCTCCCGGGGCAGGATGACGGCGGCGGCGTATACCGGCCCCGCCAGAGGGCCCGCCCCCGCCTCATCCACGCCGCAGAGGCAGTCAAATCCCTGATTCCACTGTTCCCGTTCCGGGGCCCACAGGTCCATGGCCCGTTCCTCCTTTTTCACACCGTCTCCAAATCCGGCAGCAAACAGCCCGTTCACCAGGCAGCACATGCGGACCCCTGAGCCCCGGGAAACCCCGCTCCCGGAAAGGCGGCGGCATGGCTGCCCGGGCAGCCCGCCTTCCTCTCCGTCCGCCGCGCTCCATGCCGTCTCCCCTCTATCTCCGGACCGCAAGCAGGCCCTTCCGCTCCAGCAGGGCCCGCAGCTCTCCATATCCCTGGTACATCCGCCGCACGGGAAAACGCTTCCCGTCGGGGAACTGAAAGAAAAAGCCCCACAGAAGAGGAATCACCGGCGGCTCGATCTCCCCCAGGTCCCGCACCGTCACACCATAGGACGCCAGATCCCGCCAGCGGAGAGACCGGCGCTCCCGGCGGCTGAACACGAACACCGCCATCTCCTCATCATAGAGCAGATGGCCCGTGCCCAGATAGAAGGTCCGCCAGGCGAAATATACCGTGAAAGCGGCACAAACCACCACCCCCAGCCAGCAGGATATCTCGGCCACCCGCTCCCGGCCCGGCGCGATGCCCACCACAGCCATCACCGATGGGTCCGCCGTCATCCGTCCCGTGAGAATCATCCACACGCCGCCAACGGTACACAGCGCGAAAAACACCCACACCAAACAGGCAGTCCCCCGGGTCAACCGCCCCGGCCCGACGCGCCTCATCTCATTCCTCCTCCGGCGGAGCCTCCAGGGTAAAGCGCCCCAGCCTGCCGCCCCGAAACTCGTCCAAGAGGATCTTTGCCATGCGCTCCGTGTCGATCTCTCCGCCGGATATCAGGAAGCCCCGCCGCCGTCCGGCGGTCTCCAAAAGGCGGCAGCCAAAGGCCACGTTGTTCTCCCCCTCTTCCCGCTCCGGAAGGGCGGGGAGCTTATAGCCGGTTTTCAGCGCCTCCGGGTAATGCTCCGCCAGAAAGGCCATCAAATGGCAGCCCAGGGTCTCCGTGTCCAGAATCTCGTCCTTCACCGCTCCGGTAAAGGCCAGGTTCAGCCCTGCCTGCCGGTCTCCCAGCTTGGGCCAGAGGATGCCGGGGGTATCCAGCAAATCCAGGGAGGCATCCGCGTGGACCCACTGCTTGCCCCGGGTAACGCCGGGGCGGTCCGCCGCCCTGGCGGACTTCCGCCCGGCCACCTTGTTGATGAAGGTGGACTTGCCCACGTTGGGCACCCCCACCACCATGGCCCGAATGGGACGGCCCACCAGACCCTTTTCCTTCCACCGGGCAATCTGCTTCCCCAGAACCTGCCGGGCAGCGGGAACCATCCGGCTCACGCCGCTGCCGGAACGGGCGTCCGCCGTCACAGCCATGATGCCCTGCCCCTTTGTGAAGCAGTCCGCCCAGACCTGATTCATCCGGGGGTCTGCCTGGTCCGCCCGGTTCAGAATAATCAGGCGGGGCTTCGCGCCGCAGATGGCGTCGATGTCCGGGTTGCGGCTGGACAGGGGGATGCGGGCGTCCACGATCTCCACCACGATGTCCACATGCTTCAGGTCCGCCTCAATCTGCCGGCGGGTTTTGGTCATATGTCCGGGATACCACTGGATGTCCATATCAGGCGATTCCTCCGATCCGCCGGTAATTCCGTTCCCCTGTCGCAGCGTCCGGCCCCGGAAAGGCCACAAGCACCGCCCGCCCGATGAGATAGCGGGTGTCCACGGTGCCCAGCCGGATATCCCGGCTGTCGTTGCTGTGGTTTCGGTTGTCCCCCATGACAAAGACGCTGCCCTCCGGCACGGTGAGGGGGAACTCCGTGCCCTCCGCCGTATAGGTGGGCTCGTTGATATAGTCCTCATGGAGCGGCGTCCCGTCCACGAAGACGGTGCCGGAGAGAAAATCAATGTCCACCACCTGGCCCTCCGTGGCGATGACCCGCTTGACAATCAGGCTGTCCATGAAGGACTCCTTCCGCAGCACCACAATGTCCCCCTGCCGGTAATCCCCGCAGAGTCCGGCGTTCAGCACCAGCAGCCGGTCCCCGTCCTGAAGTGTGGGGACCATGGAATGGCCGTCCACGCCGATCAGGCGCATGACGAAGGTGAACAGCAGCACCACCGCCAGCACGGAGCACACCAGGGCCTGAACCCACTCGTAAATCTCCCGGCCTCCGCCTGTATTCTTTTCTGCCGTCTCCCCGCTCCAAACCGCTTGTCTGTCTCTTTTCATGGTTCTCTTTCTCCGTGCTGTCCTGATATGATGTGTGTTATGAGAGCGCCCCGGCCAGCGTCCCAATCCGCCGCCAGTCCCGGCGGTCCGTATCCGCCGTCTTTCCCGGAAGCAGCAGGCACACCGCCCGGCCTATGATATTCCGGGTATCCACCATGCCCAGGCTGGGCTCCCGGCTGTCCCGGCTGTCGTTCCGGTTGTCCCCCATGAGGAAAACGCAGCCCTCCGGCACAGTGGCGGGAAACACCGTCCCCTCCGCCAGGTGGGTGGCCTCCCGGATATAGGGCTCTTCCAGGTCCGCGCCGTCCACCGTGACCACGCCGGTCTCAAAATCAATGTCCACCGTCTGGCCCTCCGTGGCGATGACCCGCTTGACGATGGGCTCGCCGTTTTCAAAGCTGGCCTTGGCCGCGATGACAATGTCCCCCTGGCGGAACCCGCTGCAAAGCAGGCTGTTCATCACCAGCAGCATGTCCCCGTCCTGAAGCGTGCTGCGCATGGAGCCGCCGGAGACGCCCACCACACGGGCGGCAAAGGTGAACACCAGCACCGCCGCCAGCACAGAGCACACCAGGGCCTGCATCCACTCATAAGCGCCCCGGTCCGTCTGCTGTTCGTTCTTTTCTTCTGGCTCCATTCCGCTCCCTCCAAATCCCGGCGTCTCCCGGTTCCCGCCGGGAAACGCAATGCAATCTTAATCAGTATACCAAATCTGTTCCCGAATCTCAATAGATTCTGCGAATTTTTTGCGCTTTTCCGGCTTCTTCAGCTTTCCGGCCCGCTGGAACGCTCCCCCAAACGCCCATTCCCCCGGGCCGCCAATAAAAAAAGAGAGGCCCTGCCTCTCTTTTTTTATCTCGATCAAAGCTTCTCCTTGACCTTGGCACTCTTGCCCACGCGGCCCCGCAGGTAATACAGCTTGGCGCGGCGGACAGCGCCGTTCCGGACCACCTGAATAGTGTCGATGGAGGGAGAGTGGATGGGGAACACCTTCTCCACGCCCACACCGTAGGAGATACGGCGGACGGTGATGGTCTCCTCGATGCCGCCGTGCTTCTTGGCAATCACGATGCCCTCAAAGACCTGGATACGCTCCCGGGAGCCTTCCTTGACCTTCACGTGGACACGCACGGTGTCGCCGATCTGAACCTTGGAAGTTTCCTTGGCCAGGGCTTCTTTGTTCAGTTCCTTGATAAGATCCATGGGTTTTATTCCTCCTGTTTTATAGGCGTTCTTGCCGCTTTTCTCCGGCGCTGCGGCGTTTTCCGGCACGCGCACGGCAGAGGACCGCCCTTTGTAGCCTGAACAGGATATCATACTCTTTCCAAAAATGCAAGTTTTTTTTACAAAAAACCGCGGTGCAGGGGAAATTCATCAGCCCAGGTCCCGCCGGTCCAGTGCTGCCAGACCGAACCGGGCCGCCATGGTCACCTTCTCCCGCTCCGCCTCGCTGCCGGCCCTCTCCCACCTGGCCCGCAGCTCCCGGAGGAACAGGCCCCGCAGGGAGTCCTCCCCTGCCCGCGCCCAGACATCCTCCGCCAGGCGGGTGCGGTCCTGGACCTCCAGGACATAAAACCGTTCCGCCAGCGCTGTTTCCAGCGCCCGGCCGCCGGCCTCGCCGGTCTCGCCGGTCAGAATGATCCGGTACAGGTCCCTCTCCGTATCCGGCGGCAGCGCCGCTTCCACCGCCTCCCTGGGCGCGGTCCCCGTCACGTCCACCTCCAGCGCCTCATAGCGCCGGCGGGCAAAGGGGACGAAGGTCACGCCGCCGCCAACAGTTCCCTCATAAAAACCCTTCTCCCCGGTCTCGTCGAAGCCCCGGCCCTCCAGACAGCCGGGCCATGCGCAGAGGGTCTTTCCCTCTCTCCAGGGCTCCCTCCGCTTGTGGATGTGGCCGAGGGCCAGATAATCCAGGCCGCTGGCGGCGATCTCCTCCCGGCGGATGGAGTTGTAGCGGGCCTCGGAGGAGTCCGTCTCCCCGTGGAGAAGTCCGATGTGGAACCTTCCGTCCCGGGGCGCGGAAAAGCCCGCCAGCAGGCTTTCGGACTGCTCCGGGCCGGTGAAGGCGGCGCCGTGAACGGCAGCGCCCCACTCCGGCAGCTCCACGGCGGTCATGGTTCTCTCCCGGAAAATGTGGACGTTTTCCGGCCATGACTCCGCCGCCCAGGGGCTGCCCGGTCCATAAAAGTCATGGTTCCCCGGCGCGATCATCACCTGCGCCTCCATGCGGCCCAGGGCTTCCGCCAGGGCCTCCCGGGTCTCCCGATAGCCGCCGCCGTCAAACACGTCCCCGGCCAGCAGCACCAGCCCCACGCCATGTCCGTTCACATAGTCCGCCAGACGGAACAGGGTTTCCCGCCGCTCCTGCCGGAGCCGCGCCGCCTTTCCGGGCCCCAGCGCGCGGAAGGCGCTGTCCAGATGCAGGTCCGCGGCATGAATGAATCTGAGCATATCAGCGCCTCCCGTGTTCAAGATGGTCCGCTCCTCCCGCCGGGCCTCCGCCTGTCGAAACCGCGCGCCTTCCGCGAGGGCGGAGGCCGCCGCCCGGACTGGCGCCGCCGGGCGGGCTCTGACCCGTCTGTCAAAATTTCCAGTCGTTCCCCCGGCATTCTTTCCCTCTGTCTCCGGGGAATCAGGCCTTGCGAAGGGCGGAGGCAAGCCTTCATTTTACCTGCGTTTTCGTTCAGGAAAGAGCAGGCTGCCAGGCCTTGCACACGTCCACCCACTGCTGAAAGTTGGAGGAACAGCGCTCCAGCTCCTCGCAGGTCAGCTCGATGGCGCTGTTGTCGCTGCCGGCGGCGGGGAAGACCGTCTCAAAGCGCTTCAGGGACACATCCAGATAGACCTTCACATTCTCCGGCAGGGCAAAGGAACAGACGCCCCCCACATCGTGACCGATGAGGGTGTGTGCCTCCTCATGGGTGAGCATTTTGGCCTTGGCGTGAAACTGGGCCTTGTATTTGCTGTTGTCTATTTTGGCGTCCCCCGCCACCACAATGATGATGGGCTCCTCCCCCACCTTGAAGCTCAGGCTCTTGGCGATGCGGGCCCCCTCTACCCCCACGGCCACCGCCGCCAGCTCCACTGTGGCGGAGGAGACCTCAAATTCCCGGATGCGGCCGGACATGCCGAACTGCTCCAAATATGCTCTTACCTTCTGAATAGACATGCTTTCGTTCCTCTTTCTCTTGTTTATTATTCGCCTTCCGCGCCGCCATCAGGGCAGCGCCTCCATGAACGCCCGGTCAAAAATGCTGATTTTATGCGGCTTCCTATCCGCATCGCCGGAAAAAACATATACAAAATACTCTCCCTCATAACAGGAAAAACAGCTGGTGATCTCGATCTCCTGTCCCTGCCAGATCAGCCTTCTGCCAACATACTGCCTCGCTCCGTCAATCATGGCGGCTCCCTCCCGGCTCAGGACCGGGCCGCCGCCCATTCCGGAGAAAGCTCGCCCGCCACCGGACCAGCAGCGCCATACCGGAAATCAGGCAGACCAACAGGCTCAGAAGAGGCTCGGCCCCCACATAGGCGCTGTGTCCGCCCATGGCCCGGGCAAAGAGAATCAGGCCCTCGTTCAGGGTAAACAAGCCGCCGCCGCAAAAGCCCGCAGCCCACAGCGCATTCGCAGCCCGACTCCGGAACCAGGGGGCCAGGGCCGCCGCCAGCGCCGCGGCGAAAGGTCCCAGAAACAGCGCCGCCTTAATCAGGCCCCACACAGGCCCTGTTCCGCCGGAATACCATTCCATCACGCTTTCCGGGCTTCCGCAGATGCGGACGGCCCGCACCAGCACCGTGCCCAGCATCACCGCCGCCAGCGCCGCCCGGAGGGGGCGGTACCGGAGCGGCTTTTCCCCGCCGGGGCCATGCGGACCTTTTGCGCCGCCCCTTCCCGGCGCTTCGCCGATGTCCCATCCTTTCATGCGTTCTCCTGCTTCCCGCGCTTACCGGACATCTACCCGCTCCACCGCTGTGCAGAGGCCCGCGGCGCTGTCCAGTGTGAAGATGGCCCCCTGCATCTTGCAGGGGCCCTCCGGCTGCTTATACCGCCCCGGCAGTCCCCCCAGAAAAGTCTCCACCGACTGCCAGGGCTCAATGCCCAGCACCGATTCAACGGGGCCCGTCATGCCCAGGTCCGTGATATAGCCGGTACCCTTGGGATACACCCGTTCGTCGGCGGTGGGGACATGGGTGTGGGTGCCCCAGAGGGCGGAAACCCGGCCGTCCAGATAGTAGCCCATGGCCAGCTTCTCGCTGGTGGCCTCGGCGTGGAAGTCCACGAGGGTGAACTCCGCCGTCCCCTGCGCCAGAAGCCTGTCCGCCGCCGTGAAGGGGTTGTCCGCCCCCCAGGCCAGGTCACAGCGGCCAATCAGGTTCATGACCCGGACCCGGATTCCACCCAGGTCGAAGATTTCGCAGCCGTGGCCGGGAGCCCTGCCGGTGTAGTTGGCGGGCCGCAGAAGCCAGGGAGAGTCATCCAGAAAGTCCCTGATCTGCGGCTTGCCGAAGCTGTGATTCCCCAGGGTCACGGCGTCGGCCCCGGCGTCCCGGATGCGCTCCGCCTGGTCCCGTGTGAGGCCCACGCCGGAGGCGTTTTCCCCGTTGACCACAGTAAAGGCAATGTCCTTGAGCTTTTGAAGGGGCCGCAGAACCCTTTCCAGGTGGCGGAGACCAGGCTCCCCCACCACGTCGCCTACGGCCAGAATGTGATACAGCATATACGCCCTCCCATCCAGGAACCTGTATTTACAACCGCTGAACGGCCTTTTTCCCATCATACCGCGCCGGTTTCCCCTGAATCCGTCAGGGCTGCCGCAGGCCGCGGAGGATCTCCCGGTTTGACAGGACACATCCCCGCCCATCCGGCATCTCCCGGCTATGAATACAGGTTCCAAGAACTACAGTATAGCAAAAATCCGGTGCTTTGCAAAGGGGAAATTGCGGGAACGGAGTTGCCGGAGGGAAACTGGCATGGTACAATGATTCCGGCAGAGACAGGCTTGCGTTCGGGAGGCACTATGGACATGGACGAGCTCAAAACCATATATGAACGGCTGCTACACCCGGTTTTCGGCGGGGAATTTCACATTGATGACAGCGGGGAAGATCGAAACTGGACAGCGGTCACCCTGGATGGAGGACACGGACATTTTTACGTTTCACTGTACGGAACAGGCTGTGCGCACCTGTACTGGTGCAATCAGTGCTTCCTGTTCGACCAGCGCCGAACAGATCTGGTATCCTCCGACACCTATGATGAAATCGTATATGAAGCCGATTTTGATTCAGAGGAGCTGCCCCGCCTGATTGCCGGTCTGGTCATGCAGCTGAAGGACTGCGTGTATCTCTCGAAAAAAGAGACAGTCACAGGAACAATCCCCTCGGGCTACGACGTCATAAAAGAGTATGCCATCCGCCTGAAGGCAAAGGACGCAGGCCGGCCCGTATACCGGCTCGCCAACATTACGCTGGAGTTTGTGTGAATGCCTTTTGCCCCGCCGGTTCCCGGCGGAACAGGCCCCGCATACCGGCCCATGTCCCAAGAAACCCGGCCCGCCGGAACAATTCCGGCGGGCCGGGTTCCCGTTCAGTGCTGGTCCTTCTCCGCCAGCAGCTTGCTCAGCTCCTCCATAAAGGTGTCGATATCCTTGAACTCCCGGTACACCGAGGCGAAGCGTACATAGGCCACCTGGTCGATGGACCGCAGGCGCTCCATCACCCGTTCGCCGATGCTCTGGGTGCTGACCTCCCGCTCAATGGAGCTTTGCAGATCCCGCTCGATCTCGGCGGCGATCTTCTCCAGAGAGGCCAGAGGCGCCGGGCGCTTCTCGCAGGCCCGGATCATGCCGCCCAATACCTTGCCCCGGTCAAAGGTCTGGCGGCTGCCGTCCTTTTTGACCACCATCACCGGCAGGCTCTCCACCGTCTCATAGGTGGTGAAGCGCCGGGCGCAGGAGAGGCACTCTCTCCGGCGGCGGATGCTGTTGTTCTCCTCAGCGGGGCGGGAATCGATGACTTTGCTCTCATTATAGCCGCAGTATGGACATTTCATAAGAGACCTCCTGATTCTCCGCCGCAGCGAACGACGGCGGGCTTCTTTTGGGGCGGTCCTCCCAGCCGCCTTATACCGCCGATTATAACACGTCTTTGCCGAGGCTGTACAGCAATAATTTCAAAATTAGAAAATTTCCCTTTTCAGTTCCTTTGGAGACCCGGCCGGACCGGCGGGCCGCCGGACTGCGTCAGGCATTTGAAGGGGCAGGCAGAAACGGACGGACAGGTGTCCGTCCGTTTCTGCCGCGCCGGCCATTCCGGGGCGGACGGCAAAATCCGCCGGAACGGGCCCGGGGGATATGAGGAGGCCCTAGAAAACAGGATGCTCCCCGCTGTCAAAGCGGAACACCGCCCAGCGGCCCTCTCCGATGGAGCGGACGCGGGCAAAGCAGAAGAGGGCCGTCAGGGGAAACGGCTTCTTCGCGTCATAGGGCAGGGCCAGCTCCCGGACGCCGTCCCCCGTCTTCCGGGTCAGGCCCGGCTGGACCCCCCGCAGCCGCTGCCGCAGCCAGGCCGCCCGAAACAGCCGCTCCGGCGCCGCCGCATTCTCCCAGCGCTCCGGCTCCCTCTGCCCCGCCGGGCGGGCCTCGCCTCGGAGAACGCGGCCCAGCGGCTCCGTCATCTGGCGGGAAAAGCGGCGGCGGATCATCCCCGGGCCGCCTCCCTCCCCCTGGGGCTCCAGAACACCCAGGCGCAGCTCCCCCCGGTCCCCCACGGCCCAGGCGCACCAAAGCGCCCCTTCCTCCGCCGGCAGAGGACAGCGGGCGGTAAACCAGGTGTAAAGGGCCTCTCTCTCCGCCGTCAGCTCACCGGAGGGAACGCCGTCCAGCAGCAGCGGAAACTTGTCCATACAGCCCGCCTCCTTCCTAAAAAAAACCGCCTGCGCTATCCTTATGCGCCGGCGGTTTTCATTATGTCCTATTCCGGTGGTTCCGGCGGAAAACTTCTTCCTCGATAAAATAGTTGGGCATGAACTCGCGGAATAACCAGCATTCCAGGGTATCCACGATTTCCTGCCGGCTTCGGGAGGTAAACGACAGCAGCGGGTTTATCCAATCACCGTCCAGAATCGCCTCCAGGCGGAACGCCCCTTCCGGGTCGCCGTCGGGATACCAGCCCAGGTCGATGGCAAGGCGCTGTGTCTCCACCCGCTTGTTTCGCTTGCGGGTGTGGTCTGTATAGATGTGCAGGATGTCCTCGACGAAGGTGACCAGCCACCTCCGGTCCTCCGGCGGCAGGGTTTCGGGGTCCAGGGCGGAAAATTGGTTGAACATAACGCTCCAGCCGCCGGGAATGCGGAGGGGCTGCAAATAGCTCCACGATTTCTCCATAGCCGTCAGGCGACGGTGTACCCGCCCCGGACCAGCAGCTTGGTGGTGGCCGCCGAGGCCCGGACGCCCCGCCCCTCAATGGTCATCATGTACAAATGGTTCTGAACCAGAGCCCCGCCGTTTGCCAGGGTACCGGCGGTGGTCTCGTCGATGAGGCCGGGGTCCGAGGGAGAGACGCAGACGGCGGAGCCCACCCGCAGCATGACTTCACAGCCGATGTCCCCCGTCAGGGTCTGTCCGCTGGACAGGGTCACCACGGTGAAGGACGCGGACGCGCTCCCTCCTCCCACAGAGACGCCCTGCTGGGCCAGGCTCCCGTTCCGCTCCGCGATCTTCTGGTCCACCCGCTGGAGGATGGTGTTCATAAAGGTTTCATTCAGGTAGCTCAGGGTTACCAGGGGGTCCTGTCCGCTGCCCGCCTCCGCTGCCAGCGTGGCCGTGGTCATCAGCAGGCCGCTGAGAGCCAGCAGGACGATTGTCCGCAAAAACCATCTGTTTTTTTTCATATGTACCTCCATCTGTCTGTCTCCCGGGACCTCTGCACGCCCGGGCCGCTCCGGCAGCAAGGGCGCGAAGCTCCCTCCGGCGGGGTGCGGAAACACCCCGCCGGAAGGCCCGGTTTTGCCCAGTCACACCAGCTGGTCGTGGGGCAGGCCGAAGCTGACCGCAATCGCCAGATCCACCTTCATCATCACATTTTCCTCCACGTGGCCCATCCGCTCCCGCAGCCGCTTTTTGTCCAGGGTCCGCACCTGCTCCAGCAGGACCACGGAATCCCGGCTCAGGCCGCAGCTCTGGTCCACGGGAAGGTCAATATGTGTCGGCAGCCGGGTCTTGCCCGTCTGGGACGTGATGGCCGCCGCGATCACGGTGGGACTATAGCGGTTTCCGGTATCGTTCTGAATAATCAGAACCGGCCGGACGCCGCCCTGCTCGCTGCCCACCACCGGGGAGAGATCGGCATAGTAAATATCGCCGCGCTTGACACTCGTATCCACAAAGTTCACACTCCGCCGAAAGAAGTACCCATCACCGAATGCGGCTTTGCGCCCCTCGGTGAGGCCACTTTCATTCTCCCACGCAGGTTCGGAATTTATACGCCTCTTTCCATAAACAGACCGCACGCCGGGACCGTCTTCAAAACGGCAGGCCAGGCGGGCGGAGAGGGAGAGGAAAATTCCGGCGTCCTCGCCCCACGTCATCCTATGCGGCGGAGGGGCGGGGTGTGCGGAACACCGGCACGCCCTGTCAGCCGGTGTTCTCCGGTATTGTATCATAAAAACGGAAGCCCGTAAAGTCCGCCGTCAAAATGATTTCCCCATCCACGGCAATCTCCCCCCGGAGCGGGGTCCCGTCCTCCAGCTTCAGCCAGAGGGTGGAGAGAATTTTCCCGTCCTGGGCGCCGCTCTGGTCCACGGTGAGGCGCAGGCAGGGAACCTCGTTCCATGCCTCCTCGTTCTCCTCCAGCAGCCATCCGTCCCGCAGGGCGTTCATCAGCCGCGGCAGGCACAGGGCAGGGCTGACCGCCTCCTCACTCAGGGCTCCGGCGTTCAGCACGTCTCCCTCATACTCCAGCCGCCAGCCGGATTCCTCCAGCACCGCCTTCACACCGGCGACGGTCTCCGGCTCCAGTACCTCGACGGTGCTCTCTCCTCCGGGAACATAGTCGCAGAAAAGCCGGGCTTCCCACTCCAGGCCCTCCTGATCACAGGTGACCACGGCCTCCATGGCGCAGCCTGCGCAGTCATGGTAGAGGTCCCTGAAATCCACCGCTTCCGTCTCCTCCCCCGCCGCTCCGCCGCCGCAGGCCGGCAGCGCCAAAAACAGCAGGGTCATCATTGGTACGCACATCCATCTGCGCACCGTTGTCCTTCCTCCCTGTCCTCTTAAAATTACCGGATTTTTTCCGCCTCTGCACGGAACCGCTCCGCAATGTCCGAACCGCCGCAGCTTTCACATAGAACAGCTTCTTCCAGCAGACGGTGCATTTCCTCACGGCTGACGGCACCCATGCTGACCTCACTCCTTCCAGGTCCCGGACCTCACGGAAGAAAGCGCCGTCCAGCCTGTATCAGACCTACGGCTCCGCCGGTCCGAAGCGCAGACGGCATATCAGCAGACCTCCGTGTTCCCATGATTATTGCAGAGACGTGAAGGCCTCCGGGAAACGGGCGATCACATCCTCCGGCGTCACGCAGTACTCCGTCAGCGCCTCCGCCGCCAGGTCCCCGGCCCGTCCATGAAGCCACACGCCCCCTGCCGCCGCCCGGACAGGAGTAGCTCCCTGGGCCAGAAGAGAGGCGATCAGCCCCGTCAGCACATCGCCGCTGCCCCCCTTGGCAAGGCCCGAGTTCCCGGTGGTGTTCACCAGCACCGTCCCCGCCTCTGTGGCCGTCACCGTCCGGTGTCCCTTCAAAACCAGGGTGCAGCCGTGACGGAGGGCAAAGGTCCGGGCCGCCTCTGCCCTGCCGGGGGTCAAATCGCCGCCAACGCGGGCGAACTCTCCGTCGTGAGGCGTCAGAACGGTTTTCCAGCCCCTGTCCCGCCGGACGTCCAAACTATCTATATGTCCCTCCAGGGCGTTTATGCCGCCGGCGTCCAGAACCACGGGCTTTTCTGTCTGCTCCAGCACCTCCCGCACCAGCTTCGCCGTGCCCTCGTCCCGGCCAAGGCCGGGGCCTATGGCCAACACATTACAGCCCGCCAGCCTCTCCAGCACCTCGGAAAGGGCCTTCCGGCCCAGCTTCCCGCTCCAGTCGCTGCTCAGGGGAAAGGGCATGGCGGAGACGCATTTGGCCGCTGCAATCTGCCAGATACTGTCGGGGACCCCCAGATACACCAGTCCGCAGCCGGACCGCACCGCCGCCGAGGCCGCCAGGTATGGCGCGCCGGTATAACCCACCGCGCCGCCCACCACAAGGAGCTTGCCGAAGTCCCCCTTGTGTCCGTCGGGCTTCCGGGGCGGCAGGGCGGCGCGGACAAACTCCGCCTCCACAGTCTGGATGAGTCCGGTCATCTCCCGGACCAGGGTCCTGGGGATGCCGATGTCCCGGACCCGCACCTCGCCGGAATATACCGCGCCGTCTCCCACGAACTGCCCTATCTTCGGCAGGGTGAAGGTCACGGTGACGTCGGCCCGGACCGCCCGGCCCAGCACCTTTCCCGTGTCCGCCGCCACGCCGCTGGCAATATCCGCCGCCACCACCCTGCCCCGGCATAGGTTGATGAGGTCCACCGCCGCCGCAAAGGCGGAATCCGGAGCGATGTCCCGGCTGAGGCCCACGCCGAATACGGCGTCGACGACCACATGGCTCCGCCGGGCCCAGGCGGCCTGCTCCCCGCCGTCCGGGGCAAAGGGCTCCAGCTCCACGCCGCACTCGCTGAGGCGGCGGGTTTCCTCCAGAGCGTCGGGGGTCAGCCGCTCATAGCTGCCCACCAGGAACACCCGGACCCCCACACCCGCCAGGAACAGCAGCCGTGCGGCGGCGATGCCGTCCCCGCCGTTGTTTCCCGCGCCGCAGAACACTGCCGCCCGGCATCTGGCGGGCTTGTCCGGCAGCAAATCCAGGGCCGCCTGAGCCACGCCCTCCGCCGCCTGCTCCATCAGGTCGATGGAGGGAATTTTCCAGGTCTCAATGGCCTTTTTGTCCAGCGCCTTCATCTGCGCCGCCGTAGCCAGCTTCATGGTTCCCGCCTCCTGTGCGTTGAATTTGTCTCTTTGATTATAGCCTCTTTTCTCCAAAAACGCAATCCATCCTCCGGGCAAAAACGGCGCTTCCCGCCCTTTTCTCCCCCTGGCTCCCGGCGTCTGCGCTTTTTGAAACAAGCTCCGCTGATTTCCCTCTTGCTTTTCTCTTTTTTCTGTGGTATAAGTAATATTCGATACTGGCAATGAACGGGAAAATAGCGAGGTCCGCGCCGCTTAGAGAGAAGGGTCCGCCGGCTGCAAGGCCCTTTGCGGTGCGTCGCTTGGTTCGCCCGGGAGCCGCCATGGAGACATGGCCGGTCCGCCCTCCGTTACAGGGGCCTTCGAGTGTGCGCAGGCCATGGGTCCGCGTGAATCCGGGTGGTACCGCGGAGGGCCCTGCCTTTCGTCCCAGGTGATTGGGGCGGAGGGCTTTTTTCTTTGTTTTCCTCCCCCAAAAAGCAAAAGGAGATGCTGCCATTGCGCCTGTCCCGCCGGAACATTGTTTTCTTCTTTTTGGCCTTTCTGGCCCTCCTGGCCGCCCTCGCCCTTCTGGCGGCGGCGCTTCTGGTCCGCCTGGGCACCAGCCGGCCGGAGCGGCCCCTGCCGGTGCTGATGTATCACCATGTGATCCCCGACGGCGGAGACTGCAACGATATGACCGTCACCGCCTCCCGCCTGCGGGCGGACCTTCAATGGCTGGAGGACAACGGCTACACCACCGTCCTCCCCCGGGAGCTGGCGGAGGGGAGGGACCTGCCGGAAAAGCCCGTCCTGGTCACCTTTGACGACGGCTACCGCAGCAATTACGAGCTGGCCTTTCCCATCCTTCAGGAGCTCCGGGCCAAGGCGGCCATCTCCGTCATGGTCTTCATGCAGGAACACTGTGCCGACGACTTCATCACCTGGGCCATGTGCCGGGAGATGACAGACTCCGGCCTGGTGGAAATCGGGTCCCACACCTACCTCTGCCACAACCTGGGAGAGCGGCAGGGCCGCTTTGAGCCCGGGGGCGTCAACGGCGTCCAGCGGGACCCGGCGGAGAGCGACGAGGCCTTTCAGGCCAGAGTGCTGGACGATATTCAGCTGAGCTATGACCTGATTGAGGAAAACACCGGCCAGGCCCCTGCCCTTTTCGCCTATCCTTTCGGCCTGCGGGACCCGGAGGCCGACGCCCTGATCCGGGAGCTGTTCCCCGTCTCCGCCGTCACCTATCCCTGGACCGCGGACCTGGCCCAGGGGCTCCACGCCCTGCCCCGGTACACCGTCACCATGGACAGGACCCCGGAGGAGCTTTTGAAGCCCCCTCTGTTCTTCCGGCTGAAAACCGGAGTCAAGATTCTGCTGGGCAGGGAGACCGTCCCGGCCCAGACCTGAAAGAAAATCCTTCTCCCCTCCGCCGGCGGAACCGGGCGGCGGAGGGCGGGAACGAAAAAAGGAGTTTTACCGTATGAAAGAACAACTGGAAGCCATCCGCAAAGGGGCTCTGGACGCCATCGGCGGCGCGCAGGAGCCCGCCGGCCTGGAGTCCCTCCGGGTGAAATACCTGGGCAAAAAGGGAGAGCTCACCGCCGTTCTGAAGCAGATGGGCGGTCTCTCTGCCGAGCTGCGGCCCGTCATGGGCCAGCTGGCCAACGACGTCCGGGCCAGCCTGGAAAAGGCCATTGAGTCCCGAGCCGCCATCCTCTCTCAAAAGGCCCTGGAGGCCCGTCTGGAGGCGGAGACCGTAGACGTCACCATCCCCGGGACAAAGCCCTCTCACGGGCACAAGCACCCCATGTACTCCGTGCTGGACGAGCTCAAGGAGCTGTTTCTGAACATGGGCTTCGAGATCATGGACGGCCCGGAGATCGAGCAGGCCGACTACAACTTCACCAAGCTCAACGCCCCGGAAAATCATCCCTCCCGGGACTGGACCGACACCTTTTACCTGACGGAGGACTCCTCCGTCCTCCTCCGGTCCCAGACCTCTCCCATGCAGATCCGGGCCATGGAGACCCACGGTGTGCCCATCCGCATGATCTCCGCCGGGCGGGTCTACCGCAAGGACGAGGTGGACGCCACGCACTCCCCCATGTTCCACCAGATCGAGGGGCTGGTGGTGGACAAAGGCATCACCATGGCGGACCTGAAAGGCACGCTGAACGCCGTCATCCGGGAAATCTACGGCCCTGAGACCCAGACCCGGTTCCGGCCCCATCACTTCCCCTTCACCGAGCCCAGCTGTGAGGTGGACATCCAGTGCCACAAGTGCGGCGGCAAGGGCTGCCCCACCTGCAAGGGCGAGGGCTGGATTGAAATTCTGGGCGCCGGCATGGTCCATCCCAAGGTCCTGAAAAACTGCGGCATCGACCCGGAGGAGTACTCCGGCTTTGCCTTCGGCATGGGTCTGGAGCGGCTGGCCCTGGGGCAGTATAAAATCAGCGACATGCGGCTGATCTTCGAAAACGATATGCGCTTCCTGGAACAGTTTTAAGGGAGTGCGGAGATGTCTGATTATGTAAAGCTGTTCACTCTGGAGGAAATCTCCAGCCCCTGCGTGGAGGTCATCCTGGAGGCCGGAGCCCCCAGGGTCATGGCCGTCGGCGAAAAGATGAATGCCGTCTGCCCGGACGCCTATATGAACGGGTATAACTGGGAGGCCCTGTTCCGCCGCTATCTGGAGGAGAAGGACCCGGACATTCTGGAGGGCATGAAGACAGACCCGGAGGCGGACATGTATGTGGCCTACTGGCCCCTGACACCGGAGAACGAGGCCAGGGCCGGGCGCTTTGAAACCATCGTCCGTTCTCTGATCGAGGATGAAGAAGCAATCTGCCGGTTCGTGGAGGAGCGCGGCGAAGAAATCGAATGGGACTGACCGCAGACCTTCAGGTCTGTCCGTCTTCCGGCCCCGCTTCACAGTAGACAAGCGGCAGAGGAGCAACAGCGAGACAGACACGCCAGGCCAGCGGCAGCGAAAAGAGAAGTCATCTCCTTGCGATAACCGCCAAAGCCCCCGCTTGTACCACACCGCGGACAAAAGACTTTCATGATATAACCGCCGAAACCTCTTGCGCGCTTTTGCGTCTTTCTCTCTTTTGGACCGTGCACGGCCCGTTTTCTCTCTTTCTGCGCCGCAGAAAGAGAGAAAACGGGGGGTGCAATCATCCGGCTGACATGTCAGCTGTGATCTACCCCGTGCGTCAGCGCGGGAAACAGCCCCGCCAGAACGGCGGGAACAGGAGGAATCTATTGATGAAACTATCCCGTAAATGGTTAACCGAATTCGTGGACATCGGCCCCGTCAGCGACCGGGAATTTGCCGAGGCCATGACCATCTCCGGCTCCAAGGTGGAGACCACCGAGGACCTGGGGGCTGAGATTTCCAACGTTGTGGCAGGCCGCATCAAGGAGATGGAGCGCCATCCCGACAGCGACCACATGTGGGTCTGTCAGGTGGATATTGGGGAAACGGAACCGGTCCAGATCGTCACCGGGGCCTGGAACATCCACAAGGGCGACCTGGTTCCCGTGGCCAAACATAATTCCACCCTTCCCGGAGGCAAAAGCATCACCCGGGGCAAGCTGCGAGGGGTGCTGTCCGACGGCATGATGTGCGGCCTCCATGAGCTGGGCCTGGACGAGCGGGACTTCCCCTATGCCGTCATTGAGGCCGCCGCTCTGCTGAACGACTACAAGCCCATGGACCCGGCCAAACCCTCCATTCCGGCGGACATCCAGCCGGGAGATAAGGTGTTCGGGCCGGTGGTCTGCGCACAAGTGGATTTGGTGATAAACGACGGCGGCGGATACTGGACCATTGCACTGGATTGGGGAGGGGAACACGGCAATGTTCCCCAGATTCGCCTCCAGAATATCCACCAAGGGGATCTGGTGGCCTACAACACCAAAACCCAGACCATCTGCACCCTGGCGGACCTCCACGCGGAGCAGAAGGAGTTCCCCCACTGCATCCCCGACGGCATCTTCGTCATGCACGAGGAGGGCGTGAAGCCCGGCGACGACATCAAGCCCGTCATCGGTGCGGACGACCATGTGGTGGAGTTCGAAATCACCCCCAACCGGCCCGACTGCCTCAGCGTCATCGGACTGGCCCGGGAGGTCTCCGCCACCTTCGACAAGCCCCTGAAGCTCCACGAGCCCGTGGTGAAGGGCTGCCCCGAGGATGGGGACAACCCCCTGGCCCGGTCCATCGCGGAGCGTCTGGACGTGGAGACCCCGGACCCGGAGCTCTGCCCCCGGTACACCGCCCGGATGGTGCGGAACGTAAAAATCGGCCCCTCCCCCAGGTGGATGCGGGAGCGGCTGCGGAGCATGGGTGTCCGGCCCATCAACAACATCGTGGACATCACCAACTATGTCATGCTGGAATACGGCCAGCCCATGCACGCCTTTGACTACCGCTATGTAAAGGGCGGCAAAATCGTGGTCCGCCGGGCCGCGGAGGGCGAGGAGCTGACCACTCTGGACGGCAATGTCCGGAAGCTGAATCCCGAGATGCTGGTCATTGCCGACGACACCCGGGCCGTGGGTCTGGCCGGCATCATGGGCGGGCTGAACAGCGAAATTGTGAAGGATACCGCCAATGTGGTCTTCGAGTCCGCCAATTTCGACGGGGCCTGTATCCGGAAAACCGCCCTGGCCCTGGGCATGCGCACCGAGGCGTCGGCCAAGTTCGAGAAGGGCCTGGACATCCTGAACACCCTCCCCGCCGTCAACCGGGCCTGTGAGCTGGTGGAGCTGCTGGGCGCAGGCGAGGTTGTGGACGGCGTGATTGACATTCTGAATTACGTTCCCGAGCCCCGGACCCTCCCTGTGGAGCCGGATAAAATCAATGCCCTGCTGGGAATCAACGTGCCGGAAAACGTAATGTATACCACCTTGCAGAAGCTGGGCTTTACCACCGTCAGAGAACGGGGTATGATTCAGGTTCCCTCCTGGCGCATGGACGTAGAGGGCATGGCGGACCTGGCGGAGGAGATCGCCCGGTTCTATGGTTACAACAACATTCCCGACACCCTTTCCGGCGGACTGAACCAGCGCCGGGGCTGGAGTCCCGTCCAGCAGGCGGAAAATGCCGCCGGGGCCCTCTGCCGGGCCGCGGGCTACAGCGAGATCATCACCTATTCCTTCATCTCCCCTGCCTATTACGACAAGATCAATCTCCCGGCGGACTCCCCCCTCCGGGACTCCATGAAAATTCTCAATCCCCTGGGAGAGGACACCTCCATCATGCGGACCACCACCCTGCCCTCCATGCTGGAGATTCTGGCCCGGAACTGCCACTACCGCAACAAGTCTGTCCGTCTCTATGAGCTGGGCCGGACCTATTTCGCCAAAAACGACGGTTCCGGCATGGCCGACGAGCCGAAGATTCTCTCTCTGGGCGCTTACGGTCCGGAGATGGATTTCTACGGCATCAAAGGCGCAACGGAGGCCGTCCTGGAGGGCCTGCGGATTGCAAACGTCCGCTTCGAGGCCGAACGTGGGAACCCCTCCTATCATCCCGGCCGCTGCGCCAGGGTATACAGCGGGGATCGCCTCCTGGGCGTGCTGGGTCAGATTCATCCGGCCGTGGCGGAGAACTACGGCGTGGACTGCCCCCTCTATGCCGCAGAGCTGCGCTTTGACGCGCTCTTTGCAAGCATGGGCGGCAAACCGGTCTACCAGCCCCTGCCCCGCTTCCCCGCCGTCACCCGGGACATCGCCCTGATCTGTGACAGGGCACTCCCTGTGGGAACGCTGGAGGACTGCATCCGCCGGGGGGCCAAGGGCCTGCTGAAGGCTGTCAGCCTCTTCGACGTCTACACCGGCAAGGGCATCCCCGAGGGCAAGAAGAGCGCGGCCTTCAGCCTGGAGCTCCGGGCGGACGACCGCAGCCTCACCGCCCAGGAGGCCGACGAGGACGTGAAGGGCATTCTGGAGCTGCTTTCGGCAGAGCTGGGAGCCGTCCTGCGCTGAGCGCCTGTAGCAATCTTCAAAATTACGGGCAACGGGCCGCCCGCAGGGGCCGGCTCTTGGCCGGCCCGCCTGCTGGGAATGATGATGTTTGCTATAAACGCCCGGACGGGCTCAGACAGCCTGATTCCGGCAAAAACGCAAAAAGCCGGGAGGAACCCCTCATGGGTTCCTCCCGGCCAGGCTGTCAAAAAAGTTTTTTTGACAATTCGACAGCCTGTGCAAGTTTTCAGAACCCGTGGAAAGTTCTGAAAACCTTTGATTAGAAGCGAAAGGAGCCCTGATGGGTTCCTTTCTATCTTCCTTTCCGATGCTTTTACATACATATACAGTTTATACAGTTGGAGTGCTCATGTGTTGTCCCGGCTGATGGGCTCCCGAATGAGCAGCCGCCGCAGGGCCTTGGCGTTGAAGGGAAGCAGCGGATAGAGGTAGCCCCTGCCCACCAGGGGCTTGGTGGTGGCCAGCAATACTACGATGCCCAGAATGCCCAGACAGAAGCCCCAGAGATCAAACACCGCCGTCACCAGCAGCAGCGTCACCCGCAGCAGCTTGAAGGCGTATCCCATCTCATAGCTGGGCTGGGCGAAGCTGGCCACGGAGACAAAGGCCATATACACCAGCACCTCCGGCCCCAGCCACCCCGCCTGCACAGCGAAGTCGCCCAAAATCAGGGCCCCCAGCATGGAAAAGGAGTTGGACAGGGAATCCGGCGTGTTCAGAGACGCCAGCTTCAAAACGTCCACCAGGAACTCCACCACCAGCAGCTGCCACAACAGCCCCAGGGACGCCGGTTCCGGCGAGGACAGGAATTCCAGGGCCCCCGGCAGACGGCCCGGCTCCTTCACCATCAGATACCACACAGGGGTAATCAGAAGAGAGATCAAAAACACCACAATCCGCAAAATCCGCAGGTAGGTGCCTACCAGAGGTGGGAAATAGAACTCGTTGGCCTCCTGGGTAAAGTCGAAAAAGGTGGTGGGCAGAATCATCACCGAGGGGGAGTTGTCCACCATCAGAATGATATTCCCCTCCATGATGCTGGCGGCGGCGCTGTCGGGCCGCTCGGTGTACCGCACCTTTGGAAAGGGGTTGTACCACTGCTTGGGCCGGATCACCTCCGCCACGCTCTCCTGGGCCATGGAGAGGGAATTGACGTCAATGGCGTTCAGCTTCTTCCGGATGGCCTCCAGCAGTTCCGGGTCCGCCTTGTCGTCCAGGTAGCAGAGCACTGCGTCGGTGCGGGAGCGCTTTCCCACCTTCAGACCCTCCATGGTGAGATGAGGGTCCCGGATGCGGCGGCGGAGCAGGGCCATGTTGGGCACCACCGCCTCAATAAAGCCGTCGTGAGACCCCCGGAGCACCTTGCCGTCCGGCGGCTCGTCCACGCCCCGCCCGGGGTAGTCCTTGGCGTCGATGAGGGCGGCGCCGCTGAGGCCCTCCACCAGCAGCAGGCTCTTTCCCATCAGGACGGAGGTGGCAATGTCCTCCGGGTCCTGACTGACATCCACCTCCGAAAAGGAGATGAAGCGGTCTATGAAGGCCTGCATATCCGTCAGATTGTCCAGGGCGTTTTCCGGCCGGCTGAGCCAGAAGGCTCCCATCCGCTCCAAGGTTTCGTCCTTGCCGTAGCCGTCCACCACCCAGATGCGGGCCCGGTGGCCGCCAATGATATAGTCCCGGCTGACCATGTCCACGCTTCGTCCCACCCCCAAAACCTCGTCAAAGAGGCGGACGTTCTCCATGTAATTTTCCGATAATTTCTCCATGTGACACCTCCCAGGAATGGGCTTAGTATGCGCCCGTTCCTGGGAGGTTATCCATGATTTGTCGGTCTGCTTACCAGTCCCGGTCCCGATAGGGCGTATCCTCCACGCCCTGGCTCCGGAGCCTGTCCACCAGACGGTCCAGGGGACCCCGCCAGAGCCTTTGGAACCACCTGGTTTCTCCGAACCAGCGGACCAGGGTGGGACTGACGGTGTAATAGGCCCGGATGAAGGCCCGGCCGTACCAGGTCGCCGCCAGCGTATCGTCCCGGAAGCGGCGGAGGGTCCAGACCTGGGGGCAGTCATAGGAGCCGTAGACGGCGGTGGCCACGTAGCAGCTAACGGCGGCCGCCTTTCCATAGCGGATGTCGCTTTCTCTGAGGACTTCATTACTGCCGTCCATATACTCGATCTCGATTTGTGTCAGGGTCACAGAATGGGCTGTATTGTTATACCAGCAGTTTTCCCAAAAGGCGTGGCATCTTCTATTGGGCTCAACCGGCCCGGTATACGACAGGCGCAGTTCAGATTTTCCACTGATTGAACAGAAAATCTGGTCCTTAACCGCGTTATAGGGTATGACAGTAAAGTAAATGTACTTGATGGTTTTCTCTGTATCATTATGAAAGTAGATATAGACGCCGGCTCCTCCGGCACTGTTGGGGCTCTCCAACCAGTTGTTCACCGTTGCATTGGGCCCGTCCACGTGGCCGCAGCTTACCTTACCAAGTATAATCATGCCGCTGTCCTCCGTTCAAATTGTTTTCACCGCAGCGGCCCAGGGGGCGAATGGGCACAGCGACAAACCCGCCCTTGCACAGAAAGCCGGTTTGTCGTATAATACCCTTGCGGTGCGGGTAGAGCCGTTGTGTAGGTGCCTATTCCACCTGTACAGGTCCGTGGGTGCGCCAACACCCACGGACTACCGCATTTTCGTTTTTCAGGTCGATTATAGCAGGAACCATGACGTTTTGCAAGCCTCTTTCGACAAAACCCTTCCGCGCCATCCGCCGCGCGCCCGGCAGGAACCGGGCTTTTTTGCGAATCGCTGAAAAAATATGGGTGACAAGCGGAGAACTTTCTGCTACACTATAAATTAGGTTATTTTGCGTATATTACAGGATTTAAAGGAGAGCGAATTTATGAATATCGTATGTCTGGATATGGAGGGCGTCCTGGTCCCGGAAATCTGGATTGCCTTTGCCGAGGCCAGCGGCATCCCCGAGCTCAGGCGCACCACCCGGGACGAGCCCGACTATGACAAGCTGATGGCCTGGCGGCTGTCCATCCTGAAGGAGCACAATCTGGGGCTTCGGGAGATTCAGGACACCATCGCCGCCATCGACCCCCTGCCGGGGGCCAAGGACTTTCTGGACGAGCTCCGGACCCTGACTCAGGTGGTCATCCTCAGCGACACCTTCGAGCAGTTCGCCAAGCCCCTGATGAAAAAGCTGGCCTGGCCCTCCATTTACTGCAACACACTGGAGGTGGCGGAGAGCGGCGAAATCACCGGCTACAAAATGCGCTGCGAGAAGTCCAAGCTCACCACCGTCCGGGCCCTTCAGTCCTGCGGCTTTGAGACCATCGCCGCCGGAGACAGCTACAACGACCTGGCTATGATTCAGGCCAGCAAGGCCGGCTTCCTCTTCAAGAGCACCCAGCAGATTAAAAAGGACCACCCGGAGCTCCCGGCCTTTGAGGAGTTCGGGGACCTGCTGGCGGCCATCAAGGCGGCGCTGTAAAAGGTTTTCCCATGGGACTGTTATCTTTTTTGAAAAGGTCCGAAAAGAAATTACGGCCCGATTGTCCCCGCCCTGTGGAACGCCGGCCCGAGGAGCCCTTCCGCTTCCAGATCGAGGATGTCTTCGCCATGCGGGACGGCAGCGCTGTGGTGGCAGGACAAATGACGCTGGGCCAACTTCACCGGGGAAGCTCCGCCCTCTGTGTCCCCATTCAAGGCAATCCCTTTTCCTGTACGGTAGACGCCATAGAACAGCCGGACCCTAAATCCTGGGGAGAGTTTATTCACCCGGATGCAGCCCGGGCAGACGGCCCCTGGAACGGGCATTATTCCCTCCATATCCCGGGCCGGGGCAAGGCGGACTTTCACCCCGGCGACCGCCTGGAGGCCCGGAGACAGCCATAAGCGTCAGAGAGAACCACGGAGAATTCCATCTAAAGATAAAAACAGCTGATAAGTATGTAAAAGGAAGGATGGCGCAGCATGAATCAGCAATTTCAAAACCTAGGATTTTATCCCGCGAATATCCTGCTTCCCAAGAACGTCGACATGACCAAATGGGCAGTGGTGGCCTGCGACCAGTTCACCTCTCAGCCAGAGTACTGGCAGGCGGTGGAGGACACCGTGGGCGGCGCCCCCTCCACCCTGCGTATGATCCTGCCCGAGGCCGGTCTGAACGCCCCCAATGTGGAGGAGCGCATTTCCGCCATCAACGACGCCATGGGCCGGTACCTGGCGGAAGGGGTTTTCAAAACTCTGGAGGACAGCCTGATCTACATGGAGCGGGTCCAGTCCGACGGCAAAGTCCGCCGCGGCCTCATCGGCATGGTGGATTTGGAGTGCTATGACTTCACTCCCGGTTCCGGAGCCCTCATCCGGGCCACAGAGGGCACCGTCCTCTCCCGCATCCCGCCCCGGGTGAAGGTCCGGAAGGACGCCCCTATCGAGCTGCCTCACGTCATGCTGCTGATTGACGACCCCGGCAGAACCGTCATCGAGCCCCTGACCGGAACAGATATGGAAAAGCTCTACGACTTCGACCTTCAGCAGGGCGGCGGACACCTCACCGGATGGAAGCTGTCGGAGGAGCAGACCGGCGGCGTGGCGGCGGCCCTGACGGCCCTCTGCGCCCCGGAGGAGCAGGAACGGAAATACGGCATCCGGAACGCCGCGCCTCTGCTGTTCGCCGTGGGCGACGGCAACCACTCCCTTGCCACCGCCAAGCAGTGCTATGAGGATCTGAAAAAGGTTACGCCGGAGTCCGAATGGGCCGGCCTCCCCGCCCGCTACGCCCTGGTGGAGGTGGTGAACAACCACGACGACGCCCTCCAGTTTGAGCCCATCCACCGCGTCGTCTTCGGAGTGGATCCGGTGAAGGTTCTGGACGCCTTCAAGGCCTATTACCCCGGCGCTCATGAGGGCCCGGGGGAGGGCCACACCATCGCTTATACCCACGCCGGCGGCAGGGGCTTCCTCACTGTCCCCGAGCCCCGGGTCCAGCTGGCTGTGGGCACCCTCCAGGCCTTTATCGACAGCTATCTGAAGGAGCACGGCGGAGAGGTGGACTACATCCACGGCGACGAGGTCACGGACCAGCTGGGAAGCAGGCCGGACAGCATCGGCTTCAAGCTTCCCGCCATGGGCAAGGAACAGCTGTTTAAAACCGTCATGGCCGACGGCGTGCTTCCCCGGAAAACCTTCTCCATGGGCCACGCCCAGGACAAGCGCTATTACGTGGAGGCCCGGGCAATCAAATAATTGAATTGGTTTCGCTTTTTGATCTCTTCATCAAAAAGCGAAACCAATTGTTTTTGTAAGAAGCTGTACCAATAGGCGAAGTGCGCGTATAGGCGAGAAAATTTTTGGGCTGGCAAGGAAGAGGCGCGCAGGAATCCTGACGGATTTCAAGCGTTTCTGACGCAGTCCAGCCGGAAAATTTTCCGTCCAGACGCGTGCTGCCACCTATTGGTACAGCTTCTAAAACTGATGTGCTCCCTGTCAAGCAGACAAAACAGGAAAAGGAAGTCAGAAGCAGCTGCGAAGGATGATGGCCTCTTCCAGATTCCGAACGGCAAATTAAAGGCAAGCAAGGTTTCCAGGAATTTGAAGGAACTCAGCGGACCCGCGTTTGCACATTGTACCCATTTGGAAAAGTCCTCCTTCCGGAACGTGTGACAACGTTGGAGGCTGGAACGTTTTACCGGCGTTTCCGGCTGTTTCTGGAGAAAATCGGGGATGAGGCATTTGGGCAGTGCCGCAGTCTGAAAAAATCCAGCTCCCCGCCAGCCTGCGGAAAACCGGTGCCTATGCGTTCCGAAGCTGTAAGAGTTTTGAGGAAATTACCATCCCGGAGGGCGTGGAGGTTCCGGAAAAGGAAACCTTCACCGGATGTGCCGGGTGAAAGGATGCCACCCTTCCTGCCAGTGTGAAAGAGTTGACGAAAGGCGTTTTCAAGGGTTGTGCCTCCGGGTTGACGCTCCACGCGCCCACCGGAAGTCATACCGAAAAGTTTGCCGCAAAGAACGGTTTTTCCTTCACGGCGGTCCGAGAAAAGGAGGCTTTCCCATAACAAAGCAGGAGGAACCGCAGAAACTGCGGCATACCGTCCGGCGTTTGGAGGCGGAACAGCAAACAGGGGCCGCAGTACATTCGGACAGACGTATCCGAAAAAACGGTCCAGACGGCCAGCACAACATGGAGCCGGGCCGTCCGTCTGCTCCGGTCGTCCTCGCCGCAGAAAAATGCCTCCATGCTGTTGTGGCTGTGGATGTCGGCGCAGCGGATATACCGGGAGCCGTCGTCATGGAAAATATGAGCAGGCATCATATCAAAGAGGTCCGGACGCTTTTGCAGCGGGCCGGCATGAAATTACTGTACCTGCCGGCATACTGCCCTGATTTGAGCCCAACCGAAAAGATGCGGTCTAAAATCAGGGCAATTCTGCGCAGGCTGAACTTCAGGCTGCGCAGAATTGCCCTGGTATTGCTGAAGCCCTTCGGCCGATCCGTCCGTCGGACAGCTCTGATTGGTTTTCTGCCGCCGGTATTCCCTGCTAATTCCTTGGATTGCTATAAAGGTTCTTTTTGCATTTTGGGCAGTGAGGGGGATAGTTTTTCCAAACTGTGTCTTTTCTTATTTCATCACATGTCTTGCTGCTGCGAACAGGGCTATATATCCATTGGCTTCTTTTATTATGTAATAGATTTCCCCAGTTCATAAGCGGCAGATATTTCGGGTTTTCCCTCAATATCTCCTATATCTCCATTTCCTCCGGCAAGAACATGGCCAAGATTATCCCACTTCAAATGCTCCATCAAGTGATTATAGTAAAGAAGAACATCGTCAAAGCCGCAGCCCTCCGCAGCCATCAGCAGAGCAGAAGCCCTGCTGTGTCCCCGCAGAAGATTGCCGTCCCCCTCTTCCAACGCAAACAGGCGGTCAACAGCAGTTCTGATTTGACCGCTCATGTTCCAGTAATAGAGCGGACTTGCCAGCACGATCACATCGCACTCCCGCACCGCCGGATAAATTTTGTCCATGTCATCCCGCTGGACACAGGGACACTCTCTGCTGCTATGTCCGCCAAAGCAGCCTTTGCAGCCGTGGATGCTCATACCGTCCAGGAAAAATTCTGTTACAGTATGGCCGGCGCTCTCCGCGCCGTCGGCAAACGCTTTGACCAGTGCGGAGGTATTGCCATTTCTGCGGGGGCTGCCATTGAGAATGACAATTTTCTTGGGCATGGTGTTTTCCTCCTTAAAACTTCTCCGCCAGAGCCGCCGCCTGTTTACAGCCGTCCGTCTTTGCAATATCACCGGCATTCAGCACACCCGGAACCAGAACCTCGCCCACCATCTTCCACTTCATCAGTGCGGCAGAGCGTTCTATGGGAATGCGCACACCGTCAAAGACGGACATATCATCTTCTTCACAGCAGGCAATCACAGCACACTCCTTGCCCGCAATATCCCTGCCGCCCACCACAAAAGAGAACAGGCGGTCAATGACGCCCTTAATCTGTGCAGGGATGGAATACCAGTAGACAGGCATGGAGAAAACTACTGCGTCGGCCTCCAGGATAGTGGGGGCAATCGTGTTGAAGTCGTCGTCAAAGGAGCAGGCTTTTCCGGTCTTAAAGCAGGTTTCGCAAGCCCGACAGCCGCCTACATTTTTCAGCGCGGCATCAAATCGGGTAACAGTATGGCCTTTCGCCTCCGCCGCCTGGATGAAAGCCTCCGTCATGGCAAAGCTGTTGCCCTTCTTTCGAGGACTGCCAGTAATAACAACAATTTTTTTGCTCATGAAAATACCTCCTGATTTTGCGGGCTTGACTTTACCCGCATCTGATAGTATGATTGTAGCAAGAATTAAACTAAAATCAAGTACGCACATACAGGTATGATACTTACCCGGAGGAAAGTGTACTATGGGCGAACGCTGCATTTCAAAAGAGTGTCTTAACGATACGGGTTTCAGCTATACCCTGTCTTTAATCAATGGCAAATACAAAATGACCATCCTTTATACCTTGATGGAATTTAAGGTCGTGCGGTTTAACGAAATGAAAAAATATATTGGGGAAATTTCCTATAAGACGCTGAGTTCCACACTGAAAGACTTAGAAAATGACCAATTGGTACATAGGGAGGAATACCCGCAAATCCCGCCCAAAGTTGAGTACAGCTTAACGGAACGCGGAAAATCCCTTATGCCCATTTTGGATGAAATGTGCGAATGGGGCGAAAAAAACAGACTTCCGACTGCATAATTAGCGGCAAGCAGGGGTACCCCCAAACCCGCGCCGTCAGAAGCTCTGCCGCTACATTTCCGCCCTGAGGCGAAAATTCTGCTTCGCTCCCCTCCGGCTTTCGCCACGCGGCCTGCTCCGCCGGGCTTATGCGGGGCCCCTTTTCTTCTGGTCACCGTGACCAGAAGTTTCCCTGTCTGCGGCCCCATTGCCGGCGTTCCCGGGCCTTGTGCGCTTACGGCGCCATTACCGCCGAAAGCCTCTCCGGCAGTTCGGAGAGCGGTCCCCATAAGTCCCCATGTCATTAAGTTAAGCGCAAATTCCAAAAATTTGCCCATAAAAAGTTCGTATTTTCCAACAATTCGGCCCTATACCAGAATTCTATGGCAGTCCATAATTTGGAAGATTTCCTCAGCTTAATGACATTACCATAAGTCCGCATAATCTGTTTGCGGGGCCTTGATTTCGTTCGGATAAGGGTGCCTGGACCGCAATCTGATTGAGACTATATATCAGCCGCGGAAAGGCCGCGGTTTGAGCGGAAGCGGTTCGAGCCTATCCCCCTTTCCCTATTCAGGGAAAGGACGCGGTTCTGGAGGATATATTCCCCGTCGCGACTTGACAGGCTGCCCCGGTTATGGATGGCGCGGCAATGGGGAATACGTCAAGCAGAACCTTTGTGAACGAAACGGAGAAAATGGGGGCACTTCTGGTCACGGCGTCCAGAGGTCATACAAAAATACCGCTCCGATTTTTAACGGAAGCGGTGTTTTGCGTTGAGGCTGACAGTCCATTTAATTGTTGTGGTTTTGTATGCTCTTGTTAAGGGAAAATAGTATCTTTAACTATAGTTCATCCCCGAGAGCTTGGGAAAGGTCCTGGTTGCGGAGACGGTCCCGGTCCTGGTGGCATAGCCGTCTGTGGTCACCTTGACCGTGGTGTGGTCCAGGTGCAGTTTTCCGGTATTGCCGTCCTCAGAGAGCTTTTGTCACGGGTAATTTTGATTCTCTCAGGACACTTTTTGACGAATCACATATAAAACCTCCCTATAAACAGCCTGGAGCAGCTCATAGGGAGGTTCGTTTTAATACCAATCATGCTTTTCGTTCCGGTCAAGGGCGTTGATCTGTGCCATTTCTTCATCGGTCAGCGCGAAACCGTAAAGCTCGCTGTTTTCCCTGATATGGTCGGGATTGCCGGAGCCAGGGATGACCACCACACCCTTTTGGAGATTCCAGCGGAGAATCACCTGGGCGGAGGATACCCCGTGAGCCTTGGCGATGCCGGAAATCACCTCGTTTCCCAGCAGCTCCGCCGTATGGCCCCGGCCGCCCAGGGGATACCAGCCCTGGACCACAATGCCCAGGCTTTGAATATAGGGAATCACATCGTTCTCCTGATAGTAGGGGTGGATTTCATTCTGCACCAGCGCAGGCATGACGGACACCTGGGGCAGAAATTCCTCCAGCTCCTTCACATACCAGTTGGACAGGCCGATGGAGCGGATTTTTCCCGCTTCCACAAATTTCCCCATCGCATGGTACGCCTTCACATCGTTCCGGTCGGGATGGTGGAGGAGCATCATATCCACATAGCCAATGTCCAGCCGGTCCAGACACGCCTGGATAGACCGATCCGGGTCCGCCATTTCGCTTCCAGGATAGATCTTTGTAATGACGAAAATATCTTCCCGCTTCAGGCCCAGCTCCGTCATAGCCTCCCGGACGGCTTGACCCACTTCCGCCTCGTTGCCATAGGCGGAAGCGGTGTCAATCAGCCGCACCCCGCTTTGCAGCGCGGACTTTACCGAATTGATGCAGGTCTCTCCGCGGAGACTGTAGGTCCCCAGACCGTTGAGGGGCATTTCATAGCCGCTGTTGAGGGTAACGCTTCCGGCTTCAAAATTGAACATCCTTGCTCCGATGTCCCCTGGCCGTTCCAGCGAAAAAGTAACAGAGACATTGCCGCCGCCAGCCTTCAGTACCTCCCGAAGCTCAGATTCCGCAGCGCCCTCAATATGCCCCAGGCGAGTGAAATTCCAGGTATTTTCATCGTAATAAATCGTGACGCTGCTGCCCTGATAGAGGATGATATCCCCTGGCTTGGCGGTAATCTGCCGGTTGGTTTGGGTGAGAGCCGTGCCGATACTGCCTACCTTCTCAGAAGCTGTACCAATAGGCGAAGTGCGCGTATAGGCGAGAAAATTTTTGGGCTGGCAAGGAAGAGGCGCGCAGGAATCCTGACGGATTTCAAGCGTTTCTGACGCAGTCCAGCCGGAAAATTTTCCGTCCAGACGCGTGCTGCCACCTATTGGTACAGCTTCTCAAACCCGCCGTAATCGCTCATATCCACGGTCAGCGGTCCCTTAGCCAGCAGCTCCCTCCACGCTGTGACCGAGGGATTGTCCTCCAGGGCCGCAGTCCAGACCGTATTGCCGATTTGAAGGTACATCTTGTTTTCCTCCTCCGCAGCTTTGGGTAGACCCAATCCATTGACCCAGTCCTCCACCTGGGAGGTTCCGGAGAACCGCCGGCCCTCCAGCCAAACGGCGTCCGGCTGATAGCCCCGAAGGGTGGCGTCTTCATGGGGACTGCTCCCGGAGGTGCAGAACGTGGCGACAGTCTTGCCGCTGAGGTCGTAGGTCTCCAGGAAGGTGTGGACGATCTTGGGGGCGCGGCCCCACCAGATGGGATAGCCGATCAGCACCGCATCATACTGCTCCATATTTTCCACTGTGCTGGCAATGGCCGGCCGGGCATCCGGATTGTCCTGCTCGGCGTTGGCCCGGCAGTCGGTGCTGTAGTTCAGGTCAGCGGCGGTGTAGGGCTGGGCGGGTACAATCTCAAAGAGGTCTCCGCCTGTCACCTCTGCCGCCTTTTCCGCTGCCGGGCGAGTGTTTCCAGTCGCGGAGAAATAGGCCACCAGCACCTTCCCTGTATCTCGCCGGGAAAGCCGGGCATAGTTCATCACCGCCGCCGCAGCCTGGGCCCGCGTAGCGGGCTTGGAGCTGCCGTCAAAACCGGGAATGCCGCCGGTGACAGACTGGTTGGTATACCGTTGGAAAATCAGGTTCAGCTGCTTTTGAGTAATGGGGTCATTGGGGCCAAAGCGGCCGTCGCCGTAGCCGTTCACCAGCTTTTTGCCGGCTGCCCAGCGGACAGCCTCGCTGCACCACTGGCCCTCAGGAACGTCGGAAAACTGCATGAGGTAATTCACCGCCGGCTTTTCCGCCTGCCGCCACAGGATGGTAACCAGCATGGCCCGGGTCAGGGGGGTATCCGGGGCAAAGGAGGTGTCCGAAGTGCCGGCCATCAGGCCCTTTCTCTGGCAGTATTGAACGGCCCCGGCATACCAGGCGTCAGAGGGCACATCTGTGAAAGCTGCCACAGGCTGAGCCGCAGATGTGAGCACTGCGCTGTCCAGGTTTGTTCCGCCATTGTCAGCGGGGATCTCCGCTGCCGGGCAGGAGGTTATGGTCAAAAGGCAGATCATGCAAACTGCCATCGCAAAGGAAAGAAAGCGTTTTTTCATGTTTGCTCCTCTCCCGTTACTTCAAGGATGCTCCAAAGCCGAACAGCTCGGCCAGCTTTTGAGAAGAACCGTTCTCTCCCCCGTGGGCCGTGAATACACCCATATCTTCCAGTCCCAGGTAATCCAAAAAATCACCCTGATAGGAGAACATCGCTTCGTCGTACATATCGGGGGCGCCGGAGCTCAAAATCATAGCTGCCTTTTTCAGCTTCGGGGGCCTGGAGGGATATGCCGCCGAATAAAAACGGTCCAGGACACACTTCAACTGGCCGGTGATGCCGTGGTAGTAGATTGGGGAAGCAATCACCAGCATTTCCGACTCGCTTAACAGCGCATAGATCTGCTGCATACCGTCCTTCTGGACGCACTCCCCACGCCCTTTGGTGTGGCAGTATTCGCAGGCAAGACAGCCGTTGATTTTCATCCGGCACACATCTATGACATCTACCTGATGCCCCACCGACGCAGCCCCCTTCCGGAACGCTTTAATCATCCCGTTCGTGTTCCCATTCGGTCGGGGACTGCCGTTTAATACAAGAATCTTCATGCTGTCCTCCTGATGAAATGTCCGCGCCTCCACTCAGCGCAGCTTATCATAGTCGGCGTCTGTCACCGGCTCCAGCCACTGGCTGGAGGTATCCTCGCCCGGACACTCCACCGCCAGATGGCTGAACCAGCAGCCGACTTTGGCCCCATGCCAGTGCTTCACTCCGGCGGGGATAGCCACAACATCGCCGGGCTTCAGGCTCCGCGCCGGTTTCCCGTCCTCCTGATACCAGCCCTCGCCGTCCACACAGACCAGGATTTGTCCGCCGCCGCTTTTGGCGCGGTGGATGTGCCAGTTGTTGCGGCATCCCGGCTCAAAGGTAACGTTGGCGATGAACACCGTCTCTTTTGGGCCGGTCAGGGACTTGATGTAGCTGACGCCGGTAAAATACTGCGCAAAGGCTGTATTCGGCTCCCCCTGCCCAAAGAAGCCGCCGTGCTGTTCCTGTTCGCCGTCCCCGGCGTAGACCTCCTTTGCCATGCGGAACGCGGCCCAGGCGTTGGGCCACCCAGCATAAAAGGCTAAGTGGGTCAGGATTTCCGCCATCTCGGTACGGGTTACACCGTTTTTCCGGGCGGTGGAGAGATGGTAAGTCAGGGAGCTGTCCACGATCCCCTTGCTGATGAGAGCGGTGATGGTGACAATAGAACGGGTTTTCAGTGACAGTGCATCCTCTCTCGACCAGACCTCGCCAAACAGCACGTCATCGTTCAGCTCCGCGAACTTGGGCGCAAAATCATTCAGGGCATCCCTGCCCGCAGTCTGTTTTACCATGCTGGGACCTCCTTTTATTTCAGATTCTTCCGGAAAAAGTCAACCAGCTTGTCGAAGGGGATGATGTCTGTCCGGTCGTAGAGATCGGTGTGGACGGCACCGGGGATGAGCAGCAGTTCCTTGTTGTCCCCCTTCAGCCTGGCAAAAGCGTCCTTGCTGAAATAGCAGGAGTGGGCTTTGTCCCCGTGCATGACCAGGACGGCGCTGCGAATCTCGTGGGCATAGGCCAGGATGGGCTGATTCATAAAGGACATACAGCCGATGACGTTCCAGCCGCCGTTGGAGTTGAGGGACCGGGGATGATAGCCACGCGGGGTCTTATAGTAATCATGGTAGTCCTTGAAGTAGAAAGGCGCGTCCTCCAGCATGGGGTCAGCCACGCCGCCGCCCAGGGCATACCCGCCGCTCTTGCAGTCAACCAGCCTTTGAGCGTTCAGAGCCTTGCGCTTGGCATAACGGGCTTCCTCGCTGTCCTCGGCATCAAAGTAGCCGTTGGCGTTCACCCGGCTCATGTCGTACATGGTGGACGCCACGGCTGCCTTGATCCGGGTATCCAGAGCGGCCACGTTCAGCGCCAATCCGCCCCAGCCGCAGATGCCGATGATGCCGATCTTCTCAGGGTCCACATCGCGGCGCAGGGAGAGATAGTCCACCGCCGCCTGGAAGTCCTCGGTGTTGATGTCCGGAGAGGCCATATACCGGGGAGTGCCGCCGCTCTCGCCGGTGAAGGAGGGGTCGAAAGCGATGGTGAGGAAGCCCCGCTCCGCCATAGTCTGGGCGTAGAGACCGGAGGATTGCTCCTTCACCGCGCCGAAGGGGCCGCATACGGCGATGGCGGGCAGCTTGCCGGACGCACCCTTGGGGACGTAGAGGTCAGCAGCCAGCGTAATGCCGTAGCGGTTGTGGAACGTCACCTTGCTGTGATCCACCTTGTCGCTCTTGGGGAAGGTCTTATCCCACTCCCGGGTCAAAGCCAGCTTTTCTTCCATGATGAATTCCTCCTGAATGTTGTTTATTTGTGTTGCTTTTCCAATATATAGAGCAGATAGTCCAGGCAGTCGATTTGCTTTTCGCTCTGGTGAAGCGTGTCCAGCAGTGCCCGCCTGTGGCGGGAGAGGACCCGCATCAACTCTGACTGATCCTGTTCTCGGATTAGCGCCATGCACTGCCGGACAGTTTCCGGGCTGCACCCCGCATCAGCTAAATTCTGAAGCAGGATGCTGTCAGTGTCCGCCGCATTGGGCATATCGCCACCTCCCTGTGGTCCCATCATAGGACGCGGGAGGCAAAATAGCAAATACTTGATTTCTATATCATGTTATTCTTGTAGGGAATAACATGATGTGCTATTCTGTAAGCGGAGGTGTCGATCATGGAAATTCGGGTCCTGCGCTATTTTCTGGAGGTAGCCCGGGAGGGCAGTGTCACCCACGCAGCGGAGCGGCTCCATATCTCTCAACCCACCCTGTCCAAGCAGCTCAAGGATTTGGAAACGGAGCTGGGCAAAAAGCTCTTTGTCCGCAGCAGTTTCAGTGTCCGGCTGACAGACGAGGGGATGCTGCTGCGCCGCCGGGCGGAAGACATCCTGGACATGGTGGACAAAACGGCAGAGGAGTTCAAGGCTCTGGGTGAGGTTTCCGGCGGGGATATCCACATCGGCTGCGCGGAATCGGACGGCATCAAATACCTGGCCCAGCGGATCAAGGCGGTGCAGGCCCAGTACCCCCGTATCCGTGTGCATCTATACAGCGGTGACCGAAGCGATCTGGCGGAGCGTCTGGAGCAGGGCCTGCTGGACTTTGCCGTGCTGGTGGAATCCAATGATCTGTCCAAATATAATTACCTTCCCCTGCCCGGCGCGGACACATGGGGCGTCATCCTGCGCCGTGACCACCCCCTGGCGGAACGGAGGGCAGTCACGCCGGAAGACCTGCTGGACGTGCCCCTGATCTGTCCCCGGCAGGGGCTGCAAAAAGAGCTTTCAGACTGGTTTCAGGAGAAGGTGGACCGGCTGAACATCGTGGCCACCTGCAACCTGGCCTACAACGGCGGAGTTCTGGCCCGGGAGGGCCTGGGCTGCCTGCTCTCTTTTGACAAGCTGGCGGACACCAGCCCGGACAGTCCCCTGTGCTTCCGGCCCCTGATGCCAGCCCTTCATTCTAAACTGTTTTTTGCCTGGAAAAAATATGCGGTGTTTTCCCCGGCTGCAGAGGTGCTGCTGAATGAAATGAAGGAGTCCTACTCTGCTCTGGAGCAATTCTCAAAATAAACAACAACCAGCGTGTCGAAACCATCCAAGACAATCATGCGCGGAGACACAGCGAAGGCAGATTGAATAGCAGCATCAATCGCATCGGGAGAACGGCCCCGAAGCTTTCTCAAAGCGGCTTTTACCTTGGACCAAAGTTTTTCAACAGGGTTCAGGTCCGGGCTGTACGCAGGCAGATAAAGGCCCTCTGCTCCGGCGTCGCGGAGCAGCCCGTCTGCCGTCTGGACGTGGTGAGTCCTGAGATTGTCCATGACCACAATATCGCCTGGCCGGAGGGTGGGAATCAAAACCTCTTTCAATTGGTTCAGGAATTTGCCTGCTGTTGTTCCGCCCTGAAAAGCCGTAAACACCATTGTTCCATCCAGACGAATCGAGGACAAAACGGTCGTGGATTCTGGTGTATTCAGCGGCGCGTGATCTGCCACCCGCCAGCCCCCTTTTCTCCGGCCATACCGTCCGGACATATTGATATTGACTCCGTTTTCATCTTTGAAAACCAGACGGGAAGCCTGTGTTGTCTTCGAAAACCCACTCCATTCGTTTTCCGCTTTTTGTTCCGCCAGCCGGTATACCGTTGGCACAGATCCCCCATAGGCCAGCGCAACGGCTTTCGCATCATGCGTTTTCTCATATGCTTTAACCAGCAAATTCCTCGCTTCGTTATGCAGCATCTTCTTCACCCCACCGTCATCTTACCATGTCTCTTCTCTTATTGCTGTTTCAGAGAACTGCTCTGAATAGTTCTCCACTGCCCCCAGCTTCAGCGGAGACGGGCAATACACTTCTTCGGATGCAGACCCGCCGCCCCCTCTGTCTGATACTTTCGCAGCCCCGCCCGAAAGATACGCCATCGTATGCCCCATTCCTCCCGTATCTGTGTGCTGCCCTTTCGTACTTTCAGATAATTTTCCACTGCCTGATTTCTCCTCCGGCGCTATTTTAAGCTCATGTTAATTGCTCCCCTATTTTGACAGTCCTGTTTTTCCGCTGTCTGCTTTAGAGGGTGCATATTAAAAAGCGGGACGCCGGCTTCTCTCCGGCGTCCCGCTCCTGTATTCATCTGTCTGTGCTCCGGGGGGTCACAGTTCCCGCATCAGGTGGAAGCTCTGCATCAGCTGCACGGAGCCATAGCCCCACTGGTTATTGGGATACTCCATATCGGGCCGCCGCAGACAGCCCCGGATGAGATAGGCGCGAATCTGATTGGTCCCCATGGTCGGGTCGTTTCCCTCCCGGACGCCCCACTGGAGCAGCAGCGCGCCGGTCCCCGCCAGCACTGCCGCCGCCGCGCTGGTGCCGCTCATCAGGCCCGGTCCATAGGGGTAGACGCCCCCCACCCCTACGCCGGGGGCCACCATGTCCGGAAGGACCCGCCCGCCCCAGGCGGGCCCCCGGGAGCTCCTGGCGTAAAGGCTCTTTCCGGCGCTGTCATAGGCCCCGCAGCAGATGACCCCCACAGCTGTGGCGGGACAGGTGACGGTATAGTCCGGCGAGGCTGACAAAAATTCCACCGTGGGCGAGACAAAGCCTGTAATGGGAAGCCACACGTGATACTGCCCGTTCAGCAGCACGTCCCCGTGGAGCTGGATGGTCCACACCCCGGGCGTCGCACCTAAAATGCGGATGATGGAGAGCTGTCCCCCGCTGTTCTCCACGGGAAAGTGATATTCAATCTGTACCCGGGCCGCCTCCAAAACCAGCTTCACATCGGCAGCGGGAACGGCCCCCGGCCGGGCGGGCACCCGGCCCACCAGCTCCCCGGAGGGAGAGCGCACCGAGATGGACAGCCGGTCCGCCACGGAATTCCAGACGGCCATATAGATATCCCCGGCCCGGTCCCCCACCTTGAGATCAATCTGTCCCGGCTGCTCCCCGGGCTGGAGAACGCCGCCGGTGTGATGCCGGGCCTCGGCCTCGTTCCCCGCCGCCACGCTGAGACAGACGCCCTTCTGGATGGACACATTCCCCAGGTACTCCTCAAAAACGCTGGCCCCGTCATGGCTTCCGGCGTTGGTGCCCAGGCCGATGCAGATGGACACGGGGCGGCCCAGCTCTCTGGCCTTTTTCAGAATGTACTCCACACCCAGCATCACGGCGCTGGACTCATAGGCGTCTTCCTGGTCCGGCGGAACGCAGTACCGCTCCCGGTAGAAGGGCCGGGCCTTCTTCAGCTTCACGGCGATGATCTCCGCATCCGGGGCCGCGCCGGTAAAGTCCTCCGTCTCCCGTCCGGCGGCCACGGAGGCCAGAAAGGTGCCATGGCCGTTTTCGTCCCGCTCCGGCACCAGGGCATAGGGGTCTTCGGAGGCCAGGGCCGCGTCGATGTCCGCCTTGCTGTACTCCCGGCCCAGAAGGAAACCGGAGGGCGGCTCCCCCTCGGCGGTCTGGTCATAGATGTACTGGATTCTGCTGGTGCCGTCCTCATAGCGGAACACATCCTGCGTATAGTCGATGCCTGTGTCCAGAATTCCCACCAGCACCCCCCGGCCCTTCAGGTTCAGATAGGGCTGGCGGTGGACCTGGGAGACCCCCGCCGCCTCCAGGGCGGGCCGGTCCAGCAGGCCCAGAACCACCGAAGCGGAGCTGACAAAGGCCGCTCCCAGCGCCTCCCCCAGCTTGTAGAAGTTCTCAGCCTTGACATAAGCCAGCACACAGCACCCGGAGAGCATCTGACCCACCACAACCTCGTTGGAGCTGCGGGCATACTCAAAAAAGGCGTCCGTGGCCCGGGTGACGAAATCCACGGTGTCGGGCGCGTGAATAAATTCCAGCGTCTCAGGCGAAAGCCGCATGTTCAAAGTCCCCTTTCCAAATGATTGACCAGATCGTTCATCGTGGCGCAGAGGTTCAGCCGGCCATAGCCCCATTGGGCGTTTGGATACGTGAGAAAAGCGCTTCTCAGGGCCCCCTTGCACAAAAAGGCCTTCACCCGCTGGTTGTAGAGCAGCCGGTCGTTCCCCCGGACCACCCCCCACTCCATCATCAGCGCCGCCGCGCCGGAGACAAAGGGCGCCGCCATGCTGGTGCCGGTGAAAGCGTCATAGCCGCCTCCGGCCTTGGCGGAACGGACGCCCTCTGCCGGAGCCGCCAGGTCCAGAAGGGTCCGGCCTGCACAGTCCTGGATGCCCCGGCCAGAAAAGGGGCTGACTGTCCCGGTGTCGGGCCGGAAGCCCCCCACCGAGATGGGATACATGGCCGTGGCGGGAAGCGTGATGGTCAGGTCCGGCGTAGGCTGGAGGAAGGCGGTGCGGTCGCCTACCTCCTCCATGGTGGGCAGCCACACATTAAAGCGTCCGTCCGAAATGCTTCCGCCATAGCAGCGGAGCTTCCACAGGCCGTCCATGCCGCCCGGCGGGCCGTCCAGCAGACACAGCATTTCCTGAGAAACGCTGTAATGGGTGGGCACACCGTAGAACACCGCCGCCCGGACAGAGCCGAACCGCAGCGTCCGGGACCCCTCCAGCAGCAGTCCGGTGGCCTGGCCGTTGGGAAGCACCAATTCAAATGCCGCCTCGTCAATAAAGTTCTTCCACAGGGAAAGACAGATCTGCTCCCGCTGCGTGGACACGGTAAACTCCACGTCCAGTACGCCGTTTTCCGTCAGGCGGCCGTAGTAATGGTGTGCACCGGAACCCTCGTTGCCGGCGGCGCAGACAATCACGCTCCGCCCCCGCTGGGCCGACTGGTCGATATAGGACTCAAACAGCGTCTGTCCCCAGTGAGAGCCGCAGTTGGTGCCGTAGCTGAGGTTAATCACGCAGGGCATGCCCCGTTCCTCCGCCTGGTCCATCAGGAACTTCACCGCCCGCATAATATCGGTGGTCCGGGCGCTGGGCAGCCTCACCATGGCGATGGACGCCCCGGGGGCTACGCCGCTCCGCCCGGCGGCGACGGCGGCGACGGCGGTGCCGTGGCCGCTCTGGCTCATGGTGTCGGGAACCTGGCCGGCGGCAATCTCGGCCTCGGAGTAAAACGCTCCGCTGCGGAACCCCGCCGGCGGCGTGCCCTGGGCCGTCATGTCCCACAGGGCAACCACCCGGCTCCGCCCCTCCTCCCCCTGAAATTCCGGGTGGTTCAAATCAATCCCGGAGTCCACAAGACCCACCAGCACCCCCCGGCCCGTGAGGCCGTACTCCCTCCAGACCGGCGGAATGCAGGCGGCGTCCATGCTCTGCCGGTCCATGGGTCCTCCCTCCCGGCTGGCCAGGCCGCTGATGCGCCGCGACGGCTCGTAGCTGGTCACCTGGGGGTATTCCAGCAGGTATTCCGGGTCCTGGTCCCCCAGATCCAGAATGGCAAACTGGGCGTCCAGCAGCTCCGTGGGATAGCCCAGGGAAAAAATATCCCCTGTGTATTTGACAATGTACTCCATAGGTCCCTCCTTTTGGATGCGGAAGCCCCGCGGGACAGCCGGCCGCGTCTGTTTTCGCGGGGCAGGCGGAGAGACCAATCCCCCCGGCCCGCATAGAATAGTATACGGAAAGGAGGAGCATGCTTATGAATCCAACTTATCTGGACAAAGGCGATTTACAGGTATTTGTCACCGCGGGGGAGTCCCCCCAGCCCGTTCCCGGCGCACGCGTCCGGGTCACCGACCCGGCCAACGGCAATGTTCTGGAGGAGCTGACCACAGATTCCTCCGGCCAGACGCCCTTTGTGGAGCTGCCAGCGCCGCCCATGGAGCTGTCCGTAGTGGAGAGCGCGGCGGAACAGCGGCCCTACGCCGTCTACAATGTCACCATTTCCGCCGAGGGCTATCAGACGCTCCACATCGGCGGCGTGGAGCTGATGCCCGCCGGCCGGTCCATCCAGCGGGCGCCGCTGTCAGGAGCCGGCGGCTTCAACGTGCGGAACGTCCTGCTGCCCCCTCACGCCCTCTGGGGAGAGCCCTCCTCACGGCCCCAGGAGGACGCGGTCAAGCCCCTGCCGGAGGCGGAGGGCCTGGTGGTTCTGCCGGAGCCGGTGATTCCGGAGTACATCGTGGTCCACGCCGGCAGGCCGGAGGACACGTCGGCCCAGAACTACTGGGTGCCCTTCAAGGACTACATCAAAAACGTGGCGTGCAGCGAAATCTATTCCACCTGGCGGACAGAGGCCATCAAGGCCAATGTCCTGGCCATTCTCTCCTTCACTCTGAACCGGGTCTATACGGAGTGGTACCGGGGGAAGGGCTATGATTTCACCGTCACCAACTCCACGGCCTTCGACCAGTCCTATTCCCACGGCCGGACCATTTTTGAGGAGATCGGCGTGGTGGTGGACGATCTCTTCACCACCTATGTCACCAAAGAGGGAATTGCCCAGCCCCTGTTCACCCAGTACTGCGACGGCAGGCGCACCCAGTGCGGCGGCCTGAGCCAGTGGGGCTCCCAGGCTCTGGCGGAACAGGGCTGGGACACCATGGACATCCTGCGGAAATACTACGGTTCGGACATCTACCTGAAAAGCGCGGAGAAGGTGGAGGGCGTCCCCCTGTCCTACGGCGGCGAGGTCCTTTCCCTGGGCAGCGAGGGCGAGGCCGTGCGCACCATTCAGGTTCAGCTGAACCGCATCGCAGAGAACTTCCCCGCCATTCCCAAAACCCCGGCGGACGGCATCTACGGTCCGGGCACTCAGGCGGCGGTCACGGAGTTTCAGAAGGTCTTCCACATGCCTCAGACGGGCAGCGTGGATTTCGCGACCTGGTATGAGATTTCCAATGTGTTCGTGGCGGTAACAAACATGTCCTGAGTGTGTCTGCCTGTTGACGGCGGCGCTCCCGGGGGGTACAATGGAGAAAACGGCTTGTCCGGACGGACGCCGGAACAGGAGTACGCAGATGGAATATATCCCGGCGAAGTCAATCGTGAACCGCACCAGAGATTCCAGCTGGTTCGGCACGGAGTACAGCATGAATCTCTACCGGGGCTGCTGTCACGGGTGCATCTACTGCGACAGCCGCAGCGACTGCTACCGCAACGATTCCTTTGACCAGGTCAGGGCAAAGGCCGACGCCCTGCGGATTGTGCGGAACGACCTGGAGCGCAGGGTCAAGCGGGGTGTCGTGGGCACCGGAGCCATGAGCGACCCCTACAATCCCTTTGAAAAAGACCTTCTGCTCACCCGGCACGCCTTGACGCTGCTGGAGGCCTATGACTTCGGCGCGGCCATCGACACCAAGAGCGATCTGATTGTCCGGGACATCGACGTGCTGACCTCCATCAGCCGGACCATGCCGGTTCTCTGCAAGCTGACGGTCACAACCTGCGACGATGATCTCGCGGCAAAGCTGGAACCCCGCGCCCCCTCCCCCACCCGCCGTCTGGCGGCGCTGGAGCGGCTCAGCGCCGCCGGCCTGTTCACGGGGGTTTTGATGATGCCCGTCCTGCCCTTTCTGGAGGACAGTCCTGAGAATATCGCCGCCATTGTGGAGCGGGCGGCGGACGCCGGAGCCCGCTTTATCTATCCGGCCTTCGGAATGACCTGCCGTGCAGGTCAGCGGGAGTACTTTTACCGGCAGCTGGAGGCCTGTTTTCCCGGCCAGGGTCTGGCGGAGCGGTACCGGCGGCGGTATGGGAACCGCTATCAATGCACCAGTCCCAGAGCCCGGAAGCTGTGGGAGCTGTTTCAGGAGCAGTGCGGCCGCCGGGGCCTGCTCACTTCCATGGGGCAGATCGTCGCCGCGTCCCGCCGGGGCTATGAAACGGAGCAGCTGAGCCTGTTTTGACGATGGCCCCCCAAGGAGGCAGAGGGCCCGGCAGACCGCCCCAACCACCGTCCGTGTCCGACAAGGCCCCCGAAACGGGGCGGTCGCAGCTCCGCTGCCGGTGGACACGGCGTGCCTCCCGCAGACGGATCCGCCGGGAATTCTGCATTTTGGGGAACTCCGAACGCTTTCACAGCCTGCCGAAACGGTCAAAGACGGTTCCGGCAGGCTGTATGGCTTTGACTGTATGGATTTCTCGCGCTGTGCACTCCTGTTCAGGCCCCGCTGAACGCGGCAAAGCCCCGCTGAAAGCGGGGCTTTGCCGTTTGGAGAGATTTTTGAACAGGACCGGTCAATTCATGGCCGGAACGCTTACAGCTCGCAGAGCTTCAGCAGCTCTTCCCAATTCCGGTCGACTTCCTTCTGGGTCTCCTCGATCATCCACTCATTGCCGGGCTTGAACATATGGGCGAAGCGG
>CAJTFK010000016.1 GCA_910575505.1 Oscillospiraceae bacterium
CGCTGTTCAATTTTTTGCAGGCAAACGGTATTTCGTCCATGCCGGAACTCTACGAAAAGGTTTCCGCCATGAACAGCGGCTATTATGATTTGCGCGGCAAAATCGTAAAAGCGGAGCGCCGCATTTCTGTTTTGACTGAACGGCTGGAAATGTGGGTGCAGTATCAAAAATACAAGCCCGTCCGCCAAAAGCTGGACAAGGTTGCCCCAGCCAAACGGGAGCAATTCGAGCAGCGCCACAGCGCCGGCCTTGCCCTGTTCGATGCCGCCGTCCGCTACCTGGACACGCTGAAAGCATCCGGCGAGGCCATCACCCCCAAGGCATGGAGGGCCGAGGCCCAAAAGCTGACCGCCGAGAAAGATGCTGACTATCTGAAAATGCGGGCCATGCGGGAGGATATTAAGGCGATTGAAACTCTGAAAAAGACCGCTGACCGCCTTGCCAAAGAGGGCCAGCCCCAGCGCAGGGAGGAACAGGAGCGATGACCTATTAGCAATATCGGACTATCCGGCGGCTGGTACATAGCTGCTGTAACTATGACCGAGCGAATTGTCTGTTGCTGGACGATGGGGAGGAATGTGTCTGCCCCCAGTCTATCAGCTATTCGCTGATCTGCCGCTGGTTCCGGGCCGCTGTCCTGCCGCTGGACGAAAGTCTGTGCGCCGCCCTGCTCCACCGAGAGGACATGAAGAAATGCGTCCTGTGCGGCGGCTGGTACATCCCCAAGTCCAACCGGGCCAAATACTGCCCTGTCTGTGCCGAACAGGAGCGGCGGCGAAAAGACCGTGAGCGGTCCCCTTCCTGACAGCGCCGCCATGTTACGGGGAATTTTATCGGAAAGTTGTACAGGTGTGTGCACGTATCGGAAAAATTCTCCGCCTGATTGAGGTGATATTTTGACAGACTATATGACGCTTGATACCAAACTGCCCCCCTATCTGCCCTTTCCGCGTTTTCTGCTGGGGGCCGACCTGACGCAGACCGCCAAGCTGCTGTATGTCGTTCTGCTGGACAGGGCGAACCTCTCCCGCGCCAACGGCTGGACGGACGAGGACGGAAATATCTTCATTGTCTTTCCGCTCAATAAGCTGGCTGATATGGTGGATAAAGGCCCCACCACTGTCAAGACTGCATTGACCGAATTAGAGGCGGCGGGGCTGATTGAGCGGCGGCGCTGTGGGAATGGGATGCCTAATCGCATCTATGTGAAACAGCCAGACAGCCAGGATATTGACCGTCTGATGGACAGAAAACCGGCCACCAGACAGCCGGAAAATCGGCCCTCTGATAGCCGGAAAACTGACCGTCAGATGGCCGGAAAACCGGCCCCTAATAAAATAAGTAATAGTAACTTAAAGAATAACTTGAGTGGAGTGAGTGAGAGCGCCCGCATTTTGGGCCGCTATGAGAATGTCTTTCTGACCGAGGCCGAGGTTGCCGAACTGCAAGCCGATTTCCCCTCTGTCTGGCAGGAGTACATTGAGCGGCTATCCGAGTATATGGCCTCCACCGGCAAGACCTACAAAAGCCACGCCACCACCATTCGCCGCTGGGCCAAGGAGGACAGGCGCAAGGGCAAGGGCGGCATATCCGACTATTCGTGCAAGGAGGGCGAGAGCTTATGAATGATTTTGAGGGCATCATCAAGCGTATGTCCGTGACCCGGCTGGAGCCGGGGGACTACACCGGCGAGGACGGCCTTTTGTACTGCGGCAAGTGCCGCACCCCGAAACAGTTTCGCTTGGTGCTAATAAAGATTGGATATGTTTTGACACAAATCTTGCTTTTCCCATACAGCCATAGTATAATAGACTTGTGAACTATTAACATATGTCACACTCAGCAGATTACAATAGAGGTTGGAGTTTGCATTTTATATTGAAAGGGGTAAATGAGTATGGCAAAACTTACTGCATTTATGCTTTGTGATTCCATTAATGTCATCCCTGCTCCAACAGGTGGAGTTCTTCAACAGCTTGTCTCCCCGCAAGTTGCTTTACGTCCCCAATTTGTTCCGGGAAATTTTTCTTTCGGAATTGCGGTTGGAGTCCAAGGTGTAAATTTACACATTACAAATCGAATTCGTTTTACTATTTCTGACCCGCATGGAGTAATCATTCAAGATTCTGGTGTCTCAGAGTTTCCTCCTGTACCAGAGGATGTCCCAGAAATAATGCCTGCCGAATATCAAGGATTTTTGATGAATATGGATATTCGAAATCTTGTTCTTCGTGAAAATGGGGAGTATTTATTCTGTATATATGTTAATGATGAGCTTGTAGGTACACAAGAAGTTCCTATATTCCAGAGGGCGGAACAATGAATAACATGCTGTCAATTACTCCAACAAGTGAAAACGCAAAGAAAACTACATCAATAACCCCTATTATTACAGGTGCATGTACGTTTGCTTTTTGTATTGCATTCTTTTCTGCCACAAACGGTATCCAAATTGAATTTCCTCAACAGTCAATATCTGATATGCACATGGTTTCGACTGATACTGCAAAATGGAAAATGTATAATAGTAGAAATATCAATCTATATTTGGATGGTGTTTCTGCTATGGATGTAAATTTGTTGTATAGTTATCAAAAAATATCTGAAATCAGGTGTTTAGAAGATAATTGGAACGGTAATGGAGCTCCAAAATTTTCATCACAATTATTGGACTCTGTGCTGAGCATCGTTGAAAAACTTACTCGGCAACCTAGTATTTTTCCGACAGCCAGGGAAAGTATACAGCTTGAATACGAAAATGATATTGGTGATTATTTAGAATTCGAGGTGTTTGAAGGGGGACGACTTAAAAAGTTTTTCTACGGCCATGATGGAAAAATGATAACAGAAGATATTCCGATAGAAACGATATATGAGGTGGTTAATAACTTCTATGGATTCAAAATTTGACGAGAGCGAGTCTTTAGTTAGAGCTGTCTACCCAGAGAGTCAGAGACCTGATTTTTGGGAAAATGGCAGATTGTCCAGTGCTGCGCTAAAAGACAAAAGGGGATTATCTGTTACACGTACATACGATCGTTCTGTTAAAAATACTGTAGAATGGATGACTTTACATTTTAAGGGTGCAATGGTATCAATTACAGTACGAGCCTGTACTGCCGTTCAAGCATATGTGAAATATTGTCCATCGAAAACAAATGAGTATCATAGCGAAATTCATGGAAGTAAAGAAGAAATTGAATTAAGTGATTTCCAAGCATTCTATCTCGCAAGGCAAGCAACATTAGAATTTTGCCCTAATTATCAGTATATTGTCTAACAGCAAACCGCAATAATACGTAATATAGATGCCCTGATACAAAGCCGGGAACCTGTTCACAAGTTCCCGGCTTTTACTATACCGAAATTTTGAATATTCTGTGAACAGCATTAAAAAGTCCTTGACAAGTCGTTTCAGGGGGCCGCTACGTGTACTTCTTCCCTGAGATGGCGAGCTCCTCAGAGAGCTTTTGTCAAGGGTAAATTTCACTCAAGCAACTATAATGTGAGCCGATTGAAACCGCTCAAGTAAAAACCTGCAGCAGAAATTGCGAAAGTACCAATGCTTTCCTACCCATGACAGCCCTCGCAGGAGCCGCAGTCCGGAAAATCCTTCGGATCATAGGCAATGCCCTGACGGTCATAGTAATCCTTCACCGCTGCGCGGATGGCTTCCTCCGCCAGAACAGAGCAGTGCAGCTTGTGGGCGGGCAGGCCGTCCAGCGCCTCAGTGACGGCCTTGTTGGTGAGCTTCAGCACTTCCGAGAGCGGTTTGCCCTTGATTAACTCGGTTGCCATAGAGCTGGACGCGATGGCGGAGCCGCAGCCGAAGGTCTCAAACTTCACATCCGACACGATGCCGTCCTCAATTTTGAGGTAAATTTTCATAATGTCTCCGCAGACGGCGTTGCCTGCCTCCCCCACGCCGTCCGCATCCCCAATCATCCCCACATTCCGGGGATTGCGGAAGTGATCCATGACCCTTTCACTATAGAGCGCCATACAAAATCCTCCTTACAGGACAAATTCCCGTTTCCCGCTGACCTTATCCTTCCACAGCGGGGACATACCGCGCAGATAGTCCACGATCTCCGGGACAGCCTTCAAAATTGCCTCCACATCGGCCTCGGTATTCTCCCCGCAGAGCGACAGCCGCAATGAGCCGTGGGCTGCCTCATGGGGCCGCCCGATGGCCAGCAGGACATGGCTGGGGTCCAGGGAACCGGAGGTACAGGCGGAGCCGGAGGAGGCACAGATGCCCCGGTCGTCCAGCAGCAGGAGCAGGCTCTCCCCCTCGACGCCCTCAAAACAGAAGTTGACATTGCCGGGCAGCCGGTTCACAGGGTCCCCGTTAAGGGTGGCATAGGGTATCTGCGACAGCCCCGCAATCAGCCTGTCCCGCAGGGCAGACACCTTCGCAGCATTCTCATCCATGTGGGCACAGGCCTCCTCCAGGGCTGCGGCCATGCCCACAATGGCCGGGACGTTCTCTGTCCCTGCCCGCTTGCCCCGCTCCTGGGCCCCGCCCTCAATGAGGCTGGACAGCGGTATCCCCTGTCGGGCGTATAGCACCCCGACCCCCTTCGGCCCGTGAAACTTGTGGGCGGAGAGGGACAGCAGGTCGATGTTCTGTGCTTTTACGTCAATGGGCAGGTGGCCCGCCGCCTGGACCGCGTCGGTGTGGAACAGGACACCCCGCTCCCGGCACACCGCGCCGATTTCGGGGATGGGCAGGACAGAACCAATCTCATTGTTGGCGTACATGATAGTCACCAGGGCGGTGTCCTCCCGGATAGCCTCCGCTGCCTGCCGGGCAGTAACGGTTCCCAGCGTTCCCACGGGAAGCAGCTCCACCTCGAAGCCCTCGCCCTCCAGCTTTTTCAGCGTGTGCAGGACGGCATGGTGCTCAAAGGCCGTGGAGATGATGTGCCGCTTCCCCTTCCGCGCCCCCAGCGCCGCGGCGGAGCGGATGGCCTGGTTATCCGCCTCACTGCCCCCGGAGGTAAAGGTGATCTCCTTAGGGGAGGCCCCAATACAGGCGGCGATCCGCTCCCGGGCCTCCTCCAAGGCCTCCCTGGCCCGCTGACCCAGCCCGTATAGGCTGGAGGGATTGCCCCAGGTCTCTTCCATGCAGTTCAGCATGGCGTTCATGGCAGCCCCTCTCATTTTTGTGGTAGCTGCGTTGTCTGCGTAAATCATAAAAATCCTTTCCGAACAGAAACACGCCGGTGCATTCACCGGCGTGCTCGTTCCATACTCAGTCCGCAAAGAGCGGTGTGGACAGATAGCGGTCGCCGGTGTCCGGAAGCAGAGCCACGATAGTCTTGCCCGCGTTTTCGGGCCGCTTTGCCAGTTCGATTGCCGCATGGAGCGCGGCCCCGGAGGAAATACCCACCAGCACGCCCTCCTTGCGGCCGATCAGCCGTCCGGCGGCAAAGGCATCCTCGCTGGACACAGGGATGATCTCATCATAGATTGCGGTATCCAGTACCTCCGGGACAAATCCAGCGCCGATGCCCTGGATCTTATGGGCCCCGGAGCGGCCCTCGCTGAGAACAGGAGAGTCCTTGGGTTCTACCGCCACGATTTTCACCGCCGGATTTTGCTCCTTGATGTACTGCCCCACACCGGTGATGGTGCCGCCGGTACCCACGCCGGCCACGAAGATGTCCACTTCGCCGCCGGCGTCCGCCCAAATTTCCGGGCCGGTGGTGGAGCGGTGGGCGGCAGGGTTGGCGGGGTTGACAAACTGGCCGGGGATGAAGCTGTCGGAAATCTCTTGAGCCAGCTCCTCCGCTTTGGTGATGGCCCCCTTCATCCCCTTGGCCCCTTCGGTCAGTACCAGCTCCGCACCGTAGGCCCTCATCAGCTGCCGGCGCTCCACGCTCATGGTTTCCGGCATGGTGATAATGATGCGGTAGCCACGGGCCGCTGCTACGGAGGCCAGGCCGATTCCGGTGTTGCCGGAGGTGGGCTCGATAATGGTAGAACCGGGTTTCAGCCTGCCGCTGGCCTCGGCCTCATCAATCATCGCCTTGGCGATGCGGTCTTTTACCGATCCGGCAGGATTGAAATACTCCAGCTTCACCAGGAGGCGGGCGTTCAACCCTGCGTCCTTTTCAATATGCGTCAGCTCCAGCAGAGGCGTTTTACCGATCAGCTGGTCGGCGGATGTGTAGATATTGGACATGATAGATTCCCCTTTTATTTCTGCGCTGCGGCGGCAAAACCTTTTTCCAGGTCAGCGATGATGTCATCAATATGCTCCGTTCCGATGGACAGTCGGATGGTGTTGGGCTTGATGCCCTGATCCAGCAGCTCCACGGGAGAAAGCTGGGAGTGGGTGGTGGTGGCCGGGTGGATGACAAGGGATTTTACGTCCGCCACGTTGGCCAGCAGGGAGAAGATCTCCAGATTGTCGATAAATTTGTAGGCCTCCGTCTGTCCGCCCTCGATTTCAAAGGTAAAGATGGATGCGCCGCCATTGGGGAAATACTTCTCATACAGGGCGTGGTCGGGGTGGTCAGGCAGGCCGGGGTGGCTGACCTTCTCCACCTGGGGATGGTTGGCCAGATACTCTACCACCTTTTTTGTGTTTTCGGCGTGTCGCTCCACCCTAAGGGACAGGGTTTCCACTCCCTGGAGAAGCAGAAAGGCATTGAAGGGGGAAATCGCTGCTCCGGTGTCCCGTAGGAGGATGGCCCGGATATAGGTGACAAAGGCGGCGGGGCCGGCGGCATCCACAAAGCTGATCCCGTGATAGCTGGGATTGGACTCCGCGATAGGCTTATACTTGCCCGAGGCTTTCCAGTCAAATTTGCCGCTGTCCACGATGATGCCGCCCAGGGCAGTGCCGTGGCCGCCGATAAACTTGGTGGCGGAATGAACCACGATGTCCGCCCCGTGCTCGATGGGCCGGATGAGATAGGGGGTGCCGAAGGTGTTGTCAATGACCAGGGGCAGGCCGTGGGCGTGGGCGATCCGGGCAATGGCGCCGATGTCTGGGATGTCGCTGTTAGGGTTGCCCAGGGTTTCCAGATAGACCGCCTTGGTGTTGGGCCGGATGGCGGCGGCGACAGCCTCCAGGTCGTGGGCGTCCACAAAGGTGGTCTCTACTCCGAACTGGGCCAGGGTGTGTGCCAGCAGGTTATAGCTGCCGCCATAGATGGTCTTTTGCGCCACAATGTGATCCCCCGCCTGGGCCAGGGCCTGGATGGTGTAGGTGATGGCCGCCGCGCCCGAGGCCAGCGCCAGCGCCGCTGCGCCCCCCTCCAGGGCGGCGATTCGCTTTTCCAGCACGTCCTGGGTGGAGTTGGTCAGCCGCCCGTAGATGTTTCCGGCATCCGCCAGGCCAAACCGGGCGGCGGCGTGGGCGGAATCCCGAAACACATAGCTGGTGGTCTGGTAGATAGGAACCGCCCGGGCGTCGGTGGCAGGGTCGGGCTGCTCCTGGCCTACGTGGAGCTGTAAGGTCTCGAATTTATAACTCATGGGAAAATCCCCCTCTCTACGAATTGGCCCCATTATATACCTATTAACCTACTTTGTCAATAGGTATATTGAGGCCGTTTGAAATTCTATCAACCTTGTGGTATAATAAAAAGAATGGAGGGGATTTTTATGATGGTTTCCACAAAGGGCAGATATGCGCTTCGGTTTCTGGTGGACCTTGCGGAGCATCAGAGGGATGGATTTGTGCCGCTGAAAGAAGTATCCGTACGCCAGGAGATTTCGGAGAAGTATCTGGAAATTGTGGTAAAGGAACTGGTAAAAGGCGGCCTGCTTGCGGCCATGCGGGGAAAGGGCGGCGGCTACCGGCTGAACCGTTCCCCGGAGGAGTACAGCGTAAAGGCTGTCCTTGAACTGATGGAGGGGCCGCTGGCCCCTGTCGCCTGTCTGGAACCGGGACAGGCTGCCTGCCCAAGGAGTAATGGATGCCGGACGCTCCCGCTGTGGCAGGGGCTGGATAAGGTTATCTCTGATTATCTGGCGCAGTTTACATTGGCGGATTTGTGCGCAAAAACTGAAATATCATTTTGAATTGACCCCGCCTCATTCAAAATACCGATTCTCATTCCTGCGACAAAAATTGGTGGCGGTAGAAGCGGCAAGCAATGGGCTGGTATATACCCGGCACGCGCTTGCCGGTGGCTGACCGCCCCCAACCCCCTGTAAATCCGGGCGCTGGTGCGCCCGGATTTTTAAGCCGCCTCCGGCGTCTGCGCGTCGGGACAAACTCCGTTCCACTACGCCCGCCTGACAGCGGGCATTCGCTCCATGCCGTTGCCCCTCCTTTCCCAACGCAACCTGCTTCGCTGGGCTTGCGCAGGGATCCCTTCATGCAGGGAGAGAAAAATTTGTCACCGCGACCCCTGTTGGCGGTCACGATTTTTCTCTTTCTCCGTTGCGCCCCAAATCCGCTCCACGTTGTTTTTGCCGTGAGCAGTTCTATCATCTTTTCCCGCGCCTGCTTGTACTCTGGATACTGATTTTTGTTTTCCGCCTCCAACTTAGCATATTTCTGTTTCGGCGATTGCATAGACGTCAGTTTCTTCAAACCGAGGGAATCAAAGTACCGCTTCGCCGCTTGACAGGCCGTGATTTCGCTGCTATGCTGTTCATAAAATTTCTCCCTTTTCCTGCCCGTCAATTTCCGGTACTGCGCGAAAATTTCCCGTGTTTTACTGTAATCGCCGATGTGCTTTTGCAGTCCGGAAATGTCTTTCATTCCTGCGCTTGCTGCTTTCGACTGGTCGGATAAATCGTTGAATTTCTGGACTGCCGCATCACAGGCTTTCTCCAATTCTCCAAGGCCGGTCAGCCCGTTTTCCTGCAAGCAGATGAGCGTTTTTGCCATCTCTTTAAGATTGAACGTTTTCGCCCGGCGTTCATATCCTTTGCCCTTTCCTTCGGCCATCTCGACCTGAATGTCAATGAGCGGATTGGGCTTGGAGTTTACCGCTGCCTTTGCCCTGGGGGGCAACGATACGCTTGCCGGAAATGCGTTCCACAATAGTTTCCTTGGAGTAATCTTCTCCCAGTGAGGAACAGCGAACAAACCTCTTGCCATTTGGAGACCTTGCGAGGGCATAGCCGATTTTGTTTGCCGGTTCCGGCGTAATCTCTCCCGGCTTGAAAGACTGCCGCAGATGGTAGGCGATCACATCATTGTCTTTCTGTTCCCTTCCGCTTGGAAAACAGAAACTCCTGGTCAGCGATAGACGGATTGCACTGGTAAGCTGTAACCAGATCACCACCGATTGTTTTCTCCGGGTTCTTCACATAATCCGTCACCTGGCCCGGGACCTCGGCCACAGTCCGGTCCTTTCCGCTGTGCAGGGGCATCAGTCGTGTTGCTGCCATTATCAAAATCTCCCCTCAAAAGAAAAAAGGCGGTGAGCGGCCTTTTGATATGCTCCCCATAAGGCAGACAGGGAAATAAAGAAAGGCGGGAGGGAAATGGGGAAACGGGCAGACGTAGAGGAAGCAGAACGACTGCTGCTGATAAAAGAATGTCTAGCGAAGCGGATGCGCATACGGGAAGCAGCGCGACGCGCCGGAGTACATCCATCAACAATAGAAAAATGGCTCAGCCATTACGAAGCTGATGAGGAAGCAGGGCTTCAAGACAGGAATAAAGCTCAGAAGTCCTACGATAAAGAAACCAAACGAAAAGCAGTGGCGGATTATCTTTCGGGAGGGGGCGGCTTGCTGTCTATTGCAAGACGGTATAGCATACGATCGGAAAATCTTTTATTGCGGTGGATAAGGGCGTATAATAGCCATGGAGAAAACACTCGAAAAGAAGGGGAAAGGGCCATGGCAAGGAAAACCTATACGCTGGATGAAAACCCATACCCCGGCGCTGGCGGAGGAAAAGGCGCTGCTGATTGACCAGGGCGGGGAAGTCAACTTCCTCCTGGAGGGGGACAATCTGGCGGCTTTGAAGCTGCCGGAAAAGACGCATCTGGGCCGGATTGGCCTCATCTACATCGCTCCCCCTACAACACGGGAAACCGGGATTTCGTCTATAACGTCCGCTTTGTAGATGCGCAGGACACCTTCCGCCACAGCAAGTGGCTGTCCTTCATGAGCAGGCGGCTGGAACCGGCAAAGGAGCTGCTCAGCGCGCAATCTTCATCTCCATCGACGACCGGGAACAGGCGGGCTTGAAGCTGCTGTGCGACGGTATTTTTGACGAGAGCTGCTTTGTGGCCAACGTGTCCTGGCAGCGGACCTATTCCGCCCGGAACGACTCCAAGGGCATTGTCAGCGAAGCAGAGCACATATTGGTATATAGCAGCAAGCCGGATTGGAGCCCCAACAAACTGTCCCGCACGGAAAAGATGAACTCCATCTACAAAAATCCCGATAATGATGTCATGCCCTGGGCAAGTGGAGACGCGTTTGCGGCTGACGCTGCAACTCATCAAGGAATGGTATATGCTATTCAACATCCTTTTACTGGAAAGATACGGAATGCGAAACGTTTGAGGGGGGCTGTTTATGCGGAAAGAGTCCAGGCGGCTGCTGGAAGCCGCCGGCATGCTTTTCATTTTGGCGCTGACGGCGGTGATCCTCTATGTCCTCCTGCTTTACCCCGGCGACGTCTCCGCCCGGCAGACGGGGGACCGGCGGGTATTCGGCGCCACCTATATGACCATGAACAACCCCTATTACCAAGTCCTGGACAACTGTCTGCGCTCGGAGATCGAGGCCAACGGAGACATTCTTCTGACGCGGGACGCCGCCATGGACCAGGGCCGCCAGAATGAAGAGATTGAGGAGCTCATCAGTGCGGGAGCCCAGGTGATCTTTCTGACTCCCGTAGAGTGGGACACTGCCCGGGCGGGGCTGGAGGCCGCTGCGGAAGCCGGGGTGCCGGTGATCGTGGTGGACGCGCCGGTGCGGGATACGGAGCTGGCCGCGTGCTCCATTCTCTCGGACAACTATCAGGCGGGCGTTTTGTGTGCGGAGCACCTGATGTCCGTCCGGGACGAGGCTAAGATCATACTGCTGGAGCATATCTCCGCCAGCTCCGGCGTGGAGCGCATCCAGGGCTTCCGGGATGCCATTGCAGGGCATGAGGGATTTACCATTCTGGCCTCCGGCGAGTCCGACGGGCAGATCGAAAACGCCATGCCGGTGATGGAGGAGCTTCTCCGCCAGGCCCCGGAAGCGGACGTGCTTATGGCCCTCAACGACCCCAGCGCCTTCGGCGGGCTTGCCGCCATCGAAGGGGCGGGGCTCAGCGGGCGGTTCCTCATTTACAGTGTGGACGGCTCCCCGGAGGCCAAGGCCCTGGTCAGCGACGGGCTTATGACCGGCACCTGCGCCCAGTTTCCCGCCCGTATCGCCAGAGAGGCGGCGGCCCAGGGCTGCCGGGCCCTGGAGGGCGGCTGTGACCGTCGGGAAATCATTGTGCCAGTGGAACTGCTGACGATGGACAACGTACAGCGCTATGGAACGGACGGGTGGCAGTGATGGACAACGAAAGGACCTTATCCAGCCTCTCCCGGCTGATGTTCGTCTTGAACCTGGCGATTATCGTGTTCTATTCCCTGCTCTGCCTGACCACGACGCTGCGGGTCTGTGATTCCTTCGGCGCTTACAGCTTCCTGTCCTCCGCCAGGCAGATCCCTCCGCCGCCCTGGCGGATGCCTTTGTGGGCCCTGGGGCAGTACCTGCTGCTGTGCGCCGTCAGCTTCGGGAAAAACCGCTGGGGCATTGAGCGGTTTGATGCCCGGCTGCTGGTGTGCCTGGTGGAGATTCTGCTGTGCCTGGGCGTTACCGCTTCATTGGAATTTTACTACAGCGGAGCGGCGCTGCTGGTGCTGGCGGACCTGGTCCACTATGTCCGCAACAGCTTTTACCGCATCTGCTTCACGGCGGCGCTGATTCTGCTGTTCTCCTTCGGGCGCTATGAGATCTTGTACCCCTTGACGGGGCGTATTCCGTTCAGCGCCTATCTGGACTACTATAACCAGACGGTCCGGAGCTTCTTCGCCGGGACGGAAAGTCTGCTGATCTGCTTGAACGTGCTGCTGTTCGTCCTGTCCATGATTCTGTTGTTTACGGGTCAGAAGGCGGAGAACAGCCGCATCCGGAAGCTCAACAAACAGCTCAACCAGGCCAATGAGCGCCTCCGGGACTACGCCTTTGAGCTGGAGCGCATGGCCGAGGTCCGGGAGCGAAACCGCCTGGCCCGGGAGATTCACGATACCCTGGGCCACACTCTGACAGGCATCATCATGGGCTCCGATGCAGGGCTGGCCCTCTTTGACGCCGCGCCGGAGGAGGCGAAAAAACGCATTCAAGTGGTGGCCCAGGCGGCCCGGGACGGGCTCAACGACGTGCGCCGCTCCATCAACGCCCTGCGGCCCGACGCCCTGGAGAACACCACTCTGGCGGAGGCGCTGGAGACGATGATCTCCAACTTCAAGGCGACGACTTCGGCAGAGGTCTTCTATGACCAACAGGCCGGGCCTCTGGTTTTTGCCCAGGACGAGGAGGACACGCTGTACCGGGTGTTGCAGGAGAGCATGACCAACGCGGTGCGGCACGGCCACGCCACGGAGATACACATTTCCCTGACCCGGCGGGACAACCTCCTGACCATCGACGTGCGGGACAACGGCCTGGGCGGCGGAGAGGACGTCAGGGAAGGCTTTGGCCTGCGGCACATGCGGGAGCGGCTGGAGCTGCTGGGGGGCTCCCTCACCTTTGGGAACCGGGAAACACTGGAAGAGGACGGAGAGCGGGGCTTTTACATTCTGGTGAGCCTGCCCATCCGGGAGAAGGAAGAAGCATGATCCGAGTCTTGATTGTAGACGACCAGGAGCTGTTCCGGGAGAGTTTGAAGGTGGTTCTCAGCGTCAGCCCTGGCATTGAGGTGGTGGGCGCGGCTTCCGGCGTCCAAGAGGCGCTGAAAAGCGCCGCCGCCTGCCGCCCGGACGTGGTACTGATGGATATCCGGATGCCCGGCATGGACGGGGTGGAGGGCACCCGGCTGTTTAAAGAGCGCTGGCCCGGCACGAAGATCGTGGTGCTGACCACCTTTGACGACGACGAGTATGTTTTCGGGGCTTTGAAAAACGGGGCCAGCGGATATCTTCTCAAGGGGAGCAGCGTCTCCGAGCTGTCCAGGGCCATCCAGATCGTCCACGAGGGCGGGGCTATGCTGAACCCGGAGATCGCCAGCAAGGCCATCCGGCAGTTCTCCAGCATGGCGAGGGGGGCCGCGGCCCTCCAGGTGGACCAGCGGGGCGAGGCGGAGCTGAGCAGGAGCGAATGGCAGGTGATCCGAACCGTGGGCCGGGGACTGTCTAATAAGGAAATTACCGGGGAGCTATGCCTTTCCGAGGGTACGGTCCGCAACACCATCAGCGGCATCCTCAGCAAGCTGGACCTCCGGGACCGGACCCAGCTGGCCATTTGGGCTGTGCAGACCGGCGCAGTGAATCAGGGGATGTTCCCGTGAAGCGCCGCCTGGGAATCGCGGCCCTGGCCGCCGTTCTGCTGGCCGGGGGGCTGCTCTGGGGGCTGGAGGCCCGGCGGGAGTCGGTGCTGACCGTGGGCGTTTACGCCGGAAGCTACTGGCAGACTCCCAACGGGGACTGCTATCAGATTCCGGACGACGCCATCGCCCTGTTTCAGGAGCGCCGCCCCGGCGTCCGGGTGGAGTACGTTAGCGGTATCCCCACGGACGCTTACAGCGAGTGGCTGGCGGGGCGGATTTTGAAGGGGACAGAGCCGGACCTCTGCTTTGTTTTGCCGGAGGACTTCAACCTCCTGGCCTCCTCCGGGGCCCTGTCGGAGCTGGACGGCTTCATGGCCTCTGACGCGGAGTTTGACGCCGCCGCTTACTACGAGCCCTGCCTCCGGGCCGGGCGGCTGGGGGGGAAGCAGTACGCCCTGCCCCAGGAGAGCGTCCCCACCATCATGTTTGTCAACAAGACCCTGCTGGAGAGCCGGGGGATCCCCCTGCCGGACAACCGTTGGACCTGGGAGGATTTTTATGACATCTGCGCCCGGGTGACGGACCTGGACAGCCGGACCTTCGGCGTCTACGACTACACCTGGCAGAATGCCCTCTACGCCAACGGGGCCAGCCTCTTTTCCGAGGACGGGACGGCCTGCTGTCTGGCGGACGAGCGGGTCCAGGCGGCAGTGCGGTTTGCCAAGAGCCTCACGGACCTGAACGGGGGCTACACCGTCACGGCCCGGGACTTCGATTTGGGCCGGGTGGCCTTCCGGCCTTTCCTGTTCTCCGAGTATCGGGCCTATCAGCCCTACCCCTGGCGGGTGCGGAAATACTCCGGCTTTGAGTGGGACTGCGTGTGCATGCCCGCCGGGCCCGACGGGGACAATGTTTCCGAACTCCGCACCATGCTCCTGGGCGTCAGTGCCCGGAGCGAACATCAGGATCTGGCCTGTGAATTGGCAAGACTGCTGTCTGCGGACGATGCCGTACAGAGCGAGCTGTATGCTTATTCCCATGGCATCTCCCCCGTGCGGCGGGTGGCGGAAAACGCCAGGGACTTGGACCTGCCCGGCAGCTTCCCGGCGGAGCTTATCCGGGAGATTATGAGCACCGCCGTGACGGCTCCACGCTTTGAGCGCAGCGACCAGGCCATGATGATGGCGGAGAGCGCTGTGGCGGAGGCCGGGGACCAGGAGCAGCGGATGCTGATCGCCCAGCGGGAGATCAACGTCTTTCTGAATCAGTGACAATCCTCATCGCGGGAGGCGAAAGCCTGTTTGAAACCGGAACACCGGTTTTGAACAGGCTTTTTCTTTGTCCGTTTTCGCCAAAAACCGGGGCCGGGTTTTCAGGAACTGTCAGCCGTGTTTGAACAAACCGTGAATTCATGACAAATGTCACCCGTAAGTTGTGACAAAACTCAGGTGCGCGGGGGGATTTTTTTCGTTAAGATGTAACTATCCTGAACGACACGACAGAAAGGAAATGGAGCGTATGCGGTATCATCTGATTGTCAGCCACGGCGGCTTCGCCGCGGGAATGGCGGAGGCCCTGGGAATGCTGGTGGGGAAGCGGAAGGATGTGCTCCAGTTCTCCTTCCGGGACGGCATGGCGCTTCCTGCCTTCCAGGAGCAGGTCCGGCAGGTCATCGCTCCCATTACGGCGGAGGACGAGGTCATCGTCATGGCAGATCTGGTGAATGGGTCCCCCCTGACCACCACCATGGCAGCTTTGTCAGAAGGGCCGGGCCTGGACAACGTTCGGGCAGTGGGCGGCATGAACCTTCCCATGGCGGTGACGGCTGTCGAGGGGGAGGACGACCTCCTGGACGAGACGGTGGAGGCCATGAAGTCCTGCGCCGTGGAGGAAGTGAAGCTGTTCCGGACCGAAACCAACGCGGACTCTGACGACGACATTTAAATTTTTAGGAGGAAGAATTTATGATCAGCTTCATTCGCATTGACGACCGCATGATCCACGGCCAGACCTGCACCCGCTGGTCCCTGGAGTACCCCTGCACCGGCCTGATCGCCGTCAACGACAAGGCGGCCAGCACCCCGGTTCTGAAGGCCGCCTACAAAAACGCCAGCGACAGGAAGACCTTCGTCTGGACCCTGGCGGACTGGCAGGCCAAAAAGGAAAAGGTCCTGGCCAGCCAGGATCAGTATTTCCTCATTGCCAAGAATCCCGTGGACATGGCCAAGGTCCTGCTGGACCAGCCATTCGACCCCGGCACCAGGGAAATCTGCGTGGGTCCCTGCAACGACCGCCCCGGCGCGGTGAAGCTGGGAAACAACCAGTCCATCACCCGGGAGGAGGCCGAAGCCTTCGAAAAGCTCATGGCGGCGGGATACAACATTGAGTTCGCCCTCATCAAAGAGGCCGCCATCGGCAATTGGAAGAAGTTCCGGGGTCAGTTCGGCTTCAATTGATTGCCCGCCTCCTGCCGCCAGGCATTCATCTCTCCTGAATCAGCGGCAGGTCCTCCCAAATAAACCAAGAAAGGAATACTTGTTATGACAATCAATGTTGTGCAGGCCGCCATCCTGGGACTCTGCGCGTGTCTCTCCTCCATGCCGGGCTTAGGCGGCACCACCTTCGGAAACTACACGTTAGGCCGTCCTCTGATCGGCGGCCTGGTCTGCGGCCTGGTGCTGGGGAACGTCCCCATGGGCATCATGCTGGGCGCGGCGGTACAGATTGTGTACATCGCCCTGGTCACCCCCGGCGGCACTGTGTCCGCAGACGTTCGTTCCATTTCTTACATCGGCATCCCTCTGGCCATGCTGTATGTCTCCTCCGTGGGGCTGGACCCCGCCACCGCCGAGGCCCAGGGCTTCGCGGTCTCCATGGCAGCCACCGTCGGCACCGTGGGCACAGTCCTCTTCTACGGCACCGCCACCATCAACCTCATTTGGCAGCACATGGGCCTGGAGTGGGTCAAGAAGGGCCAGCTGAAGAAGCTGTATCTGGTGGACATGGTCCTGCCCTGGATCTCCCACATCCTCTGCTCCTTCATCCCCACCTTCATCATGTGCTACTTCGGCTCCAACATGGTCCAGCTCATCAAGGATTATCTGCCTATGGACGGCCTTGCCATGAAGACCCTGTTCACCGTAGGTTCCCTGCTTCCCGCCGTGGGCGTGGCGATCCTCCTCAAGCAGGTGGTGTCCAAGCCGGTGGACTTCCTGACCTTCTTCTTCGGTTTCACCCTCTGCGCCTGCATGCACCTGAACCTGATCGGCTGCGCCATTGTCGGCGGCTTCTTTGCCATCATCAATTACAACATCCGGTGCCTGGCCCTGCGTCCCGCCGCCGCGGCGGCCGCGATTGGTGCGGGAGACGACGATGAGGAGGATATCTGACCATGAAAAAGCTCTCGAAAAAGGCGCTGAACAAATCGTTCCGCAACTGGTTCTACGGCCATCTGACCTGCTTCTCCCAGGAGCACATGCAGACCTTCGGCTATATGTGCGCCATGCTCCCCATCATCCAGGAGCTCTATGACACCAATGAGGAACAGACCGAGAAGACCCTGACCTACTCCACCTTCTTCAATACCGAGCCCCAGGTGGGCTCCATCGTGGTAGGCATCACCGCTGGTATGGAGGAAGCCCGGGCTAACGGTGAGCCTGTGGACGACGAGACCATAAACGGCATCCGGGCGGGCCTTATGGGCCCCCTGGCGGGCATCGGCGATTCCCTGGTGGTCGGCACCCTGCTCCCCATCCTGCTGGGCATTGCCCTGGGCCTCTCCGGCGGTGGCTCCCCCCTGGGCGCGATTTTCTACATCCTGGTATGGAACATCGGCATGTTCCTCATCATGCGCTTCATGTACTTCAAGGGTTATGAGCTGGGCGGCAAGGCCGTGGAGGTTCTGGTAGGAGAAAAAGCCAACGCGATCCGGGATTCCATCATCATGCTGGGAACCATGGTCATCGGCGGTGTGACGGCAAGCTGGATCAACATCACGACCTCCTTCCAAATGCTGGGCAGCGACGGAAGCGTCATCGTGGACCTCCAAAAGACCCTGAACGACGTGTATCCCTCCATTCTCAGCGCAGTCTTCGTGCTGATCTGCTGGTATCTTCTCAGCAAGAGACGGCTGAGTCCCGTGGTGGTCATGCTGATTCTGGTAGCGGTTGCCTTCGTGGGTGTCCTCCTGGGCTTCTTCAACCCCGGCCTGAGCTACTGATTTGCAATATTCTCTCTCATTTCTTTCTCCATACCGCCGCCTTCCGGCCATAGGTCAAGTCCTATGGCCGGGGGGGAACCGGCGGAACGACACCTGATTTTAAGGAGGGCGCGGCCATGCTGAATAGAGAACAGGCGCTGGACGAGGCGCGGAAGCAGAAAGAAGCACTTGCAAAAATCGGCGGCTGGAGGCGGTTTTTGTTCCTGCTGGCGGCGTCCCTGGCAGCACTGGCGGTGTTCGGGTTCCGGATGGAGGGATGGTTCCTTCCGGGCGTTGTCTCGGCAATCGCCGGGACGGTGAGCCTGGGCCTGACCTTCCTGACGGACCTGAGCATCCGCAACGGACGCCGCAACGTGGAGCGGATTTTGGAATCCCTGCGGTGATATGCAAAAGGAGCGTTTGATTTTGAAAGAGTTTACTTATACCATTGAGGACGAGCTGGGCATCCACGCCCGCCCCGCCGGACTTTTGAGCAAGCTGGCGAAGTCCTTCCCGGATACCCTGGTCACGGTGACCAAGGGAGATAAAACCGTCAAAGCCTCCCAGCTGATGAAGCTGATGAACATGGGCATCAAGCGGGGCGATGAAGTCACCGTTGCCGCCGAGGGCGCGGAGGAGGACATGGCCATTGCCGCCCTTCGGACGTTCTTTGAGGAAAATCTGTAACGGATAGTCCGGGGCGGGCGTCTGCCGGAAAACGGCAGACGCCCGCCATCATTTTTATGCCTGACCGTACGGCCCCTTTGGGCGGGAGTTCGCAAGAGCATACTACTCTATACTGCAACGACTGGAGGAATCACACGATGTGCCGAACCTATTCCATTGTTTTTTTGGACATTGACGGAACACTGGCAGACTCGAAGCATGAGGTATCCAAAAATACCAGGCAGCTACTGAACCGACTGGAGAAACGAGGAATTCCTGTGATTCTCTGCTCTGCCAGAAATCCTGCCGGCATTGAAGTGGTTGAGAAGCAGGTGGGGCTTCACAGTCCCATTGTCTGCTACGGCGGAAGCCTGGTTCTCTCTGCGGACCGCGCGATTTTGGAGGACAAGGGTTTTTCGCCGGAGTCGGCTCTCCGCTTCAAGCAATATGCCGGCGAACAGTTCCCGGAAGTGGTGGTCAGCACGTATCTCTATGATATATGGGTGGTAGATGATGCGGATGACCCTTGGGTACAGAGAGATGCGGGAATCCTTCATTGTGAACCGGTTACCGGGAACCTGGCATCCGCCGTCCAGTCCGTGGCACATGTGCATAAGCTGCTGTGCGTAGGCCCTCCCGCACAGGTGGCCAGGCTGCAAAGCGCTGCGACGCCCCTGTTTCCGGAGTTGCAGCTTCTTCGTTCCGGGGCGGAATATATGGAGGTGCTGAAAGACGGCGTATCCAAACGCACCGCTGTTGAAACGCTGCAGGCACACTACCATTTGCGGCGGGAAGAGATCGTTGCCTGTGGGGATCACTATGTAGACCTGGAAATGCTGCAATACGCAGGTCTTGGGATCGCAATGGACAACGCACCGGAAGAAGTCAAGGCGGCGGCGGACCGGGTGACGGCCTCCAACGACGAGGAGGGAGTCTATATCGCACTGAAGAATCTGCGGTTCTCCCTGCCGCCGAAAAAAGATGGCGCGCAATAGCGCAGGCGCGCTATACTGTAGGCGGATTTTGAAAATGGTAGGAACGGCGAAATGAAACGCTTTGAGATCAACGGAGCCATCCGGCGCATGGAGCGCATGGCGGCGGAGCACGGCTTCCGCCTGCCGCCCATCTACGGCCGGACGCTGGAGGACCGGGCAGGCAGGAACCGCAAACACGACGGGATTCGCGACAACCTGCCGGGCTGGAATGTCAGCGACTATGGAACAGGGGACTCCTTGAAAACGGGCTTTACGCTGACCATGCTGCGCAACGGCAACGTGAAAGTGCCGGACCGGAATCTCCCGCATGACGCATTCCCGGAGGGAAAAGTCTATCAGATCCCGGATTGTGTGGGGGTATAGGATCTCCCCGCAGCCGCCGTTCCTGAGTGTGCCAAAGCTAATAGGAGACGGTTCAAAACGGAAGAGCGGAGTGCCGCGGGGCTGGTCAAAGAAGTAAGACGCTTTTGTATTATGCCGGACCTCTCTTCCAACCTGGTCAATATCTAAAATACGCTCCAAAAATATATGCGCCTGTTTCCGGTACGCCTTGAGTTGTGCCGGGAGCAGGCATAGTTCTTCTGCCTTCCGAGGCTCCGGACTTTTTGTGGCCCTGCGCTCAAAGCACCGCAGATACAAAAGCTGAAAGTAAATGTGCCTCGCACCCGGTTCTCCTAACGTCTGCATCATACGGTCGCTGCATGCGGCGTCTCCTGTGAAGAAAAACTGCGCCAAGTCCGAAGCTGCCTGCCGGACCAGTGGTTCCCAAACCGTCGGGGCCAGTTCAAGAAAGCTCAGAAGGCCTTCCGGAAAGGGAAGGGCGTTCTCCGTGCTGGCTGCTCCTTGAAACCCGAAGGGATCATACTCGAAAAATTCTCCGTCATCCTGAAAGAAAGAACATTTTGAAAGTCCACATAATAGTCAGCCCCTTCTTCCGATAATGCCAAAAACAAAATTGAAACGTATCTTAACGGCGGGTGATAGGTGTGTTACGATAACGGCACAAGGTCCAATTTCTATATTGGCATCATACTGCCACAAGTATGTATCTTTTGCCAACACCAGAAGGGAGTGATCTTCATGACAAATCTGAAAACGATTGACGGTGAGACTTTGGCGAGGGAGCCGCTCCAGCCGCTGAATTTCGTGGTGGACACGCCGGTTTCCCAGGGACTGCATATCCTGGCGGGGGCTCCGAAGGTCGGAAAATCCTGGCTGCACTGTAGCTGGCGGTGACCGTTGCCAAGGGGGTGAACTGGTCTGGGGAATACCGGTGGAACAGGGGACGACCTTGTGCCTCTGTCCGGAGGACTCTAAGATCCGCATCCGGAACCGGCTGTTTGATGTGACGGAGGATGCACCGCCTAACGTCCACTTCTGCATCAAGAGCCGCATCCTGGGGAATGGCCTGACTGAGCAGTTTCTTGGTGAGCATCCGGACACGACACTCGTCATCATCGACACCGTGTAAATGATCCGGGCACGAATTACGACAACACCTATGCTAATAATTACCGCACCTGTCGTCCTGAAGCGGTTGGCGGATGCTTATGGTATCGCTGTTCGATCCGCCATCTGCGGAAGGAAAAAGCCGCTGATGTATTCGATCGCATCTCCGGTACCACGGCCATCAGCGGCGCGGTGGATTCCAGCTTTACGCTGGTAGAGGAGCGGCGAGGCGGCGGCAGAGCAAAGCTCAACCGTATAGGGCGGGATATCGAATATCGCGAGTTGGAACTGCGGCGCAACGCTGACAACGTGTGGGAGGTGACGACGGACAGCTATCAGCAGCCGGAGCTGGTGGATGGGAGGGTCGTTTTTCTCCTCTGTGCATTGATGGATTCCCGCAGGGAATTTATCGGCACTCCCACTGAGCTGGCAAACAAGATCGACCCTGACGGCAGCGAGGGGATTACGCCCCAAAAAGTGGGCAGACAAATCCAGCAAAGTATTGATGCACTATGGAAAGCAGGTATCACTGCCTCAATACGCCGGAGCAACGGAAAGCGGCTCATAGAGCTGCGCCGTGCCGATAGTGCCGGTTTTGCCGGGGCCGGAGAAATCGACCCTATCGCCCCTGTGGGTAACGGAGAAGCCCGCTGTGCGGCGCAGTGAGGGATACGTGTGCGCTTTCTCCGTGGCTCGGGAGTGTGTGTACGCCGGGAACACAGGAGGCTGCGCTGAGGCGGGAAATCCACCCGCGGGCGGGGCAAGCATCGCGCCCGGCTATACGCTGGGCGCATTCGCCGGAGCAAAGCCCCGGCACCCCCTGCCCCTGAAGGGGAGAGAATTGAGAGGAGGTGCGGATATACAGAGCAAGAAAACAGCCATCGTCACAGTCCGGATGATGCCAGATGTCAGGCAGCGGCTCCAGGAACGTGCAAGGGATGCGCATATGAGCCTTACCATCTACCTGATTATTTGTGGGTTGGATCAGGAGATCGTTCGAGTGGACGGCCCCGACGCGGTTCTCTCTGAGTTGAAGGCTCAGGGCCGCAGCCTCAACCAGCTCACCATGCTGGCAAATATGGGGCGGCTCACAGTCCTGAGAAGCAATGAACTGATTGACAGCTACGCCGCCCTCTGCGAACAGGTCAGCCGTCTGACGGAGGTGAGCTAATGGCGACGTTCACGGCAATTAAAAACAAGAAGCAGACGGCGGGCGTGCCGGGCGGCGTTCTGAAATGCGTCCGGCAGGAAAAGAAAACCTGTGCCGGTGGACTCCGGTTCATTGCCAGCCACACCTGTGTTCCGCAGTCCGCCTACTTTGAGATGATGACGGCCAAGCAGCGATTCAAAAAAACTGACGACAGGCAGTTCTACCGCTTCATACAGTCCTTCGATGAGACGGATGACCTCATGCCACAGGAGGCCAACGCCATCGGGCCGGAATTGGCTCAGCGTGAGTTCCCGGGCTTCGAGGCAATGGTGGCGGCGCACCTGGACACCACCCATATCCGCAAACATCTGGTGGTAAACAGTGTGAGCTGTGAGACAGGCCGGAAACTGCATCAGAGTGCGGACGGTTTACTCAAACACCGTCAGGCCAATGATGAAATCTGTGCTGCCCATGACCTGAGTATTTTGGAGCAGCCGGAGAAACGCTCGAAGAAAAAGCGGATGAAGCCCGGCGAGTACCAGGCTGGTCTCCGGGAGGACAGCTGGAAGGTGGATTTAATCCACGCCATCAATGAGGTGCTGGAGTACGCGGACAGTCGTGAATCCTTCATCGCCAATATGGAACAGGAGGACCACAAGGTTATCTGGACAGACACCCGAAAGCGCATCATCTTCGTCTGTCCAAACGGACGGAAGTGCCGGGACAGGAGTCTCCATGATGAGACATTTCTCAAAGAGAACCTGGAAGCACTGTTTATTTACCGGCAGGCCATGGGCTCCCTTCCCGGTAGCGTGGAGCCTGATGAGGGCTGGATGGGCGAGTTGACGGAGGGTCTCATTCAGCTGGGCAGGATGATTGAACGGCTTGATGATTTACCGCCGCTCCCTGCGCCGCCTACCTGGACAGACAGCAAACAACGGTGCCGGGAGGCGTCAAAGAAATTGGCGATGGGCCAGAAGCTGACTTGCAACACACACAGTCAGGGCATGAGTATGTAGGAAAGGAAATTCAAGATGGCAAGCCTCAAGAAGCTGGACACACGAAAATTCAAGATGACCGTCAGCAATGGCTACCGTCCTGACGGTCGAAAAATCAGCAGGGCTAAGACCATCGCAGTTCCGCAAACCGTGGGCGGTCGAGGCGTCTTACGGTACGTTGCTCACGAAGCGGAAGCGTTCGAAAAGCCGGTCAAGAGCGGCTGCTGTGAGGATGGAGAAATGACGTTTCAAGAGTACGTCGCTCGCTGGCTGGAGCGGCAGGCGAAGTACGCTCCCGGCACTCTTGGCTTCTACCGCCGGTCGCTGGAGACAGTCTGTCCGATGATCGGCGGCATCAAGCTCAACCGTCTGCGTCCCATCGCTCTTGAAAATCTACTGGTGGAGTTGAGAAAGCGAACCTATCATGACAAGCCGGTTCAAGAGGCAACTGTCCCAAAATACTTGACAGTTGTCTCGGCAGTACTGAGTGATGCAAAGCGCAAAGCTCATCGAAAAGAGTTCCGCCCGGATGATTGATCTGCCGGATACAGCCCGCCGGGTGCAGATGATTCCCACGAACGCCGAGGCTCGCCGTTTCCTGGACGTCCTCGCTAACGAAGAGGACCCCTACAAAACTTTTCACGCTCTGGCAATTTACACCGGATGCCGGCGAGGAGAGCTGTGCGCCCTGAAATGGGACGACCTCATCATGAACGGCGGCGAGTGTATCCTGACGGTCAGCCGCTCCCGCAGTTCGGTTCCAGGAAGGGGTGTGATGGAGGGAACGGCCAAGAATGACCAAGCCTGGACAATCTATATCAGTGAGGAGATGACCATCGTACTTCGCAGCTACTGCTATGGTAAAATGTTTGAGGCGCAGGAGGGTGGTTTTGAAATGAGCGACTATATGTTCACGAACAAGCGCGGTGAACGGATGCACCCCGATACATTCTCTCGGCACCTCCGTCGGCTTTATGATGAGAATAGATTCCCGAGAGAGTTTCATCTCCACACTCTCCGTCACTATTTCGTATCCACTATGCTCCACAACGGCGCGGACAAGCAGACAGTGGCGGAACTGGCCGGTCATGGCGATATCGGATTCCTGGAGCGGACCTACTGCCACCCACAGCTGCGGCTCAAGCGTGAAGCGGCAGAGCGGTACACACGGACGATGCTTGATTTCAGCGATAGAGATTTTGCGAGCGCCTGATTGGTGGTTTCGTAGAATCTTCTTCCTGTGCTCAAAAAACAGCAGCTATTCCACAAGGGTCAGGGTATGTTGTGCTTGCCAGAAGAAACCTCAGCCGGACTGAGGACAGGGGGGAAGATGCGAAATGGCAAGTATGCGAAAGCGGGGCAGCAGTTATTTGCCGGTGGTCTCCATAGGCTGCGACCACACCGGCAATGGCCGGGCCGCTCAGCAGAAAACGGTGAAGCCGCCGGAAGGTCTCGCGCCGAAGTAAAGAGAAAAGTGGTTGAATGAACAAGCAGTCCTCTTTGGGCGGGAGTGCAGGGACACGCCTCTGACGGTGGACAGGACCACCACGCTGGCGGAGTACGTTCAAATGTGGCTTCGGGATATTGCTCCGGACAAGCTGGCGAAGTCCACGCTGGCCCGTGACAAGCAGGATATTGACCGCTTCCTGCCATACCTGGGCGGGTACAAACTGACGGATCTTCGTTTGGAGCACTTCCGCAAGCTCTGCGCTGAGTTGCGGAAGCAGACGAGTCAGAATACGGAATGCCGCTTTCCGAGTACACGGTTGAGGGAGTCCGCGCCTGTTTGTGTAAACTCCTCTCCGATGCGACGGGGAGCGGTTTTCTCAAACACAATCCGGCATGGCGGGCCTATAAATATTCCGGCAAGAAAAAAGAGAAGCTCGTTGCGGATGAGGAAACGGTGCAGAAGATCATCACGGCTCCGGAAAATGAGAGCCTCAAATACGAGACGTATTTTAAACTCATCATTGCGGCTGGAATACGGCGGGGAGAGTGCTGTGGCTTGAAGCGGTCCGATATCGACTGCGCACGAAAGAGCGTCCGCATCCAAAGAAACGTCGTAAAAATTACAGGGGAGGATATCATCGTCAAGAACGCCAAGACTGCGGCAGGGGGCCGCTACGTGTACTTCTCTCCTGAAGTGGAAAGGCTCCTCAAAGAGTATTACCGTGAATGCGTCTGACAAGCGGATGCTTATGAGAATAGAAAGCTGACCGTGGATGATTCCACATTCCGCAAGCATGACAGCCAGGACCCCATGACGCCCGGCACCTTCACCTGGCGGTTCAAGCTGATTCTGAAGAAGAACGGCCCCCCGGAAAGGCTGAACGTGCATTCGCTCCGCCACAGCAACGCCAGTCTGCTGATCGCAAACGGTGCCGGTGTGGCGGCGGTGGCGGTGCTGCCGGGTCATTCCCAGCCTTCCGCGGCGCTGGATATCTATACACACCTTCGACAAAAACAAAAAAAGCCGCCAGCGAAGCTCTCCGGCGGGGCCTGGATATCTGACGAGGGTGAGAACTGTGTACGACTACATGCAAGCCCGTTTCTCAACAGAAACCTTCTGCGCTGAACAACAGGCGGAGGTAGTACGTCTGCACCGGAAGCCGGAAAAGAGGCTGGACCGCAAACGGCGGCGAGAGTTACTGGAGCTGGTAGACGCGGAAGCGAGAGTGCAAGACGGTTTATCCCCGGCCAATTTTATCGCTGGGTTTCGTCTGGCCTGCGGGATAGCTCACAAGCTGGGGTTAGAGCCACCCTATTCCTTCCGTCAGGAGGAAGAAGAACAAATCAGCGGAGGATAGGGCGGGGAGAGGGAGTCCTTGAAAAGGCAGACGGCATGGAGCGCTGCTCCATGCCGCCGTTCGCATGTACTCAATAATTCTCTGCATGGACCTCGAAGTAAGCCTGGGGATGAGCGCAGACAGGGCAGACCTCCGGGGCGGCGGTGCCTACCACGATATGTCCGCAGTTCCGGCACTCCCAGACCTTGACCTCGCTCTTTTTAAAGACTTCCTGGACCTCCACATTGCGGAGCAGGGCGCGATACCGCTCCTCGTGGTGCTTTTCGATTTCACCAACCGCCCGGAATTTCGCGGCCAGCTCCGGGAAGCCCTCCGCCTCGGCGGTCTTTGCAAAGCTCTCGTACATATCCGTCCATTCGTAGTTTTCCCCGTCGGCTGCGGCTCCCAGGTTCTCGGCGGTGGAGCCAATACCCGCCAGCTCCTTGAACCACATTTTGGCGTGCTCTTTTTCGTTGTCGGCGGTTTTCAGAAACAGGGCGGCGATCTGCTCGAAGCCCTCCTTCTTGGCCTTGGAGGCGAAGTAGGTGTACTTGTTCCGGGCCTGGGACTCCCCGGCGAAAGCGGCCTGCAGGTTTTTCTCGGTCTGCGTTCCGGCGTATTTGGACATAGTAAATTCCTCCTTTTGAAATTTGAGAAACAGATGAGATAAGTTGTGAAAAAGTCCTGAAAACGAAGTTTTCAGGACTTTTGGTACGCCCGACTGGATTCGAACCAGCGGCCTTCAGAGTCGGAGTCTGACGCGCTATCCAACTGCGCCACGGGCGCGTACCTAAACGATATGAAATTTTCAGCCTTCCGGCTATCGGGGAAAATAGCAGTCAAACAGCAGCCGGTCCACGGCGTTATTTCCTCTGCCGCTCCGCCAACGCCCCTGTTTACAGGGCTTTGCGCCGTATCTCAGCCGGAGCGGTCAAAAGCGTCGGAGTCTGACGCGCTATCCAACTGCGCCACGGGCGCACACCTGACGATATGGAATTGAGGGGTGATCTGCCGTCCTGCCTGCCGGTCTGACACACGTCCTGAACCATGCCTGCAAAAACCCTGCCCTGCACCATAGGTACTTTGGTAGTATAACAGACTTTCCCGGTTCTGTAAAGCTTTTTTTAAAAAATTTTTTCCTTGAATTTTCTCCGAAAAAGATTGTTAAAAAAATTGACAAGTTTGCATTTTTGGGCTAAACTAAGAAATAAGTATCCTTTAATCAGCGGCTTTTTAGGAGTGAATGGTATGAAAAAGGAAAACATCTCTGATGCTGTCATCCGCCGCCTGCCCCGGTATTACCGTCAGCTGACGGAGCTCTGCGCCAGGGGTGTCGTGCGCATCTCGTCCCACTCCCTGGGCCAGGAAATGAACATCACCGCCTCCCAGATCCGCCAGGACCTGAGCTGTTTCGGCGAGTTCGGACAGCAGGGGTATGGCTATAACGTAGAGGAGCTTCACACGGAAATCGGGCATATCCTGGGCGTGGACAACAACCACCATCTCATCATCATCGGCGTTGGCAACCTGGGCCATGCCCTGCTGCAGAATTTCGGCTTTGCCCACGCGGGCTTTTCCGTGGACGCCGCCTTTGACATCTCTCCCGCTGTCACCGGCACCCGGGTCAACGGCGTTCCCATCCTCCCTATGGACGAGCTGGATGGCTATCTGAAAAGCCACAGCGTGGATGTAGTGGTGCTGACCATTCCCCAGGCCGTCGCCCAAAGCATGGCGGACCACCTTGTCGACCAGGGCGTCCGGGGCTTCTGGAACTTCACTAATGTGGAGCTGACCAGCTCTGTGCCGGAGGTCAAGATTGAAAATATCCATTTTGCGGACAGCCTGCTGACCCTCAGCTACCGCATTGCCAACCGATGACGCCGCGCATGCCGTTTCCGCGGCACAGAAAGGACGCACTCTCATGCGAAAAAAAGGATTTCTCTTCGTTCTGCCGCTGACACTGGCGCTGGCCGCCTGGGCGCTGGCCGCCGGCGATGCGGCGGACCCCCTGGCCTCCCTGTCTTATCTCAACGGTATTTTTACCAGCGCCGTGGACGCCGCCGTCAACGCCCGGCTGGACGCTTCAGACGCGCTGCTGCTGGAAAACGGCGGAAACGGTCTGGAGGTGCCTGCCGTTCCCTCTGCCTCCGCCGGCGGCTGGACGGAGCTCCGCCTGAAGCAGGGAGACCTGCTGCCCCTCTCCACCGGAGAAAGCGTGCTGCTTCTGGCGGGAGGCGGGCAGTTTACCTGCGCCTTCGGCGAGGTGGTGGACGCCACCGCCGGCGCCGCCGTTCCGTCCGGCGGGGCCCTGGCGGCCAATCACCGCTACATCGCCGCGGAGGATACCGCCGCCAGCGTGCTGATTACCAGCAAGACCGCTGTGGTGGACTGTCAGGGAACCGGCTCCGTCAGCTATTCCACCGCCACAGATTACAACGCCATGGCCGGGGCCCTGAAATCCCTGGGCCTTTTTCGGGGCAGTCTCACCGGATACGGCCAGGGCTTTGATCTGGAGGCCGCCCCCACCCGGCTTCAGGCCCTCATCATGTTCATCCGGGTGCTGGGGGAAGAGGAGGCCGCCCTGGCCTGGTCCGGCAGCATCCCCTTCACCGATATCCAAAAGGGCTCCCAGGGGGAGAAATATGTGGGCTATGCCTATGAGCGGGGCTATACCAACGGATACAGCGCCACCCAGTTCCGCCCCTCCGCTCCGGTAAACGCCCGGCAGTACACGGAGTTTATCCTCCGGGCCCTGGGCTACAGCTCCGCCGCCAACACCAACCTCTCCGACGCCCTTGCCCGGGCCCTGGAGGCCGGCGTTCTGACTCCCGGCGAGGCCGCCATGCTGCAAAACGACCCCTTCCTCCGGGCCGATCTGGTCTATGTCTCCTATTACGCGCTGGACGCTGTCCGGGCCGACGGCATGGGAACCCTGGCGGACTCCCTGATGGAAAAGGGCGTTTTCTCCCAGTGGGAGCGGGACAGCGCCGCCGGCATGGTCACCGGCTGGCGGCTGTAACGCCGGGACCGGGACATCCGGGCGCAAAAAATCTTCAGGAATCCGGAACCCTCCGGCCCGGGGCACATATGATGAACTGAGGCCGCTTCAAACGGTCTACATCTCTCAGGAGGTTCCATCTTATGTGCAATACTGGCTTTGGCGGAGGCAACTGCTGCTGGATCATCATCCTGCTCATCATTGTCTGGTGCTGCTGCGGCAGCAATTCCAGCTGGGGCGGCAGCGGCTGTGGCTGCAACTGCGGCTGCAACTGCGGCGGCGGCAGCTGCGGCGGCTGTGGCTGCAACTGCGGCTGCAACAATAACTGTGGCTGCACCCCCGCTCCCTGCTGCTGATCCACGTTTCGCGGAAGACCAGGCGTCTCCCGGCGCTTCGGTTCATTCCGCAGGCAGTCCCAGTCGGAAAACGCCCCTCCGGCAGTCCGGGAAAACACCCGGCGAAGCGGGTCTCTGGGTGATGCCTGCCTACCAATGACATAAAACCAGAGCCCCGGACCCGGCAGGGTCTGGGGCTTATCCTTTCAACGGCGGCGTCCGCCGGATTCCCCGCTCTTCGCGGCCCCTCAAGGGCCCCGGGGGGAAGGGACGGCCGCCTGCGCGGCGCAGCGGAAAACAGCCGTCAGGATTTTCCCTCTCTCTGTCTGGCTGTCAGCCTCCCGGCCAGGTGTCCCAGGACGGCCCCTAGGAGAATCCCGCCCAGCACATCGCTGGGCCAGTGGACATAGAGGTAGAGCCGGGAGAAGGCGATGCCTGCGGCCAGAATCATGGCCGGTATCCACAGCTGTTTCTCCGCCCCTGCCGCCCGCAGCGCGAAGGCCGCAGCAAAGGAGACGGCGGTGTGTCCGGAGGGAAAGGAGGCGTCCCCCGGCGGGGAAACCAGCAGAATCAAATCCGGACGGAGGAGGAAGGGCCGCCCCCGGCCAATCAGGGGCTTCAAGACCGTGTTGCAGGCCAGCAGGTCCAGCACCAGGGCGCAGGAGACCGTGATTCCCTGCTTCCGCCGCTTCACGGAAAGCAGCAGCAGCGCCGCCAGCAGAATCCAGATATCCCCGTGATCCGCCAGACGGCTCAGAGCGGTCATCAGCACATCCAGAGGACCGCTGCGGAGGTGTGCCTGTATCCAATCCAAAAGAGCCAGTTCCATGGCGTGCCTCCTTACAGTCCGGATTCCAAGACGGGGGCCGCGGCACCGGACAAGCGTCTTGGCCGCGGCCCTGTCTCCGCTGAATGATGATCTGAATTAAAAATTCGGAAATCATACATTTGCTTTGAGCCGGTTTGCTCGCCGCCGTTTACGGCGGCAGCCGCAAAACATGGCACAGATTGCTTCCGGCCTTTCAGTTCGGAAGTAATATTATAATACAGGCCGTCCCTGATTATTCCAGCACCGCCCCCCGGGCCGCGCTGGAAACCAGCTTGGCGTACCGGGCGGCATAGCCGGTTTTGATCTTGGGCTCCGGGCAGACCCACCGGGCCCGGCGGGCCTCCAGAACGGCCTCGTCCACATCCAGCGTAATGGAACACCTGGTAATGTCAATGGAAATGGGGTCGCCATCCTCCACGAAGGCGATGGGGCCCCCCTGGGCCGCCTCCGGGCAGACGTGTCCGATGGACGCGCCTCTCGTCGCGCCGGAGAAGCGCCCGTCGGTGATGAGGGCCACATCCTTGTCCAGGCCCATGCCGGCAATGGCGGAGGTGGGATTCAGCATCTCCCGCATACCGGGGCCGCCCTTGGGGCCCTCGTAGCGGATGACCACCACATCCCCGGCCACGATTTTCCCGGCGTAAATGGCGGCAATGGCGTCCTCCTCACTGTCGAAGACCCGGGCGGGACCGGAGTGAACCATCATCTCCTTCGCCACGGCGGAGCGCTTCACCACACAGCCCTCCGGCGCCAGGTTGCCCTTCAGTACGACGATGCCGCCGTCGGGGGAATAGGGATTGTCAATGGGGCGGATCACCTCAGGGTCCCGGTTCACCGCGCCCTTCAGATTCTCTTCCAGGGTTTTGCCGGTGCAGGTGAGGACGGATGTGTCCAGCAGATTCTTTTTCGTCAGCTCCTTCATCACCGCGTAGACGCCGCCGGCCTGCTCCAGATCCTCCATATAGGCGTCCCCGGCGGGGGCCAGGTGGCAGAGGTTGGGCGTTTGGGAAGAAATCTCGTTGGCCATGTCAAAGCTCAGCTCAATGCCGCACTCGTGGGCAATAGCGGGCAGGTGCAGCATGGTATTGGTGGAACAGCCCAGGGCCATGTCCACGGTCTCGGCGTTGTGGAAGGCGGCGGGGGTCATGATGTCCCGGGGGCGGATGTTTTTCTCCACCAGCTCCATAATCTGCATGCCCGCGTGCTTGGCCAGCCGCAGCCGGGCGGACCAGACGGCGGGAATGGTGCCGTTGCCCTGAAGGCCCATGCCGATGGCCTCGGTGAGGCAGTTCATGGAATTGGCGGTATACATGCCGGAGCAGGAGCCGCAGGTGGGACAGGCACTGTTCTCATAGTCCTCCATGCCCTCCTCGTCCAGCTTCCCGGCGTAATAGCTGCCCACGGCCTCGAACATGTGGGAGAGGCAGGTCCGCCGCCCATCCTTCAGGCGGCCCGCCAGCATGGGACCGCCGGAAACGAAAATCGTGGGAATATTCAGCCGGGCGGCGGCCATGAGGAGACCGGGGACGTTTTTGTCACAGTTGGGAATCATCACCAGGCCGTCAAACTGGTGGGCAATGGCCATGGCCTCGGTGGAGTCGGCAATGAGGTCCCGGGTGATGAGGGAGTACTTCATGCCCACGTGCCCCATGGCGATGCCGTCGCACACGGCAATGGCGGGAAACTCCACCGGGGTGCCGCCGGCCAGGCGGACGCCGGCCTTCACGGCCTCGGCAATCTTGTCCAGATTCATGTGGCCGGGGACGATTTCGTTATAGGAGCAGACCACGCCGATCAGCGGGCGGTCCAGCTCCTCTCTGGTATAGCCCAGCGCGTAGAACAAAGAGCGGTTGGGGGCCCGCTCCACGCCCTGGGTCACATTGAGGCTGTTTTCTTTCATGGTGCATCCTTCCTTTTATTGACACCCGCAGAAAACGGGCGGTGTTCAGAGAAAATAGTAATATAAATTTCCGGCGCTGTCAAGCCGCCGGAGAAGAACCGGACGCCGGAAGAAGGCCGGAAGGCCCGTTCTGCCCGGCAGTTCTCCCGTATTCCGCCGGAGTCCTCTTTCTTCGGCAAATTTCTGCCCCGGCAGGTGACACCGCCGGAAGGATGTGCTATAATGTCTACAGAATGACAGCCCCGCCGGATCATGCTGTTTTTCCGTTCCGGCGGACCGCCAGCCATAGATTTTCAGAAAGAGAGGGATTACCTTGGACAAAGCCGACGAATACTACAGCAAGGCATGGAACTACAATAAAGACGAAAATTATCAGCAGGCGTACATCCATTTCACCATCGCCGCGGAAATGGGCCACGCGGACGCCCAGAATTTCCTCGGCACATACTACCTGAACGGTTATGGCGTTGAAGAGGATGAGGCGGCGGCGGTGGAGTGGTTTCAAAAAGCCGCTGAACAGGACAACGTATTTGGCAACTATAACCTGGGGCGCTGCTATCAATATGGCTGGGGCGTGGAGAAGGACGCTCAAACGTCTCTCAGGTTTTACCTGCTCGCCGCCGAACAGGGTCACTCGGGCGCCCAGAATGAGGCCGGACGCTGTTATCTGTACGGCTGGGGCGCGGAGGAGGACAACGACAAGGCGGTGGCGTGGTTCCGGAAGGCCGCCGCCCAGAAGAATATGTACGCCCTTTATAACCTGGGGCTCTGCTGTCAAAACGGCTGGGGTGTGGAGAAGGACAGTCAAAAAGCCTTCCAATACTATCTGCGGAGCGCTGAGCTGGGCTACGCAGATGCTCAGAACGAGGCCGGCTACTTTTACCTGAACGGCTGGGGCGTCGAAAAGGATTACACCAAGGCGTTGGAGTGGTTCCGGAAGGCCGCCGATCAGGACAACATGGACGCCATCTATCACCTGGGCCGCTGCTATGAATACGGCTGGGGCGTGGAAAAGGACATGCAGAAGGCCGTCCAGTTCTACCAGCGCAGCGCGGAGCTGGGCCGGGCGGACGCCCAGAACGACCTGGGCGTCTGCTACCTGAACGGCCAGGGCGTTGAGAAAAACGAGGCCAAGGCCCTGGAATGGTTCCGGAAGGCCGTCGCCCAAGAGCCCGGCAACAAGTACGCCAACTACAACCTGGGCCGCTGCTATCAGTACGGCTGGGGTGTGGAAAAGAACGACCAGAAGGCGTTTCCCTGCTATCTGCGTGCCGCAGAACAGGGCCACGCGGCCTCTCAGAACAAGGCCGGCTACTTCCTCCTGAACGGAAAGGGAACCGCCAAGGACGACGGGAAGGCCCTGGCGTGGTTCCGGAAGGCTGCCGCTCAGAACGAAAAATACGCCTGCTATAACATGGGCTTCTGCTATGAAAACGGGCGCGGCGTCGCGGTGGACAAGAGAAAGGCCCTGGAATATTATGAAAAGGCCGTGGAGCTGGGGCATGAAAACGTCAAGAAGGACGTGGACCGTCTGCGGCAGGCACTGGGCAGCCCGCCGCCGCCCCAGCCCGCTCAGACAGACGGCGTGCAGCAGGAGGACGGCAGGTCTGCCTATGACAGGCTCCAGGCCCTCACCGGTCTGGATTCCGTCAAGAAGGCAGTCGGCAAAATGATTCACCTCCACCAGATCAACGCAAAGAGAGAGGCAGCATTGGGGAAAAAGGCCTCCACGGTCTCCATGCACATGGTATTCACCGGGAATCCCGGCACCGGCAAAACCACCGTGGCCCGCATTATCGGTGAGCTTTACCATGAGATGGGCCTGCTGTCCAAGGGTCAGGTGAAGGAGGTCAAGCGGGCCGACCTGGTGGCAGAGAACATCGGCGGCACCGAGGCCAACACAAAGCGCGCCATTGAGGAGGCCCTGGGGGGCATCCTGTTCATTGACGAGGCCTACACCCTCAGCCCCGAGGACCCGGGGCGGGACTTCGGCCCTAAGGCCGTGGACACCATCCTGACGGCCATGGAGGAAAACCGGGGGAATCTGGTGGTCATTGTGGCCGGCTATGAAAAGGAAATGCAGCGCTTCATCAACAGCAACCCCGGCCTGAAATCCCGCTTCAAGAATTTCATCCGCTTCGAGGACTACAACGCCCGGCAGCTCCATCAGATTTTCCGCTATACCGTGGAATCCGAGGGCTACCATCTGGACAAGGCCGCGAATTCCCTTCTGGCCCAGTATTTTGAGCGGCTTTACCGTACCCGGGGACTCAACTTCGGCAACGGCCGGGAGGTGCGCAACTTCTTCGAGTCCGTTCTCGCCTGGAATGCGGACCGACTGGCCGGCATGGACACGGACCGCCTCACCAGGGAGGAGCTTATGTCGCTGACGGAGAGCGACATTCAGGCCGCCGTGGACGAGCAGATGGGCCGGACCGGCGAAGCGGACGGCGGGCCCTCGGCCCTGGAGGAGCTGAACGCCATGACCGGCCTCGCCAGCGTGAAGGAGGAAGTCCGTCTCCTTCAGCAGGTGGCGGTCTATCAGCAGCACTGCCGGGAAATGAAGCTGCCCACCACGCCGCCCACCATGCACATGGTGTTCACCGGCAACCCCGGCACCGGCAAAACCACCGTGGCCCGGATTATCGGCCGCATCTATCACGAGCTGGGCCTGCTGCCCGAAAGCCGGGTGACGGAGGTCAAGCGGGCGGACCTGGTGGCGGGCTACGTGGGCCAGACGGACCAGAAGGCCAGGTCGGTCATCCAGCGGGCCCTGGGCGGCGTGCTGTTCATCGACGAGGCCTATACCCTGAGCCCCGAGAACCCCGGGCATGACTACGGCCAGGAAGCTATCAACGTGCTGCTGACCGCCATGGAGGAAAACCGGGAGAATCTGGCGGTGATTGTGGCGGGCTATGACGGGGATATGCGGCGGTTTATCAACAGCAATCCCGGCCTGAAATCCCGCTTCACCAAGTACATCCATTTCGATGATTACGACGGCGGGGAGCTGGCCCAGATTTTCCACAACTTCGCCGGCAGCCGCTTTGTCTTTGGCGAGGGGGCGGAGGAGGAACTCCGCAGGGTCTGCAATGAGCTCTACGAGCAGCGGGACGCGAATTTCGGAAACGCCCGGGATGTGCGCAACCTGTTTGACCTGGTAACTGCCAGTCAGGCCGACAGGGTCACCAGAATGGACCGCCCCTCCCGGGAGGACATGATGCAAATGACCCAGGAGGACATCCTGAACGCAGAACAGAAGTACAAACAAGGCCAGGCCTTCCTTCCCAAGTCCAAAAGCTCGAAGCCCATTGGATTTAATTGACGGCCTGAGGCAGCAAAGCGAAAGGGGCCCATGGGGCCCCTTTCGCTTGGATATGAGATTCTCAGGACTGGGGATAGCGGGGCCGGTTCTCCGCGAGGCGGGCGAAGGTCCGGGACAGGCCGGGCCAGTCCACCTTCTGCCACCAGCCCTCAAAGTAGTCCCCCCGGCGGTTCTGATAGTCCAGATAATAGGCGTGTTCCCACACGTCGCAGGGCAGCAGGGGAATCAGGGGCAGGGGTGTGTCCTGGTTGGCGCTCTTGCGGACGGAGAGCCTGCCGTCCCCGTCGGTGACCAGCCAGGCCCAGCCGGAGCCGAACTGTCCCAGGGCGGCGGCCTTCATGGCGGACTTCAGCTCCTGGAGACTCCCGAAATCCCTGGCGGCGGCGTCCGCCAAAGGCCCTTCGGGCTCCGAGGCGGCGCCGGGGGCCAGTGTTTTGAAATACAGGTCGTGGTTATACACGCCGCCGGCGTTATTCCGGACACCCTGCCGGATATCCTCCGGAAGCTGGGCCCAGTCTCTCACCAGCCGCTCCAGGGACCAGTCCTGATAGGCGGGATTGGCCTCCAGCAGCTTGTTCAGGTTGTCCACGTAAGTCTGGAAATGCTTGTCGTGGTGAAAATGCAGCGTCCGTTCGTCAATTTCCGGCATCAGGGCGTCATAGCCGTAGGGCAGAGGCGGCAGGGTAAAGGGATATTGAGTTTCCATCGCAAATCTCCTTTCAAATATCTGGCTTTAGTATATGAAACGGAGCCGCCGGGCATACGGAGAGAAATTTTTGAGAAACTTCATAATTCTGTGACAAACAGGTCCGCTGAAGCGTCTATAATAGTAAACCGCTCATTACAAAAAGAAAGAGAGACACGCCATGAAACACTTTATCTGGATGCTCTGCGGCATTTTCCTGTCCGGGCTGCTGCTGGGCAGTCTCAGCGCCTGTTCCTCCACCCGGGGGGAGACCTTCAGCCCGCCGCCGGGCCAGGCCGCCGACCCGGACCCCGCCGCCGGAACAAACTCCATCTCCGAGGACGCCCAGAGCGCCTACGCCGCCCTGCTGCGGCAGCTCCGGGAGACCCAGACCCTGCCCGACGGCACAGAACTGGAGTGCCTGCGGGACGGGGACGTCATCGACATGGTCAGCCTGGAGATGAACGACTTTGCCGTCTATGACGTGGACGGCGACGGGCGGGCGGAGCTGATTCTGAACTGGGTCAACACCGGCGTGGCGAACATGACGGAGCTGGTCTATGGCTACGATGCCGCCACCGGCACAGTCCGGGAGGAGCTGCGGGAGTTCCCCGGCGTCGTCTTCTATGACAACGGTGCGGCGGAAGCTCCCTGGTCCCACAACCAGGGCAATGCCGGAGACAAGCTCTGGCCCTTCAATGTCTATCAGTACAGCCCGGACAGCGATACCTATACTATGATGGGCGCGGCGGATGCCTGGGATGGAAGCTATCGGGAGGCCGACTCCTTCCCCGGGGACGTCGACGCCGACGGGGACGGGGTGGTCTACTTCCTTCTCTCCGCCGACGGCAGCCAATGGAGCGACGGCTACGCCTCCCCGGTGGACGGCCCGGACTACGAGAATTGGCGCAGCTTCTATTTTGGAGAGGGGCGGCCCCTGGAATTCCCCTGGCTGACCCTGACGGAGGAGAACATCAACAGGCTCGAGGGGACGCCCCTTCCCCAGAGCCGGGACGACGGCCCAACCCCCGACCCGGAAAGCAGCCCGTCTCCCAACAGGGAAAACGGCCCTTCTGTGGAACCTGCCCCTCTCCAGCCCTCGGAGGAGGACAGTCTGCCCCATGGCCGGCCGGTGGATTTCGACCGGATCGGCCTTCCTGCCGCCTATGCCGCCGCCATGGAGCAGTATTGCCGCGACGGTACATTTCCCGACGGACAGGCCGGCGGCGAAATTCCCAGCCGCATTGCCTATGCGGTCTGCGACGTGGACGGGGACGGCCAGGACGAGCTGATTTTGCAGAACACCGACACCTACGTGGCGGGCATGACGGAGCGGGTATTTGCCTATGACGAGAGCACCAAAACCTTCCGGGAGGAATTCGGCGGCTTCCCCACCCTGACCTATTACGACAACGGCGTCATTCAGGCGGACTGGTCCCATAATCAGGGGCGGGCGGGGGATAAGCTCTGGCCCTATACCCTGTACCAATACCAGCCGGAGGAAGACCGCTATGAGCCCCTGGGCTCCGTGGACGCCTGGGACCGGAGTCTCGGCGGACATATGGATGCGTTTGGAGGGGATTTCCCGGAGGAGACCGATGCGGACGGCGACGGGTATCTCTATTTCCTCCTGCCTGCCAACTGGCAGGGGGAATATACCCGGGGCAGTCTGGTGGACGGCCCGGACTATGAGAACTGGCGGAACCACTATCTGAGCGAAGCGCGGATTCTGGAAATCCCCTATCAGGCGGTGGAAGTGGAAACGGTGTTTCCCAACGCCGCGGGGTGAGAACGGAGAGTTGAAAGCAGAGAGTGGAGATGGGGGAGATTGTATGCTGTGCGTCTGTGTTTTTACGGCGCTGGTCTGCGGGGTCGTGTATCTGCTGTATGGCCGGGGCCTGACAGCCACAAAAAACATCCGGGCTCTCCTCTTCGTCTTCCGCCCCGGAAAAGCCTCTGACTGCTTCACCCTGGACGCCTGCACCGGCTGGGTCCGCCATAGGGTCCGGTTCCGGGAGGGCCGGACCTGCGCCTTCACACTGGACGCCCGGCTGACCAGAGGCGACGTGGAATGCCTGCTGCTGGACCGGGACAAACGGCCCCTGCTAAAGCTGACCCCTCAGTCTCCCGCCGGAGAGGCCAGATTGGAGGCAGGCAGGTATTTTCTGCGCTGGGCCTTTCAAAAGGCCTCTGGAACCTGTGTACTGCGTTGGCAGGCCGGCCGCGGATAAACAGAAAGCCTCCTCGAAAAGGGGAGGCTTTTTGCTGCCCGCTCCGCACAGACAAAAGAGGAGGAAACGGAGGCAAAAAAGGACGGGCCCGAAGGCCCGCCCATACGGATTGCAATATAGCTGTCAAATTATTACCCGAAGGAATCAGTTATTTCTTGAGGGAGTCCACCCATTTGCCGTATTTGTCCACGTTGGCCTGGGCGTCTGCCGCGTCGCTGCCCTGGGTGAGGATGTACACCTTGATCTTGGGCTCGGTGCCGGAGGGCCGGACAATCACGGAGGTGCCGTCGGCCATCTCGAAGCGGAGGACGTTGGACCCGGAGAGCTCCATGGCGGTCTTTGCTCCGGTGGCGCAGTCGGTGACGGAGCCGTCGGAATAGTCCTTGAACTGGGCCACCTTCACGCCGCTGATTTCGGCGGGCGGGGTCTCCCGGAGGCTCTTCATCAGGTTGGCCATGTCCTTCAGGCCGTCCAGGCCGGGCATCACCAGATTATAGGTATGCTCGGCAAAATAGCCGTACTTCACATAGAGGGCGTCCAGAGCGTCTGCCAGGGTCATGCCCTGAGAGGCGTACCAGGCGGCCATCTCCGTGAGGGCCAGGGCGGCGGTGACGGCGTCCTTGTCCCGGACGTAGTCGCCCAGCATATAGCCATAGGACTCCTCGTAGGAGAAGATGACCTTCCCCTCGCCGGTGGACTCCAGCTTATCCTTTTTCTCCGCCAGGAACTTGAAGCCGGTGAAGGTGTCGAAGCACTTCAGTCCGTTGACCTTGGCCACCTTCCGGGCCATTTCGGTGGTGACGATGGTCTTCAGGGCCACGGGCTTCTCCGGCAGGATGCCCGCCCGCTTCTTCGCGCCGATGAGATAGTCCAGCAGCAGCACGCCGGTCTGGTTGCCGGAAATAACCTTGAAGTCCCCGGACTTGGTGCGGACCATGATGCCCACCCGGTCGGCGTCGGGGTCGGAGCCCAGGATGAAGTCCGCGCCCTCCTTTTTAGCCAGGTCCACCGCCAGATAGAAGCCCTCGGGGTTTTCCGGGTTGGGGGAGACCACGGTGGGGAAATCGCCGTCAATGACCATCTGCTCGGGGACGCAGATCAGGTGCTTGATGCCCAGGCGCTTCAGGGCCTCGGGAATCAGCTTGTGGCCGGTGCCGTGGAAGGGGGTGTAAACCAGCTTGAAGGTATCGGCCACCTTCTCGACGGTTTCCCTGTCGTTGACCTGCTCCATGACGTTGGAGAGGAATTTCTCGTCGGTCTCGGCGCCCAGGACCTCGATGAGGCCCGCCTTCACGGCCTCGTCATAGTCCATGGTTTTGATATCGTCAAAAATGTCAATCTCGCCCAGGCGCTTGGCGATGGCGTCGGCGTGGTGGGGGGGCAGCTGCGCGCCGTCCTGCCAGTAGACCTTATATCCGTTGTATTCCTTGGGATTGTGGCTGGCGGTGACATTGATGCCCGCCTGACAGTGGTACTCCCGGACGGCGAAGCTCAGTTCGGGGGTGGGCCGCAGGGACTCGAAGATGCGGACATGGATGCCATTGGCGGCGCAGACCTGGGCGGCGGCCCGGGCGAACTCCATGGAGTGGTTCCGGCAGTCCATGCAGATGGCCACGCCCCGGCGCTTGCCCTCCTCGCCCTCGGCGGCGATGACGTCGGCAAAGCCCTGGGTAGCCCAGCGGATCACGTGGATGTTCATATTGTGGAGTCCGGTGTACATGGTGCCCCGGAGACCGGCTGTGCCGAATTCCAGAGGGCCGTAAAACCGGGCCTCAATCTCCTTGGGGTCGTCCTTAATGGCCTCCAGTTCGGCTTTCTCCGCGCCGCTGAGGGCGGGGCTGGCTAACCACTTTTCATATTCCTTCATGAAATCCATTTGCAGAATCCTCCTTTATAGTGCGTTGACGCGCCGGGCAGCAAGAGACCCTTTGGCGAAACTGGCCAACTTTCGGCGTCAGGCGGCGGCGAAAATACCTCAAACCGCATAAAATCATTATACGGGAGGTTTTGGCAGATGTCAAGGACTGCCTGCGGAAGGGAGGTGCCTGTTCTCGCATTTCCTCAGAAGGAGGGGGATGACTTTGCGCCTGACCCCTGCAAGAACGCCTGTAGGGGCGGGCCTCTGCGCCCGCCCGTTCTCGCATTTTATAGCAGGAGCATCATGCGGGGGCCGCCGCCCCCCGCGGCCCGCCAACACAAGGGCCTTACATCGGGCCGCTCGAGGGGGCGGCCCCTGCATCAAATCTCCGAAGGGGACACATCCCTGACGCGGCGGACGCAAAAAGAGGAGGGACATCCCCTCCTCTCCGCTCTTTTCTATTTGCCCCACTCCGGCATGAAGCCGCAGACCGGGCACTCGAAGGCCCGCCAGCCGAAGCTGCCGAGGCGTTCCCCCTGGCGGGCCATCCGTCCGCAGCAGGGGCAGCGGGTAAAGGCCGCCGCGCTCAGCAGAACGGCAGGCGGCACAGCCAGCAGGGCGGCGATCTCAAGGACCGTCCAGCCTGTAACGATTCCCGCGATCACACACAGCAGCGCCAGCAGGCACAGTCCGTCCGCCAGCCTCGCCCGGCGGCAGAATGTTCGGGCAATCCGGATTTTCTCCTCCGGCGTCAGGTCCCGCCGGGGCGGCTTGTTGGGAAAATATTCATTCACAGGCGCACACCCCTTTCGCTGACTTGTTTCCTGATTCCTAACTCCTAATTCCTCATTCTCTCCGGCCGTTGGTCATTTGTGGTACCGGCTTCCGGCGTTGATCTGGTACGCCCGGTAGATTTGTTCCAGCAGCATCACCCGGGCCAGATGATGGGGGAAGGTCATGGGGGACATGGACAGCTGGGCCCAGGCCTCCGCCTTGACGGACTCGTGGAGGCCAAAGGACCCGCCAATCAGGAAAACCAGCCGCTTTTCAAGGCCCCGCTCCGCCCCGCCGGCCCAGGCGGCCATGGTCCGGGCCAACTCCTCGCTGGACCGCAGACGCCCCTCCACGCACAGGGCAATCACCCGGGAGGAGGGGGGAATCTTTCCCCGGATGGCCCCGGCCTCCTTCAAAAGGGCAGCGTCCACCTGGGCCTGAGAGGGATTGTCCGGAAGGCGCTCCTCCGGCAGCTCCACAATCTCCAGCTTGCAGAAGCGGGACAGGCGCTTGACATACTCCGCCGCCGCCTCGGTGTAGAATTTTTCCTTCAGCTTCCCCACGCAGATCAGACTGACTCTCTGCATAACGCCCTCCCAACCTCATGGGCCTGGCCCGGGCAGTCCCGTGGAGCCACCGACAGCAGTGGGGCCAGCCCCGCCCCGGACAGGGCGGTTTCCACCGCCCGGCGGGCCATGGCAGGCGTGTTGTTCTCCCGGCTGAGATGGGCCAGGATAATCTCCGAGGCCCCGGCCTCCGCCAGGGTCACGGCGAAGGCGGCGGCGTCCCCGTTGCTCAGGTGCCCCCAGGGGCCCAGAATGCGCCGCTTCAGATAATAGGGATAGGGACCGCTTTTCAGGGTCTCCACGTCGTGGTTGGCCTCCAGCACCGCCACGTCCACGCCGGGGAGAACCTCCGCCGCCTCGGGCGTAACCGCGCCGGTGTCCGTCAGCAGACCCAGACTGCCCTCCTCTGTGTCAAACCGCCAGCCGCAGGACCCCGGCGCGTCGTGGGAGGTGGGGAAGGCGGTGATCCGGCAGTCCGCCAGGGAAATTCCGCGGCAGAACGAGACCTCCCGCAGGCGGCTTTCCGCCCCGGGGAACCGCTTCGCCAGGGCCTCCGCTGCCGGGGCAGAGGCGAAGAGGGGACAGGCCGTTCGCTTCAGAAGGGTCTGGAGGCCGGAAATATGGTCGCTGTGGGTGTGGGTGATGAAAATGCCGTCCAGGTCTCCCAGGGCCGTGCCCAGCGTCCGCAGGCTCTGTTCCACCCGGCGGCAGGAGATGCCCGCGTCCAGCAGCGCCTGTCCGCCGGACCAGGAGACCAGGGCGGCGTTGCCGGAAGAGCCGCTGGCAAGGGTATGTATCGCCGTCAAAAACCGCCGCCTCCCTTCCGTTTCCCGGGGGCTGTCAGATCATAGCTCATGTTTATCAGCACCTTTATCGTTTCGTCGCCGGCTTCCTCCAGAGAGACGGACAGCCAGCTTCCTTTGTTCATGTGATAGGCCGGGTAAATCCCCGGCAGCTCCCGAAAGGACCCGATCAGAAGGGGATCGCACTTCACGTTCACCACGTCCAGCAGCCCGTCCCCCGGCAGGCCCAGCCTGCTCCCGGGAATCCTCATCACCAGGGCAAACCACTTTCGGTTCCCGGTGTGGCGGAATACAACATCATCGGGGTGCCGGGCCCAGGGGCGGTCCGGCGCCACGGCATAGGTCCCGGTCAGATAGGCCTCCAGAGCCTCCCGGTTCATCGGCTGGTCCCCCCATTTTTCAGAAAATCGCTGAAGCGCTTCAAGTCTGCCTTCGTCTCCCGGGGCAGAACGTTGAGATCCACATCCCGGACTGCTCCCTCCAAGGCGTAGAGATGGACCAGGCAGACGCCGGGGTACAGGGCTTTCAGCCTGAAAAACGCCTCTTTGGCCCCGGTCTCCGCCAGTGCCTCCGGGGACCCGATGCCCACAGCTGCCAGCTTCCGGGCCATCTCCGGTCCTATGTTCCTCATGGATGTCAGGTCTGCCATGCCGCTTCTCCTCATGTACAAAACCGGAAGGCGGAAACTTCTCTTCCGTCTCCCGGTTTACTCGCTCCGAAATCCCCGGGAAATTTATCCCAGGCCCAATTCCTCCCGCTCGTCCGGCTCCTCCACGGCCCGGATGTTGGCTCCCAGGGCCCGGAGCTTTTCCACCAGATTTTCATAACCCCGCTCAATGTAGTGGACGCAGCTGATCTCGCTCCGGCCCTTGGCCGCCAGAGCGGCAATGACCAAGGCCGCCCCCGCCCGCAGGTCAGGGGCCTGAATGGGCGCGCCGGAAAAGTGATCCACGCCCTCCACCACGGCGGTCTTGTCGTCCACCTGGATGGAGGCCCCCATCCGCCGCAGCTCGTCCACATAACGGTAACGGTTGCCCCAGACGCTCTCTGTCACCAGAGAGATGCCCTGGGCCAGGCACAGAACTGTGGTCAGCTGGGGCTGCATGTCTGTGGGAAAGCCGGGATAGGGCAGGGTCTTGATATTGGCCTTGTGGAGGGGGCCGTTCCGGCGGACCAGAAGAGTGTCCTCGTGTTCCTCCACCTCCACGCCGCACTCCTGGAGCTTGGCGGTGATGCAGTCCATATGCTTGGGGATGATGTTCTTCACCAGAACCTGACCGCCGGCGGCGGCCACGGCGGCCATATAGGTGCCCGCCTCAATCTGGTCGGGGATAATGGCGTAGTTCCCTCCCCGGAGACGCTCCACGCCCCGGATCTTGATGGTGTCGGTGCCTGCGCCCCGGATATTGGCCCCCATGGAGTTCAGGAAGTTGGCCAGATCCACAATGTGGGGCTCCTTGGCGGCGTTTTCAATGGTGGTGTTTCCCCGGGCCATGACAGAGGCCATCATAATGTTCATGGTGGCCCCTACGGACACCACATCCAGATAAATGCTGGCCCCCTTCAGGCCGTCCCCGGGGGCGGTGGCCCGGATAAATCCCCCCTCCACGGCCACGGTGGACCCCAGGGCCGTGAAGCCCTTGACATGCTGGTCAATGGGCCGGACGCCGCCGAAGTTGCACCCGCCGGGCATGGCCACCTCGGCTTGTCCAAAGCGGCCCAGCAGAGCCCCGATGAAATAGGTGGAAGCCCGGATGCGCCGGGCCATGTCATAGGGGGTCCGGGTGGAGCGGATGCGCCGGCAGTCCACCTCCACGGTGTGCCGGTCAATGGTGCGGACCCCTGCGCCCAGCTGCTCCAGAATGTTCAGGCACAGCGTCACATCGGAAATCTGGGGGATGTTCTCAATCCGGCAAACCCCGTCCACCAGCAGGGCGGCGGGTATAATGGCAACAGCGGCATTCTTCGCGCCGCTGATCTCTACTTCACCACAAAGGGGCGTTCCGCCCTGAACAATATATTTTGTCAAAATCTTGACCCTCTCTTCAAGATAAATCTTTTCCGCGCTCTGCGGCAGCTCTTCCGCCCACGGACCGGTATTGTTCACTGGGAACAGTTTGCCCGCCTGCCGGCGCTTCATACCCGCGCCGGGCAAAATACAGGCAAATTTTTCTGCTCCTGTCCGCTGCCGCCGGACACGCAGAAGTATCATAGCACATCACGCCTGGAAATGCAAACCCTTCCTGACGCATTTTTGAAAAAGAGGGCGTCCGGACCAGCATTTCCGTCAAAACAGAAGGAACCCCCCGGAAGGCCCGTCCAGTTTTTGGAAAAAAGGTCATCCCGCCGTGACGGTTCCGCTGACGCAGTTTACATAGTAGTCCGCCGTGTCGGTCATCACCCGCCAGGCCGGCGTCAGGGAGATGGCCGTGCCGGTGTTCTGGAGCTCATAGCAAAGCTGCGTCCCTGTCACCGAGGAGGCGACCGCCGCGTTTTCCCGCCGCATCCGCTGAAAGGCGGTCAGGGCCCCGGCGGCGCTGAGGACTTCGTCCGCCCCCTGGACGGGGACGCCGCCCTCCGGCAGCAACGTGCCGCTGACGGCGGTGACGCATCCGCCCTCCACGGTGAAGCGAACCGTACAGTTGAACACCGGCAGGCCCCCCCGCACGCACACGGCGCTGGCGCTGCCGTTTCCCTCCCCGTCCAGCAAAAAAACGGGCTCCTCATAGGAAAAAGTCCGGCAGAAATCCCGGCAGAAGGTTTCCGGCTCCTCCGACAGGCGGCCCGACGCCTCAAAGCCGCCGCTGGAACGGAACAGGGCCTGCCCCCCGGCGCTCTGATAGGAATAAATGCCGCCGCCCTGGTCGGCGGAGGCGGCGGCCTCCCCCAGCAGGAAACCGGCACCCCTCTGCTCCAGGGCGGTGTCCCGGCTCAGGGTCAGGCCGGCGGGAGGCGTGTCCCGGGAAATGGCATAGACGTCCAGACTTATGCCGTCGGCCTCAAAGAGCTCCACCAGCTGCTCCGCCGTCCGGCGGAAAAATTCCTGCTCGGCACTTTTCCGCACGGCCAGGGTCCCCAAAAGAAACCCGTTCACCAGCAGCAGAATCAGAATGATGATGTTTTTCAGACGGAAACGGTCCAAGGGCGGCGCCCTCCTTTCAGACGTCAGTCCACCAGCCAGTGGGCGGCGCAGTCGCTGCCGTCCACATAGCCGATGGTCAGCTCCCGTCCCGGCTCCCGCGCCGCCACAGCCAGCGCCTGGGGGAGGGGCAGCAGAAGGGACTGCTCCTCGCTGGCGGTATACTGGCGGAAGCGCAGAATCAGGGATGTGACGGTGGTCCCCGTCAGCGTCACCTCGGCGGCGCAGCCCCCGCCGGAGAAGCGGATGGGCACGCCTCCCACCTGATAGTCAAATTGCAGATTGGTCACGGAGCCGTTTTGACGGATGCTCTTCAGATAGGGCAGCGCAGCCCCGGAAACCGGGGTCAGCACCGTGTTCAGCAGAGCCCCCGTCCCCACGGCGGCCTCCCGCAGGGTGGGCGTCTCCTCCTGGGCGCTGATTTTCAGAATGGGGTCCCGTCCGCTCTGATAATAGACGCTCTGGTCCGGACGGATGCGCAGGGCCCGGTCTCCGTCGGTAATCAGCTCCGTCCCGTTGGACTCCAGATACCGGGTCCGGGTCCGGGGGTTGAAGCTCAGGGCGGACAGCAGCCATCCGGTGTCCGCCAGCGGGTCCCCCTGAATCAGCACCGGCAGCGACGGCAGCTCCTCCGGCAGCAGGGAGCAGGGGGCCAGAAGCTCCGCCGTCTCCTCCCGGTCCTGGGCAAAAAAAGCGCCCCCCAGCTCATAACGGCTCACGGTCTGGGTCAGGCTGTCCGCCGAGACGGCGGTAAGCGCCCGGCGGCAGGTCCCGCCTCCGTCCCAGAGATAAAGGGCTGTGCCGTCCTCCTGGGCGGCAATGACCAGCCGCCGGGCAGAGAGGGTCCCGTCCAGCTCCTCGACGCCGTCCGCCAGCGCCCCCAGCACCGGCAAGGGCAGGGCTGTGAGAAAATCATAGTAAAGGGAGGGGCCCTCCAGGGCCTCCATGAATTCCGCCTCCGTACAGGGGGCGAAGGACCTGGCAGAGCCCAGGGCCTCCGACAGGCGGCGGCCCAGAGGGTCGGCGAAGGCCTCCATGCCGGTGGTCATGGTAACGCTGCCGAATCTCCCGTAGGTTCCTGTCACCGCCACCCGTACCGGGGCCACCAGCACCGCCGTCTGCGCCGAGGCGCTGACGGTCTGGCCGCCCCCCGCCAGGGCCGCCGCGCCCTTGTGGATTCCCAGACTGTACAGCTGTGTCTGGGTGAACAGAACCGCCGCCGAGAGGAAGAGCAGCGTAATCACCATATTCTGAACCAGATCCCGGCGGGCCCGGCGGCGCTCCTCCGCGGCTGCCCCGGCGGCGGTCCCGTCCTTGTCCCCGCGCCACTTTCCAATCTTCACGGCCAGCCCCCCTTTCTTTAAAGAATTAGGAATGAGTAATTAGGAATTGTTCCCCCCCTTCCATCCTTCATGCCTCATTATATCTCCACTCTCCACTCTCAACTCTCAACTCTTCACTCTGCGCTCTTCACTCTCTCCTGGGCAATGGGCAGCACCAGGCGAACGGTGGTGCCGGGCCCCTCGTGGGGAACGATGGCAATGGTTCCCTGGTGGCGCTGGACGATCTCCCTGGCAATGGAGAGGCCCAGGCCCGTGCCGCCGGACTCCCGGGACCGGGCCTTGTCCACCCGGTAAAAGCGGTCAAAAATCCGCTCCCGGTCCTTCTCCGGGATGCCGATGCCGTTGTCCCAGACCTCCAGCCAGACGGTTTCCTCCTCCGCGCCGGCAGTGACCCGGATTTCTCCGCCTGAGGGGGTGTACTTGATAGCATTGCCCAGAATGTTCATCATCACCTGCTCCAGCCGGCTCCGGTCCCCGGTAATCAGGGGCAGGTGCTCCAGGGTTCCGCAGACCAGGGTATGTCCGTGCTGCCGGGCGCTGAGGGCGCTGGAGCGGACCACGCTTTCGATGGCCTCGGCAAAGGGGAAGCGGGACAGCACCAGCTCCGCCGACCCCCGGTCCAGCCGGGAGAGGGTCAGCAGGTCCTGCACAATGTGGGTCATGCGGTCCGTCTCCGTGATGATGATGTCCAGGAAATTGTTGGCCATGTCCAGGGGGATGTCTCCGTTGGCATCCCGGAGGGTCTCGGCGTAGCTGCGGACGTTGGTCAGGGGGGTCCGGAGCTCGTGGGACACGTTGGCCACGAATTCCTTCCGCCGCTCCTCGTTGCGGTGCTGCTCTGTCACGTCGTGGAGCACAATCAGCACGCCGCCCCGCTCCTGGTCGGAGAAGGGGGCCAGATAGACCTCCAGGGTCTTCTCTCCCGCCAGCATCTCCGCCTCGGCAAAGTTGGGCCGCTGGAGGGCCAGCATCTCCCGGAAGGGGAACAGACCGCCAAACAGCTCCTCATAGCCGCAGTCCTCCGTCACCGGCCGCTGAAGCATGCTGTTGGCGGCGGGGTTGCAGTGAATCACCGCGCCGTCGTGGTCAAAGGCCACCACGCCGTCGGTCATGTGGAGAAACAGGGTGTCCAGCTTGTTCCGCTCGTTCTCCACGGCGGCCAGGGTGGACTGAAGCACCCCCGCCATTTCGTTGAAGGTCCCGGTGAGGACGCCGATCTCGTCGGTGGACTCCACCGGCAGGGCGCTGTCGAAGACCCCGGCGGCTACCTTTTCCGCCCCGGCGGTGAGCTTCTCAATGGGGTCCACCATGGTCTTGGACAGCAGGAAGCTCAGCAGCACCGAGATCAGAAGACCAATCACCAGGGACTGCATGATGATGACAAAGAGCTGGCTGTTCAGCCCGGACACGGTATCCCGGGTGTCCAGAATGTAGATGATGAAGGCGTTGTCTCCCCCCAGAATGGGAATGGCGGCGTCCATGTAGTCGGCGGTGACGTCGCTGGCGTCCCCCACGGCGGTCTCGTCCCCCCGCAGGACGGCGTTCCGGGCCGTCAGCAGATTGGGGCTCTGCTCCCGGGGAAGGGCGCTCTCGTCGGCGGAGCCGGTGAGATAGGTCCCGGTCTCTCCGTCCAGCACGAAGTAGTTCCGGGTCCGGTAGTCAATGCCCAGCTTGCCGGCGGTGAGCTCCAGCAGCTCCTGAATGCGGACGGCTCCGTCCTCCTGCCCCGCCTCGCCCCGGAGGGAGGCCACAAACTCCCGCTGATCCGCGCCGAAGACGCTGTTGATCTGCTGGTAAAAGGTGTCGTTGAAAAAGCCGGAGACGTTGATGGTCAGAAAGGCCCCCACCACCGCCATCAGGGAGGTGATGAGCAGCAGCAAAATCAGCGTCAGCTTCATATGGAGGCTTCGGAACATGATTGACACCTTCTTTCCCGCTGTTCGGCCGGGGCCGGTTTTTCAGCTCCCCTGCCTCCCGCGTCAATTTTGCTCTGTCCACTCCGTCCATCCAAGGATTTCCCATTCCTCCGGGTCCCGTTCCGGTCCGAAGGCTTCCTCCAAGGTTATTCCGTGAATCACAGCCGTTTCCTTTGTCTTTTTGTGCTGAATCTCAAACGCGCATACGATCTCCGCTTCATCGTCTTCGCAATCCTGGCGGATCAGAATCCAGTCGTCCGGGTTCATCTCCGGGTTTCGCCGGAGCGCGTCCCGGAGGTTGTATCCCAAATGACCGTCCGCTTCCCGGCTCCCTATAGAGCCCCGCTCCTTTCAGTTCACCGCAAAGTAGTACCCCGCGCCTCTCCGGGTCAGGATGAATTGAGGATTGGCCGGGTCCTCCTCGATTTTTTCCCGGAGCCGGCGAACGGTGACGTCCACCGTCCGCACGTCGTCCCCCACATAGCCGTAATTCCACACCTGTTCCATGAGGTCCACCCGGGAAAAAACCTTGTTGGGCCGGCTGGCCAGAAAGGTCAGCAGCTCATATTCCCGCTGGGTCAGGTCAATGGTCCGGCCCCCCCGGAAGACCTGGTGGCTGTCGGTATTGATGGACAGGTCCCCGGCCACGGGCATGGCGCTGTCCGCCGCCGTGGCTGCGGCAGGGGCGCTCATGGCGGTGCGGCGGATGTTGGCCCCCACCCGGGCGATGAGCTCCCGCATGGAAAAGGGCTTGGTGATATAATCGTCGGCCCCGGTCTCCAGGCCCTTCACCTTGTCCTCCTCCTCCTCCCGGGCGGTGAGGATGATGATGGGCACGTTGTCCCCCTCCTCCCGCAAAAGGCGGCAGACGTCGAAGCCGTTCATCTTCGGCAGCATCACGTCCAGGAGAATCAGGTCCGGCTGTTCGCTCCGGGCCTTGTTCAGTCCGTCCTCGCCGTCGTAGGCCTCCAGAGTCCGGTATTTCTCCTTTTGCAGGTTATAGCGCAGAATATCCACAATATTTTTCTCGTCCTCTACAATCAGGACGGTCTTTTCCTCGTTCATGCAGCTTCCTTTCTTTAAATCCCGGTTTGCGTTCCCGGAATTCACAGCTCAGATTGTCCCCAGCCCAAATCCCAGCCATCCAGTTTTTTCCAGCGGAATGTGTCTTTGAAATCACGGTAACATTTTTCACAGATACAGCAGCTTAAATCTCCTGGCACAAACCAGAGTTGATAAGGACTGCCTTCCACCTTCTCGAAGCAGAATACACAATTTTTCAGATCAGGCGCGCAGCCCGCAATCTCTTCTCCATCCGTTGGGTTCAGCTCCCTTTCTTTCAGGTGCTCCACGTCATTCAAAAGACGCCAGTCATCTTTTTCTGCCGCCATATCTGTCCCTCTATTTCGAAGCATCCATGTCATGACAAACTGTTTCCGTGAACATACAACTCCAGAAAGGAAGTATGGATTCGCCGGATTTTGCCGGGAACGCAAAGCCGGATTGGGGCTTCTTCAAATCGCCAGAAGGGAGGAATCAGAAACGGAAATTCCTCCGGCCCGCGGAAAGACCCCGGCCCCTTCACTCAGAGGTTCAGAAGCAATTTGGCCTTCAGCACGGCGGCCACAGTCTTGGCGTCCTCAATCTCGCCCTCCAGACAGCGGCGGACCATCTCTTCGAAGGGAATCCGCTCCAGGTTTAAAAACTCGCCGGGGTCCAGGTGCTGTTTCTTCATTTTCAGGTCCCGGGCCAGATACAAGTGCAGAACCTCCCCGTAGCAGCCGGGGGAGGGCAGAATGCGTCCCAGAGACTCATAGCGCCCCGGCACCGCGCCGGTCTCCTCCTCCAGCTCCCGGAGACCGGCGGAAGCCGGGTCCTCTCCGGGGTGGTCCAGCTTGCCGGCAGGAATCTCCACGGTGTTCCGCCCGAAGACATAACGGTACTGGGTGACGGCAATGACGTTGTTCTCTCCGTCCAGAGCCAGCACGGCCACGCCGCCGTTGTGGTCCACCACCTCCCGGGGGGCCTCCGACCCGTCGGGCAGGGATACCCGGTCCACATGGACGCTGACAATGCGCCCTTTAAACATCTCTTTCCGCTCCAGAGTCTTTTCCGTCATATCCATCATAACCGTCATCCTTTCTGCCGGCCCGCGGTCCAATCGGTTCCGCTGTCGCTTAACAGTTGGATTATACCACGCCGGCGGAAAAATGCAAAGAGAAAAGAGAATGAATCCTGCCGCGTATTTTATCGGGAGGGGACTGCAAAGGGCAGGCTCCGCCCCGTCTTTGGGAAGTGTCAAGGAAGGCATGCCGGGACAGAGCCCGGCCCCTGCTGCATAAAATCTCCGAATACAGGTGGGAGGCTGCCCGAACGGGCAGCCTCCCTCGATGCTTTTCGGCGCAAGGTTATGAATCCTTCAACCAGGCCTTGAACTCATCCGGTGAAATGGCCTCCCGGCCGCAGTCCTTCTTCCTGTCCCTGGCTGTCTTATGCCAGGCGGCGAATTGCTCCTCCGTAATTTTCCCGGCCCTGATCCAGGCAAAACGCTGCTTGTGCTCCCGGCGGCGTTCCTGAAAGACCTGGCCTCTCCTGCGGCTCTCCGCTCACTTCTGAACAGAAGGCGGCCGCAATACTTCGCCGTAATCCGTCCGGTGCTGCGGATGGATCTTCCGCAGCTTCGGCGCCGCCAAATCCCTGCGCATCTGCTATGCCAAAGTAAAGGCTCATCTGACGGCGTTGGGCAGCGGTGCAAATACCGCCGCTTAACCGAATGCAGCGGACGCCTCCAGCCGGTTCGCAAAAAAATCCTCGCCGGCCGGCTTGTCTTGTTATGCCCTTTTTCGGCTGCCAGATTCCTTCAAGATTTTTTCGTTTTGGGGTTTGCCATGTATTTGCAGGTTTGCCATTACGATCAGCGTCCAAAAACAAGGATTGAATATCGCCCCGCGCCGGTGCTATACTCTACCTGTGTCAATTCGGCAACAGTATAATAGAAGAGTCTCAGAAAAAGGAGCAGAAAATGGAAATATATGAGGTAATGCTTGACGGCAAACAATATGCTCTGCTGAAAGGTATGCTGATTGGAGATAGAAAGGGGGACTTAATCAGAAAAATACCAATCAGCGGAAACGATTTATTTTGTGATATGATCCATGAAATATACTCACCTGTAATTGATGGATGGAGTACGCTTGAAATTGTATTGAAAGAGTCTGCCAATGCACTGGACCTGTTAAGATTTATAACAAAGCAGCTCTTTCCGGAGGACGAAAATTATTTTGTGAGACAGATAGGGGAAAAATGGGCAAATATTCGCCTGGAAAGGGATTGCGCCTTCAGGATATATAAGGTCAGGGAAGAGGATATAAAATAAATATCCCAACAGAATTCCAGCTTAGAGGGGGATTTCATCTTATGGATGAAATCCCCCTTGACAAATACGCTCTTCATAGCTGTGGGATGCTGGATAGGCGGGAAAAAGGCTGTTCAGACAGCGTTCAGCGCTTGTGAATACAGGTTCTTATAGCAATCCAGTAAAATAGCAGTATATTGACTTAAGGTAATGATCGCGCAATGCAAAGCGGAAAACTGGTATTCTAAACACGGACTTGAGCCGCCGCTATGGGAGGGCCATTGGCGGGGAGAAATCTGTAAACAAGACTCCCTTGAATACGCCTGCCATTACCGCGGTTCTTTCCTCCATAAGACGCAACGGTGAGACGGCCTGTCCGGTTTACAGCGGCGGAACGACCCGCGAAAAATGTCTGGACGATCTCAGGAACACGCTCATTCCCATGCTGCACGCAGGGGATACTGTTGTCATGGATCATATGCGCACCCATCATGTCAAAGAGGTCCAGACGCTTTTACTGGGATCTTGCATGAAATTATGGTACCTGCCGGCATACAGCCCTGATTTGAATCCAATCGAACATATGCGGTCTAAAATCAAGGCGGTTCTTCGCAAGCTGAAAATCAGATTGCTATCCCTGCTTCCGCATGGTGAGACTTTCCCGCGAATCCGTCCATCGGACTGCGCCGGCTGGTTTTCTGCCGCCGGTATCCCGTGTTAATTTCTTGGATTGCTATAGTGTGATTGAGGTCGGTTTTTTCGACTTCTGGAAGTCGGTTTTCCGACATCTGAAATGGGCGCAAAAGGCTCCGGCGGAGGCGGGACCGGTTTGGGAGGCGCTGTCCGAGTGGTGAATCGCTTGACATATATTTTCGTGGGCATTCCTTGGCCCTGTTTGATCCGCTCGATCAGGCCGACGCCCTTCTTCGTGTCCAGTTCGGCCAGCAGCTTCATGGTTTTGTCCCGCCCGCAGGTCATATCCCCGCATATCTCGTCCACAGAATAATAGATACAGACACGCCCGGCATCATCATGCCGGCCGTTCTTGGCAGGCTCATGCAGTCCAGCAGCATCCCGTACAGCAGCTTGGCGTCTGTGGAGACGTGCTTGAATTTTGGGTTTGTAATTAACTGACGGGGGATTTTGAAAAAGACAAATTCCTCCGATTCATCGCCGTAGAAATAATCTGACGATATGGTTTCCGGCATGGTCAGAGTCTCCTTTTGGGCATAAAAAAGCAGGAAGCAATATGGCCTCCTGCTTCAAAAATGTTATAGAGGGGAAATGGTTTCTTTTGATTCTCTGTAAATTTATAAGGTGGTTTCTGCGTTGTGTATATATGGTGGGACCCTGCATGGGAGCGGCTGCCAGTGCGCCCTGCATCTTCGACTTCAGAAAGAGCTGATTCTGCACAGCGGTTTCCAGCATACTGCGGACGCTCTCGTTGGCGGCCAGCACATCGCTGACGGTGGCAGGCGGACCGCTGAGCCCGGGAATGGTGCCCAGAATATATTGCAGTTTCTCGCCTTCGGCGTTGAGAATATGGCTCAGGCCCAGCTCCTCCATGGCAATAGAGGAGAGAATCTGATTGACCGCATCCTCCCGCTGGATGGGCGGGTCGATTTTAGGAAAACTTGGCATAGACATAAGAATGTGTCTCCTTTCAAGCCTCGGGCGCAAGCCGGAGCGCGGCAGCCTTCCGCCTCACGCGGAAGGCCGCCGTCAGCGGAGCGCCCACCGCATACTATGCACGCCCCTGGTGTCGGGTTCCGGCGGCACAAGCCGGTTTCGGCCGCATAAGACGGAATGGCGGAAGGGTCTTCTCTGCTGTGCCGGTCTGGCCGGCCTTGAACCGGGCAGCGCTATGGAGAATCTTAATAACTCTGAGGCAACGGAAAATTCCGCCCGGACCGCTGGAAACCAGTCTATAGCAATCCAATAAAATAGCGGGGCGTTGACGTGAGGCGAAGAATGTTATCAGAAGGTGATAGCAATGTTGCACAACGAGGCGCGAAAACTACTGGCACAAGCATATGAACAGACCCGCGATGCCCAGACAGCGGCAAAGTTTCTCCAGATGAGTACAGGCACGGTGCACCGTTCGAGCGGACAAATGAAAAAACCGGCGAGGAGGGAACCCGCTCCTGACCGAGGAAGATTTGCAGGCCATCCGATCATAGTCCGGCCTGATATCACAATCGGCGGGATCACCGAAAAACAAAGAGGGTCTGTCAGCAACGAAGCAGTGCGAAATGCCGCAATCGCGCCGGGCTGTGTTTACAAAAAGAAGTCCTTTTACCCGGCAGAACGGGAGCGTGTTCGATGTTGTGGCAGCGGCAGAATGACCCGCGGCAAATTTCCGGACTGCCTCAAAAATACGCTCATTCCCACACGGCGCGAAGGGGATCCTGTCGTCATGGATAATATGCACACCCATCATGTCAAGGAGGTCCGGACGCTTTTGCAGAGAGGGCCGGCATGATATTACTGTACCTGCCAGCCTGCAGTCCTGATTTGAATCCGATCGAAAAGATGCGGTCTGAAATCAGGGCGATTCTTCGCAGGCTGAACATCAGGCTGCCGCCCTTGCTTCCCCTTGGCATTGCTGGCCGTCCGCTGGACTGCTCTGGTTGGTTTTCTGCCGCCGGTATTCCCCGCCAATTCCCTGGATTGCTATAATTGCTCCGCAGCAATAGAACGTTCGTCTAACCGTTCAATGTCAGAAACGGGGGCAGTCCGGCATTGACATACCGCATAAAGCCCTGATAGATTGTTATTTTCCGTATCAGCAGGCCCGGCGCCGCTGCCAGCCACATCAGCCAGGTATGCCGCCCATGAAATGCCTGGCTGCCTGGCTGTCGGAGACAAATAAGAACAGCATCCATCTCTCAATGGGTCCCGCTTTTTCCCTGCTTTGTCTGCTTGACAGAAGGAGCTTCGCCCTGCATGCGCATTTCATGACATCCAAAGAGCCGTTCAATACAACCGCCTTGAAGCGGCACGCTACGCCTGATAAACTTAAAACAGCACCGGCTCCAAAGCACACGGCAGAAAAGGATACAGACTTGAGCCTGCAAATAAGGCCGTTGAGGCACGGGTTCCAGCATCGGGCCGTCCATTGCATCTGCGAGCGCCACCGGCAGATCTGCGTCGGGAGGCACACAGGCGGAGGGCTGCACAGGGCCGGTTCACCCCAATGAGGCGGCAAAAGCGGCGCTGAAGATGGGCAGGCCCGTCAAGACGGCGGAGCCCTCTGATTCCGTTGCCGTGCAGAATTTTCAAGGAGGAATGACATCATGATGCCGATTTCTGGCGTAAATACCGGCACTATCCAGCCTTTGACAACCGCTGAAAAGATTCCGGGAGCATCCAGGGTCCAATCGTCCGGGGAGAAGGTACAGTGCCGCCAGGCAAAGCCCGCAATGGATGAATACATCCCGGAAGAGCCGCGGGAGCCGTCGGGACGCTACTGGATGGGCAGGGACGAGAACGGTCAGCCTAAAATTTATTTTGACAATCCGGAACCGGCGGCAGAAGATCCCCGGCAGCCGGAAGGCGTCCCCAAAGCCGGGAAACCGGATGCGCCCCAAACGGAGGAGCCAGATTCGCCGGATCAGGACGCCAAAGGACCGGAGAAGAAAGAGGAACCGGGAGAGATCTGGCAGTGCGACACCGGCAAGGTGGACCGTGAGATTGAACAGCTGAAAAAGAAGCGGCAGGAATTGGAACAGCAGCTGCATACTGAGACCGACGAGGCCAGGACCAGGGAGCTGGGCGTCCGGCTGGCTCAGGTGGATCAGGAGTTGAGGCAGAAGGATAACGATACATACCGGAAACAGCATTCTACATTCACACAGCTTTCTTAGAACCTGTATTCACAAGCGCTGAAGGCTGTCTGAGCGGTCTTTTCACCGCTATGCCGCGTTGATTTCCCTGGCAATCCGTCGGAATGCCGCAGAAAGCCTCCCTGTCCGGCAGGAGAAAGCCCGGCCCATCCGGCATCCTCCGGCCGTGAATACAGGTTCCAAGGTCTCTTTCAAATACCGGGCAAAATGCTCTCCGGTTGTCCCGCCCCGGTAAGCTGCAAAGGCTTTCTCCCCATCCGGGCGAATGGGTGAGAGAGCGGTCATTGTCCGCGGTATATTCACCGGGGCATGATCCACTGCCCTTAGGGATGAGGGCGCCTGTCCATAAAGACGGGTCAGGTTCGTATTGACGCCGCTCTCGTCCAGAAATACCAGGTGTTCCACCATATCAGGCTGTACCGTCTTTTTCCATTCTCTGCCCTTCTCCTGCACATCGAACACAGTCATGCTCGCCTGCGCAGAGCGGTTTCTTTTTCAGCATACAGCCGCCGGCTGTCCGTTTCACTGCGGAATAGCGGGCAGCAGGATTCAGTTTTTCCCGTATCGCTTCTGTTGTGATGCCTGGACTCCCATCCGTACAGTGCCGGGTTTTTCTTTGTCCTCTGCTGTCAGAACCGGGTTCCGGCCTCGCTGGCTGGTCCGCAGAACAACGCTGCCCCTTTCCTGCTTCTGCTCCGCCAGCCGGTACACCGTCCGTTTGCTCGCCGAATGCGCCTCTGCGCTCCCTTTCGATCACGGGGCGCATCATAGCCTCGTACCAGTCATTCCCATGCTTCCTCGTGCAGCATACCATCATCTCCTGCTTCCGTTTTACCGCACACATCAATTCCTGGCGGTACTTTTGATGGTTGCTGTCATCTGGCTGCGGTCTGTGTTTCTGCTGATTATCGGTATTGACCTTTATGGGCCGCTTTATCACGATGCCGATTGACAGGCCGAACGCCTCCGCAAAGCCTATGGCGGGACTGGACTTTTCTTCCCCCTGCAATCTTGTTTCAACCGATGAATTGGGGGAGCTGTCCGCCGGCCCGAACACGATGGCTGAAGATCTGCAGCAGGCCCTTGCCCGGTTGAAGGGCGCAAACACGCTGCCAGAAAAGGACGTGGAAAAGGAGCGGATTCTTCTGGCCGGGCGCAGGAAATTGGTTGACAGTCCCTCCCATCAAAGGATGGGCGGCACGGACATCACGCCCAAACTCAAAACCGTCTGCGTGGTTGTGGGAACCGGGTGCTTCAGCCGGCCCACGCTCTTCCGGGCTCCGTGAAGGGCCATATTTCCGGCGCACCAGATGTTTGTGAGGGGAACAGCATCAGCCGGCAGAGGAGCCCGGGCATGACCTCGCAGCAGCTCCCGGCGGTCTGGCTCAAGACGCCGCAAAAGATGCACCGCAATCGAAAAGATATGGGTCTTGCTGAAAAAGACCGCCAGCACCACCAGGGGCAGGGCGCCCGCCGTGATGAACACCCCGGCTCCACCGCCAGCCACAGCTTGCAGCCCAGCCCGCCTGCCCCGGCGGTCAGGCTTCCGCAGAGGATGGTGACAGCGGCTGACGGCAGGCAGAAAATCAGCCCGAACAGGAACAGGACCGTGATTTTGGCAAAAATCATCCGGGTACCGGTCACCGGGATGGTCCGCAGGTTTTTGAAGGTGTTGTTGTCCCGCTCCGTGAAGAGCAGCATAGCGGCAATGACGCCGGGCGGAAGCAGCTCCCCCCCACAGCCCGGGCCAAGCTGGCAGAAGCCGTCAAAGAGCTCTGCCTTTGTGTCGTACTGAGCCATCATGCGGGGCGTCAGCATCATCAGTACCAGCGGGAACAGAAACCCGGAAAGAAGCACAAGGGAAATGAACTTCTTCCGTTTCCGCTTCGCCAGCTTGCAGGAGATCAGACTAAGCAATTCCCTCATCCCCGGTCACACGCCCGAAGCAGTCCGCCAGACTCTCCTCCACCACTGCGGCCTCCGGCACCTCCGGCCCATGCCCCACAAGGTCAGAAGCCTCGCCCTCATGCGCTGTCATGCGGACAGGGCAGCCAGGCGTGGCGGAGGGCATTACACAGCGGAACCGGAGGACTGCCTGGCCCTGTCACGCACTGTGGAGGAATGACATAGAGGAGAAGGATCTGCTTCAGGTCATTGAGGCCTTCCCGAAAGCTCTGTCTGCGGAGAACCGGGTCATTCTCATGTGCCGCTGCCGGTTCTCCGGCAGCTGCGGAGAAATCGCAGCGCAGACAGGTTTATCTGGGAAAAACGTGTCCGTCCGGCTGGCCCGGATCCGAAAACAGCTGCGGCATGATTGGGATGAAAGAGCGGTTTTACCATGATCGCAAAGCAATCTCCGTTGCCCTTGGAAAAGATGATGGCAAGTACATCACGGAGTTCGCCGCCTATGAACGAAAAAAGAAAACCGGGTGGCAGAAATGGGGAGTGTCGGCGGAAAGGGTCCCGGGAGAATCATGTACCAAGAGCGGGCCGCCGGCAAAACCGTCCAGGACCAGGGGTGTGGCTTCTGGACGGATTTGGGGAGAATGGAAGACCAAAATCAGACGATAACCTCTATAGTCCCCCCGGGTTCACCATCCGGGTATCCAGTCCGGGCAGCCTTCACTGCACACCCCTGCCTGTGGAGGGAGCGCGTGCCGCTGCCCCTGGCGGCGTACCAGTCACCCTCACCCGCTGCTCCATAAGACGCGGCCCCTTTGCCCCTGCGGAGAGAGCGCCCGACGGCCTTTCCAATATGCCCGCGGGGCATTACGGTACTTATACCGCCTCCTTTACCCTGAACGGGACGAAGCATGAAACAGCCGCCCGGCAGCCGGGACTGGAGGAGGTCATCCGGCCCGCGGCGTCTGTGACCGGCGCTCCGTCCGGCGGGAGTATCACGGCAGGCGGCTCCCGGGAGCCATCAACAGACCGGCAGGCAGGTCAAAACATTCAATTTATTTAAGGTGCGGCAATCAATTAAGGTTGCCGCACCTTCATGATGTCTGTAGCAGTCCAAGAAATTAACAGGGGATACCGGCAGCAGAAAACCAGCCTGCGCAGTCCGATGTACGGATTCACGGGAAAGCCTCAGCAATACCATGCGGAAGCAGGGATAGCAATCTGATTTTCAGCTTGCGAAGAGCGCCTTGATTTTAGAAGCTGTACCAATAGGCGAAGTGCGCGTATAGGCGAGAAAATTTTTGGGCTGGCAAGGAAGAGGCGCGCAGGAATCCTGACGGATTTCAAGCGTTTCTGACGCAGTCCAGCCGGAAAATTTTCCGTCCAGACGCGTGCTGCCACCTATTGGTACAGCTTCTTAGACCGCATATGTTCGATTGGATTCAAATCAGGGCTGTATTCCGGCAGGTACAGTAATTTCATGCCGGCTCCCTGTAAAAGCGTCTGGACCTCTTTGGCATGATGCGTGCGCATATGATCCATGACAACAATTTCCCTTCGTGCAGCGTGGGAACGAGCGTGTTCCTGAGATCATCCAGAAATTTTTCGCGGGTCGTTCCGCCGCTGTAAACCGGACAGGCCGTCTCACCGTTGCGTCTTACGGAGGAAAAAATCGTGGTATTGGCAGGCGTATTCAAGGGAGTCTTGTCTACAGACCGCTCCCCGCCAATGGCCCTCCCATAGCAGCGGCTCAAATCCGTGTTTAGAATACCAGTTTGTCCGCTTCGCATTGCGCGATCATTTCGCTCCAGGCTTCTCCCGCCGCCACAACATCAAACACGCTCCCGCACCTTAAGTCAATATGTTGCTATTTTTCTGGATTGCTATAAGTTGGCCGCGAAGGAAGAAGCGGCAGAAGGCCACAGGAGTCCGACGGTAATCCAGAAGGAACTTATCAGGAAAAAAGGCAGCAAAAGCAGACGGAGGCGGCTCCGTCAGAAAAAGGATATAGAAAAGGTCAGCGAGCGGAGGCGTAGCAGGCGGGAATGCGGGTACCTGTGATTTTTGGCCTTGGGGCAGAGTGCCCGGGGCGAAGCGGGAGCGGGTCGGCGGCGGAGCGGCGCAGAAAAGCACAGCAGGCAAAGACAGCGTCGGAGAAATTGACATGACGCTTGTATGTGGCTGTGCCCTGAGACACGTCCACAGCCCAGGCAGCGGCCTGTGAGAAATTAAAGATGAGGAAACTGGCGAAAACCTCCCGGAGGACAAGGTCCGGCTTCCTTGCGTGAAGATGGATGAGGCCCACGGCGTATTTCAGGCTGCGGAAGGAGGTCTCAATGCCCCGGTGCCTGGCGTAGAGGACCTTGTGGGCGGCGAGGGGGGAACCGGCCCGGGCCGAGATTGGTGATAAGGGTTTCCGTATTGCCGCTGCCGGCCTTCAAACGGACAACGCGGAAGAATATTTCGTAGAAATCCGGGCTGTTTGATTCTAAAAAGTCAAACGTCATTGTGGGCGGGATACGGTAACAGGGCTGTCGGACCTTGATCGTTCATGATGCAAAAATGATGAAACGAAAACGCACACTATAGGAGATATGGGGATTGTCTTGCAGCGAATGCAATAGGCCCCTGTATGTTTTTTCGCATGAACGAGTAATATGCGAAACAGTTTCAAGAAAAGTGGAGGTTAAAATGAAAAAGATCAAAAAAATCATGGAGATTGCAATAAGCGCGGTAGTTCTCCTGGCATTATTGGAAGGATGCGCCCATACATCTCAGAGCGAAGAACAATCAAATACTGATGATGGCCGTATAGATACAGATTCCCAGGTCGTTGGGGCACAGGACGAAACGAATACCGCTGCCGGAGCTGAACAGCACAAAACCGTTTTCATAGATGAAAAATTGGATGAGAACTTGTTCATCAGTGCAGAATTGAACATGCCGGAAAAAATACTTTATGAATATGCAACGCAATTAAAAAGTTTTGACTATGCTGAAGTGCAGAAAGCAATCGGCCAAAATGAAGAAGGAAACCTTGATGTTGATGATGGGAACGATGGATTTACGAGCGGCTCGCTTACATATCAAAGAAATGATATGGCAAACCATTTGGACACCTACTGTTCCTATGCGAGGGAGATGGGATTGACAGAAGACAGGGAGTTGTCTTTTATGCCCCAAGCGGATGCTGTTGCAAGGATGCAGAATTTTATAGGGATGCTTGGAGTGGGCGGAGAGCCGGAAGCTCTTGATGTGGCTGCTATGGATCAGACGGATTTTGAGAATGTGAAAAAGGCAATTATGGAAGATAGCGACTATCAGTTTCTGTCAGCAAAGGGATATGGAAGCGATACGTTTGATGAAGGCATGGAAGTGTACCGGATCATTTTTCGAATAAATGTAAATGGGTCCCCCGTATACCGAAGCGAGCCAAATCTGCGGCAAACAAGTGAGAGATTTTTGGCTTATCCAGCCGCTGTAACGGCATTGTTATCAAATAATGGGATCGAAATGATAACCATGATGGGAATGTTTGAGCCTTATGAGGAACAGCGGAAGGAAGCGGCTATTATAGGCGAAGACGGCATCAAAGAAGCAATCATGAAAAAATTTGGCGACGTGATTTTAACAAGCGAGTTTAGAGCGAAGAATATCTGGATGGAGTATTTCCCGCTTCTGAGGGAAGATTCCTTTACAGAGATGGATTTGATTCCGGCATGGTGCGTTGATTTTGAAGTAGATGGAAAATCGGTTGAAGACAGCAGATATTCGATTCGATTCAACGCAGTCACAGGAGAGGAAATTTCGTGAGCCGGGTATTTATAAATGAATGGAAACGGGCGATTAATACAAGCACCATCTTAGCGGTGATTGGCGTTATGTTCTGCATTTGCTTTGATTCATGGAATGATTTGGTCAGCGCAATGCAAAGCGGCAATCCTGTCTGGTGCGTATACTATTTTATAAGTAATTCCGCATTTGGAGGAATGTGCAGAAATTATATACTGCCTGTTTTTGCGGCGCTGCCTTTTGCGGCCAGCCTCTGCGAGGAAAGAAGCAGCAAGGCGGTTGCATACATTGCTTCCAGAGAGGGGATGCGAAGGTATGGCGCCGTGAAATATATCGTAAATATCCTGATAGGCGGGCTGGTGGTTGCGTCAGGCACGGTTTTGCTGATTTTATTTTTGCGTTTAAGGCTCCAGATGACAAGTGAATATTATGAGGCATCTGCTGAAAGCGCGGCAGATTTATTTCATAAATGGCTGGCGGTTCATTACCCGGTCCTCTACTGCGTGACAGAGGCGGCTCTTGGATTTATGCGCGGGATGTTATGGGCTGGCGCTTCTTTGCTTGTGTCATTATATTTAAGGGATAAATTCGTCATTACGATGTTTCCGTTTTTGGGCAGCTATGTGATCGTTAGAGCAAGTCAGATCGTATCCCTTGATGCTAACTGGCGGTTTGATCAAATATTGATAGGCAGAACAGTCATTCAGAATAGCGGATACACGGTTATAGCCGCGGCTTTTGTTTCGGGTATGGTTGTTTTGCTGATGGGTGCATATTTTACGGAAAGGCTGGCAAAGGGGCTTAGAGATGGAACGTTTTATGAAAGCAAATAAGGTATCAAACTATACTATGAGAATGTTACGGGAAAATATAAGAATACCATTCACCCTTATTATTGTGGTGCTGTACGTGATGGAAAGCCTTTTTGCCGTTTTAGCCTTCAGCCGAAGTGTACATATAGATGTTACACCGTTTGCCTTCGTCTTTATAGTCAATCATCACGGGATGCAGTTTGTTATAGCAGCATGCGCAGTCATCCTGTTTTGTAATGCGCCGTTTGAAGATGAATCCTATCAATATATGATTTCCAGAGCAGGAAAACTGTCGTGGGGACTGGGGCAAATCCTTTATATCACAAAAATGTCGATGCTCTATACTGCTTGTTTGACAGCGGCAACGATCCTTCCTTTTCTTGGGCATATTCAATGGTCAAATGAATGGGGAAAGATTTGGGGAACGCTGGGAAAAACAAATGCCGGAGCGGAGTTCGGCGTGGAACTGTCAATATCTCAGAATATTATGCGGCAATATGAGCCTGTCAATGCGCTGTTTATTAGCATATTCCTGGAATTTTCCTGCATTTTGTCTATTGGATTGCTGGTCTATTTTGGAAATAAAATGTCCGCTAAATCAGTAGGAACATTTGCAGGAGCGCTGATCGCTGTTCTGGACATATGCGTCTCAAACGACTGGCTGGACTGGGCGTATGGGGTCTCTCCGGTAAGCTTGGCGCAGTTAGGACTGTTTTATGGCTTTGCGCCCAAATGGGGGATCAATCTGGCATATGCAGAGAAATTTTTCATGATTGCAATCGTAAGCCTCAGCGCATTATGCGTGGCCGCAAATTACAGGGAAAAAGTAATCAATAGAATCGGTGAGAGGCGTATTCATGGAAGATAAATGTGGGATTTTTGTAGAGAATGTGACGAAAGTGTTTGGCGAACAGGATGCGCTGAAAAACGTGTCCGCAAAATTTGGAATGGGGAAAATTTATGGAATCGTAGGAAGAAACGGCTCCGGCAAAACCGTTCTGCTTAAATGTATTTGCGGCTTGTTGTATCCCACGGCAGGGACAGTAACAGTTAATGGCAAAATTGTTGGAAAAGATGTGGATTATCCGGAAAATATAGGATTTATTATTGAGACGCCAGGCTTTCTTCCAAGGTATTCCGGATTAAAAAACCTGAAGTATCTAGCGTCTATCAGGGGAAGGGTGAAAGAAGGCGAAATACGAAAATACATGGAACTCACAGGACTAAATCCTGATGACAAAAAGCGCGTTGGAAATTATTCGCTTGGTATGAGACAACGCCTTGGAATTGCGCAGGCGTTAATGGAAAATCCAGACATTCTTATATTGGATGAGCCGATGAATGCGCTTGACAGTAATGGTGTTGAAGATATAAGAATGGTTTTATTAAAGATGAAGGAAAACGGGAAATTGATCCTCATTGCAAGTCATGTTCGAGATGATATTGACATTCTATGCGACGAAGTGTATGGAATGGATGGGGGGATTTTGAAGAAAATACGTTAATGTGAATTACATACGGATGCTGGCGCCGGTCGAAAACTGCTCTTTACAATATCTGCGCGAAAATATGGCGGAGGTTTTTCGGTTTTTGAAAAGAAGGAGATAAAAACGATGTACAACCATTCGTTTTTAGACGCTCAAGGGAGGTCAAAGAAAGAAGACTTAGACCGCATTGAACAGAAATTTTATGCAGCAATCCCCCGGGAAATGCAGGAGTACACTGTTTGGCCTATAACGGCGGACGTTCAGAACGGCCCGTTTTTGCAAACAAAAACGGGGACGATTAAGTTCTCCAAAGCCAATATGCAAAGAAATTATCAAGAATATAGCATCATCTAACAGCACCTGCTATTTCTGTTTCGTGCTTTTTGATAAGATTGGGGCAATACTCAAAATAAACAATAACCATCGCGGCGAAACCATGCAAGACAATCATGCTGGGAGACACAATGAAACCTCAAAAATCACTTTTCAACCCCAGGGCTATATCCCCGGGTATAAAATACAATGTAGGAAAATTCCATATTGCCTTACATCCCGCCCGGCTGGCCTATAACCAGCCGGGCAGTTTTTGTTGAATTTCACCGCTGTCTGAAAATTTCCAAAAATATTTTTCAAAACAGGCCCGTTTAGCGGGCAGCGGACAACAGCGGCGGCGTCTTGGCAGCGGAAAGGGAGAGGACCGCCTTAATCCCCCCAGCGAAAGGGGGTGAGGAAATGGGATCGCCCCCACGGCCATGATGAGCGGGCCCGCTTTGACGCTTTTTGCAAGGCGGTCCTGCGAAACGAGGCCCGGAACCACATGCGGGACCTGCGCCGCCAGCGGAGGCGCGAGACTTTCGCTGGACGCTGTTCCGCAGGCGGAAATGGACAAGCTGCGGGGAAAGGCCGGGCGGGAACCGTCAAGCTGGAAAGCAGGGGCGGCGCCCTGCGGATGACGGCACGCGGACAGGACAATGATACTCCCGTACAGCCACAGCCCGAGCGTTGAAAGCGCCGCAGGCAATGGGCAGGGCCGCGTGAGAACCACGCGGGGGCGAGAGACCCGTGGAGCTGTGCCAGCAGCCGTCCGATTCATGCCCATAAAAACCGTACACTGTTTGTACGGTAGTCCCTGCCAACAAATAAATCTCACGGTGAGACGCAAATCCATAGGAAACGGAGGTTCCTGTAAATAAGTCTCACCGTGGGACACAAATATGAACACAAATCATCTCCAGAAAGGGCACGATTTTAACCAAAGTTAGGCCGTTTAAGTGATATGGTCTAACTTTTGCTCATAAAATCAGAAGGAGGTGCTTTGCATGATTGATAAAAACCTTCTGGAAGATATGTCGCGTATCAGCATCCATGATGTTGCCCCCGCTCTTTTGCAGGATATTCTTGAAGTAGAGATCAGCGGAGAAACCGCCACCCAGCGGCTTGAAAACTATATGGCCCAGGTTGGTAATCCGTACTGCTTTCGCGTGGGAAAAACCCCTGTAAGAATTTCATTCAAATCCTGCGAAGAAACACTTGACAAGAAGATAAAAGCCTACTTTTCGGGCTTGAAAATTTGATATTGTTCCTCATGTATGGTAAAATAATATTATTATAGAGGGGAGAAAAGGAGGCTCCCCAGTATGGCAAGAATCAGGAAATCAGAAACCGGCAAAACCATGTCCAGGCAAATCATTTGGAAGATTGGGAAATATATTCGTCTCTCCCGTGACGATGGAAATGTTGTCTCGGAATCCGTCGTCAATCAGGACAAAATCCTGAACGATGAAATTCCCGGCTTCTTTGAGGACGGCCTTTATGAAGTGGTGGACACCTATATTGATGACGGGACCAGCGGCACGACGGACTTGGAACGGCGGGATTTTCAGCGCATGGTTCAGGATATGAAATGCGGACGGATCAACTGCATCATTGTAAAGAATCTGTCCCGGGCGTTTCGGAACAGCGCAAACCAAGGCCACTTTCTGGAAGAGTTCATCCCCCTTTACAACACCCGGTTCATTTCCCTTTACCAACCGAGGATCGACACATTTCTGGACCCGGAAATCGTACACAGCCTGGAAGTCAGCATTACGGGCTTTATGAATGAGCAGTACGCTTATAAGACTTCCGCCGACGTGCGCCGGACATTCAAGCACAAGCGGGAAAACGGGGAATTTATTGGCGCCTTCGCTCCCTATGGCTACGCCAAGGACCCCGATGACAAAAATGCGCTGGTCGTTGACGAAGATGCCGCCCAGGTAGTCCGGGACATCTTCAACTGGTTCATTCTGGAGGGCATGAGCAAGGCCGGTATTGCCAGGCGGCTGAATGAGTATGGAATCCCAAATCCTGCGGCATATAAGCGTTCCAAAGGCTTCCGTTATGAAAATCCGCACTGCAAAAACAATGACGGACTATGGTCCCCGTCAACGGTTGCGCGGATGCTCCAGAATCCTTTGTACATTGGAGTAATGCGCCAGGGGCGGCAAAAGGTTATCAGCTATAAAGTCCACAAACGGGCCTCTGTACCAGAGGAAGAATGGTTCATTGTGGAAAATGCTGTACCGGCCATCATCGACAAGGATACCTTTGAGGCGGCACAGAGCCTGCACAGGCGGGACACCCGAACCGCGCCGGGCAAACAGGAGGTTTATTTATTTTCCGGCTTTATCCGTTGTGCGGATTGCGGAAAAAGCATGGTGCGCCATACAGCCAAAAATCTTGTGTACTACCAATGCAGAACCAATCGAGATAAATCCAAAGCCAAGTGTACCAAACACAGCATCCGATTGGACGTTTTGGAACAGGCTGTTTTGGCTGCTGTTCAAAAACAGATTGAGTTTGTGGATTCTCTTTCCGAAATCATCAAAGAAATCAACGATGCCCCGGTAGTACATACTGAATCCCTCCGGCTGAATGCTCTGTTGGAGCAGAGAACCAGGGAGTTTGAAAAAGTGGTGGGTGTTCTGGACGGCCTCTATATGGACTGGAAAAACGGCGATATTACGCGCGACCAGTACCGCCGCATGAAAGTGCGGTTTGAGGAACAGGCCCAACAGCTTCAAGAGACGATTGACCATATCCGGCAGGAATGCGAGACCATCGCCCAGGGCATTGATGACGGCAACCCCTACCTGACAGCCTTTTTGAAGCATCGCAACATTCAAAGCCTGTCCCGTGGGCTTCTGGTGGAGCTTGTCAACGCAATTTATGTCCACGAGGACAAGAGTATCGAAATTGAGTTTAATTTTGCAGATCAATACCGCCGCATTGCAGAGCATGTGGAGAACAACCACGAGGAACTCTGCATAAACGGCGGAAAAGCTGTCTGAACCGTTGTGCATAAACGATTGTACCCACCGGTCCCACCGGTCCCACCGGCCCTGCCGGCGGTCCTGCCGGCGCGACCGGCGCAACGGGGGCTACGGGCGCCACGGGCGCGACCGGCGCAACTGGAGCCACTGGCCCCGCAGGTCCGCAAGGTGCTTTGGGGCTTGACGGAGACCCCGGCCCCAAAGGGGACACCGGTCCCATGGGTCCCACGGGTCCCACCGGTCCCACCGGCGCGGCGGGTGCTACCGGCCCTGCCGGAGCGGCGGGAGCTGCCGGTGCAGCCGGAGCCACTGGACCCACCGGAGCCACCGGCCCCGCAGGTCCTACCGGGCCCAGCGTCACCGCCACCTCCGCCTTTGCCGCCAATACCAGCGGCTCCATTCTGCCTGTTGTTTTATCGGGCATCCCGGTCCCCCTGCCGGATAGTCAGGTGCTGCCCGCGGACATCACGGTGAACGGAGCGAACACCGTGTTTACCGTAAACACCCCGGGACGCTACCGGCTCGCCTATACGCTCAACACCTCCACGGCTCTCGCCAGCGGCACCCGGCTGCTGATCAACAACACGCCGAATCAGGCTTCCACTGTGGCGCCCTCCCTGGCCTTGAGCCACTTTTCCAACGAGGTCATCGTGGATCTGAGCGCGGGGGACACGATCACCCTGCAGATGTACGGCATTCTCGGCTCGGCCGCGCTGCTGCCCGGCGCCGCCGGAGCGACCCTGTCCATCACCCGCCTGAGCTGAGGAGGGTTGTCTCATGTCAATGCCTACGTTTCCCCAGATCGATCCCCCGCTGACCCGGGAGGGGAGCCTCAATGAGATCATCTCCTCCATTGCGGCGGAGGAGCTCAGCCTGAGCCATATCCTCAATGCCGAGGGTGAAAAGCTGCAGTATGTTCTGGGCACCCTGCCGGGCCTGGAAGATGCCGCCGCCTTCGATGAGGTTATGAAGGTCAATCAGAGCATACAGGATACCCTGTCCGATGTGATGGAGCAGCAGGCGCTGCTGACCGCCAAGCTGAGCGCAGCCATGAAGGCCCCGGTTCTTCCCGGCCCCGCCGGTCCTGCCGGGCCGGTCGGTCCCACCGGTCCCATTGAAGGCCCCACCGGTCCTGACGGCCCTGCCGGCCCCACCGGGGCGGAAGGCCCCGCCGGCGTGACGGGCCCAACTGGCCCCACCGGACCGGACGGCCCTCAAGGTGCGCCGGGGCCTGCAGGCGCGGCTGGTGCAACGGGTGCAACAGGTCCCGCCGGTCCCGCCGGCCCCACCGGGCCGGAGGGCGAGGCTGGTCCCGCAGGCGCGGAAGGTCCCGCGGGGCTCACGGGCGCAACAGGCGCCACCGGCCCTGCCGGCCCTACCGGAGCCGTCGGCCCCGGCCTGACCGCCGCCTTTGCCGCCAACACCCAGGGCAGTACCATCTTGGTGGCATTGGGCGGCGTCCCCATCGCCCTGCCCAACGCCCAGGTTCTGTCCCCCGATATTACCGCCGGATCTGGAAACACCGTGTTTACCGCGACCCAGGCGGGCACCTATCAGATCTCCTACCATGTGAATACGACGCTGGCTCTGCTGATGGGGACCAGGCTGGTAATCAACGGCGCCAACAATGCTGCTTCCACCATCGCACCTGGTGTCGCCACCTCCAGGTATGAGAATCAGATTACGGTTTACCTGCCCGCGAACTCCACCATCTCCCTTCAGATGTATCCGCTCACGCTTGCCGGGGCCGCCGCCCTGGTGGGCGGCGGAGCCGGGGCCTCCCTGACCATCATCCGGCTGGATGGGTCGGAACCGGCAAACGACTCGGAGCACGATACGGAAATTCCATTGGAAGACGAATAATAAACACAATCCTGCAAAGTCAAAACCATATGCTCCCGCCGGCTTCTGCCGGCGGGAGCGGGGTTTGTCTGCACCATTCATGACGAAACCAAAGGAGGCTCGCTATGGTAAGCGTCAGCCTGTGTTATGCTCGCAGAAAATGGGGCGGATGTGCCGGGATGCTGTCCGGCTGGACGCCGGCGGCGCACGGCCGCTTCCTCCGGAACCTCTGCGTCCGGAAAGGTTTCTCTGTTTCTGCTCCGCCAGGGTGTTCCGGCAACAAGGGGGCGGCACTGCGCCCGCTGCCGGCGGCGCAGGCAGTACCTCAGTTTCTCCGGCAGCTGTTCACACAGACGTTGTGAGATGCCCGGAAAAACAAACGGATACGGCATCCGGCAGCACCCTGCCCTCCGGCTGCTCCGGAGACCGGGACCGCAGCCGGCAGCCTTCGCCAACGTCCCGGTACTCCGGAATGTGACGCCCGACAGCCCACAGCTTGTCCAAGACGGCATACACCGCCCGGCGGCCGCATCGCAGACCATATTCTGTCCGCAGCAGATCCCCCATGACCAGGGCGTGGTCTCTGCCGGTGTATTCGAAAAAACTGATAGATGCGGAAGGGCAGAAGATTCACAGCAAAATTCTCCCGTACAGCCGCACGGCAACACGGTCCGCATAGCCGTAATGGGGGATCAGCTTTTCCAATCAATCATCCTCTCTTGCTCTGGACATAAAGAGGCGGCCTGCATTGAAATACAGACCGCCGGCTGCTCTGGGAGAGGCGCATCAAATTTTCCGATAAACTTCAGATAAATATTAACTTCCTGCATCCGCATACCGCTGAACCGGTCCGGTACATGGGCGTCATTCATGTCTGCAAATTCGTGAATCAGCGGGACAGACAGTACAGAAAAATCCGTGTACCGCTTTGCCGGTTCCAGAAACTGACCCGACCGGTCCGTGCCAGCGTCCTGCTCCCGCTCATATCTGTCCGACAGCGCCATGAAACGTTTCTCTGTCAAGTAGCCGGAGGCAAAGGATTCATAAAGCTTCCGGGGAAGCCCGTCCAATTGGGAAGAGCGTTTGCAGCCGCGGTTCAGCTTCTGCTTTATTTTCCTTTGCGGCATTGTCCTGCCGGATTTGAGAGGCGGCGCGCATCTTCTCAATGAAGGCTTTTTTGTTGGGGACGGGCGTAGACGCTGACTGTTTTGACAGTGTCCGGCAGCACCCGAAGGCCTTTTGCGGTTACATAGCGACTACAGCACTTCCGTTCTGTCCGCCTGTAAGTCAGCATATAGGAAGAACAGTTGTAATGGTCATTGGGGAAAAGCCTGTTTTCAGGTTCAGTCTTCATACCCGCCCGAAGAGCATTGCCGCCACGTTTGCGGTTATACATTTTTGCGCCGCAGTCCGCACAGAACACCGGCCCCGTCAGAGAATTGGCCTCGCCAGTGGCGCCGGTCCGGCGTACAGTCTGCCGGATGCGCCGGGCCAGTCTCCGGCTTTCCGGGTCAACGCTGGCCTCATGGGTATTCTTGAAAATCAGACGTTTTTCCGGCGGATGTTGGATCATTTTCTCCTCTTTACAGAACGGCTTGCAGGCGCGGAAATTGACCGTATGGCCCATATGCTCCATGGTATTGCTGAGGCTTTCTCGCGAATCCGTCCATCGGACTGCACCGGTTGGTGTTCTGCCGCCGATATTCCCTGCTGATTTCTTGGATTGTTATAGTTTCTTCTGTATTGCTCCTGTTGTGATGCCTGGAGTCTCATCCGTACAGTGCCGGATATGCCCGCTGCCCACTGCTGTCAGGAGCGGTCTCCATGACGGAGACCGCTCCCGGCGGTTTGCCCGTTATCCTGCCATTGCCCGGTACAGGAACGTCACAATCTGTCCCCGGGTGCAACTCCGGCCAGGGGCAAACTGGTCCGCGCTGACGCCGGAGGTGACGCCTTTTTCCACCGCCCAGCTGACGGCCTGGGCGCAGGCCGCGTCCGCCGCCACATCCTTAAAGCCGGAAGCGCCTGCCTGGGGGCTCCCCGCCAGCTTCCACAGATAGGTCACGGCCATGGCCCGGGTGCAGGGAGAACCGGCGGAGAAGGCCCCGTCCAAAAGTCCCTGCTCCGTCGCCCACTGGGCAGCGGCGGCGTAATACTGGCTGCCGGGCACGGCCCCGGCGGGCTTGGGACTGCCGTTGGCCCGCCAGAGGAAGGTCAGAATCTGACCCTGGGTGCAGGTGGAGTCGGGAGAGAAGGCGGTTTTGCTTGTGCCGGAGGTGACGCCCTTGTCCACAGCCCACTGTACTGCGTCACAGTAGTAGGCGTTGGCAGCCACATCGTCAAACCGGATGGTCTCCTTCAGCGGCTTCCCGTTCAGGGGGTCGCCGCTCTCCCGGTTCTGGACCGTGAGCTTCCCTGTGTCCTCTGTGCGGCCCCAGCCGGAGACGCCGGAGGAAATCATATAGAATGTGCTGTCATCTGCTCCGGCCTCCCAGCTGCCGTAGATATCTGCCAGAACACCGGTCTTATCCACCCGTGATCTGATATAACCGGTACTGGTCACATCCTTCCAGCCCTCGCTGGTGCGGATACGGACATTGGTAAATTCCAGGGAACGCACCCCGCCGGCGTACTGGGGCAGAAAGTTTTCCGAGAAAAATGCCATGCTGCCCTTAAAGCAGCTGTTCTTCACACCGATATCGTAGGTACACGTATGGGTCCAGTCTCCTGTGGTCAGGTCCTGGAACCACTGCTCCACGGTGGTATTGCCGGTGGTTTCCGAGGTGCCGCACCGCAGCAGCATCCGATACCAGCGGCCCGCCTGCCAGTTGTAGGGAAGCAGCGTATGAGCGCCGTCCCCCTCGCCGGTGAAGGAAGCGCCGTCCGTTCTGTTCAGCGAATAGACCTGTTTCGGGCGTATCACCGTTGTGTTTCCTGCGGAATCAGTGCAGTAAATATCCCAGAAAGACAGAATGGAGTTGCTCTCTTTCCCTTCGGCCCCCTGCTGCAAGCCCCCATAGAGGCTGATGTGGCCGTTGTTGTCAACAGACACATATTGCTCTTTCAGGCTGGAATAGTCCATATAGCCATTGAATACAGCGCTATAAGTGCCATAAGGGATATGGTCCGACTTGAAATCCACGCAGTAGGCGTCATATCGGACGTCACTGTCCACGGAGAGCCATGTGGACAAATAAGGCGAGCGCCTGTCGGCGGGCCGGGCGGCAGCTTGTTCCTCCGAGGGGAATTTGAAAATCTCCGGCCAGTCCCGGCCGATGCTGAAACGGCCGGAGGCCAGCAGCGCATCCCCCGCATAGAGCGCCGCCGTGTGCAGGCCGGGCGTGAGATACTTCTCATTGCTGTGATACACGTGGAGCCGGACCGATTTCCCCGGCTCCAGCGTGATATCCTTTGCCCAGCGCAGCTCCTCCCCGCCGTCGATACGGATATAGACATTCCGGAGTGTCACAGCCGCGCCCGATGTATTTTTTACAATGGGGCATACGGTGACATACTCATCCGGGCCGCACTCGCCCTGGGAGGCGGGCTCGGGCAGCGTGCGGACAAAGGTTTCCCTGGAAATGGAAAAGATCGCGGTTTCAAAGGAAATGGCGAGGCCGCCGCTCTGGGCTGCCGACGCCCCGGCCGGCAGCAGTCCCAGACACATTACCAGCGCCAGCAGGAGGGACACGAATTTTTTCTTCATAGCTTCCGTTCTCCTTCATGTTCTATTTTGCAAACTTTGGGGAAAGTAGTTTTATATTACCATGCTTTTCCACCCGGCGCAATATGGCTGCTCATTGGGGGTGTGTCCGATCCCGCATTTGATCAGAAGGAGGGGGCGGGTATTCCGCCTGTTCCCAACAGTAACGCCTGTAGGGGCGGGCCTCTGTGCCCGCCCGTTCTCCCAATGATAACGGGTTTCCGGCAGACGGGCCGGGACGGAGCCCCATATACATTGAGCTTCAGACCGCGCCCGAAGGGCGGTCTGAAGCTCTTTGCGTGAGTCCGGGGAATGACACAGACCTGACGCCGGGCATATACATGGAGGGGCCCGGGCTGCCCGCTGTGTTCAGGCCCGGCGGCTGAGGGAATTCCGCTTCGTGCGGGTTCGACCGCCAGCCTGGCGGAGAACACGGTTCTTTGCTGATCAGTGCTTAGGAACGCCCTCTTTTCTGGCGCTGGGCCGCGAATATATTCTGGGTGATTTGCTCCTGGTCCGCCTCTGTCAGCTCCAGAAACTGGCATCCATACTCAATGGGCGTACCCTCCTTCTCGATGACCCGCACGATCTGGGCGAACATGGCCGACTCCGGCCTGTCCTCTAACAGTCTGACCTTCAGCAGGAATTTATCCCCCTCGTGATATCTGCATTCCGAACTGACGCTGGCCCCGCCTACGCTGATATTCAGCAGCTTGCAGGGCTTTTCTCCCATGGACAGTCCGCTGAACATGGTGGCGGTGGCGTCGAGATTGGTGTCCAGGCGGAAAAAGGCGCGGTCATTTCCGGTCCGGACAACGGTCAGTTCCTCCACCTGCCAGATATGCTGAGGCCCGGGCGTAATGACGCCCTCCATGCAGACCGCTTTTCTCTCGTGGTCGCTGTACCCCCGAATCTTGGCGTGAAGGGGTTCCGTGTCCTCGCCAATTTCGGATTCGGAATACAGGTGCAGCTCCGCTTTGTCTCCGTGCAGGCCCAGCAGCTTTGCCACAAAGAGGAGCTGCCCGGAATCGGTGGTTACCTCCACCCGCATTCCGGAATAGATATCAAGGGCGTCTTCGTCTTCCTTGGTCTCCTGGGGCGGCTGCGCCTTCGCCCGCCTGCTGAACAGGTCCAGTAAACTCACATTATTCCTCCCAATTTCATGCAATTGTTTTGATTTCCGGCAGGATTACCGCTTTTCCCACAGCTGTTTCAGCTTTTCGTCGGCCCAGACGACTCGGTTCCGGCCGTTTTTCTTGGCGTCGTACAGCATGGTGTCCGCGACTTTTAAATAGAAGTCATAGGCGTTCCCCATCTCGGGAATCACGGTGACGCCGCCGATGCTGACGGTGACCCACTGGGCCACGGACGGGTCATGGGGAATATGCAGGTCCTCCACCGCCTGGCGGATTTCCCTCAGATGCTGGAACATTTTCCCGGAGGAATCGCCCATGGACAGCGCCACAAACTCCTCCCCTCCGTAGCGGGCCAGAAAATCCGTGCTGCGCTGGAGGCGGGACGAGGCCGTCTGGGCTACGGCGGCAATCACCTTGTCCCCGGCAGGGTGGCCGAAGGTGTCGTTATACACCTTGAAGCGGTCAATGTCAAACATGCAGATGGAGACAGGAACATGCAGGCGGATTGCCTCGCCCCACTTCGTGGCGCTGTACTGCTCATATTTGCGCCGGTTGGCGATGCCTGTCAGCTGGTCGGTCATGGATTGCCGCTCAATCTGCCTGCGGTAGCTGTACAGCTTGACATGCGTGTTGACTCTGGCCTTGATAATCAGAGGGTTAAAGGGCTTTGTGATATAGTCCACCGCCCCCAGAATCAGCCCCCTCTGCTCATTGATGGCATCCGAAAGGCTGGTAATCAGAATGACGGGAACACTCTGGGTCACGATTTCCTCCTGCAGCTTTTTTAAGAGGGTAAACCCGTCCATTCCCGGCATGACGACGTCCAGCAGAATGAGGGAAAAATTCTCCTCGTTTACACGGCGCAGGCCGTCTTCCGCCGTCTGCGCAAGGGTAACATCATACTCGTCGTCTAAAATGGATTTCAGTTGTGTCGCCTGCATAAGGCTGTCATCCACAATTAGTATTTTTTCCATTGTTCCACTCCTCACAATGTTTACTCAAACGTTCCCGCGGCAGCCTGAGGGCCGCTGCGCTGCATTCACTTGAAACGCAGGGTCTGAATTGTATTAAAAACAGGCTTAAAGCCTGAAAATATACGTAAAAAAGGCAGGCAAGATCGAAATAGGGAGCATCCCGTCGGCTTTTTCATGCCTGAACGTTGAACAGGTCCGCCCAAGGCGGCATCCCTGTAACATATCATATGTACGCCGCCCTGCCGCGGACAAAAGGCTCTGCCGGACAGGACAAATCTTTTTTGAGAGAGTCATGGCGGACAGACGCTGCAGGCCGGCCAGGACAGCCTTGCCCGGCTTTTCCCCAGGGGCTTCACATTCCGTCGGAGGTCGGAGCATTCTCCGCCGCAGCGTCCCCAGAAGAAAGAGAGCGGTTTCAAGGTGAGTAAATATTCACTCTCAGGCCGGCAGACGCCCGCTTCCCGGCAAAACCGGCGGTTGACCGGATGAAAAAACCTGTATTCATATCCGGGGGGATGCCGGAAGGGCGGGAATTTTTCCTGCCAGACAAAGGGAGCTCCTTTGCGGCCCGCAGCAATCCGGACAGATTGCAGGGAAAACCGGCGCGGTATGGCGGGAAAAAGGCCGTTCAGACGGCGTTCAGCGGTTGTGAATACAGGTTCTGCAGCAATCCCCGGAAATCATGACAGCAAAGGAGGCGGATACAGGCGGTACCGCACAGGGATGACGGGGCAGGCAGGCTGACGCCCGTCAGGGGGGCGGGCACAGGGATGCGCCGCCTGTATCTGCCGGACTGCCGTCAGTATTTTTGAGGACTCCTATAAATGAATGTTCATGATCGAATGGCTGAAAATAACCCGCTCCTCAGCGGGGCATGTTCAGTTTTGCCCCGGTTTTCCGGACCGGCCCGGCTCCAAATAGCCGCTCAGCCCGGTGGCCAGCAGCTGAAACACAGTGTCCTCGGTTTCCTGATTATTGGGCAGAGCGCCCTCCACCACATATTTTGCATACATGACGGTAGACGTAAGGACATGGAGCCACAGCAGGTCCTGATTGATTTTGTTCAGACCTGGAAATACCCGCCTGAAGGCGTCGGCCATTCCGATGAACGTTTTGAAATAGGTGATATCACGGCTTTTGTCGTACATCGGGAAAAACGTGCTGTCCCGGAAGCGGTGATAGAAAACGGTTTCGTCCGGGTGGGAGGTCCAGAACCGGAAATAGGGCAGCCACAGCTCCTTTACAGCCCCCATAGGGTCGGTGAGCATGAGCAGGGGATTGAAGGTCAGATGTTCAAAAACAGCCGCCGCCTGTTTGTCCACATATGTGAAGCATTCAACCAGCAGATGGTCCTTGCTCTCAAAGTGACGGTAGATGGCTCCTGCCGAAATCCCGGCCAGGTCGCTGACATTCTGGATGCGCACCCCCTCCAGACCATACTGCCGCACAGCCTCGATTGCCGCGGCGATGATTCGCGTTTTGGTGTCATCCAGGGTAATCACCGTCCCTCCTGCAAAAGCCGCGTCTCCTGTCGCTTCATCCCAGTGAAATTATATACGAAGTGATTCCGCTTGACAATACTCTTTTGAGATTTTTGAGACTTTTGAGACTTTCCGGCCCAATTTCCCGCGCCTGCTCTACCCGTTCCCGGGAGCGTCTCATTGGCGGCTTTGGCCGGATGCGGAGGACGGCCTCTGTCCCGGGCTGTCCTCCGGAACCTCTGGTACATTCAAAAAACAGGGGGCAAAGCCTGCCGCCTGCGCCTAAGCCCCCTGATAAAATGTGTGAGCGGACATGCACTGCTCCCGCCCTGCCCTTGACGTTTTCCGGCCTCTGTGCTATGATGAAAATGAACGTCCTGGACCGGTATTCCAACCATGAACAAACTGAGGAGGGCCATATGAAAATCCATCTGAAAAAGCTGACTGCCGCCGCCGGCCTCTGTGCTGCGCTGGCGCTGCTGACGGTCTCCGTTTTCGCCCATGGCGGGCATCACGGCGGCCATCATAACGGGCAGACCCGTCAGACCGCCGTTTCCGTCTGCCAGATTGCAGGCTGCTCCACTGCGGGCCGCCACATCCACAGCGGCGTGGCTTACTGCGGCTATGACCACGAAAGCGGCTTCTGCGACGGCTCCTGCCGGGCTCTCTGCACCGTGGAGGGCTGCGCCATCGCGGGCGCTCACAGCCACAACGGCGTTTCTTACTGCGGCTATGACCACGAAAGCGGCTTCTGCGACGGCTCCTGCCGGGCTCTCTGCACCGTGGAGGGCTGCGCCATCGCGGGCGCTCACAGCCACAACGGCGTTTCTTACTGCGGCTATGACCACGAAAGCGGCTTCTGCGACGGCTCCTGCCGGGCCCTCTGCACCGTGGAGGGCTGCGCCATCGCGGGCGCTCACAGCCACAACGGCATGACTTACTGCGGTTATGACCACGAAAGCGGCTTCTGCGACGGCTCCTGCCGGGCCCTCTGCACCGTGGAGGGCTGCACCATCGCAGGCGCTCACAGCCACAACGGCGTGACTTACTGCGGCTATGCTCACGCCCGGGGCTTCTGCGACGGTGTTCACGGCGCTCACCACGGCTGCCGGCGCTGAGTTGTCCGATACCTGCCTGAACGAGAACCCGCCCCCTGGAAGAGGGGGGCGGGTTTTTTGCCGGTCCTATTCGTCCAGCTTGAGCACCGCAAGAAAGGCCTCCGTGGGAATCTGGACGCTGCCCAGACTCCGCATCTTCTTCTTGCCCTCCTTCTGTTTCTCCAGCAGCTTTTTCTTTCGGGTGATGTCGCCGCCGTAGCACTTGGCCAGCACGTCTTTCCGCATGGCCTTCACCGTTTCCCGGGCGATGACCCGCCCGCCGATGGCGGCCTGCACCGGCACCTCGAAGAGCTGGCGGGGAATGTTCTCCTTCAGCTTTTCGCAGAGCTTCCGGGCCCGGGGATAGGCTTTGTCCTTGTGGGCAATGAAGCTCAGGGCGTCCACCCCCTCGCCGTTGAGCCGCAGGTCCACCTTCACCAGCTCGCTGGGCCGGTAGCCGGAGAGCTCATAGTCCAGAGAGGCGTAGCCCTTGGTGTTGGCCTTGAGGGTGTCGAAGAAATCATAGATGATTTCATTCAGGGGCATCTGATAGTGGAGTTCCACCAGATGGGTGTCCAGATACTGCATATCCTTGAATTCCCCCCGGCGGTCCTGGCACATGGGCATGATGTTGCCAACATAGTCGTTGGGGGAGATGATGGAGACCTTTACATAGGGCTCCTCTGCCCGCTCAATGGAGGCGGGGTCCGGGTAGTTGTGGGGGTTATCCACTTTTACCAGGGTTCCGTCGGTCTTGTACACGTCGTAAATAACCGAGGGCAGAGTGGTCACCAGATCCAGGTCAAATTCCCGCTCCAGGCGTTCCTGAATGACCTCCATGTGGAGCATGCCCAGAAAGCCGCAGCGGAACCCGAAGCCCAGGGCCACGGAGGACTCCGGCTCGAAGGAGAGGGAAGCGTCGTTCAGCTGAAGCTTTTCCAGGGCGTCCCGGAGGTCCGGATACCTGGACCCGTCCTCGGTGTAGATGCCGCAGTAGACCATGGGCTGAACGGGACGGTAGCCGGGGAGGGGCTCAGAGGCGGGATTGGCTGCGTCGGTAACGGTGTCGCCCACCCGGGTGTCCTTCACGTTTTTGATAGAGGCGGTGAAATAGCCCACCTCTCCGGCCCGGAGACGATCACAAGGCTCCATACCCAAGGGCAGCAGGTGGCCGCACTCCACCACCTGATAGGAGGCGCCGGAGGCCATCATCTTCACCGTCTGGCCGGGGCGGAGCTGTCCTTCCGTCAGACGCATGTAGACAATCACGCCCCGATAGCTGTCATACTGGCTGTCGAAAATCAGGGCTTTCAGAGAGGCGTCCGGGTCTCCCTTGGGCGGTGGAACGTTTTTCACGATCTCCTCCAGCACCGCTTCGATGTTGACGCCGTTCTTGGCGGAAATCTCCGGCGCTTCCAGCGCCGGGAGACCGATGATGTCCTCCACCTCCTGTTTGGCCTTGGCGGGGTCGGCGGCGGGGAGGTCAATCTTGTTGAACACCGGCAGAATCTCCAGGTCGTGCTCCATGGCAAGATACGTATTGGCCAGGGTCTGGGCCTCCACGCCCTGGGTGGAGTCCACCACCAGCACGGCCCCCTCGCAGGCGGCCAGGGACCGGGAGACCTCATAATTGAAGTCCACATGACCCGGCGTGTCAATGAGATTCAGGGCATAGTCCTGGCCATCCCGGGCATGGTAGAGCAGCCGGACAGCGCGGGCCTTGATGGTGATGCCCCGCTCCCGCTCCAGGTCCATGTTGTCCAGAAGCTGGCTTTCCATCTCCCGCTGAGAGACAGCGCCGCACTTCTCCAGCAGCCGGTCCGCCAGGGTGGACTTGCCGTGGTCGATGTGGGCGATGATGGAAAAATTACGGATGTGGTCCTGTTGAATCATATGGAAAAGCCTCCTTGGGCAAGTCCGCCGGGGCCCCGTCTTCGACAGGGCGCGCCGGAGGCGTGTTTTGAAATTAGAATTCGGGGTCCCCGCGAAAACCCTGCAAGGCGGTTTTCACGGGAAGAGGAGGAAGGCGCGCAGTGCTTACCGTCAGGCAGAGACGGCGGAGCTTCTTCCGGCGAGGGCGATATGGGCGGTGAAGGAGCATTGCGCCCTTATGCCGTTCGTGGTTGATAAGGGGTCTGGTTTCTGGTGTTTCGTCAAAACGACGGTACGGGCAGTGATCCATAATGAATAACTGCCCGGAAGCCCCAATTTATTCTGACCATAAATTCAGCGTGTACTATACAGATGCTGCAAGAGGAAGACTCCGTTGATTCTGTATGGTTTTGGTGTTGTTTAAGTTGGGTATGAGCGGGTGGAGCCGGCTAAGAAATGGACACAGTTTGAACACAGTCAAAGGGACTGCTGCCCCTGAGACAACCGCGCCTGGAATGAGGATCTTTTTCTGCTTCACGCCCGTTCACCTCCCCATCAAACCGGGATTTGCCCCACTGATTATATCATGGACAAGGTTCGGTTTCAACCTGTGAGCCGTCAAATTGTCAGGGGTTCCGGCCAACAACATGGGAGAAAAAAGGGCGGAAATTGCGGAAACAGTCCTGTGATATCGTATGGAAACGTCTTTTTGGGAAAGGGGCATCATTGGGGAAGAGGGGACACAGACGCCCATGCGCCGGTGTCCGCGTCCCGCTCCAGGACCAGCTGGTCGAAACTCGTTCCCCGGTCGAAGTAGATCCGTTGGGTGGGATGGTCCGGCCGGATTTCAAAGGTAGTCTTGGCTCCGAGGCGGCTGTTCAGCCCGCCGAAGGTGCGGTAAAAGGAGCAGTGGATTTCATCGCCCATCTGTTTGGCCTCCATGGCCCGGATATAGCCCATGGAGCCGGTCAGAAACGTCTCAATCGTGACGGCGGACCCGTCCCCGGAGACAGAGAAGTCCTGGAGATAGACGTCCGTCCGCTTCTGAAAGCCCGGCAGTATAAACAGAATCCCAAGGGCTGCGCTAATGAGAAGGGCAAGGAATATCGGCAGAAAATTTTTCATGGGCGTCTCCTTTTAAACAGTCTCTTAAGCTTGTAAGGGAAACCGGCGCGGTATGGCGGGGAAAAGGCCGTCCAGACAGCGTTCGGCGGTTGGTGAATACAGGTTCTTAAAAGCCCGGCAGCTTCAATTCGCCGCAGAGATACACCAGGTCCACCGTCTTTGTCCGGCCCCGGCGCAGAACCTCCTCCAGGTCCGCCCGAGCGGCGGCGCTGTTTTTGGTCCAATAGTGGCGGTAGGCGCGGCTGATCTGGTAGACGTCCCGGTTCTCCGGGTCCGCCTCCATGAGCAGGGTCAGGTCCTGAATGTGACGGGGATAGCGGGCGCTGGTGGCGGTGGTGGGACACCGGGCCCGGAGGGCCATGACATTGTCCGGCTCCAGCTCCAGGACCTTCCCCAGGTCCTGTTCTGTCTCGTACCTCCGGCTCCTGCCGCTGGCCTTTTCCAGTTGGGCCCAGCAAAAGGCCCGGAGGAGATACAGCCCCGCCGCCTCCGGCGCGGTCTGGAGCGCCTCGCCCAGGCGGGCAATGGCCTCCTGGTACTTCCCGTGTTCCAACAGGGGCAGAAGCTCCCCAAAGGCCTTACCCAGCGCTTCCAGGCGTTGGAGGGCATAGTCCCGGCTGGTCAGGGCGTTGGGCAGGTCCGGCGTGTCCTCCAGATACGCCCCCGGCGGCAGGCAGAGGAGATCGTAGTCAAAGCCCAGGGCCCCCAGAAAATCCGCCATCTGCCAGGAGTCCCCGGCGGCGGCCTGGTCCTCGTGGTACGCACGGTTGCCGGTGTCCTCATCCTCCCAGGGAACCAGGTAGCGCTCAATCCGCTCCGGCTCCACGCCGAAGAGGCTGGCCACCAGCTCCGCGTCCCCGCGCTTGCTGGGCGGGGACCCCTGGCCAAAATAGTCCGGCAGACTGGCGAACCGGTCCAGCTCTTTTCCCCTGTGCCAGAGCTCATAGCCCCAGTAGTCATCGTCGTAGATATAGGCCAGCAGCACCGGGCAGCTCACCGCCTTCGACAGCGGCTCCGGATAGTCGAAGCCCACCGCGCCGTCGTTGAGCTGGACGGCAGGCCCCCCCGGATACAGGCGCCAATCGCATTTGTCCGGCTGGATATTGTGGCCGCAGTTTTCGATCTTGCGCTCCAGGGCGGCCCGGCAGGTCTCCTCCTTCCCGCCGGGGAACGCCAGCACATACAGAAACAGTCCCATCCGCTTCCTCCCTTCCGCCTGCCCCCTCTGTCAGCCGGAGGGGTTCCGGTGGGCCTCGTTCCAGGCCACCCAGAAGTCGTGGTCCCAGAATTGCTCATACGGATAGTTTACCACAAATTCCCGCCACTGCGCCAGGGCTTCCCGAATATTTTCTGCCGTCAGCAGGTCCTTGTTTTCCGCGATGCGCTCCAGCACCATACCGGCGGCCTCGCTGGAGTGATGGATATAATCGCCGTAATAGTCCAGATTTCCCACAATCTCCTTGTCGAAGAGGAGCCCGTAGAGCTTCACGTTTTCATAGGCGCACAGGGTCTCCGCCGTCTGCTCCACCGCCGCCAGCCGGGCGTCCAGCTCCCCCAGACGGAGACACCGGTCCCAGAACAGCAGACTGTAGGGCGGGAGGAAGATGTCAAATTCCGTTTCCGGGTGTTCACGGACCCAGCCCTCCAGCACGTGGAGGTTGTCCGCCGTGCGGGATTGGTAGGCGTCCGCCGCCAGGGGCTCCGATACGGGGTCCGGCCGCTCATAGCCCGCCAGGGCGGTGATGTGGTTCCACCAGATGCCCTCGTCCCAGACAAAGCTCTCGTCCAGCGTCTCCCCCTGGTCCCATCGGTTGGCCAGGAGGGTATAGAGGCTGTAATACAGGGTGTCCTTGTTCAGCAGGTACTTTACGTCGTTCAGCGGGTTGGCGTCGTAGAGATAGCCGGGCATGGCCCCGGTGACGCCGCTTTCGTCCCGGATCAGAATGTTCAGATCCAGGCCGAAGACCAGCCGTCTGGGGGTCTGGCTCCGGAACAGGGCGCCGGCCACCTGGTCGAACTCGCTGAAATAGCCGTCGGGAATGGTGATCCGCAGAGCCGTGCCGCCAAAGGCGGCTTCCGCCTGACTGGCGTAGTAGTTGGCAGTCATGGAGGTTCCCATGATGACGGTGTCCGCCGGGACGTTTTTCACCAGCCCCGCCGCCTGGTAGCGCTCGCTGAAAAAGACGGGCTGCCGGTTCTCCGGCATCCGGTAATAGAGGCAGGGGTCCACTGTGTACACCGCTCCGGCGCAGAGGGCCAGCAGAAGCAGCACCAGCGCCAGAAAAGCCGCCGCCCAGCGTTGATAGGTTCGGTTCATGATACATCCCATTTCTAAAGCTTTGGAATCAAAAAAGTTCTTCAAATATTTTGGCAGTTTCTTCGGACATGCGCCGGGTGGCGGTAAGGCTCATGGACAGTACATTTCCGTTTTTGTCCAGCCTCAGGGCTTTTTCCTTACTCTTGGGATAACCGAAACGGAGCGCCGGGATCACTTCGTCAGGCAGGGGCCGGGGCTCAATGCCGCTTCCCTCATGCCCCCAGACCGCCCATTGAGAGCAGCAATTAAAAGGCTCCTGGTGAAGCAGGTGGGTTTTTTCGGACTGCGTTACAATCTGTACGCCTTCCGGTACGGCTTCGGCACAATTAAGGAAACGCTGATTTAATTCCCCGAAATGATAGAAGATGTGATAAAATAAGGAAAAGGGGGCGCGGGGTATGAAACAGGAAAGTTTTAGCGATATGGAATACAGATGCCGGAAAAAGAAAACAAAACGGGAAGAATTTCTGGAAATCATGGACGA
>CAJTFK010000017.1:0-39108 GCA_910575505.1 Oscillospiraceae bacterium
TGTCAAGTACTTTTTTCAGAAATTTCGGAGGCTTTTCAAGTCCGTCCTTCCCTTTGTACCCGCCCGCCTTGCCTTCGTGCCGGACAGCTTTGTTAGATTACCATACTGCCCCCTGTTTGTCAACTGCTTTTCTCCTTCTTTTTCGACTTTATGCAAAATGTTGGCATATTATCCAAATACAAGTCATTCCAATGTGCAGTTTGCTGCCCTTTACAGTCCCAGGTCCGCAAAACGGCGGGCTGATCTTTTCAAGGACCGGCCCGCCGCCATAGTATTGAAGGCAGATTTCTCTATTCTCCGGTATCCCCGGCATTCGTTACCACAACCAGAACGGTCTTCTCTCCACTCTCCCCTTCCACATCTTCCAGCTCTCCCGGCCTTCCCAATGCCGTCAGAAGAATCCGAAGCTCCTCCACTGTGAGCTCGTACCGCCGTTCTGTGCCGTCTTCCCAAACAGGGACAAAGTCATCCAGCAGATCGCCGGCCTCTTCCCGGGTCAAACGCAGCACCGCTTCCGTTCCGCTCTCCAGATCCTCCGAAAGCTCTGGCGCGGCCGGGATCTCCGGCCCCTCTTCCTCCGATGCAGGCGCAATGAGCTGCGGCGCCGCCGCAAGACTGGGCGCTGTCCGGCCCTCCGCAGAGGAATCCACTCCGCCGGCCGCCCCCTCTTCTTCGTTTTGACCGATACCACTATTATTATAGCGTTTGCTGCTTTGACCCGCGCTGTCTTCATCCGCCGTGAAGCCAGACATCTCCGGCCACTCCCCGCCGCCTGTGGTACGGGCCTGCACCGGCGCTTCCGCCGGTTCCTCCAGCGCCGCTTCCCCGTCATCAGCGCCGCCTGTTACCGCCTGCGCCTCAGGTACACCGGCTTCATAAAGCGTCGGGGGCGTATCCCCGGCAGGGGCCGTGCCATCGCCTAAATCCCGGGGCACACCCTGCACCAGCAGCGCCACAGCAAAGCAGGCCGCCAGGGCCGTCAGGGTCCCGGCCCATCGCCGGCGGCTGTTTTTCCGCTCCTTTCGGTCCTTCAGCTCTCCCGCAGCCGCGTCTGCCCGGATACGCTCCATGACGCTCTCAGCGAATCCCTCCGGCACCTCGGTATCTTCCGTCCCGGGAAAGGCGGCCCGAATCGCCAGGGCATCGTCCACATAGGACCGGCAGCCGGGGCAGTTCTCCAGGTGGCTCCGGACCCGTGTCATTTCCTCCGCTGCCAGTTCCCCGTCCACAAACAGGTCCAGCAAGGCCGCATATTCTTCACAACAGGTCATGTCCGGCCCTCCTCTCCTGTTTTTTTGGGCTTACCTGTTCCTTTAGACGCAGCGGCGGGCAAAAAGTTCCCATCCTCCAGCAAAAAACTTCTCAGCCGTTTTCGGCCCCGGCTGATGCGGGACTTCACCGTGCCCACATCCAGGTCCAGCGCCTGGGCAATTTCCTCATAGTGCAGCTGCTGGATCTCCCGCAGCACCAGTACCGACCGGTATTCCGGCGGCAGGGCCCGGAGTCCCGCCTCAATCCGCTCTCCCAGCTCCCGGCGTTCCGCCGCCTCCTGAGGCGTGGGCGTCGGCGCAGGCAGATCCAGGTTCAGTTCCTCATCGTCCAGCGACGCCATTCCCCGACGCCGTCCCTCCCGGCGCAGCAGGTCCACACAGGCATTGGACGCCAAGCGATACAGCCATGTCGAAAAAGCGCTGTCCCCCCGAAAGGACCTCAGTCCCTGCCAGGCCGCCAGAAAGGCCTCCTGCGCCGCCTCGGCGGCGTCCTCGGGATTCCCGCACATCCGCAGCGTCAGGGCAAACACCCGTTTTTCATAAAGCCGCACCAGCTCTCCAAAGGAATCCTGATCTCCTTTCCGGGCGGCGGTCAGCCATTTCGCCTCCTGAAAATCCTTCAGCACGGTCCCGCTCCTCCCCGTTCCGGGGCGTCTCTCAGGTCCCGGCAGATTCCCTTGGTCACTTGATACACGTCCTCCAGCGTATTCATCTGCACGATCTTCTCCTTATAATATCCGGAATGGGGCACACCCTTGAGATACCAGCAGTAATGCCGCCGGGCTTCCAGCACAGCCGCCCGCTCACCCTTGTCCGCCGCCGCCAGCTCAATCTGCCGGACAGCGGTTTCGCAGCGCTCCGCCAGAGGCGGCAGCGGCGGCACGGGACGGCCCTCCAGCACAGCCTTTGCCTGCCGGAACAGCCAAGGATTCCCAAAACAGCCCCGGCCCACCATGGCCATATCTGCCTTGGTGTGCTGCAAAATCCGTGCGGCATCCTCCGGCTTCCAGATATCGCCGTTGGCCAGAACAGGAACGGACACCGCTTCCTTCACCGCCCGGATGCAGTTCCAGTCCGCCTGACCGCTGTACACCTGGGCCCGGGTCCGCCCGTGGACCGCCACAGCGGAGACCCCCGCCTGCTCCAGCACCCGGGCAAACTCCACGCAGTTGCAGCTCCCCATGTCCCAGCCCCGGCGGAACTTCGCCGTCACCGGAACGGACACCGCCTTGACCACAGCCTCCACGATGCGTCCGGCCTTCTCCGGATCCCGCATCAGCGCCGCGCCGTCGCCGTTGTTCACAATCTTTCCCATCGGACAGCCCATATTGAGGTCCAGCACATCCGCCCCGGTATACTCTATGGCAATCTGGGCGGCCTCCGCCATGCAGACCGGGTCGCTTCCAAATATCTGCACCGCGGAGGGGTGCTCCCCCGGAAACTGACGCAGAAGGCCGAAGGTCTTCCTGTCGTGATAACACAGCGCCTTGGAGGAAATCAGTTCCGTACAGGTATAGTCCGCCCCCTGCTCGGAGCAGATCTGCCGGAACGCGGCGTCGGTAACGCCGGCCATGGGGGCCAGCGCCAGCCTTCCGGAAATCTCTACCGTTCCTATCTTCATCGCCGGTCTCCTTTACATCATTCTCTGTCGTGGGTTCCATCATAACACGCTTTTCTGAAAAAGTCCAACCTCAGAGTATCGAAAATAATTTTGACACTCTGAGGCAAGTTTTCAGAACCCGTGAGATGTTCTGAAAACTTATTGATTGCAAACGAAGGGAACCCCTGATGGGTTTACCCGCAAGGGGCACGCCGCATCCGTAGGGCGGCGGAGCCGCCGACGGCTGCGCTGCCCTTCGAGCTGCCCTCCTTTCCGAAAAGAAAGGACGACGCACTTTTTCGACACTCAAACCCTGCGGCGAAAATATCCCGCCGCCTCTTGACAAGAACGGTTGTTCGATTTATAATGACAGTCGAACAAAGTTTCTATATCCTTTCAAAGGAGGTCCCTCTCATGACCGGCTGGACACTTTTTCTGACTATGGTAGGCATCGCGTTTCTCACCGCGCAGCTCTTCCGCGTCATCGACGTCATCGAGCGCCCCTCCCGCGCCACCCACCACATGGCGGCCCACCGGCGGGGGATTCTCCGCCTGTCTCCGGTGGCACTGAAAACCGCCGAAGCCCTTTGGAATCATTGGAATCAGTGGAGGTCGGAGCGATGGACGTTCTGGAAAAGCTGACCATTCTCACCGACGCCGCCAAATATGACGCCGCCTGTACCTCCAGCGGCGGCGCCCGGACCGCAAAAAAGGACATGATCGGCAACACCTCCACCTCCATGGCGGGCTGCTGCCACACCTTTTCCGCCGACGGGCGCTGTGTCACTCTGCTGAAGGTCCTGATGACCAACCGGTGTGTGTACGACTGCAAATACTGCGTCAACCGCCGGAGCAACGAGGCGAAGCGGGCCGCCTTCACCCCCGAGGAGCTGGCGGACCTGACCATCAATTTCTACCGGCGGAATTATATCGAAGGTCTGTTTCTCTCCTCCGGGGTCTACCGCAGTCCCGACTACACCACGGAGCTGATGATCCGCACCCTCCGTCTCCTGCGGGAAGGCTGGCGCTTCAATGGATACATTCACGCCAAGGCCATCCCCGGCACGTCGCCGGAGCTGGTGGAGCAGCTGGGCTTTCTGGCGGACCGTCTCAGCGTCAATATCGAGCTGCCCTCCGAGGCGGGTCTGAAGACCCTGGCCCCGGACAAGACAAAGGGGGCCATCCTGGCCCCCATGCGGCAGATTCAGACCCGAAACCGGCAGAGCCGGGAAGAGCTGGTAAAATACCGCCACGCCCCCCGCTTCGCCCCGGCGGGCCAGAGCACCCAGCTGATTGTCGGGGCCACCGCCGACAGCGATTTCCACATCCTCCGGCTGACCCAGGCCCTCTATGACCGGTACAGTCTCAAACGTGTGTTCTATTCCGCCTATGTTCCGGTGACGGAACACGCCCTGCTGCCCGCCAGAGACGTCAAGCCGCCTCTGCTGCGGGAACACCGGCTCTATCAGGCGGACTGGCTGCTGCGCTTCTACGGCTTCCGGGCAGACGAACTGCTGGACGAGGCCCACCGGGACTTTGACACACGGGTAGACCCCAAATGCAGCTGGGCCCTGGCCCACCTGGAGCAGTTTCCCATTGAGGTCAACCGTGCGGACTACGAAAGCCTGCTGCGGGTCCCCGGCATCGGCCTCACCTCCGCCCGGCGCATCCTCAGCGCCCGGCGGACGGGTCCTCTCCATGTTGACAGCCTGAAAAAACTGGGCGTCGTCATGAAGCGGGCCCAGTATTTCCTGACAGCCTCCGGCCAGATGGCGGAGGGCGTCCGCTTCACTCCCGACAGTCTGTTTCGGGCGCTGGCCGCTGCCGAGAAGCCCCTGCCGTTGGAGGCCATGGAGCAGCTGTCCCTGTTTGACGCCCCTGCCTGAAAGTCCTTCCCCGCTCCGGCGGCTGTCCCATGCGTTCACTTCCGCTTTCGACGGTTCCGGCGCAGAAAGGAGCCCTCATGAAAAAACAGGCTTATGTTCCGTTTCTGAACTCCCGTCCGCTCCGGGACACGGTCCATCCTGCCGCCGGACAGGCCCCCTGCGGCGGAAGCGCCCGGCGAAACAGGACCGCCGAAGCTGCGGAGCTTCCAAAGAACCCCCTGGTTCAGTGGGCGGCGCAGGAAGCCGTCCGGGGCTCCGCCGGTTTCCCGGGCCTCCCGGGTCAAGTCCGGCATATCCCCAGCGGCCCGGTGAACCTGCGCCGCCGGACCGGAGTCCGGTATGGAGGCAACGTGCAGTTTCCGTCCTGCCGGGCCGCCTGGAAGGAAATCCCTGCCTCCGCTGCGCAGCGGAAGTCCGCCTGTGCATTCCCGCCGCCTCCGGGCACGGAGCGCCCAAACCGGCACGCCTTCCACAAACCGGGCCGCTCCGCCGCGCCCCCGCCGGAGAGCTAGCCATGGAAGCAGTCTATTGCTATGACGGCAGCCTCCAGGGCTTCCTCTCCTGCATATTCGACATTTACCGGTATAAAGAAATCCCCGCCGCATTTTTCTGCGGCGAGGATGCGGAGCCGGCCCTGTTTCCTGTCCGGATGGTTGAAACCAACCCCGCCCACAGCGCCCGCGTGCTGCACAGGGTATCCGCCCTGTCCCCCGAGGCGGCGGTTCTGCTGCGGCGGGGACTGCTGACCTGCCTGCCGGAAAAGGAGCTGCACCTGTACCGTCTGGTGGCCAAGCTTCTGGAGGAAGGCCCGGCCTTTCTCCGGAACCGCTCCGACGAAACCCTCTACCCGGTCATCCGCGCCGTCCAGCATCTGAACGGCGAGGTCCACCTTCTGAAGGGCTTTGTCCGCTTCTCGGAGATAGGAGGTGTGTTAGGCGGAGAAATCCAGCCGAAAAACCGGGTCCTGCCGGTGCTGGGCAGCCACTTCCGGGCCCGGATGCACAACGAGACCTTTTTCCTCTATGACCGCACCCACAAAGAAGCCCTGTTTTACGCCGGCGGCCAGGCGGTCATCCGGCCCCTGTCGGATTTCCAGATGGCTCCGCCGGATGAGACGGAAGCCCGTTATCGCCTTCTCTGGAAGCGGTTTTATGACACGGTGGCCATTCGGGAGCGGGAAAATCCCCGTCTCCGCATGTCCAACATGCCCAAGCGCTATTGGGGGACCATGACGGAGTTCCAGCAGTCCGATTATTTCCGCCCCGCCCAGACCCCCTCTGCGCTGCCGGCCCTCAGGGCTCAAAGCTCTCCCTCAGCCGCTGGAGCCCCCGGCGCTCCAGCCTGGAAACCTGTACCTGAGAAACCCCCAGCACACGGGCCGTCCGTTCCTGAGTCAACCCCTTGAAATACCGAAGGAGAATCGTCATCCGCTCCTTCTCCGGCAGCTGGTCGATGGCCTCCCGGAGGGCAATCCGCTCCACCATGCCCTCCTCCGGAGCCACGGAGCCCAGGGTCCCCTCCAGCGTCAGGCCGTCCGCCGTTTCCTGCTGGAGAGATTCCGGGGCGTCCGTGGCCAGGTCCGTCTGGGCGATCTCCTCCGGCTCCAGGCCTGTGGCCTCCGACAGCTCCGAAAGCGCCGGTTCCCGGCCCAGCTCATGCCGCAGCCGCTCCCGGGCGCTGTACAGGGTCTGCGCCCGCTCCCGGATGCCCCGGCCCACCTTCAGCGCCCCGTCATCCCGGAGAAACCGGCGGATTTCCCCGGCGATTTTGGGCACGGCATAGGTGGAAAAACAGGTGCCATATTCAAAGTCGAAGCCCTGCACCGCTTTCAAAAAGCCCAAACACCCCAGCTGATAGAGGTCGTCCGGCTCCACCCCCCGGCCATAGTACCTCCGGACCACGCTCCAAATCAGGCCGTTGTTCTCAATCACCGCCTGCTCGCAGGCCTCCCGGTCTCCCTGTTGGGCCGCCCGCAGCAGCTCCAGTGTGGCGCTCATTTCACCGTTTTCAGCCGGGGCGTCAGCCGCTTCCGCATTGCCACCGTTGTCCCCCGGCCCAGACTGGACCGCACCGTAACCCGGTCCATAAAGCTCTCCATAATGGTAAATCCCATGCCGCTGCGCTCCTCTCCCCCGGTGGTAAACATGGGCTGCCGGGCCTTTTCCACATCCGGAATGCCCCGGCCATGGTCCCGCACCATCAGCTCCAGCACGTTGTCCGGCCAAATCCGGAGCTTCACCACCACCTGCCCCACCGTGTCCGGATAACCGTGGACGATGGCGTTGGTCACCGCCTCGCTGACGGCGGTTTTGATGTCCTCCAGCTCGTTGAGCGTGGGGTCCATCTGGGCGGCGAAACAGGCCGCGGCAGAACGGATAAAGCTCTCGTTGCAGCTTCGGCTCAGAAAGGCCATGGTCACCTCGTTGACCGCTTTTGTCCTCATTATGTAAACCTCCTTACCTGTTACTTGATGGTTACCAGCCGGCTGATCCCTGCGGCGTCCAGGACCCGCCGGGCCTGTGCGGGCACATTCCGCACCAGCAGGCCGCCGTCCAGCAGGCGCATTCGCTGCTGAGCCCGCAGGATCAGGGCAATCCCGGAGCTGTCCATAAAGGTCACGCCCCCCAGATCCAGCACCAGATGATGAGGCAGAGCCGCATCCACCGCCAGCTCCAGTTCCCGCAGGGCGCTCCGGGCCCCCTGGTGGTCCAGCTCGCCGCTCAGCTCCAGCAGCAGATTCCGATCCACAGTTTTCGTCTGGATTTCCATGCTTTTCCCCTCCATGCCTCTCCCTATTTCATCTTGTAATTATGAGAATTTCACTGCCGTCTGTCTCAAAAAGCCTCCGCCGGGGGCCTGTCCCTGTTTTGTGCGTTTGTAATATGGCCGGTCAAAGTACGCAAAAGTGCTTTCAGCCGCCGGATACGCGAGACCCGGGCGTCCGGCCCAGGAGACCCCGCACGCAGCCTGCGGCCTTGTTCTGAACAAAATCCAATGGATTTTGTTCAGCCGTGCTGACGGTATCATAGCACGTCCGCCGCTGGCTTTCTGTCGAAATCCATAGGATGTCCATAAAATCAGAGGCGGACCCCCGCCTCCCTCCGCCGGCGTCCCTCCAATGCACCGGAGTCCGGCATTCTCAGAAACAGGGCAGGGGCCGGTCTCATGACCGGCCCCTGCCCTGTTTGTTTGGAAGATTGGATGAAAAGAAGTTTTGTCTCTTGCAGATTCTACAATACAGGGAAATTGTTAAGGAAACCAGCGTCAATTGTTACAAAAGTCTTAAATCTCATCGGTTATCCACGAACTTTATGTCAACCTCTTGTTCTGACGGATGTCCCTGAAAAATTCCGACAGCACCTGCCGGCATTCCTCCTCCAGAATGCCGCCCACCAGGGCCGGACAGTGGGGGAAATCCTCCATAAACAGGTTCATCACCCCTCCGCAGGCGCCAAAGGCCGGGTCCCGTGCGCCGTACCAGACCCGTTTGATCCGGGCGTTCAAAATGGCCCCGGCGCACATGGGACAGGGCTCCAGCGTCACATAGAGCTCACAGTCCTCCAGCCGCCAGGAGCCCAGGGTCCCGTTGGCCTGGGCAATGGCTTCCATTTCAGCGTGAGAGGCGGCGAAACGGGTCTCCTCCCGCCGGTTTCGGCCCCGGCCAACAATCTCGCCCCCCCGGACGACGACGCAGCCCACGGGGATTTCCCCTGCCCGCCCGGCCTCTTTGGCCAGGACAAGGGCCTGTCTCATAAAATCTTTCTGCACAAGACAACCTCCTGTTTGAAAACTGGAATATTTGTCCAAACTTGCCATACATCTATAGCAGGAGGGACAACGCCATGAAAAGCACGCCTTTTTCCAAAATTTACAAAAAGTCCAGACCCGACCCGGTACTGACCGCCCTTCACGACGAGCTGCGTCTGGCGCAGGGGGATCTGGCTCTGGCCTACCGCCAGTTTGACCAGGCTGTGGACCCGGAGCTGGTGGAATCCTGCGTCTATCAGATCAACGCCGTCAAGGCACGGTGCAACTACCTGATCCGGGCCATCAAGGAACGGAGCCCGGAAACGCTGGCTGCCGCCGCACTGGAGGGAAACGCCGCATGGATTTGAACCAGAAAATCATTGCCGGCCTGCTGGCAGGCTTTTTCCTCATTGCCCTGCTGCGGGTATTCAGCACGCCGCTGAAGCTGGCGCTGAAGCTGCTGGTGAATACCCTGCTGGGGTTTCTGGCGCTCTGGGCGGTCAACCTGACGGCGGCGTTCACCGGCGTCACCCTGGGGCTGAACCTGTGGAACGCCCTGATTATCGGGATCCTGGGCCTGCCGGGCTTTGTACTTTTGCTGCTGGTTCGATGGGTCATTTAGCGATACATACCGTCCTCTTAATCAGAAATCACCGGCGCACGGAGCGGGAAACCGCTCCGCTTTTTATTCAGAAAGTGAAAATGAATTCAAGTATTCAAGAGATTTCCATAGAAAACAAGAGATATCCAGAGTTTTTATGGGAATAACCGTTTTTTGTGTTGACAGGCCCGGGCCCGTGTGGTATAAATAATCTTGCTGTGATTGTAACCCGAATCCCGCACTTTGTAAAGCGGAAGCATACCATCACTCTATAATTAAAATCTACGGAGGAAAGACCATGTCCACTTTTATGGCAAATAAGGCCAACATTGAGCGCAAGTGGTACATCCTGGACGCCGCCGGCAAGCCCCTGGGCAAAACCGCCGTCCGGGCCGCGGACCTGCTGCGCGGCAAAACCAAGCCCACCTTCACGCCCCACGCCGACTGCGGAGACAATGTCATCATCATCAACGCCGGAAAAGCCGTTCTCACCGGGAAAAAGGGCGTTCAGAAGATTTACCGCACCCACTCCGGATGGGTGGGCGGACTCAAGGAAACCCCTTACCGCATCCTGATGCAGGAAAAGCCCGAGGTTGCCATGCGGGTCGCCGTTCGCGGCATGATGCCCAAAAACACCGTGGCCAAGGACTCCCTGAAGCGGCTGCACATTTACGCCGGCGCCGAGTATGAGCAGCACGCTCAGAAGCCCATTGCCCTGGACGCCGAATAAGGAGGAGGAAGCGTATGTATCAGTCTAAGAAGCCCTATCTGTACGGCACCGGCCGCCGGAAGTCCTCCGTGGCCCGGGTACACCTGTTCCCCAACGGCACCGGTTCCATCACCATCAATGGCCGGGATATCGACGAGTATTTCGGTCTGGAGACCTTGAAAATGGTAGTCCGCCAGCCCCTGGAGGCCACCGGCTGCACCGGCAAGATGGACATTGTGGCCACTGTTTCCGGCGGCGGCGTCTCCGGCCAGGCCGGCGCCCTGCGCCACGGCATTGCCCGCGCCCTGCTGCTGGCCAGCGAGGATAACCGTCCCATTCTGAAGAAGGCCGGCTTCCTCACCCGCGATCCCCGCATGAAGGAGCGCAAGAAGTACGGCCTCAAGGCCGCCCGCCGGGCTCCCCAGTTCTCCAAGCGCTGATTTTTCAAAACCCCGGAACCGCACGGTTCCGGGGTTTTTCCCCGAGTTGGAAGCCAAGAACAGAGGGTATCCAGATTGTGAGCCTCGCGCTTCGTCTGAGGCACACGGCCTATACAGTCAGGCTTCGGAGCTCAGCCTTCGGCTCTATGAGATGACATGTTTCTCCCCAGGCAGAAAGCCGCCCCCATAATCGGAGGAACGCGGCTGTTACCCGTCGGGCGCGGCCCAGCGGCGCAGCGGATCCCCGGCTGTTCAGACGGGATTCCATATTTTCAATACAAATACAGTGCTTTTCTTCGCCCACAGGCGTGGAACGCGAAATCGGGTGCGAAGCCCGGCGAGCCGGTCACTGTCATCTCTCCCCTCAGGAGAGCGAATCAGACACGCGGAAGAAAGCGGCAGCCTTTGCCGGAGCCGAAGGCGCGTGAATCGACCGGAGCAGAAGCTGTATCCGTCTTTTAAGCGCCCCCTTGACCGGGGTGCGCTTTTTCCGCCGAATATCCATTCAATCATCAGGAGGAAGCCCTACGAATCACCCTAATACCTCAAAGCAGCCGTCGTCTCCCGGCCGGCTCCGGACTGCCGCCGTCCTGCTCTGTGTTCTGGCGCTGGCCCTGTTCGCCCTCTGGCGCTTCTCCCGCCCCGAACCGACGGAGGGCATCAAAACTGTAACAGTGGAGGTTGTCCACAGCAACGGCGCACAAGCGGAATTCACGTATCAGACAGACCTTGCCTATCTGGGGAAGCTTCTGACTCGGGAGGGACTAATCTCCGGCAGCGACATCGCCTATGGCCTGTTTGTGGACACCGTGGACGGCTAGACGGCGGACTATGCCGCGAACGGCGGCTGGTGGCGGCTGACCTGCGGCGGCGAGGACGCGGAGACCGGCGCAGACAGTGTGCCGCCGGAGGACGGGGCGTCTACGGCTGGGTCTGCACCACCGGCTGAGCGGACGGTCCTCTTCGGGCTGCTGGGAGCGATAATGTTCTCCCTGAAAATGGCCATGCCCAGCTGCCCAGCATCTAGCCCTTCTCCCTGCTGATGATGCGGCTGGCGGGGCTGCGGGCTGTGTATCCATATGTATTCCTGGGAAGCACTGAATAAAGCAGGAGGAATTCCAGCAAGCAACCAAACGTAATTGTAAAAGTGAAATAAAGAAGCAAATACAAGGGTAATTTTCTCGTATTTCATACTCCATTCCGCCAAATGGTATAATAAATTATGCTTATCGACTTAAGACAGCCAATCACAAGAAGTGGAGGTTGGCTATTCCAAAAGGAAGGGAACTATGCAAAAATATCCTCAGGAAAAAGGACGGAGGATATCATCATGGCAATGACGGCGGCAAAAGGCTATGGAGCAAAGAGACAGGCATTACCAACTTTCCGGCATTGTAGAGATGAATGATTACTATGTTGGAGTCCCTCCCATAACGGAAAGCGCGGTCGGGGAACAGACACGATCAAGGCTGTAGCAGCAATATCCAGGACGGAGGACAGGATTCCCCTGTTTGTCCGGATGAAGGTTGTGGACGGCTTCAACGGTACAGTGATGCAGATGCGCTCCAGGATGGCGGAAGCAACGGTAACGTCGGCAAAGACCTCATTCCACTGGTAGAAGGTCTTGTTGGAGGTGAAGATGGTGGACGTTTTCTCATACCGTCTGGCAATGAGCTGGAAGAACGGATTTGCGCCTTGGATATCCAAAGGGAAAATCAATCACTTTGCCCTGCTCCAGCAGAACATTTTCTGCGTCCATCGTCTGTTTCAACGTAAGCCTTCGGTAATGCTGAGGATTGACAACCATGTCCTTCCTTTGATACGATATTCGGTGCAGAGCGATCTGCTTGCCTTCATAGTAGGCCGCCAGCATACTGTCGAGGGCTGCGACTGCCACATCTTTGCCGACATACTCCGCTGGCACGGAGTACTGATTTCCGGCGTAGGAGATGAGGCAGTCTTTTTGTACCCGCCTAAGGTTGATCTTGTCGATGATGTACTCACGGGTAAGAGGACTCAGCCCCTCTTTTTGCAGCCGCTCAAAGGGAATCTCGTTGGTGGTGGCATGGACCTTCCCGTTCACCTTATTGCACCAGGCCAGGGCCTGTCCGTTCAAATCTGCCAGAGAGTTGTACTGGATCCCCACCATGAAATTATCCCGCACAAACTGAACCGTCCGCTCCACTTTCCCCTTGGTCTGCCCTCGGTACGGCCGGCACAGGATGGGTTTGAATCCATAGAATCCCGCGAAGTCCTCAAACTGCCGGTTCAGCGTGGAATCCTCCTGCTTCAAAAGCCGCTTGATGACTACCTGCTTCATGTTATCGTACAGAATCTCCTCCGGGTATCCTCCAAAGTACCGGAATGCGTTCTGATGACACCGGATCAGTGTGTTTGTGCTCATATCTGTGACGAATTCAATGTACCGCATCCGCGAATATCCCAGAATCATGAGAAAGCAGTACAGCTTCTTCCACTTCCCGTCCTCGTACACCAGGTGATCCTCGAAGAATCCCCAATCCATCTGCCCTTGCTTTCCTGGCATCGTCTCAAACCGCACCGTTGCTTTCTCATTCAAGTCCATCTTCCGGCTGCTCACATACGCCTTGACGATGCTGTAGTCCCCGTCAAATCCCATCTCCCGCAGCTTCTCCAGGATCCGCAGCGCCGAGTACGGCGCCTCCTCCAGCCACTCGTCCACGATCTGCTTGTACGGGTCCATCTTCGTGGGCTTCGGTTCGTTCAATGTGTACTCCGGCTTCTGCGGCGACTCCGCGTACCGCTTTGCCGTCCGCGGGTCCATGTGGTACTTCCGGCCCAGCTCCACATAGCTCAGCCCTTTCTGTCTGTCGCTTCGGATATCCATCCACTGTGCTCCTTTCATCTTCTGACTCCCTTTCCGGGCTCTTTCTCGCCCTGATTGGGAGTCTATCTTTTTCCCTTCATCTCTGCCACAAAACTACATTTTTTCCTCGGCGTTTTCTTACATTTTATCATCGGCGCTGACAGTCTTTTTGCACTCCGCTGTTTTTCTCGCAAGTTTCCTGCGCTCTGCTTTTTTTCCGGCCTCATTTGTGTTATACTGATGCTGTACCGTTTTCAAGCCCGCTGAAAGGAGCTCCCCATGCCGGACTGCCGCACCCGCTATCCGATTCTGCTGATCCACGGACTGAACCGCCGGGATGACTGCGGCCCCAGCTATTGGGGCCGGGTGCCGGACATCCTTCGCGCCCAGGGGGCCCGAGTATATCTCAGCGGGCAGGACGCCGTGGGCAGCATTGAGGACAACGCCCTGGCCCTGCGCCGCAGGGCGCGGGAAATCCTGACGGCGGAGGACTGCGAAAAGCTGAACCTTATCGCTCACTCCAAGGGCGGACTGGAAGCCCGCTTTCTCATTTCCTCCCTGAACATGGCTCCCTGCATCGCCTCTCTCACTACCATCTGCACCCCTCACCACGGGTCCCAGGCGGCTGCCGTCTGGCTGCGGCGGAAGGTCCTCTGCAAGCTGGCAGGACGGGCCCTGGAAACCGGCTGGAAGCTGGCGGGAGATCAGTCCCCCGACTTTGAACGGGCCCTCGCCGCCCTGACGCCGGATGCGATGGAGCGCTTTAACCGGGAAAACCCGGACAGCCCCCTGGTGTACTATCAAAGCTGGGGAGCCCGTCTGGATCAGGCAGGCTGGGACCTGATGGACCGGGCCCAGCTCTGGCTGACAAAGGCCGACGGCCCCACCGACGGTCTGGTCACCCCGGAATCCGCTGTCTGGGGCCGCTACCGGGGCACTCTTGTGGGCATCTCCCATCAGGACAGTGTGGACAGCCGGAGACGCCGCCCCGCCGCGTTCTCGGCAGAGGTCTTTTATACCGCTCTGGTCCAGGAGCTGGCGGAACTGGGGTTTTAGGGCCCGCTCACATCCGGGAGCGCCCTTTAAGAAAAACGCAAAGCATTCGCAGAAAGGTCTGATCACATGGAACTGCACTATCGAAAAGCGGAAATCGCGGACACGGAGCTGCTGACAAAGACCCGGATCATGGTGCTGCGGGCGGTGCACAGCCTGCCCGAGGACGCCAATCTGGACGATCTGACGGTTCAATCCCGCCGGTACTATCAGCGGGCGCTGCGGGACGGAACCCACACCGCCTATCTGGTGTACGACGGGGACCGCCTTGTGGGGGCGGGGGGCGTCAGCTACTTTGAGGTCCTGCCCACCTACCACAATCCCACCGGACAGAAGGCCTACATCATGAACATGTACACCGACCCGGCCCGCCGGCGGCGGGGCGTGGCCCGCCGCACCCTGGACCTGCTGGTCCGGGACGCCAGAGGCCGGGGCGTCACCGCCATTTCTCTGGACGCCACAGCCATGGGCCGGCCTCTGTACGAGGCCTATGGCTTCGTGAGGATGGACGCAGAAATGGAGCTGCCGGAATGACCCACCCCTGTTCCGCCGGCTCCGGCCGGCAGAATCCCACGGCAGTATAGCGAGGAAAGGAGCCTGCCCATATGGCGATTTGGACCCAGTCCGCACCGGCGAAAGTCAATCTGGCCCTGGATATCCTGGGCCGCCGTCCGGACGGCTATCACGAGATGCGTATGGTGATGCAGACCGTCAGTCTCTGCGACAAAATCACCCTGGAGAACACAGAGGAGGGCTTTGCAATCTCCGCCCGGGGCATGGACCTTCCGGCGGGGACCGTCACCCTGGAGCAGCGGGCGGCGGAGGCCTTTTTTTCCGATACGGGACAGTCCATGCCGGGCCTTCGGGTCCGGCTGGAGAAGCGAATTCCGGCCTATGCCGGGCTGGGGGGCGGCAGCGCCGACGCGGCGGCTCTGCTGCGGCTGCTGCGGGAAAACTGTGCGCCCCGGCTCTCTCCTGCCCGGCTGGAGCAGATCGGCCTGTCTGTGGGCAGCGACGTACCCTTCTGCATCCGGGGCGGCACCGTCCTGGCAGAGGGCCGGGGGGAGCTTTTGACGGACCTGCCGCCGCTTCCTCCCTGCCATTTTGTAATCTGCAAGCCGGACTTTGACCTGCCCACACCTCGGATGTTCGCCCGGCTCCGGCTGGATTGCCTGGAGTCCCGGCCTGATACCGGCGGCATGGCCGCCGCCCTGGCGGCGGGGGACCTGGAGGCCGCTGCCCGCCGGATAGGCAACGTCTTTGAGACGGTTCTGGAGTCAGAGGAGCGGCGGGAAATTGATTACATCAAGGATGTCCTGCTTCGCTGCGGCGGACTCAGTGCCGCCATGTCCGGCTCCGGGCCCTCGGTGTTCGGCCTCTTCCGGGAGGAGGCCGGGGCCCGCTGGGCGCTTGAGGTTCTAAGCAGCCGCTTCAGCCAGTGCTTCCTGGCACAGCCGGTCCCCAGACTTTTGTAGCCGGCGGCAGACACAGTCTTTCGCCCTTCTGCATATTACTTCCGAACGGAAAGAACGGCCGGAAGTAATATGTGCCATGTTCTGCGGCTCGAATCATACATGGGAAAAGCACCCGCTTGATGAACGCCATCAACGCGGGTGCTCTTTCTGTCTGGGGCTCTCAGCCTGGGTTCACAGCCGCCGGAGACCGTTCGGGCAGGACTCTCCTGTCAGACCGTCTCTTTTTATCGTCAGCACAGTTGAAAACCGGCAGATACCGACTTTCAACCAGCGGCGGAGCTGCTGCCTGGATTTCCCCGTGTGCTGGCCATGAAGACCCTCGCAAGGCCGTTTTGCGGCCCGTGCGGCGACGATAACGCCCATTAAAGCCTTCGGAAAAATTCTCCTTGTCCGCGAAAAAACTCCCTTGCCTGTCCGGCGTCTCCCGGCCCAGGGCACAGGGTTTAATCCGCGCCGTTCTCCGCCGCCTCCAGCATATTTTCAATTAAAATTCCATACCCTTTTTGGGGATCGTTCAAAAGAACATGGGTCACTGCGCCCACCAGCTTTCCGCTTTGGAGAATCGGACTGCCGCTCATTCCCTGCACGATGCCGCCTGTGGCAGCCAAAAGCTCCGGGTCCGTAACCGAGAGAACCAGATCCCGCCCATCGGCGGAGCCGGAGACAACTTTTAGAATCTCCACGCGGTACTCCCGGACCTCGTCTCCCTGGACGTTGGCCCGGATTACCGCCGGACCGGGCAGAGCTGTCCCCACCGGTACCGCTTCCTCCTCCGGCGGCGTTTCCAGTATTCCAAAAATGCCGCTGGCGGTGTTGGCGTACAGGGTTCCCACGTCCCGGCTCAGGTCAAAATCTCCCCGGAGCTCTCCGGCGGCTCCAGCCTCGCCCCGCTTCACCGCCTTGACGGTGGAGGGCAGGATTGCGCCGTTGGAGAACGGCATCAGCATGGCCGTGTCCGTATCGGTGATGCCGTGTCCCAGAGCGCCGAAAGCGCCGGTGGCCGGGTCATAATAGGTCATGGTACCGATGCCCGCCATGCTGTCCCGAATCCAGGCGCCAATACAGTAAACGCCCTGGTCGTTCTGCTCCGGTTCCACGGACAGCGTCACGCTGCCGCCGTCCCGGCGGACCTGCAGATCCGCGGTTCCCTTTGCTCCGCCTTCCTGCAAAAGCGTCTGAAACTGCTCCGTGGAAGTAACGGCGGTGCCGCCGCATTTTACAATCACATCGCCGGTCTGAAGGCCGCAGGCCCGGGCAGGCGTTCCACCCTCGGAGAGCCTGACCACCAGCACGCCTCTGGAAAACAGCTTAATGCCCACCGTGTGCCCCACCGGCACCAGCATCCGGGCCGTCTCAGCCCTTACCGGCATGGAGGCGCAGAGCAGACATGCCAGCAGCAGGGCCGCCCCGCCTCGCAGAACCTGTTTTGCGATTTTTGAGGGTCCATACAATCAAATCACCCCTTTCCCAGAAATCACCGGACAGATTCCGTCATGAAACACAAGATTTCCCTTCAGACTCCGGTCCGGATTTTAAGAACCTGTATTCACAGCCGGGAGATGCCGGGTGTGCGAGAATCTTTCCTGCCGGACAAGGGGATTTTCCGCGGCCCGCAGCAATCCTGACGGACTGCAAGGGAACGCCCCGTATGACAGGAAAACGACCGCTCAGACAGCGTTCAATGGTTATGAATACAGATTCTAAAACGCGCCGGAGCCTCCCGAAAACATCCGGGACAGAACCTGTATGCCTGAAACCCGGTATATGCCGGTTTCCAGGCAGCGGCAAGGCCGCCGTCCGGATTTCCCCGTGTGCCGGCTGTGAAGTCTGCCGCGGGGTCCAAAAGAAACGTTTGCTTCTTTCAACTGCGCCGGCTCTAAACGGCTTCATGCGCGTCGGATTCTATCATCTGCGGAAAGAGAAAATTCAGCACAAGCAAAAAGCGGCAGCGCCTCCATGGAGGCGTCTGCCTCCTGGATGCCTCGGACCGCCAACGAACCGCCGCCCATGGGCTTCAGGCGGCGGTCCCGAAAGAGGAAAAAGACCCCGAAGGCAAAAGCCTCCAGGGTCCTCCGAAGTTTTCCATAGAATTTCCTGGGACGCTCAGTCCCGCTTGTTGAAAATTTTGAAAATCACATCATAGGGGTCCTCTTCCTTGGGGATGTCCTCCTCCGTCAAGGGCTTGAGCTCCGGCGAACCGGCGGTCTTCTCCGGCTCCTCCGCCGGCGTCTCCGCCGTCCCGGGAAGCTGGCCGGGCTCCTTGTCAAAGCCGGTGGCAATCACCGTAACCCGGATCTCGTCGTCCAGCGTCTCGTCAAAGGTAGCGCCGAAGATGACGTTGGCGTCGGGGTGAACGGCGGACTGAACCAGGTTCGCCGCCTGATCGATCTCCTCCAGGCCGATGTCCGGAGAGCCCGCCACATTGATCAGAATGCCCCGGGCCCCGTTGATGCTGGTCTCCAGCAGGGGACTGGAAATGGCCATTTTGGCGGCCTCCTCCGCCTTGCCCTTGCCGGCCGCCCGGCCCACGCCCATATGGGCAAGGCCCGCGTTCTTCATGACGGCGGTGACGTCCGCAAAATCCAGGTTGATAAAGCCGGTGTCCCGGATCAGATCCGAGATGGACTGCACCGCCTGGCGCAGCACGTCGTCGGCAATTTCAAAGGCGTTGGCGAAGGTGATTTTCTGGTCTGTGGCATGCTTGAGCCGCTCGTTGGGAATAATGACCAGGGAATCCACCTTGGTCCTGAGCTCCTCAATGCCGCCCTCGGCCTGCTGCATCCGGCGGCGTCCCTCAAAGCCGAAGGGCTTCGTCACCACGCCCACCGTCAGAATCTCCTTCTCCCTGGCCAGCTCCGCCACAATGGGGGCCGCGCCGGTGCCGGTGCCGCCGCCCATGCCGGCGGTGATAAATACCATATCCGTGTTTTCAAGGGCCTTGTCAATCTGGTTCCGGCTTTCCTCGGCGGACTTACGGCCCACCTCCGGGTCCGACCCCGCCCCCTGGCCATGGGTCAGCTTTTCGCCAATCTGAATTTTATAAGTAGCGCTGGACACATTCAGCGCCTGCTTATCCGTATTCACCGCCACAAAGTCCACGCCCTTGGTGCCGGAACGGACCATGCGGTTTACTACGTTGTTCCCAGCCCCGCCTACACCGATGACCTTAATATTGACCACGGTATCGGGGCCGGTTTCCAAACCAAATGCCATAGTGCTGCCTCCTGCTGTCATTTGTATGAACGGGGAGCATTCGTCTTCAATTTCCTGTTTTTTCCTGCTTCTCGCCCCATGCACTCAACATAATATCTCTTCCCATTGTAAGCCACTTTTTCGTTCCGGTCAAGTGTTGGATTGACTTTTCGACGGAATTTCTCAAAAAAACAAGTACACGGCCTGCCGTTTTCCGCCCTCAGCGGACATTCTGATAAAACAGCACCCGTTCGCTGTCCAGCTGCATGTCGATGGTTCCGCTCATGTTGCTCTGGATTTTCCCGCTGGCCAGAACGGCGGTCAGCTTCTGGAGCTCCAGACCGTAGTCCGCGCCGTAAGCCATCCGCACGGTAAAGCGCTCTGCGTAATCCATGTTCAGGCAGGACAGGTCGTCCAGACGGATGCCGTCCACCTCCTCTGTAAGCCCCGCTTCCTCCAGAGCCCCCAGCAGGTTCACCAGGCTGGACTGCTGGGCGGCGTACTCCGTGGCCAGGGCAATGGCCTCACCCACTGCCGGGGCCAGCAGCTGACAGCCGGTAATGGAGGCGTAGCCGCCGGCGGCGCTCTCCTCCGCCTGCTCCAAGATCTTGCCCTGGGGACTGATGAGCCAAGCGAAGCCGTCCTGTACCAGGGCCATGGGGGGGCCGCACTCCCGCACCTCAATGCGCAGCGTATCCGGCAGCTTCCGGTTGATGCGGATACTCTCCACATAGGGCAGCGCCTGAGTGATGCGGGCAGCGACCTCGTGCTTGTTCAGAAGATACAGATTGTCGCCGCTCTCTACGCCGCTGGCCTCCCGGATCTGGTCCTCGGTGTAGCGCCGCTGGCCGCTGACGGTGATGGTTTCCACCCGGAAAAACAGGGTCAGCGCCAGGACAATGGCGGTGCAGATCACCGCGACGGACAGCAGCTTATAAAGGAAGCCCAGGCTCCCCCGTCTCCGCCTCCGTTTGGAATGTTTCCGTCTCGCCATGCCCGCAGCTCCAGTCTTCCCGTTTCTTCTCCCCTTTGGGGGGCGTCCTTCCGGCGGCGATGTCCGCCGTCCTCAATTCCTCAGACCCGAACCGCGTCCCCGCCAAGGGCCCGCAAATCCCGGGCAATATCCTCATAGCCCCGGTCAATGTGGCAGATTTCGGAGATCCGGGTCTCCCCCTCCGCCGCCAGGGCCGCCACGCACAGCGCCGCCCCGCCCCGGAGATCCGTACAGCGCACCGGCGCGCCGTGGAGGGCTTCCACCCCCGTCACCACCGCCGCCCGGCCGGAAACCCGGATATGGGCCCCCATGCGGGTCAGCTCATCCACATGGCGGTAGCGGTTTTCAAAGATGTTTTCCTCGAACAGTGTGGCCCCCCGGCTCCGCAGCAGCGCCGCCATTAAAATCGCCTGGGCGTCGGTGGGGAAGCCGGGATAGGGCGCTGTCCGCACAGGCCGCACCGCCTGGAGCCGTTCCCCGGCGGAACAGGAGATGCCGGCGGCATCGGCGGAGACGGCACAGCCTGCCTCCCGCAGGATCGCGGTAACGGTAGACAGGTGCTCCTCTCTGGCGTTCCGCAGGAAGATTTCCCCGCCGGCGGCAGCGGCGGCACAGAGGTAGGTTGCCGTCACAATGCGGTCCGGCATCACCGTATAAGTACATCCGTGGAGCTTTTGCCCGCCCTCAACGGCCACCGTAGAGGTCCCGGCCCCTGAGACCCTCGCGCCGCAGGAGACCAGGAAATTCTGAAGGTCCACAATCTCCGGCTCCCGGGCGGCGTTGGCGATGGTGGTGACGCCGGAGGCGCCGCAGGCCGCCAGCATCAGGTTCTCCGTGGCTCCCACAGACGGCAGGCTCAGCACGATTTCCCGTCCCCTCAGCCGGGGAGCCCGGCAATAGAGGACGCCGCCGGCATCGTCAATCTCCGCTCCCAGGTCCCGCAGGCCCGAGAGATGCAGGTCAATGGGCCGGGGCCCCAGCTCACAGCCGCCGGGATAACTCAGCTCCGCCTGTCCCTGCCGGGCCAGAATGGCCCCCAGGAAGATGGCGGAAGAGCGCATCTCCCGCATCAGCCTGTCGGAAATCTCGCATCCCTTCAGCCCTGCGGTGTCCACCGACAGGCAGCCGCCCTCCCAATGGGCCTCACAGCCCAGGGACTCGAGAATCCGGACGGAAGCGTCCACGTCCCGGAGGCGGGGACAGCCCCGCAGCTCCACCGTGTCCCCCGTCAGCAGCGTTGCCGCCAGAATGGGCAGGACGCTGTTCTTTGCCCCCTGGACGGTTACCTCGCCCCGCAGCCTGCCGCCGCCTCTGATGAATAGCTGGCTCATACCGTTTCCCTCCGCTCAACAGAATGGTTCACAATCCATCCTATGGGCAGTGAAACGCTGTGGTTACTTCTCAGAACCTGTATTTACAACCGCTGACCGCTGTCTGAACGGCCCTTTTCCCGCCACACCGCGTCGGTTTCCCCTGCAATCCGTCAGGATTGCTGCGGGCTGTGAACAATCTCCCTGCTTGACAGGAAAAAACCTCGCTCATCCGGCATTCCCCGGCTATGAATACAGATTCCCAATCTCCAGAACGGTCTGATAAATCCGCTCCGCCGCGTCCCGGATGCCCAGGGCGGACATGGCCCGCTCCATGGACTCCCGGCGGGTTTCGTCGCGGAGGATGCCGCAGGCGGCCTGGAACAGCGCCGCCCCGGAGCAAGCCGGCTCCGTCAGCACCACCGCGCCCCCGGCCTCCTCCAGGGCCCGGGCGTTCTTCTCCTGGTGGTTGTTGGTGACGTAGGGGGAGGGAACCATCAGCGCCGGGACCCCCAGGGCCGTCAGCTCGCTGATGGTGGAGGCTCCCGCCCGGCAGATGACAAGATCTGCCGCCCGCATCACCGGGGCCATGTCATAGATATATTCCCGCAGCTGGAGAGCCGGGCAGGCCTCCAGGTCCACACCCTTCTCCTCCAGCCAGGCCCGCATCCGGGCGCAGCCCTGCTTCCCCGCGCCGTGAATGTGGTGGAAGGGCTGCTTCGCCGCCTCCAGGGCCATGAATTCCGCCATCTGGCTGTTCATGCCCGCGGCCCCCAGGGAGCCCCAAAAGGAGACAATCAGGGGCCGGCCGTCGTCCAGACCCAGGCTCTTCCTGGCCTCCTCCCTGGTTTGTGCGAAGAAATCCGCCCGCACCGGCGTGCCGGTGACCACAACCTTTTCCGGATGCCGGTAGTGCTTCCGGCAGGACTCAAAGCCCACCATAATCCGGTCCGCGTAGGGCTCCAGCATCTCCGTAGTCAGCCCCGGCACGGCGTTGGACTCGTGGACCGCCGTGGGGATGCCCGCCCTGGCGGCGGCCTTCACAATGGGATAGCTGGCATAGCCGCCGGTGCCGATGACTGCGTCGGGCCGGAACTCCCGCAGGATGCGCCGGGCCTCGCCGGGGGCCCGGGTGAGGTTATAGACAGAAATGAAATTATGCCGGAGCTCCCGGGGCTTGAAGGAGCGGTGAAAGCTGGAGATATGCACCGTCCGGAACTCGTAGCCCGCCTTGGGCACCAGGTCCTTTTCCAGCCCCCGTTCCGCCCCCACAAAGAGGAACTCCGTCCCGGGGTCCCGCTCCGCCATGAGCTGGGCCAGAGCAATGGCCGGGTTGATGTGGCCCGCCGTGCCGCCGCAGGTGAAAATCACCCGCCGCAATGGCTTTGGCATACAAGCGCCTCCCATTCAATCATGTTTGTGCCGGCACGCCGGCGCCTTTCCCCGCGGCCCCCGGCGAATGCCTGCCGCCTTACGGACGCGGCGTCCCCCTGCGGGGAACGGTCTTCTTCCTATCCCGCCCGGGTAGGCTTCATCTGCCGGGAAACCGACAGCACAATGCCCATTTCCGCCAGCTGTATCATCAAAGCCGTTCCGCCGTAGCTGAAGAAGGGGAGGGAGATGCCGGTGGTGGGCAGCAGGCCTGTCACCACGCCGATGTTCAAAAAGGTCTGCATTGCCACCAGTGTGGTGACGCCCACCGCCAGAAGGCTGCCAAAGCGGTTCCGGGCGTGGAGGGCGATCCAGTACCCCCGGAGAATCAGCGCCGCGAAAAGCAGCATAATCACCGTGGCCCCCACCAGGCCCAGCTCCTCACAGATGATGGCGAAAATAAAGTCGTTGTGTTCCTCGGGAAGGTACAGGAATTTCTGGCGGCTCTTCCCCAGGCCCACGCCCAGCAGGCCCCCGGAGCCGATGGTAATCAGACTCTGAGAGAGCTGATACCCCTTGTTCTGCATATCCGCCCAGGGATTGAGCCAATATTGGATGCGGGAAGTGTTGTAGCCAATCACAAACAGCGCGAAGTACAGCAGGCCGGCGGCAGCGCCGATGGCGGTCACCACCCAGCCCCAGTTAATGCCGCCCACCAGCATCAGCGACGCGCCGGCGCCAAGAATCAGAACCGCACCAGACAGGTGGGGCTCCAGGGCCACCAGACCCGCCGTGACGCCCAGAATCATCACATAGGGGGCGATGCCGTAGCGAAAGGACTGCATCTTATCCATCTTCTTGGAAATACTGTCGGAAAAGTAGAGCACCACCGACAGCTTCGCCACCTCAGAGGGCTGGAACTGGGCGGGCGTTCCCTTGATGCCCAGCCAGCGGGTGGCGTTGTTCACCGTGATGGCGAAGGGGTTGTGGGGAATCAGCACGAACACCAGAAGGACAATGGAAAAATACATCAGAAATTTCGCCACGCCCTCAAAGCGCTGGTAGTTGATTTTTCCGATGAAAAACATCGCCGCCGTTCCGCCGGTGGCAAAGATGCCCTGGCGGATAAAGTAGTAAAGGGGGTCCTGGGTCCGGGCCTCGTAATAAGCGGAGGGGAAGCTGGCGGACAGCAGCATCACCAGGCCGATGGCCGTCAGCAGCAGAACCAGCAGGCAGAAGGGCAGGTCGATGGGGCCCTTGGCCAGCTCCCGGCTCTCCGCCTCCCGTTCCTTCCGGCGGCGAATCAGCTCCTCTTTCCGGCGGCGGGCCTCCTCCCGGCGCTGGATTTCCTCACGGCTGAGGATCCGGCGCTTCCGCGCATAGCCCGGAGGCGCGTATTGCTGGGGACGGCGGCGTTCATAGTCCGGCCTCCGCTGGCCGCCGTACTGGGGGCTCCGCCGGGCGGGCTCCGGCGTCCGCTGAGGCGCGGGCCGCCGCCGCGCCGCGCCGCTCTGTGCGCCCATGGGCATCTCCCTCCTTTCCGTTTAAACCGGGGGCCGTCAATAGCGGCCCTGAATTCCAAGCCAGGCCAGCACGCAGAAGGCCAGCGTCACAGCGGAAAACACCGTCACCAGCTTCGCTTCGCTCCACCCGGAAAGCTCCAAATGGTGGTGCAGGGGGGCCATTTTGAAAAAGCGCTTGCCATGAGTCAGCTTGAAATAGCCCACCTGAATGATGTCCGACAGGGTTTCCGCAATATAGACAACGCCTACAGGAATCAGAATCAGGGGCATATCCATGGCAAAGGCCAGCGCCGCCACCGCGCCCCCCAGGAAGAGGCTGCCGGTGTCCCCCATGAAAACCCTGGCGGGGTGGTGATTGTATAGGAAAAAGGCGGCAAGCCCTCCCGCCAGGGCCGCCGGAAACAGAGCCAGAGGCGTCAGCTTCCACAGGGCGGCGGCGCAGCTGAAGAAGGTCATGACAACAAAGGTGACCCCCGTGGCCTGGCCGTCGATGCCGTCCGTGAGGTTTACGGCGTTGACGCACCCCACAATCACAAAGGCCGCGAACATCAGGTACACAATCCAGTTAATCTCAAAGCTCACATTGAGGAACGGCACATAGAGCCGGTTGGTCAGCAGAGTTTCATAGCGCATCAGCGACAAAAACACCACCGCCGCCGCCAATTGCAGCAGAAATTTCTGCCGGGCGGTAAGCCCCTCGTTCTGGTGCTGGCGGACCTTGCGGTAGTCGTCCACAAAACCGATCAGCCCGAAACTCAGGGCGAACAGATAGACGTACAGGTGGGCGAACTGCCCCTCCAGCATCTGTTCCCACCCCAGAAGAAAAATGGTGACGCCTGTGCCGATGATGAACATCACCCCTCCCATGGTGGGGGTGCCGGCCTTGCCGGCGTGCCAGGACGGTCCGTCCTTCCGGATTTCCTGGCCGGCCTTGAGCTTCCTCAGCTCAGCGATGACAAACCGCCCAATCACCAGCGTCAGTGCAAAGCTGATGCCCGCCGCCGGCAGCAATGATGTATATTCCATGCCTCTCCCTCTCTCCGCCCTTTTCTCAGGTCGTCTTTTTCAGGTGCTCCGCCACAATCTCCCGCTCGTCCATATGGCGTTTTTCATGGCCCACCTCCTGGTAGGTCTCGTGGCCCTTGCCGCAGAGGACGACCACGTCCCCCGGTCCGGCGTGGTCCATGGCCCACCGGATGGCCTCCACCCGGTCCTCCACCACCGTATAGGGCGTTTGGGTCCCCTCCAGCCCCGGCAGAATCTCCGCGATGATGTCCGACGGGCGTTCCGTCCGGGGGTTATCGGTGGTGACGATGACGAAATCCGCATTTTCAGCGGCGGCCCGGCCCATTCTGGGCCGCTTCGTTTTATCCCGGTCCCCGCCGCAGCCGAACAAGGCCACCGTTCGTCCCGCGGCAAAGTCCCGCACCGACCGCAGCACATTTTCCAGGCTGTCGGGGCTGTGGGCATAATCAATCAAAACCGTGAAGTCCTTTCCGGGTGTGGGGACCACCTCCACCCGTCCCTTTACATGGGGGACCGCTCGCAGCACGGCGGCGCTCTCCTCCAGGGAAATCCCCAGGGCCAGGGCCGCCCCCAGCACATCCAGGGTATTGTATACCATGAAGCGGCCGGGGATATTCACCCGGACCGGCGTCCGTGTCCCCTGATATACCGCCGTAAAGGCCACATGGTCCGCCCCCAGCTCCACATCCTCCGCCCGGAGCTCCGCCGTCCCGCCCTCTCCATAGGTCAGCAGCCGGCAGGCGGCCTTTTTTGTCAGGCGGGGGGTCCAGGGATCGTCCGCGTTCACCGCGCCGGCCCGGCAGCGCTGAAACAGCAGGGCCTTGGCGTCGCAATAGGCCTCCATGGTCTGATGAAAGTCCAGATGGTCCTGGGTCAGGTTGGTGAAAACCCCCACGTCGTAGTCCACGCCATAGACCCGGTCCAGGGCCAGGGCATGGGAAGAGACCTCCATCACCACATGGGTGCAGCCCCCGTCCCGCATCCGGGCGAAGAGTCCCTGAAGCTCAAAGGACTCCGGCGTGGTCCGCTCCGTGGGCAGCGCCTCTGAGCCAATCATATTCTGATTGGTGCCGATCAATCCCACCTTTTTGCCCCGGGCCTCCAGAATGGCCTTCAGCAGATATGTGGTCGTGGTCTTTCCATTGGTGCCGGTAACGCCCACCATGGTCATGGACCGGGCTGGGTGACCGAAGAAATTGGCCCCGATCACCGCCAGGCAGCGGCGGGGGTCCGCCACCCGCACATAGGGGACGGTCCGGTTCTCCGGAGCCTCCCGGCACACCACCGCCGCCGCCCCGGCGGCCACCGCCTGAGGGATGAACCGATGGCCGTCCGCGGCAAAGCCCGCCATGGCCACAAAGAGGTCCCCCGGCCGCACCTTCCGGGAATCATAGCTGACGCCGGTGACTTCCGTCTCCAGAGCGCCCGCCTCGCAGGACAGGAACTCCCAGCCCTCCAGCAGTTCTTTGAGCTTCATGCCGAAAACCTCCCATCTGTTTGTCACGGCTATTATAAACGAAGCGATTCGCAAAGTATACGGCTTATTCTGTCAAATAAGCTGCAAAAAGTGCTTTAATTTCTAATCCCGAACCGAGCTGTCGCCAAACCGGACGGTGACCACGCTGCCGGGAGCCAGCTCTGTTCCTTCCGGCTGATCCTGCGTAATGGCGCGGACGTTGCCGGAGCCGGTGCTGGTAGTGCCCGTCACCCGCATAATCAGACCCGCGTTGGTCAGGGCTGTGTTGGCCTCGGAGGCGGTCTTGCCCACCACACCGGGCACCATGCTCATGCCGTCCGCCTTCTCCTCCCCCAGATAGAGGACGATGGAGGCATTATTGGGCACAATGGCTCCGCCGGCGGGCGTCTGGTCGGTGACGGTATCCCCGCTGCCCACCGTGCGGCAGGAGAAGCCCGCACCCTCCAGACGGGCCCTGGCGCTCTCCAGGGTCTCGCCCACCACATAGGGCACAGCGGCGTCGGCCCCCGCCAGCTCCTCGGCGGTATAGTTGGGGCTGATGCCCAGGTCCGGCAGAATCTCGCTCATAATCTGGCTGGCGGTGGGAGCCACCATGTTGCCGCCGGAGGCGAAGGTCCCCGTGGTACGGCTGGGGGTATCCATGGTCAGCAGCATGATGTACTGGGGATCGTCCGCCGGGGCGAAGCACATGAAGGACACCACGATGTCGCCCTTGGGATTCGAGGCCGTTTTGGTTCCGGTCTTGTCGGCGGTACCGGTTTTGCCGCCGATGCGGTAGCCCGCCACCTGGCCGTTTTTCCCGGTGCCGGAGGCCACCACATACTCCAGGCACTCCCGCACCTTGGCGGAGGTCTCCTCGCTGATGACCTGGCGGATGGGGGTGGACTCGTGCTGCTCCACAATATTCCCCTCTTTGTCCAGCACCTGTTCCACCACGTAGGGCTCGTAGAGATAGCCACCGTTGATGCAGGCCGCCTGGGCCCGAATCAGCTCCAGAGGCGTGACGTTGAAGGTCTGGCCGAAGGAGTAGGAGGCCAGGGAAACCACGTTGGAGTTGAATTCCTTCTCCTTGGCGAAAATGCCCTGGACCTCACCGATCATGTCCACATTGGTCTTCTCCATCAGGCCGAAGGACTTCAGGTATTTGTAATAGGTCTGGGTGCCGATCTTCAGGCCGATGTTGATGAAGGCCGGGTTGCAGGAGTTGCCCACGGCCTCCTTCAGAATCTGGTGTCCGTGGCCGGGCGCGCCCCGGGAGCAGTTGAAGGGCTTATCCCAGCCCTGGACCATGACGGAACCGTTGCAGCTGAAGGTGGAGCTCATGTCGATGACCCCCTCCTCCAGCGCCGCCGCCAGGGTGATGGGCTTGAAGGTGGAGCCGGGCTCATAGGTGGAGTCGATGCATTTGTTCCGCCACTGGGTTTTGACCGCGTTGGACCTGGTATCTTCCACCGCCTTGTCATAGTCCTCCTCGCTGGCAAAGTCCGTCCGCTTTTCCTCCAGCTCCAGAAGGGTCTTCTCCAGCTTGGCCTTCAGCTTCTCATCATACAGGGTGCCGCCCCGGTTGGAATCGTAATTCGGGTAAGAGGCCATCCCCAGGATAGCCCCGGAATTCACGTCCATGACAATCCCGGTGCCTCCGTTGGCTGCGTCATATTTGCTGAGCATGCTTTCAATGCCCTTCTCCAGGGCAATCTGTACATTGATATCCAGGGTCAGCAGCAGGTCTTTCCCATTCTCCGCGTCAAAATACTGGGAGTACTGAAAGGGCAGCGGCTGATTGATCCGGTTGACCTTGGCGGAGACCGTCATGCCTGCCGCGCCGGAGAGGTCCCCGTTGTATTTGGCTTCCAGGCCCACGCTGCCGTTGTTTTCCGAGTTGACAAAGCCGATGACATTGGCCGCCATGGTGTCGTAGGGGTAATAGCGCTTGGAGTCCGGGGTGAGGGACACGCCGGTAATGGCCCGCCGGTCCTCCTTGGGGACCTCGCTGCCGTTCTCGTCGATTTCCCCGTTGAGGAAGCGGCGGACCTCGTCGGCCATGTCCTTTTCCAGCTTGGAGCGCAGCACTACATATTGCCAGCTGGTGTGGCCCATCTTTTCCTCAATTTTTTCCTGGTCCAGGTCCAGAATACGGCTGAGCCCCTGGGCCACATATGCCTCGTCCAGCAGCCTGGGCGGGGTGTAGCTCCGGCCTTTCTCGGCAGCCCGCCGGGCGTTTTCCTCCTGGGCCGTCTTCTGGCTGCTCACAAACTGGCTCAGCAGCAGAGGATTCAGAATCACCGTTTCCGCCGTGGCGGAAATGGCCATGACGTTATGATTCTTGTCGTAGATGGTGCCCCGGGCAGCTGTCACTGTGGTCTTCAGCGTCTGCTGGCTCACCGCACGGTCCTGCATTTCCTCATGCCGGTTGATCTGCAGATCCCAGAGCCTCCAGAACAACAGTGAGAAGGTGACGATGCCCAGCACGCCCATCAGCAGCAGGGTCCGTCCCCGGATGACCTGATTGGCCCGCCGGGCGGCGTCGCTCTTTCTGCGGGACTGACTGGATTCGGTTTGCCGCAAGGGCCGCTTCGTCATGAATACATTCCTCCTAAACTGGACACGCCTGACGGCGCCGGAGCGGTTCGCGCCGGGCCGGGGCAAACCGCAAAAAACCGGCGCGCCGCTTTGAGATGGAAACGGGGGGAGCAAGAAGTCTCTTCTCACTCCCCACCGCAGCGTTTCCCCTCCGCCGCCCTGACGGAGAGAGACCGCGTCAGTCCATTGTAGTGCGGCAGTCAGTCAAAATATTCCACTACCGCGTAAACGCCGCCATGGAGAGACGAGAGCAGACGGCTGAAAAAGCCGGGCTCTTCCTTCTGGTAAACCACCGCACTGTCTCCCCCGGAGAGGTCCAGAGGACAGATCTGGCTGGCGCTGGGCTTCCTCATGCCGGCGGCGGCCGCCGCCTCCTTCACGGAAGCCATATCAAACATCTGCTCATACTGAGCTGTCAGAACCACATTTTCCGTCTCCAGCGTGGCCAGCTCCTTCCGGAGCGCCGCCGTATCGGCGGCCAGCAGCGTCAGCTGTACATAGTGCAGCAGCACCAGCACCGCCAGAACGGCAACCACCGCCACCCCCAGCACCGCCATGACAGACACATACTGCCGTTCCCGCACCTGAACGCGAGGCGCGGCGTGGACCTTCGGCGCCGCCTTGGCCTGGTTTTTCTTTCTGGGGAGCTCGCCGGCATGGCGCAGCTCCCGTTCCCGAACCGCCCAGTCCAGATCATAGGCTAGACTTCCCCGGACAGCCTGTCCCCCGCGATACCGCGGCTCTCGCCCAGCTGAGGTCATAGAGGCCACTCCCTTCCTGTTTCATCCATACCTTTCAACCAACTCAACAATCCATACAATCCATAAATGAAAGACGGCTCCGTCGGTGTGTCGTCTGTCCGTCCGCCTGAAAAACGCCGGCCCTCAGAGATCAAAGGGGTCCAGCTTCTCCGCCGCCCGGAGCCGCGCACTGCGGGCCCTGGGGTTCTCCGCCACCTCTGCGGGGCCGGGCGTTCTGGGCCTCAGCAGCCGCAGAACCGGTTTTTTGCCGCACACGCACACGGGAAAGCCCGGCGGGCAGGTGCAGCCCTGAGACAGCTCCCGCAGGGTCCGCTTCACGATGCGGTCCTCCAGGGAGTGAAAGGTGATGACGGCCAGCCGTCCGCCGGGAGCCAGTCCCGCCGCCGCCGCCCGCAGCATGGGCGGCAGAGCGTCCAGCTCGCCGTTGACCGCGATGCGGATGGCCTGAAAGCTGCGCTTCGCCGGATGCTGCTTCTCCCGCAGAGCCGCCGGCGGCATGGCGGACCTGATTATGTCCACCAGCTCCAGGGTAGTCTCAATGGGGCGGGTCTCCCTTCTCCGGAGAATGGCCCTGGCAATGGCCGGGGCATAACGCTCCTCGCCGTATTCATAGAGGATGCGCCGCAGCTCCTCCCCGCTCCACTCATTGACCACAGTCCGGGCCGTCAGCGCCTCGGCGGTGTCCATCCGCATATCCAGCGGCGCGTCCTGCATGTAGGAAAATCCCCGGGACGCGTCGTCCAGCTGCGGTGAGGACACCCCCAGGTCAAAGAGCATTCCGTCGGCTTCACCGGCCTCCGTCTGCCGCAGGACCTCCCCCAGTTCCGAAAAATTGCTGTGGACCAGGGTCACACGGTCCATCCAGGGCGCCAGCCGCTCTCTGGCGGCGGCGATGGCGGCCAGGTCCCGGTCTATGCAGATCAGCCGGCCGCCGTCAAGGCGGCGGACGATCTCACGGGAATGCCCCGCCCGGCCCAGGGTACCGTCGACATAGGTTCCTCCGGCGCGGATGTTCAGCGCCTCTATGCTCTCGTCCAGCAGGACGGGCTTGTGTGTGTATTCCATCTTACCCCTTGTTTCTTCTGGCGCGGGCCAGGGCGTCCATGGCCGCGGCCATATCGCCCTCTTCCAGCATCTTCCGTTCCCGCTCGGTCCAGACGGACTCGTCCCAGATCTCCGCAAACGTATTCAGGCCCACTATGGTGCAGGTTTTTTTCAGTCCCGCGTAGGTCCGAAGATTGGAGGGAATCAGCACCCGCCCCTGTCCGTCCGGCTCGCACTGGACGGCGTTGGCATACAGCAGCGTCAGAGCCCTGGCCTCGGTATAGGGCAGCTCGTCCATCTCGTCGGACATCTGTTCCCACTTGGCCTGAGGGTAGATGGTCAGGCAGTGCTCCGCGCCGATAGTGATATAAAAAGTATCGCCCAGGGCCTCCCGCATGGCGGAGGGGATCACAAGCCGGCCCTTGGCGTCAATGCTGTTATTGGATTTCCCCAGCAGTCTTGCCATGGAGCCGCCCCCTTTCCCCTCTTTTTGGGACAGGATGGGGTTTGGTCCCACATATATGCCTCAATCACCCACTTTTCCCCACCTATGCTTTTGAGTATACGAAAATATCGCGGGAAAAGCAAGGATTTTTTTTCGACAGAAAACAGGGGAAAAGCCGGGTTTTTCGCCATTTATCGCTCAATATCTGCATAATAAAACGTATGTTCTACCGTTTTTCTCCACCCCCTCTGCGCACAAAAAACCCCCGTTGACACAATATTTTGTGCCAACAGGGTATTTTTCAGGGTTTTATGGCCTACATCTATAGGGTCTTCCATATATTTCAATTCCGACTTCGGCATTTTTTACAAAATTTCAGAATCAGCGCTTTTTGTCCTCTGTCGGATTTTTCTCCTCCAGCTTCTCCCGCTGCTCCTGCATTTTCGTGCTGGAGGCTGTGCGGAAGCGCATCCGGGACTGCTTCACCTCGTCCAGTGCGGCCTGCACAGCCTCCTCCGTCCGGGCCAGAGCGTCCTCGGCGTACTCGTTGGCCACCTGATAGAGCTGGCGGGAACGCTCCTCCGCCCGGCTGACGATCTGACGGGCCCGCTCCCTGGCGGCATACATGACCTCGCTCTCGGAGACCTTGGTTCTGGCCTCCAGCTCCGCCTGACGCATCATGCGCTCCACATCCCGCTTGGCATCCTCCACAAATTTCTCACGGGCGGCCAGCAGATCCTGTGCCCGCTTGATCTCCATGGGCAGCTGGGCCCGGAGCTCGTCCAGCAGGTCCAGCATCTCTTCGGCATCCACAATCCGCATGCCGGGCTTCAGCGTTGGAGCCCGGGCCTCTTCAATTCGGGCATACAGCAGATCAATCAGGCGGTTGACGTCATTGGCCATGGTGTTCCTCCTCCCTTTTCCTCAGCTCCTCCACCAGGGGGATGATGGCCGGGGGCAGATATTTCTCCAGAGGCTGACGGTAGCGGATCATCTCCCGCGCCATGGAAGAGCTGAAATGCTGGTACTCCGGACTGGCGGGCAGCAGGAGGCTTTCCAGTCCCGGACGCAGCCCCCGGTTGATCTGGGCCATCTGATACTCGCCGTCGAAATCCGAGACCCCCCGGACGCCCCGGACAATGGCCTGCGCCCCATGGGCGGCGGCAAAATCCGCCAGCAGGCCGGGCCAGAGCTCGGCTTCCACATTGGGAATGGGCTCCACGGCCAGGCGCACCATTTGGAGCTTTCGTTCCGGGGAAAACATCTGATTCCGCTTTTCCGCGTTGGGGCTGACACAGACCCAAACCTGGTCAAAGCACGCGGCAGCCCGCCGGATGATGTCCAAATGGCCCAGGGTAATGGGGTCAAAGCTGCCGGAGCAGATGGCTGTCTTCATGGGTCATTCCTCGTTTTGTTCATTTCGTCCCGCCGGAACAGGGTCACGGCGATTTTGCCGTACCGGTAGGTCCGCAGAAGGCGGTACGGCGGCGGCAGAACCGGCAGCGTCTTTTCCGCCGGGTGTTCCGCTACGATTATACCATAAGGCCGAAGAATGTCAAACCCCGGCGCGGTGATCCGCCCCAGGAGCTCCTCCAGCCAGTCCGACTCATAGGGCGGGTCCAGAAAAATCAGATCGAAGCGCTCCCCGGTCCGGGTGATGAAATCCCGGGCGTCTCCGCAGATAACCCGCGCCCGGTCCTGGAGCTCCGTCAGCGCCAGATTCTCCCGCACCAGTCCCGCGGCGTCCTTCCGCCGGTCCACGAAGACGGCGGAGGCCGCGCCCCGGCTGAGACACTCGATGCCCAGCTGTCCGGTTCCGGCAAAGAGGTCCAGAACGTCTCTTCCCTCGATATCGAACTGCAGGGCGCTGAACAGCCCCTCCTTCACCCGGTCGGTGGTGGGACGGGTCTCCTGTCCCTCCAGCTCCTTCAGACGGCGGCCCCTGGCGGAGCCCGTAATGACACGCATGGCGTCCCTCCCTCTCCGTCCGGCGGCGGCAAAGCCCGCGGACCAACGGCATACTTGTTTATTCTACGGCATATCCTCCCGCATTTCAATAGTTTTTTCCTGCAAAAACGGAAGAAATTACAGAAGTCCCTTTGGAGGCCTTCACAGCCCGCCGGAGGACTCCGGCAGAGACGGCGGCGGACTCAGCCGCTTTCGGCTCAAAACGTATGGGTCCGCAGGTAATCCAGCCAAACGCGGCAGCCCGCGGGGTTCAGGTGCACCCCGTCAAAATTCAGGTCTGCCGGGAGGCAGCCGTCTTCGCCGGCAACGGCCTCCGCCACATTGACAAAGGCACAGCCCTTTTCCTCCGCCAGGGCGGCAATGACCCGGTTATACTCCGCGATGCGTTGGTTGTTCACATAGGTCCCTTTCGCCTCCTGCCGGGAGCTGACGGGCAGAATGGACTGGAGGGCGATCTCCGCCTCCGGGTGGTCCTCCCGAATACGGTCAATCACCAGGGCATACTGGTCATGGAAATTCTCGATTTTCGACCAGCCCAGCTCATTGACCCCCAGCATCAGGTAAACCCGGCGGCAGTCCAGCTCCGCCAGGGCGTCCAGCAGAGAAACCTTCTCCGCCCCCCGGTCCCAGACGGGCTTTGAGAACACGGATTCCACCGTGGCCCCCACGGCATAGAGATACTGCCCGGTTTTCAAACCGCTGTACAGGTAAAAGCCCTCGGTCCTGGAGTCCCCCAGGAACACCGCGCCGTCGAAATATGTATCCGCCGCCGGCTCCGACTCCGGCACCGGCACCGGTCCCGCGGGAACCGTCCTCTCCGGCTCCTCCGTTTCCCCTTCTTCCTCCGTCAGGGGCCTCTCCGACAGGGGGGCCGCCGGCCCGGTTACCTCCGCCGGCTCCTCTTTCCTTAAAAGCGCCGCCGGTTCCTCCAAAGGAGAAACAGGCGAACTCACCGCCGCCCCTCTGGATCCCTCGGTGCTCACCAGGACCAGCATGGCCGCCATGACCACCGCCAGGGTCCCCGGTCTCCTTCTCGCTCTCTTCTCCCGCTTTCCCGCCATCTATGCTCCGCCTCTCCGCCGTCTCCGGCCTCACACAATCTTTTCCGCAGCGGATTCCATTTGATCCCCGCCTTCCCGCCGGGTCAAACAGTTCCCTTCTTTATTATAGACGAAGACTGTCAAAAAAAGTCGAAACAATTTGTTAAAAATTTGGAGTCAAATTGTGTCAATTTCCCGGCAGTTTCCCCAAAGCCTGAAAACGGGTCCCCGGGGCCGGCGGTTCCTGGCCGCCTCCTCCCCCGGCCCTGCTGCACGGCCCTGCCGAACCCCCCGGACAAGACGGAAAGCGGGCAGCCCTTTCGGACTGCCCGCTTTCCTATAGATAAGAGAAAGGAGAGGGAAAATGGTGTGGGTCAAACAAGCGGTTCCGCTTGATGAGGCTATCATAGCGGCAGGCCGCAGAAATGTCAACCGCTTTCCCGGAACATTCACAATTAGTTTACAAGAAGTCGGAAACGGGCCGGTTTATTCATAAAATGTTCAAACTCCCCGGACTGTCCAGCCCTTGACAGGACTCGGGGAATGTGCTAATATTTAGCGTACTAACCTTTAGCGGGCTAACCAAGCCGCGTCCCCCGGACGCCGGGCAGACGCGCAGAAGGACGCAGGCCCATGAAAAAAGCGGAAAAGAGGCATTTCCATGGATCCAAAAAACAACGGCCTGGGCCCCCTGCTGGGCCATGTCGCCCAGCTCTCCAAGGCCTGTATGGACAACCGGGTGTCCCGCTGGGGCGTGACCCCCGTTCAGGCCCACGTGCTGCTCTATCTGCACTGCCGGGGCGGGCAGGCCTCTCAGCGGGAGCTGACGGGGCTGCGGCGGGTGAAGCCCTCCACCATGAACGGCGTGCTGGACCGTCTGGAGGAAAAGGGCTTTGTGCGGCGGTCCGTCAGCGGCAGCGACGCCCGCAGCCGCCTGATTACGCTGACGGAAAAGGGCGCGGAGCAGCAGGCGCTGTTCCGGAAGAGCTTTCTGGAGGTGGAACAGGTGATGCTCCGGGGATTCACCGATGAGGAGCGGGCTCTTCTGCCCTGTCTGCTGGAGCGCGTCATTCAAAATCTTGAGGAGGATCAGACACTATGCTGAAAAAATTGTGGCCCCATGCCCGGCCCTTCACGCCATGGATTCTGGCCGGTGTGGCATGCAGCGCCATGGAGGCCGTTTTTGAGCTGCTGATTCCGCTGGTGATGAGCGATATTGTGGACGTGGGCATCGCCGGCGGCAACCAGGCGTATATTCTGCGCAAGGGTGTCCTGATGGTGGCGATGGCCCTGGTGTCCCTGGCCTTCGGCCTGGGCAGCGCGGTATTTTCCTCGGTGGCGGGCCAGGGCTTCGGCGCCAATGTCCGCCGGGCGGAGTACGAGCATATTCAGACCTTCGCCTTCTCCAATATTGAGAAATTTTCCACCGCATCCCTGGTGACCCGGCTCACCAACGACGTGAACAATCTTCAAATGTCCCTGATGATGTCCATGCGCCTGCTGGTCCGGGCTCCGGTGATGCTGGTGTCCGCCCTGTTCTTCTCCATCCGCATCAGCTACCGGCTGAGCAATGTCTTTCTGGTGGCCCTGCCGCTGCTGCTGGTTGTGGTCATTGCAATCCTGACCCGGGTGGGGCCCATGTTCCGCTCCCTTCAGGAGAAAACCGACGGGCTGAACCTGGTGGTTCAGGAAAATCTGGCGGGCATCCGGGTGGTGAAGTCCTTCGTCCAGGGAGACTATGAACGGGAAAAATTCGCTAAACGGAACAACGATCTGAAAAACACCTCTCAGCGGGCCTTCGGCGCGGTGGTAATCAACATGCCGGTGATGATGCTGATTGTCTACGGAACCATCATCGCCGTCATGTGGTTCGGCGGCCGGATGGTCTACGCCGGCACTCTGGAGGCTGGAAAGCTCATCACCTATTTCACCTACATCAGCCAGATCATGATGTCCCTGATGATGGTTTCTATGATCTTCATGATGCTGACCCGGACCATCGCCTGCGCCCGCCGGGTGGCGGAGGTGCTGGAGGAGCAGCCTGCCATGGACGACGGCGGGGCGGTCTGGGGTGAAAGCGGCCCTGTGGCTGTGGAGACCGGCAGCATCGACTTTGACCATGTGTCTTTCAAATACAACCCGGACAGCACAGAATGGATATTACGGGATGTAACCATCCATATTCCCGCCGGAGCCACCGTGGGCATTCTGGGAGGCACCGGCAGCGGCAAAACCTCCCTGGTCTCCCTGATCCCCCGGCTCTATGAGGCCCAGGAGGGCACGGTCTCCGTGGGGGGGCGGCCGGTTCAGGCGTACACCATGGAGCGTCTCCGGGACGCCGTGAGCATGGTGCTGCAAAAGAATACCCTCTTTTCCGGCACCATCCGGGAAAACCTCCTCTGGGGCAATCCCGACGCCTCGGAAGAACAGCTTCAGGCCGCCTGCCGGGCCGCCTGTGCCGACGAGTTTCTGGAACGGATGCCCGACGGTCTGGACACCGACCTGGGTCAGGGGGGCGTCAACGTCTCCGGCGGGCAGAAGCAGCGGCTCTGCATCGCCCGGGCCATTCTGAAGCAGCCCAGAGTGCTGATTCTGGACGACTCTACCAGCGCGGTGGATACCGCCACCGACGCCAAAATCCGGGCTGCCTTTGCCCAGGAGCTGAAGGATGCCACCAAGCTGATTATTGCCCAGCGGGTGGCCTCCGTCCGGGACGCGGACATGATTCTGGTGATGGACGGCGGAAAAATCGCGGCCCAGGGCACCCATGACGAATTGATGAAGACCTGCGCCATTTATCAGGAGGTCTGGCAGTCTCAGCAGGAAGGAGTGAGCATTGATGGCTGAACACAAGCACGGTCCCCACGGTCCCGGCGGCTTCCGAAAGCCCAAGGATTTCCGGGGCACCCTGGGAAAGCTGATGGGCTATCTGGGCCGGTACAGGGCGCTGCTCTTTGTGGTGGCGGCTCTGTTGGTGGTGAGCTCCGCCTGCACCGTGGGAGGATCCTACCTCATCAAGCCCCTGATTAACAATTATATTCTTCCCGGCGACTTCCCGGGCCTGGCCAGAATGCTGGCGCTGATGGCTCTGGTGTATATCGCCGGAGCCGCCTGCTCCTTCGGCTATGCCCGCATCATGGTCCACATCTCACAGAACACCGTGGCGAAAATCCGGGCGGAGCTCTTCGGGAAAATGCAGGACCTGCCCCTGAAATTTTTCGACGCCCACACCCACGGCGAACTCATGAGCCGGTATACCAACGATATTGAAACCGTCTCCGAGGCCCTGAACAATAGTTTCGGCAGTCTCGTCTCCTGTACGCTGAACTTCACCGGCACCATTCTGATGATGCTGGTCCTCAGTCCCCTGCTGAGCCTCATCACCTTCGCCGCTCTGGCGGTGATGCTGCTGGTGGTGAAGCACGTGGGTTCCCGCAGCCGCCGCTACTTCGCGGCCCAGCAGAAGGCCGTGGGCGAGGTCAACGGCTATATTGAGGAGATGATCGAGGGCCAGAAGGTCATCAAGGTATTCAACCATGAGCAGGCGGCGAAGGAGGGCTTCCGTGTCCGGAACGACGCCTACCGTCAGGCGGGCGCCCGGGCCCAGATTTACGCCGGCGTCATGATGCCCGCCATGGGCAACCTGAACTATGTCAACTACGCCGTCACCTGCTGCGTGGGGGCCATGTTGGCCATTCACGGCGGCAGCTTCCGGCTGGGAGACCTGGCGGCCTTCCTCCAGTATACCCGGCAGGTGGGCCAGCCCGTCACCCAGATTTCCCAACAGGTGAACACCATTCTCTCCGCCGTGGCCGGCGCGGAGCGCATTTTTGAAATCATGGAGATGCCGCCGGAGTCCGACGGGGGCAGGGTCCGGCTGGTCCGGGCGGAGGCGAACGAGACCGGCGCGGTCACCCGGGTGCACCGGGACACCAACGCATGGGCCTGGATGAAGACCGACGGGACCCTGGTTCCCCTCCGGGGCGACGTGCGCTTTGACCATGTGGTCTTTGGCTATGACGAGAACCGCACCATCCTCCATGACATCTCTCTCTTTGCCAAGCCGGGGCAGAAGATCGCCTTCGTGGGCTCCACCGGCGCGGGTAAAACCACCATCACCAGCCTCATCAACCGGTTCTACGAAATCCAGGGCGGAACCATCACCTATGACGGCATTGACATCCGGGACATCGCCAAGGAGTCCCTCCGCCGGTCTCTGGGCGTGGTGCTCCAGGACACCCGCCTGTTCACCGGCACTGTGGCGGACAACATCCGCTACGGACGCCGGGACGCCACAGATGAGGAGGTGGAGGCCGCCGCCCGCCTGGCGGGAGCCGACGCCTTCATCCGCCGCCTGCCCCAGGGCTATCAGACGGTGCTCTCCGGCGACGGCGGCAGTCTCAGCCAGGGGGAACGGCAGCTGCTGAATATCGCCCGGGCCGCCTGCGCCAACCCGCCGGTTCTGATTCTGGATGAGGCCACCAGCTCCATTGACACCCGGACGGAAAAAATCATTGAAAAGGGCATGGACCGCCTTATGGCAGGCCGGACGGTCTTCGTCATCGCCCACCGGCTGTCCACCGTCCGCAACGCCCGGGCCATCATGGTTCTGGAGCAGGGGGAAATCATCGAACGGGGAGACCACGAGGATCTCCTGGCCCAGCGGGGCCGGTATTATCAGCTCTACACCGGTCAGGCGGAGCTGTCCTGAGAACAGTCTCCCAAACCGCCAAACGGAAGCCGGGCCCCT
>CAJTFK010000017.1:39226-82143 GCA_910575505.1 Oscillospiraceae bacterium
CTCCCCGTTCTTCAGCGAAGCGGCCCGATGCTCAAAGAAGCGTTTCACAGAACCGCCCCGCCGGAGGGACCCCATGGGGTCCCTCCGGCGGGGCGGTTTTACGGGAAAAACGCGCATGGCCCTGCAAGGCCGTGCGCACCGGGGCCCCCCGGGACGCCTGCCGGCTTTTCTTCCTTCTGTTTCACGCAGCAGGCGGAGCCGGGCGAATAAGGCTTGATAATTTCCCCACGGAATGATACAATGCAGGTGATTCGGCAAAGCGCGGGCCTTCACGGCCCGCGTAAAACCGCCGCTTACACGATGTTCCGGAAGGAGGGGATGAAGGTGTCGATCTTTGATCGTCTGATTTCAAGAGAACCAGGCGGACAGGAACGGAAAGCATTTCACTCCATCCCCTACAGAAGAATGTTCTCGGAGCTGGATGAAAGCGGCGGGGAGGCCAGAGAGCGGTATCCCGGAGACGAAAAGACGGTGGAAGCCTTCGTCCGGGTCTTAAAAGAGGCGTGCAGGGCTCGGCACAAAAAAGCGCTGGACGGCGTGATGCCGCCCATTCACGCGGAGGCCCGTTTTTTTCTGTCTGAGGACCGGATGTGCGCCTATGGGTGCCTGCTTCCGCCGGAGAACGGCGGCGAGGGAATCAGCCTGGAGAAATTCCTGGGCGACCTGCACTATGAGGGCGTCCGCTACGGCGTTTTGCAGGAGGACATCCCCCGGGAATTTGAACGCGGATACCTACATATTTTCCCGGTGGCCCGGGGCAAGCCGCCCCTGGCGGGGGAGGACGGCAAGGTGACCGAGCTCTTCCAGCGGCGCAGGAACATGCGCCTGGAGGTGCAGAATGGAAGCGAGGCGGATTTCAGCCAGGACGTCCAGCTCCAGCCCATCCGGAAGGGCGCCGTCATCTGCCTGATCCGGGCGCCCAAGGCCGGGGCGGACGGCATCGGCGTCACGGGGCAGCCCCTTTCCCCGCCGCAGGTCTTCAGCGCTCGGGTGCCCCAGGGGAAGAACACGGAGCTGGGCCGGGGCGGGCAGGCCCTCATCGCCGGAACGGACGGCATCCTCTACATTGAGAACGACCTGTTCTGCATCCACGAACAGAAAATCATTGACGGCAGTCTGGACCAGTTTCAGGGGACTCTCCGGATTTCCGGCAATCTCTACATCGGCGGAAACGTGGACGGAGGCGTGGAGATTGAGGCCACCGGCGAAATCGTCATCAACGGGGCGATGGGAGAGGCCCGGGTCACCTCCTCAGGGGGGACCATCCGCGTTCAGCGGGGCATCTACGGCGCCGCCGGCAAAACCGTACTGCGGGCAGCGCATCAGATTCAGTCGCCGGTGGTGGAGTGGGCGGACATTGACGCCGGGACCAGCGTGATTTCGGAGACCATCTCCAACAGCGCCATCCGCTGCGGCGGCACGGTCTATGTCATGAACGGCCGGGGCATGATTGTGGACAGCCTGATTCAGGCAGGGGACAGTGTTCTGTGCCTGCGGGTGGGCAATCTGGCCGGAGGCCGCAGCCGGTTTTCGGTGGGCTATCCCCCGAATCTTCCGGAGACCTGGAAGCAGCTCAAGGGAGAGCTGGCAGAAACGCAGTCGACGCTGGATAAGCTGTGGGACCACGTCTCCGCCCTGCGCAGGAAGGGGCCCCGCCTCTCGGAGACGGAGCGGGTTCTGCTGGAGCAGCTCGTAGAGCAGAGGGAGCTGTACACCCAAAAGCGGGAGGCGCTGACGGCGGAGCTGAGAACGGCCAATCAGGCGCTGAACAAAAAAACCAAGGGACGCATCCGGTGTGAAAAGCTGTTCCCCTTTTTGGACGTTCAAATCGGCAGGCTGTCCGAGGAGGTCATCACGATTGAGGAGAACTGCGACATTCACGTGGAAGAAAATAAAATCGTTCTGGAGTAATCAGGAACACAAGAGCACGGAAGGGGGCACAGCGCCCTTCCGTGCTTTTTGTATTCAGCCCGGACCCCCAGCCGCCGGGACACTCCTCAGCGCCGCCTTTTTCCCGGCAGCTTATCGGCCAGGACGCACAGCGCCGCCACCAGAACCATATCCGCCAGGGTGCAGCCCAGGGGAAAATCCAGTCTCATCAGGCCCCGGTAGGCCGCAAAGCCCACCGCCCAGATTACCAGATTCCGCCTGTCGAAATCCGCCTGGAACCGGTCCCGGCGCAGCAGGAAAAAGTCCGTGATTTGAATGGCGGTCATGGGGGCAAAGACGGAACCAATCAGGTAGAGGAACCCGGTGATGTCGTCCATGGGGAACAGGACCGCCCCGGCACAGCCCAGCAGGGCGGCTCCGGCGGCCATCCATCTGCCCTTCAGCCGGGGGCTGAGGGACTCGGCTGAGACGCCGGCGGACCACGCATCCAGAAAGGTGGTGGTGACGGTGGACAGAATCAGAATCACCAGGGCGGCGGCTCCCAGGCCCGCCTTGACCATGATGGCGGCAATATTGGACTCCCCGGTGAACAGCGCCGCGCCCATGCCGATGACGTACATCCAGACGGAAACCAGACCGTAGACCACCGCGCTGGCCAGGGCCGCCTGAACGGGCTTTTCCGCCTCCCGGGTGTAGTCGCTGATGAGGGGCAGCCAGCTCAGGGGCATGGCCGCCGCCAGCTCCACCGCTGCGCCGAAACTCATGGCCTCCCCCAGGCCCACGCCTGCGGGCGTCCCCGCGCCGAAGATAACCCGGCTCAGCACCAGCGTCAGCAGAAACAGAGCCGCCATGGAAAGCCGGTTGAGCCAGCCCAGATTGGTGACGCCCACCAGAATCCAGACCAGAATCAGCCCGCCGATTACCAGGCACCAGACCCAGTGCCCCGCCGGGAAGACGCCTTCTGCGGCCAGCGCCCCGTCGTAGATCATGATGGCCGTCCAGCCCGCCAGCTGGAGAATGTTCAGGGCGGCGAAGAGCAGCCCGCCCCTCTGGCCGAAGCTCATTTTCACTGTCTCCATGGCGCTCCTGCCGCTCCGCCCGCCGATGAGCCCCGTCAGGAACAGCAGGACGCAGCCAATCACATGGCCGGCAACAATGGCGGCGAGTCCCCGGGCGAACCCCAGAGGCGCGAAGCTGGAGCCGGTGAGAATCTCCGCCAGGGAGACGCCGGCCCCGAACCAGATGAGGCCGTTCTGTACCGTCGTTGTCTTCTTCATCCTCAGACCTCCCCGCCGGCGAAGCGGCCTCGGAGATCCCACATGTGGTCCATGGGCCCGGAGCCCTTCCCCAGGTCCAGCATCGCGGAGAGCGCACCGAATATGTACTGCTTGGCCCGCTGAATCGAGTCCTCCAGAGAATAGCCCTTGGCCAGATTGGATGCAATGGCGCTGGAGAGAGTGCAGCCGGTGCCGTGGGTATTGGGGTTGTCCACACGCTCCGAGGTGAAGAAGCAGACGGAGCCGTCCCGGTCAATCAGCACGTCGTTGGCGTCATGGACATTGTGCCCGCCCTTGCAGAGGACGGCGCAGCCGAACTGCTCCCGAATCTCCTTCCCGGCAAGGACCATGTCGTCATAAGTCCGGATTTCCCTGCCGGAGAGAATTTCGGCCTCGGGAACATTGGGAGTGAGGACCGTGGCCAGAGGCAGCAGGCGGCGCTTCAGGGTCTCCAGGGCATCCTCCGAAATCAGCCGGTCCCCGGAGGTGGCCACCATCACAGGGTCCACCACGATGTTCTTCGCCTGATACTGCGCGAGCTTGTCCGCGATGACCTCAATAAGGGGAACGCTGGCCACCATGCCCGTCTTCACCGCGTCAGGGAAGATGTCTGTGAAGACACAGTCCAGCTGCTGTGCCAGAAACTCCGGCGTGGATTCCTGGATGCTTTTGACGCCGGTGGTATTCTGGGCCACCAGAGCCGTGACGGCGGTGAGGGCAAATACCCCGTTGGCAGTCATGGTCTTGATGTCGGCCTGGATACCGGCGCCTCCGCTGGGGTCGGTCCCGGCGATTGTCAATGCTGTTTTCATGTTCAGTTCTCCTTTTCGCATTGATGTTTTATACGGCAAAAGGTGGTGCCCCCAATCTGCCGCGCGAAAACGCCCGCAGGCGGTTTTCCTTCCGAATATGAAACCGCCGCTTATAGTCAAACAAGTTGAAAAGAATCAACTGATTCTTTTCAACTCTGCGGCGATACACCGCCGCAGATGGCCGCATTTGCGGCCATTGTTTGGCTTCATAGAGAATAAAGCGTGTTTCACACGCCAGCGGGCCGCGGCCCGCTGGTTGAAAACGTACAATTTGCACGTTTTCAACTTTATTCACTATACAGCTGTTCCACCAGGGCCCGCAGCTCCCGGGCGGCGGCCTCCGGATGCTTCTGCCCGAAGATTCCGGAGACCACGGCCACGCCCGCCAGACCCAGCCCCCTCAGCTCCAGAATGTTCTCCCGGCTCACCCCGCCGATGGCTACGGCAGGGATATCCACCGCCGCCGTAACGGCCCGGATGGTCTCCCGGGAAATGGGTCTGGCGTCGGCCTTGGTGCCCGTGGCGAAGGCCGCCCCCACGCCCAGATAGTCCGCCCCCGCCGCCCGGGCCCGGAGGGCCTCCGTCCGCGAGTGGGCGGAGACGCCCAGAAGCTTTCCCGGCCCCAGCAGCGCCCGGGCACGGCCCGCGGCCAGGTCGTCCTGGCCCACGTGAACGCCGTCGGCCCCCGCCGCCAGGGCGATGTCCGGCCGGTCGTTGATGATACTGACGGCCCCCAGCTCATGGCAGAGCGCGGCGAAGCGCCGGGCCTCCGCCAGGAAAGCATCGTCCTCCAGCCGCTTTTCCCGGAGCTGGACAATGGCCGCGCCGCCCCGGACGGCGGCCTCGATCTGGTGAAAAAAATCCTCCTCATCCGCCGCCCAGGCCCGGTCGGTGACGGCGTAAAGCCGGAATGTTTCGGGGCTGATACCCATGGCAAAATCCTCCCAAATTCTGAAAATATAAAATCCGCAGACAAACCAACCCGGTTCATCTGCGGTAAGACGTCCGCTATTTCCCTACGTTGGCATGATCCAAATCAGGTTCCGGGTCGGGACCTTCACGGTCCCCTCTCAGCCCGCGCCAGCGGACTCCCCTTTTTTATATTGTGCTGCTTTAGTCACCGCAGTTGAAAAGAAGCATCTGTTTCTTTTCAGCCTTGCGGTGGACCTCACAGCCGGCACAGAGGTTTTACCCGCAGCGGCTTTGCCTCTGCTTGATAATTGGTATATACCGATTTTCAACTATGCTGATCATATCATACTCCCTTTCTCCCGGATTTGCAAGTCCCTTGACAAAATTTCATCGCGGTGGTATTCTGGTCCCGAAAAGCAGGGGAGCCGGAAGGCTGAGAGGAAGCGCATGCTTCGACCCTTTACCTGATGCGGGTCATGCCGCCGTAGGGAGTCGACAGGGGACTTTTGACGGCGGTGCGCTCAGGTTCGCACCGCCTTGCTTTTTGAAATTTCTTTGCGAAGGAGGGGGAAACACGACAGGCGTCCCGGCGGCGGTCCGCCGGGAACCGGCCGAGGGGGAGCGCCCTGGGTCCGGGCCCTATGCGCAGCGATGGGAAGCCGTGTTCCGGCGTGAGAGGAGGCCAGTCAGCCTCGACCGAATTTCCCTGGGCGGAAGGCCCCAGCCTGGTCAGGCATGGGGAAAACGCTGCGGTTCGTTTTCTCCCTGCAATCTGTGAAAACGCAAAGGAGTTTCAGCATGAAAAACAATTCCGTCAAAAAACTGGCCCTGGCCGGCGTGCTCTGCGCCGTGGCCGTTGCGGGCAGCATGTTTTCCTTCCCGGTGTTCGGCAGCAAGTGCGCCCCGGTTCAGCACATGGTCAACATCCTGTGCGCCGTGTTCCTGGGCCCCTGGTACAGCGTGGCCGCCGCCTTTGCCGCCAGCCTGCTGCGCAACCTCATGGGGCTGGGGAGTCTGCTGGCCTTCCCCGGCAGCATGTTCGGTGCGCTGCTCTGCGGCCTGGCCTTCCGGAAAACCAGGAGCCTCCCGGCGGCGCTCGCCGCCGAGGTCCTGGGCACCGGCGTTGTAGGGGGGCTGGCTGCCTATCCCGTGGCCATCGCCTTCATGGGCAAAAGCGCCGGGGACATCGCCTTTACTGCCTATGTGGTCCCCTTCCTGATTTCCACGGCGGCGGGGGCCCTTCTGGCGGGGGCGCTGGTGTTCGCCCTTCAGAGAAGCGGGGCCCTGAAAGTCATGCAGGCCGCACTGGAGTCCTGAAAAACGGGAGGAAATTGACCATGACGCCTGATTTCTCTCTGCCGGAAGCGGTCCGCCGGACCCGTCCCCTGGTCCACTGCGTCAGCAACCTTGTCGCCGCCAATGACTGCGCCAACCTGGCCCTGGCAGTAGGGGCCAGTCCCATCATGGCCCGTGCGCCCCAGGAGATGGAGGCCGTCGCCGCCATATCCCGCGCCGCCGTGCTGAACACCGGCACGCCGGTGGAGGACACATTCCGTGCCTGCCTCTTCCGGGGACAGGCCGCCGGAAGGCTGGGTCAGCCGGTGGTTCTGGACCCCGTGGGGGTAGGGGCCAGCCCCTGGCGGCTGGCCTGGACGGAACGGCTGCTGGAACAGTTTACCCCCGCTCTGCTGCGGGTCAATTCAGGCGAGGCCAGGGCCCTTCTGCACCTGGACAGCCGGGCCCAGGGGGTGGACGCCGCCCCGGACCCTGACCGGCGGGGAACTCTGGCGCTGCGTCTGGCCCGGAAACTGAACACGGCCGTTCTCCTCTCCGGTCCGGAGGATTTCGTCTCTGACGGAACCGCTCTGTGGAAAATCTCCGGCGGCAGTCCCCTGATGACCGGCGTAACCGGCACGGGCTGTATGCTGTCGGTCCTCTGCGGCGTCTTCGCCGCGGCGGAGCCGGACATTCTCACCGCCACCGTCACCGCCGCCGCCTTCTGGAAGGCCTGCGCTGAACAGGCGGAAAGCAGGGCCGGCCGGCTGGGCCCCGGCAGCTTCCGGACCGCCCTTCTGGACGCCGCCGGGACGCTGACATCGGCGGACTGCGCCGGAATCCCTGCCACACAGCTCTGAAACAGCATCCCCGCCTGCCGGAGACGGCAGACGGGGATTTTTTGTAATGTAAGAACCTGTATTCACAGCCATTGAATACAGGTTCTAAATTGTTTGGATTCCGTCAGGCTTCTCCCCACGCTCAGTCCGTAAACCGGGCGGGGTCCCGGAGGGCCTCCGCCGTCTCCGCCGGAACGTCAACGGTGAAGGTCAGAACGTCCTCCAGGTCCACACCCATCAAAGAGGGCAGGTCCTCCAGAATGACCATGGTCACGATGTCCGCATCGGCGGAGACGGTGAAGCGGACCAGCTCCTCATAGTCCCGGTCTGCGGGGTCCTGACCTGCTTTCAGAGTCTCCTGCTGGCAGTAGATATAGCTATAGGCGGGCTCGCCGGGGTCCTCAGCCGTCAGGACACCCCAGCCGTCGTCGTCGCTGAGGAGATCGTCCAGAACCTTGACCTGCTCCCCGTCCGTGACGGTCCCAACCTCCACAATGGCGGACTCTTCGTCTGACACATCTATAATTTTCCAGTAGTGATCCTTTTCCACGCCGTTCTCGTCCCGACCGCTCCAGGACTCCACGGCCTCGTCAACGGCGGACTCCCAGTCCTGGGTCCAATCCTCGGCGATCTCTTCCATCGAGTCTGCCCAGTCCTTTTGAAATGCCTCGTCCTTGGGGGAAGTGACCGTGATACCAGGCATACAGCCTGTCAAACTTCCTGCCAGTACAGCCGTCAGGGCCAGGCCGAAAAATATACGCATCGTTTTCATAGCAGCTCCTTATTTGAATGGTATAATCAAAAAAGACGAATTGGGGGGCTCACAGCAGCTGGAACAGCCCCATGGTGACAGCGGAGGTGATACCTGCCGCGACGACCAGTCCCGCGAAAATGGCGGGCAGGGCGTGCCGCATCCGGATATCCAGCACCGAGGCCACCAGCGCACCGGTCCAGGCCCCCGTCCCCGGCAGAGGGATGCCTACCAGAATCGCCAGGCCCAAAAGACGGTACTTCCGCACCAGCCGCCCCTTGAGGTGGGCCCGCCGCTCCAGCCAGGCGATTTTCGGGCCGAAAAAACGGGTCCCGCGAAGCCAGTTGGCAACCCGTCGCCCCAGCAGGATGATGAAGGGCACCGGAACCAGGTTCCCCGCCACGGCAATGGCCGCCGCCTCTCCCAGGGGCAGCCCCGCAGCCGCGCCCAGGGGAATTGCCCCTCGCAGCTCCAGCACGGGGACCATGGCGGCGGCAAAGGTAAGGATCTCAGCGGGGATATCGGAAATGAAATTTGCTGCAAATGGCATAGGGACCTCCATAACCAGTTTTCGTTATGGACAGTTTACTCCAGGTTGAGGTGTCTTTTCAAGAAAAATGTGGTGACGGCGTAAAAAATCGCGCCGTAGATCACCACGCAGCCAATGGACATCAGAAGTCCCACATGGATGGCGACGGCGGGCGTGGGGTCCCAGTCAAATTTCAGATAGCGGAAAAGGTCCAGCCTGGTCAGGCCAATCAGCAGCATGGTCCCGCTGAATTGCAGAACCGCCTGAAAGCCGAAGAAGCAGCCCACCGACCAGAGCATTTTATGATTGGGCTGGCTGTGCCCTGCCGCCAGGGCGGCATAGAACTGGAGGGAAAAGGCCGCCATGGCCAGGAATACCAGGATGAACAGCTCCACCAGATAGACGGTGCCGTTGAGAGCCTCGGTGATCTTCAGCTTCTGGAGTCCCTGGAAGAAATAGCGGAGGAAATCCAGCATCTCCCGCAGGAAGCCCCCCTGGTACGCCACAATCAGGCTCGCGCCAATGACCGCCAGCACCGTGGTGATAAACCACACGGCGGAAACGATGAGCTTCGACCAGATATGCTGGTGGACGGAGACGGGCAGGGTGAACATGAGATAGCCCTCGTCCTGCAAAAGGTTCTTGTAGAACCGCTGAATCATCAGCACAAAGGACATCAGCAGCACGCCGAAGATGGCGAAGCCAAAAGCGGTGACAATCAGCACGCCTAAAATACTGACGGCGCTGAACCGGCTGCCGATCATCCACCGGCCCGACAGGTTGGAGCCCACGGCGGTGGCCAGCAGCACCAGATACATAGGCAGCATGATGCGTCCCGTGGCACGGAATTCGTGCTTCAATAATTTCCTCAGCATTTGAATACCTCCCGGAACAGGGCGTCCACGCTCATGCCTTTCTCCTCCCGGATCTGATCCACAGAGGACTGGAGCATCACCTGGCCCTGATTGATGAAAATAACCTCGTCCAGCACCTTTTCCACGTCGGCGATCAAGTGGGTGGAGATGACCACCGCCGCCTCCGGATTGTAATTGCCGATGATGGTGGAGAGGATGTAGTCCCGGGTAGCCGGGTCCACGCCGCCGATGGGCTCATCCAGCAGGTACAGCTTCGCCGCCCGGCTCATGACCATGATAAGCTGCACCTTTTCCCGGGTGCCCTTGGACATCTGCTTGATAACCTGCCGAGGGTGGATATTCAGGTGTCCCAGCATCTCTTCCGCCGCGTCCCGGCGGAAGTCGGCATAGAAATCCCCGTAGAAGTCCAGCAGCTGGGCGGCGGACATCCAGAGGGGAATGGCCGTACGCTCCGGCAGATAGCTCACAAGACTCCGGCTCTCCCGGCCCGGCGCCATGTCGCAGACGCTGATATACCCCGCGTCGGGGGTCAGCAGACCGTTGGCCAGCTTGATGAGGGTGGTTTTGCCGCTGCCGTTGGGGCCCAGCAGCCCCACGATGCGCCCCGGCTCCACGGTGAAGCTCAGGCCCTCCAGCGCGGCGGTCCGGCCATAGCGCTTGCAGAGCTCCTTACATTCCAGTACTGACATCCCTTGTTCCCTCCTCAATCTCCTGTTTCAGCAGGGCGACAATCTCCTCCTGCCGGAAGCCAAGCCGAAGCATAGCCTCAATAAAGCTCTTGACGTGCCGCTGGGCCAGGCCCCGCTTGGCGGCTTGAATCATGATCTCATCCTCCGTTACAAATCTCCCGGCGGTCCGCTGGCTGTACACCAGACCGTCCCGCTCCAGCTCCGCCAGAGCCCTCTGCATGGTATTGGGATTCACCCCCGCCTCCGTAGCCAGCTCCCGCACCGAGGGCAATCGTTCCCCCGGCGGGAAGATCCCGGCCACGATGCCTACCTTGACCTGCTGGATCAGCTGCGTATAGATGGGGGCGTCATTGGAAAACTCCCATCGCATATCCGCACCTCCTCACATCTTGTGTCTTATTGTCTTATGTACCTAATACAATATCACATTTTTCCCATTTGTCAAGAGATTTTTTCATAAAATTTTTTTGTCCAACCACGACAGGCCCCAAATTTTCAAGCGCAGTGCATAAAATGTACCGCAATTTGATTGGGGCACAAAATTTGGGGTACAAAAATCCCCGTCCATGTGAGATGGACGGGGATTTTGGGGAGGGTCCCATTCGAAGATTTTATGCAGGGGCCGGACTCTGTCCCGGCCCGTTTCCCGAAGTCTGGCGCTTCCGAAGGACAGGCGGGACAGACGCCCCCTCCTCCTGATATGGTCAACGCAGTTGAAATGGAGCAAAGCTCCTTTTCAGCCGGCGGACTTATGGTCCGCCGGTGCGCAAGGCGCATATGCGTTTCCTGTAAGGTCTGGCGCAAAAGGCCGGCTATAAAATGCGTGAGCGAAAACGCCCGATTTTACAGGACTGTCTGATCAATCGTGTTTGCCGAAGAGCTTCTTCAAAAAGCCCGGTTTTTTGCCGGCATCCTGTTTCCTGGCGTCTCCCTTACCGGAGACGTCCCGTTTGCCGGCTTCGGGCTTCCTTCCGGCTTCCCCGGCTTCGGGTTTTTTGATGGTTTTGACGGGCTCCGGCGGAGTCTGTCCGTTCAGCCGGTCCAGAGCCTCCTTCGCCCCCTCATAGTCCTGTTCCGCCGACTTGCCGTAGAGCTCGGCGGCTTTTTTCAGGTCCCGCTCCACGCCCTTGCCGTGCTCATAGCACCAGGCCAGGTGATACAGGGCCCGGGCGTGGTCCCGGTCCGCCGCCTGGCGGTAGAACCGGACCGCGTCCTTCCAGCTCTGGGGCACGCCCTTTCCGATTTCATAGAGGTAGCCCAGATTGCAGGCGCCTGTGCTGTCTCCCTGCTCGGCGGCCTTCCGGTACCATTTTGCCGCCTGTTCCGGGTCCTCGCCGGCGGCATCCATGCCGTGGCCGTTTTCAAAGCAGCAGCCGTAATTGCACATGGCCCTGGGATAGCCGGCCTCGGCAGACTGTCTGTACCACCGGACCGCGTCCGCCCAGCTCTGTTCCACGCCCCTTCCAATCTCGTACAGATAGCCCAGGTTGCACTGCGCCACCGCGTCGCCCTCTTCCGCCGCCTGACGGTAGAGCTCTGCCGCCTTGGACAGGTCCATCTCCACGCCCTCGCCGAACTCATAGCACAGTCCCAGATTGCACATGGCTCTGGGATAGCCGGCGTCCGCCGCCTTCTGGTAGCACTCAGCGGCGGCCTTGTAATCCCGCTCTACGCCCCGGCCGTTTTTGTAGAAGACGCCCAGGCAGAACAGGCCCCTGGGGTCGTCCTGTTCCGCGGCCTTGCGGTACCAGTGGAGGGCCCGGGTCAGGTTGACCTCCACACCCTTGCCGAACTCATAGCACCAGGCCAGATTGCACTGGGCCCTGGGGAAGCCCTGCTGGGCGGCGGCACTGTACCACTTGACCGCCTTCTCCCAGCTCTGTTCCACGCCCTGGCCGCTTTCGTACATATAGCCCAGGTTGCACTGGCCCGGCGCGTTGCCCATCTCCGCCGCCTTCTGATAGAGCTCCACAGCCTTTTCAAAGCTCTGCTCCACGCCCTCGCCCCGTTCGTAGCACACGCCCAGGTCACACATGGCCGGGGCGGAACCGGCATCCGCCGCCCTCTGATACCAGCGGGCGGCCTCCCCGGCATTCTGCTCCACACCGATGCCATAGTCATAGTTCCTCGCCACGCTGAACAGGCCCCTGGGGTCCCCCTGCTCCGCGGCCTTCATATACCAGCTGAAAGAGGCGGCGGGGTCCTTTTCCACGCCCTTGCCGTGCTCATAGCACCAGGCCAGATTGCACTGGCCCCGGCTCAGACCGGCCTCGGCGGCCTTCTGATACCACTCCACGGCCTTCTCCCAGCTCTGCTCCACGCCCTCGCCGGTCTCGTACATGAAGCCCAGGCAGCAGGCGCCGTCCTCGTCGCCCTCCTCCGCCGCCTTGCGGTACCATTCCACGGCTTCCTTCTTGTTCAGGGGCACGCCCCGGCCCCGCTCATAGCACAGGCCCAGGCAGAGATAGCCTCTGGGATATTCCTGGTCTGCCGCCTCCCTGTAGAGGCGGACGGCCTCGGCGTAGTCCCGCTTGACGCCGCACTCGTGTTCATAGCACCAGGCCAGGTTGCACAGGGCCCTGGGATAGCCCTTGTCCGCGGCCCTGCGGTACCACTTGACGGCCTCCTCCCAGCTCTGTTCCACGCCCCGTCCGGCCTCATAGCAAAAGCCCAGACAGCACATGCCCGGCGCGTTGCCCTGCTCGGCGGCAGCGGTGTACCACTTCACGGCCTGCTCCAGGTCCTCCTCCACGCCGCTGCCGAACTCCAGGCAGCGGCCCAGCTCCGTCTGCGCGCCGGGGTAGCCCAGCCAGGCGGCGGACTGATACCACTTGGCCGCCTCCTCCTCGTTCTGCTCCACGCCGCTGCCTCGGCGGTAGGCCTCTCCCAGGAGGAACTGGGCCCTGGGAAAGCCCTGTTCCGCACCCTTCTGGAAGCACTCCAGGGCCTTGGCGTAGTCCACTTCCACGCCGATGCCGTATGTATAGCAGTAGCCCAGATTGGTCAGGGCGGGCATGTACTCCTTGGAGGCCGCCTGGGCATAGAGCAGCACCGCCTGCCGGGGGTCCGCCTCCACGCCGATGCCGGCCTCCAGACACCAGCCCAGATTCGTCAGGCCCAGCGCGTCGTCCATGGCCGCCGCCCGCTGGTAGCAGGCCAGGGCGTCGGTCTCCCGCTTTTCGTCCACGGCCTGGTTGCCCAGGCCCACCCAGTCCCCGGCGGAAAGCTCCTCTTCCGTCATGGCGTTGAAAAAGGTGCCGCCGCAGCGGGGGCAAACGTCCGGCTCATCTTCCGCGATAAAGCCACAGTCCGGATTTTCACAGCGATAGTAGTCCATTTTGTTATTCCTCCTCTATGCGTCTATGCCTCGTCTCCGCCCGGCTCCAGGCCGGCAGAGCCGTTATATGCGTCAGTCAGTGTATAGGTCCGGCCACGGTGCTTGAAGCCGGGAAAGGTGTCCAGCTGCACACCGTGAATGGCCCGGAAAATACTCTTTTCAATGTTGGGATTGGTCTTTTTCAGCTCCCGCAGCAGCAGCTTCATTTCCTGGCGCTTGCTGTCCCCCACGCCGTCGCCGGAGGCGTCCCGATTCTCGGTGAACCGGCAGGCGCACTGGAGGAAGCGGAGTTGGTTGTAATTCCGCCAGTTCAGGATGGCGTCCTCATGGACGCAGTACAACGGGCGGATCAGCTCCATGCCGGGAAAGTTTTTGCTGCGGAGCTTGGGCGGCATGGCCTGGAGCTGAGCGCCGTAAAACAGGCCCAGCAGTGTGGTCTCCACCACGTCGGAAAAGTGGTGACCCAGGGCAATCTTATTGCAGCCCCGCTCCTGCGCCCTGGCGTAAAGACAGCCCCGGCGCATCCGGGCGCAGAGATAGCAGGGATTTTTGTCCACCTGCACGGTGACGTCGAAAATATCGCTCTCGAAAATGTCAATGGGGATGCCCAGGGTCCGGGCATTTTCCTCGATGAGCCGCCGGTTTTCCGGATTGTAGCCCGGGTCCATCACCAGAAAAACCAGTTCGAAGGGCCGGTCCGTGTGCCGCCGGAGCTCCTGCATCAGCTTGGCCAGAACGAAGGAATCCTTCCCGCCAGAGACGCAGACGGCGATGCAGTCCCCCGGCTCCACCAGCTCATAGCGCTTCACCGCGGCGATGAAGGGATTCCAGATGCTCTTGCGGTAGGTTTTAATCAGACTGCGCTCGGCGGTCTCCTGGGGTGTGAGTGTTCGGGACATGGGCATTTCTCCTAACGGCAAAAGGGGTCCAGAGGCAAAGCCTCCGGTTTCTCTGTTGAAGCGGAACGCTACATTCAAATCATTTTTGTGACAACATGCGCGTCACAAAAATACCGCGGCCTGTGGTTCCTTGGGGGCACGCACCAGTCCGCAGACTGGCGGGGTGGAATCCACTTCGCAGCCGTTGGCGGCTCCGCCGCCTTACGGATGCGGCGTCCCCCCGCGGGGAAAGGGGGGGGGCAAATTCCCCTCTATGAGCCATTACAGCCAGATAGCCCCCAGCCGGAACACCGACGCGCACATCTTCCGAAACCAGGACCGGCGGCCCCAGTCCTCCAGCGTGTAGGGGGCGCTCTGGGTCATGATGCCGTCCAGGTCCTCCAAAAGCTCCTCCACTACCGGCATATGATACAGCAGCACACCGCATTCGTAGTGAAGCTGGAAGGTACGGTAATCCATATTGGTGCTGCCGACCAGGGCCACCTCCCGGTCCACCATGACGCTCTTGGCGTGGAGGAAGCCGGGAGTGTATTTGTAGATTTTCACGCCGTGGCTCAGCAGCTCCCCCCAATAGGTCTCCGCCACCATATAGGTGAATTTGTGGTGGTCCGGCACGCCGGGGATAAACAGGCGCACGTCCACCCCCGCGTCGGCGGCAATGCACAGGGCCCGCTGCATGGACTCCTCCACGGCGTAATAGGGCGTGGTGAGATACAGCATGCTTTGGGCAGAGGCAATCAGCTGGAGGTAAATCTCCTCAATGGGATTGTCCGGGTTATTCAGGGGTCCGTCGGTAAAGGGCTGACAGTAGCCGGCAGCCCCGAGCTCCTCATGGCGGGGGCGGTAGTAGTCGTCCTCGTTGAGAAAGGTCCCGCCCATCATCTTCCACATCTGCATGAACTGTGTTGCGAAGCCCCACACGCCGTCCCCCTGGATGCGGACGGCGGTATCCTTCCAGTGGCCGAAGCGGACAATCAGATTGGCGTATTCATCTGCGATGTTAATACCGCCCGTATAGGCGTACTGCCCGTCAATCACCGCAATCTTCCGGTGGTCCCGGTAGTTGAAGTAGATGCGGTTCACATAGCGGTGCACCGGGTTGAAGACCTTCACCTCAATGCCGGCATCCCGCAGGGCCTGAAGACTCTCCCCGGAGAAGCGGGTGAGATTCCCGAAATCGTCAAAGGTGATGTGGACCTCCACGCCGGCGGCGGCCCGATCCTTCAGGACGGCGAAGATACGATCCCAGAGCCGGCCTTCCGCCAAAATATAATACTCCAGAAAGATATAAATTTCAGCCCTTTGAAGGTGGGCAATCAGGTCCTCAAAGAAGTCCGCGCCCTCGCTGAAATACCGGGCATTGGTATTGCGGTACAGCAGGAAGCCCCGCTTCTGGAGATAGGCCGCCAGGCGGCCCCAGGCCGGTGACTGGCGTTTCAGCCGGGCAAGGCTGATTTCGCTGTCCATCTTCTGGCTCTCCCGCTGGGGTATGGGCGGCGTGGTCCGAAGACTCAGCTGCTTGGCCTGATGGGTGCCCCCCCAGAGGCAGAAGAGGATCATGCCGGACACCGGCAGCGCCAGCAGCAGGCACATCCACACCAGCTTGTAGGTGGGGCTGCCTGGCCTCTGGTACACCCGGATGGCGAAAACAGCGCCGGCCAGCACCAGCAGGGCATAGACCAGAGAGGATATTTCTTTCAGGAAGCGGGTCAGCAGCAGCGTGACGGCAATCTGGGCCAGCACGGTCAGTGCGCACATGGACAGGCTGGCGGCCGCTGAAATTCGCCGCTCGGTCCCCTCTTCAACATGAATGGTCTTCCGTGACATGCCCCATGACCTCCTTACCGCCGCAGAATTACAGATGTCCCCAGACCGCTCCGGAAAGCCGGGGCCTCTCCGTTCTGGCGTTCCTCCTTACTATTATAGCGAAAGCCGCTCCTGTCTTCAACAGCAAATTTTCAGCAGGCACGTCTGAACGTATATTTTACGGCTCACGGCGGGAATCTGTCCCGGACGGGGCGCGGTTACTCGCTCTGCCGCAGCAGGGACTGCTTGATATCCCAGAGCTTCTGACTGAGGTCCACATAATAGGTGTGGGGATTCTCGAAGCGCTTGACCTCGTCCCACAGCGTGTCCACCTGTTGTCTGCAATAGGCCTGGATCTCATCAAGGGAGGGCTGCCGGTATACCAGCTCACCCCCCTGGAAAACGGGGACCTGGAGAGGCACCGCCCTGAAATCGGTGTAGGTCTTCCGCTTCCAGGTGGCCCTGGGGTCAAAGAGCTCCAGCGGGCGGGAATCGTCCACCGTCTCATCCCAGACGGTTATATAGTCCGCCTCAGCCTTTCCCGTCGCCCGGTCAAAAATACGGTAGACCTTTTTATAGTGGGGGTTTGTAATTTTGTCCACGTTTTCGCTGACCTTGATTTTGGGAACGATGGTCCCGTCCCCGTCCTCCACCGCCGCCAGCTTGTACACACCGCCGAATACCGGCTGGCTGCTGGCGGTAATCATCCGCTCGCCTACGCCGAACATGTCGATCTGGGCGCCCTGGTGCAGCAGATCCTGGATAATGTACTCATCCAGGGAGTTGGACGCGGAAATCCGGCACTCGGTCCAGCCCGCGTCGTCCAGCATCTTCCGGGCCTTCCGGGTGAGATAGGCGATGTCGCCGGAGTCCAGGCGGATGCCGCACTTTTTGATGCCCAGGGGCTTCAGCACTGCGTCAAAGGCCCGGATGGCATCGGGGATGCCGGATCTCAGCGTGTTGTAGGTATCCACCAGAAGCGTCGCATTGTTGGGATAGAGACGGCAGTAGGTCTCAAAGGCCTTATACTGGGTGTCGAACATCTGAACCCAGGCATGGGCCATGGTCCCTCCGGCGGGCACGCCGAAGAGCTGGTCGGAGATGGTGCAGGCCGTGCCGGCGCAGCCGCCGATGTAGGCCGCCCGTGCGCCGGAGATGGCGCCGTCGGTGCCCTGGGCCCGGCGGGAGCCGAATTCCAGCACTGTCCTGCCCTGGGCAGCTCGGACGATGCGGTTGGCCTTGGTGGCAATCAGGCTCTGATGGTTCAGGGTCAGCAGGGTAAAGGTCTCGATCAGCTGGGCCTGAATGGCGGGGGCCCGGACGGTAATCACCGGCTCATAGGGGAAAATCGGCGTTCCCTCGGGAATGGCCCAGATATCCCCGGTGAAGCGGAACTTTCTAAGGTAGTCCAGAAAATCCTCGGAGAAGAGATTCCGGCCCCGGAGGTAGTCAATATCCTCCTCGCTGAAATGCAGGTCCTGAATATACTCAATCAGCTGAGCCAGCCCGGCGCAGACGGCAAAGCCCCCCTTGTCGGGCACATCCCGGAAAAATACGTCAAAATAGGTAATCCGGTCCTGATATCCGGCATGAAAATAGCCGCTGCCCATGGTCAGCTCGTAGAAGTCGCAGAGCATGGTCATATTCAGCTTTTGTTCGGTGTTCATTTCAAACGCCTCTTTTCGATTTGGTTCTCTTGATTATACGCAGAACGCCAAAGAAAAGCAATCCCTTTTTCATTTTTCCCTTTCCTTCGGCGGCAGGAGGCGGAGGAGCTTCAGACGCCGCCGCTTACAGCCGGGCCCGCCCCGGGAGAAGGGCGCATCCGGCTGAACGGCGCTTCGCGGGAGCCGCCCCCGGCGGCCCCCTCCGGGGTATTCTAGACGGTGTTCCCGGCAGGAGGTACGCCGCGCCGGGCCTGTCTTTTGACAAACGGCGCGGAGGCGCGGGAAGGGAGCGCCCCATTCGGAGATTTCATGCAGGGGCCGGGCTCCGGCCCCTCCTGCCGGAAGTCCGGCGCAGCCGGGAAAACAGGCGGGCGTTACGGCAGGTGTCTGGCGTAAAGTTCACCCCCTGCACCTTATCCTGATAAAATGCGTGAACGGACACTCCTCGCAGGAAAGCCGGGTTGCAAATATGCGAAAAATGCGGTATCATAAGGAAAATATTCCGGGCGCGGGCAGTGTCCACTCAGCACACCGGGACAGATTAAATAAGGAGAGCGACGGCATGAGCAACGGCAGACAGGTCTCCCTGGTCATTATGGCGGCGGGACTGGGATCCCGCTACGGCGGAGACAAGCAGGTGGACGGCATCGGCCCCCACAACGAAATCCTGATGGAATACTCTATCTGCGACGCCCTTCGGGCGGGCTTTGGCAAGGTGGTATTCATCGTCAAGCCGGAGATGGCGGAGATGGTAGAAGGCCTCTGCGGCGGCTATCTCCGGCGGAAAACCGCCCTGGACGGCCGGCCGGTGGAAGTGGCCTTCGCCTGTCAGGATTTTTCCTCCATACCGGATTTCTATACCATTCCGGCGGAGCGGTCCAGACCCTTCGGCACGGTGCACGCCCTGCTGTGCGCGGAATCCTGCGTCCAGGGGCCCTGCTGCGTCATCAATGCCGACGACTACTACGGCGCGGACGCCTACCGGACGATGTACAGGGCGCTGAACGCCCTGCCGGAGACGGGCCGGGCGGCTATGGTGGGCTACCTGCTGAAAAACACCGCCAGCCTTCACGGCTCGGTGTCCCGGGGCGTGTGCACCATGGAGGACGGACGGCTGCGGGCCATTCACGAGACGAAAAAAATCCAGCTCTGCGCCGGCGGCTCTCTTCGGGACCTGACAGCGGACCGGCTTCTGAATCCGGAGGCGGTGGTCTCCATGAACTTCTGGGGCTTCATGCCCTCTATCTTCCCGGCCCTCCACCGGTACTTCGAGGACTTTTTGAGGGACTTGCTCCAGGCCCGGCGGGAAGGCCGGGAGGATCTGGCGGCGGAATGCCTGCTGCCGGTGATGGTGGACCACCTGATTCGGACAGGGGCGCTGGAGGTGGACGTGCTCCGGTCGGCAGACCGGTGGTTCGGAATGACCTACCAGGAGGACCGCGCCCTTGTGGCCGGAGAGCTGCGGCGGCTCCACGAGGAAGGCGTCTACCCGGAGAGCCTGCGGACCTGAGAGCCCATACGCACCCCCACGGCGAAAGGAGGCCGGCCCATGCCCAGAAAAAACGCCCGCAACACCAAAAACCGCATCATCTCCGCCGCCTGGAGGCTCTTCTACGACCAGGGCTACGAGGACACCACGGTGGAGGACATCATTTTTGAATCCGAGACCTCCAGAGGCTCCTTTTACCACTATTTTGACGGCAAGGACGCCCTCCTCGGCACCCTGGCCAACGTCTTCGACGAGAAGTATGAGGAGCTGATTCCCGCCATGGACCCCGGCCTGCCCGCCATAGACAAGCTCATTTTCCTGAACCACGAGCTCTTCGCCATGATTGACGGCGGCATCTCTCTGGACCTGCTGGCCCGGCTCCTCTCCACCCAGCTGCTGGCCCGGGGAGAAAAGCATCTGCTGGACCGAAACCGCACCTATTTCCGCCTCCTGCGGAAGATTGCCGCCGAGGGCCAGCGGGCGGGGCAGCTGCGGACGGACCTGACCGCCAATGAAATCGTCAAGGCCTACGCCCTGTGGGAGCGGGCCCTGCTGTATGACTGGTGCCTCTGCGGCGGGGAGTATTCCCTGGTGGCCTACACCGATCAGGTGACCCCCATGTTCCTCCGGAGCTATCTGCCGGAAAGCGGAAAAACCGCACGGGAAGCGCCGAAACAGATTCCTAAAAACCGTCCGGCGGAAAACAGCTGAAATAAAAGAGATATGAAAAAAAGAGAAGGAACGGTGTATAGAATTCATTCTGTACACCGTTCTATCTTGCGTTCCGGTGGAAACTGTGGTATGATTCCACACATTGAATTGCGAAAAGGAGAGAGAACGTACATGTCTGCTGCACAAATCTGCATTATGGCCACCATCATCCTGTATCTGTGCTTCGTCATCTTCACAGGCGTGATGATCGGCCGCCGTTCCAAAAAGAGCGCCGAGGGCTTTTACCTGGGAGGCCGGGGCATCGGTCCCCTGGTCACCGCCATGAGTGCCGAGGCCAGCGACATGAGCAGCTATCTGCTCATGGGCATCCCGGGCCTTGCCTACCTCAGCGGCGTGGCCGACGCCAGCTGGACCGCCATCGGCCTGGCGGCGGGCACGTATCTGAATTTCCTGCTGGTGGCGAAAAAGCTCCGCCGGTACAGCGTGAAGCTGGACGCCATCACCATCCCCAGCTTCATTTCCAAGCGCTATGACGAAAAAAAACCGGTGATTATGTGCATCTCCGCCCTGATTATCCTGATTTTCTTCGTGCCTTATGTGGCCTCCGGCCTGGCCGCCATCGGCAAGCTGTTCAACAGCCTCTTCGGCTGGGACTACATGGCGGCGGTGGTCGTCGGCGCCATCGTCATCATCAGCTACACCTCCATCGGCGGATTTTCTGCCGTGGCCACCATGGACTTGATCCAGTCCGTCATCATGACCTGTGCCTTGGCCGTCATCGTGGTCTTCGGTGTGGTCCAGGCCGGCGGCATGGACGCGGTCATTGCCCACGCCCGGACCCTCCCCGGCTTTTTCAGCTTCTCCGAGACCTATAACGTCTCCACCAACTCCGCCGAGCCCTACGGCTTCATCCGCATCATCTCCATGATGGCCTGGGGCCTGGGTTACTTCGGCATGCCCCACATCCTGGTCCGCTTCATGGCCATCCGGAACGAGGAGGAGCTGACCCTCTCCCGCCGCATCGCCGCCGTCTGGGTGGTGCTCTCCATGGGCGTGGCGGTGTTCATCGGCATCGTGGGCCACGCGGTGTCCTCTGCGGGCCGGGTGCCCTTCCTGGAGGGCAGCGCCACCGAAACCATCATTGTGAAGCTCTCCGATCTGCTGTCCACTTACGGCATCTTCCCCGCCATCGTCGCGGGCTGCATCCTGGCGGGCATCCTGGCAGCCACCATGTCCACCGCCGACAGTCAGCTTCTGGCCGCCTCCTCCGCCTTCTCCGAGAATCTGGTGCAGGACGTGTTCGGCGTGAAGCTGACGGAGAAACAGACCATGCTCATCGCCCGGCTCACCGTGGTGGTCATCGCCATCATCGCCCTGTTCCTGGCCCGGGACCCGGACAGCAACGTGTTTCAGATCGTCTCCTTCGCCTGGGCGGGCTTCGGCGCCACCTTCGGCCCCGCCATTCTCTGCGCCCTGTTCTGGAAGCGCAGCAACCGTCAGGGCATCATGGCGGGCCTGGTGGCTGGCAGCATCATGATCTTCGTGTGGAAATTCCAGATCAAGCCCCTGGGCGGCATCTGGAACATCTATGAGCTGCTGCCCGCTTTTGCGGTGGGTCTGGCCGCCATTGTCATCGTGAGCCTCCTCACCCCGGCCCCCGGCGCGGCGGTGGAAAAGGTCTTCGACGAGGTCAACCGCAAATAAGCAGCCCCCAGCTGAAACAGCCTGCTGCTTTCGCAGCAGGCTGTTCCGTGCCCATGCTCCCGGCTGTGTATTATTTCCAAATCAAGAACCTGTATTCACAGCTGGGGGCGCTGGATGGGCGAGGATTTTCCCTGCCAGACAAGGAAATTTTCCGCAGCAATCCTGACGGATTGCAGGGGAAATCGACGCGGTATGGCGGGAAAAAGGCCGTTCAGACAGCGTTCAGCGGTTGTGAATGCAGGTTCTCAATTCGGAAGTAATAAATGTGAGCGAGACCGGCAGGAACACTTCCCTGCCGGTCCCGTTTTCTGATTTGCCGGGGATGGCGGCTGCGCCGTCCCCCGCCGCTTCAAAGCGCGTACCCTCCGCGGAGGCGGCGGCGAAGAGACCGCGATCCTTCAGGATTGCTGCCAGGGCGCCGTCCCGGACGCCTTGCCGTGCATCCTTCAGGTCCCGGATGGGGTCTCACGGGAAATCATCCCCTTGTCCGGGTCCTTCCGAAGGCCGGACTTTTTCGCCTCCGGCTGTGTCCCTGTCCTGGATTATGCGTCTCCGCCGTCCCCGCCTGCGGCCCGGATGATGATCTCCTCGCCGTCCTCCGTCTCGTGGCGCTCAATGTCCCAATCCTCTTCCGGGTCCCAACCCTCTTCCGGGGTGCTGCGCTCATTGGTCCAGCCCATGGGATTCTCAGCCAGGAAGGCCTCTGCCGCCGCCGGGTCCGCCTTGGCGGGGTCCAGGGGCAGAGTGAACAGGGCCTGAACGCCGGTGAAGTCGTCGCAGAACCGGATGGTCCCGTCGTCGTTCACATAGAAAATGGAGTTGTTGGGCGCGCTGCCCTCGTAGAAGGCCATATAGACCGTGCGGTCCGCGAACATCTCGATGCTCTGGGTATCCAGCAGGTAGTAGTAAACGCCGTCCTTAGCCAGGCCGGACGCTCCGGCCCCCAGAGTCCAGTTGTTCACCGCCGTAGGGGAGCAGCCCGCCGCCAGGGGGGTCATGGTGTAGGAGATGAAATCAAAATCCTGATTCGTCAGGGCCGTCCCGTCCAGGCGGCGGAGGGCCAGGACGGAATAGGTGTGGTCCTTCTCCAGGTCCGGGTTCAAAACGTCCAGGTTCCGCCCGGACACCAGACCCAGCAGGGTGATGGAGAAGTCCCCGCTCTCCACGGTCTCGTCAATCAGAATGGCGTCGGGGCCCTGGAAGGCCTCCGCCAGCAGAGGCTGGTTGTGCTCCTCCGCCACCTGGGCGGGAGTCATCAGCAGCACGGCGGCGGACACGGACACCGCCAGCAGGGCGATGCAGGCGGCAATCAGCACCGCCATTTTCTTAGGTTTCGCAAACATCATTTCAGTACGCTCCTTTTCCAGTTCACGGGCGCGTGTTCGCAGCAGCTCCGCTGTCCGCTCCTGAAAATCCGCGGAAAAGGAGAGTTCATCAAAGGCGGACCGGTACTCGTCCCGATTCAGGCTCATAAACATTCCTCCTTCAGCATCTGCCGCAGCCGCTCCCGGCCGCGGGCCAGGCGGGTGCCCACCGTGGGGGCGGGCAGACCCAGCAGTCTGGCAATTTCTTTCATGGAATAGCCCTCGTAATAGTAGAGGTGGATGACAGAGGCGTATTTCTCCGGCAGGGCCTGGACGGCCTCCCGGACAGCGCGCCCCCGTTCCGCCGTTCCTTCGCCGGCGGACTCGGAAACATCCTCCAAGGGAACATTCCGGCGCTCCGCCTGGCGGCGGAGATCACTGGCACGGTGAAGAGTGGTGCGGATCAGCCAGGCCTTTTCGTGTTCGGCGTCCCGGAACACAGGCGCGGCGGTGAGCAGCCGCAGAAACGCCTCCTGCACCGCGTCCTCTGCGTCGGCGGCAGACTGGAGACGGGCGGCGGCCAGACGCAGCAGCATGGGGCTGTAGGCCTCCACGACCCGGCTGATGGTTTCATCGGTACCAAATGGAACCACGTTCCTCACTCCCTTCACCCTAAACACGTCTCAGCCCGGCAGAATTTTTCACCGCCGGAAAAAAGAATAAGCATCATAGCAGAAGAGGCCTCCGCCGGACAGGGAAAACGGAAAAATTTTGGAAAAAAGCCGCAGAAGGGGCTGACAAGCGGACAGAAATCTGTATAATAGAAATGTACTTCATTTAATTTATGATGCGTCTTGCCCCGGAGGCGCGGGAAGGAGACCGCAGTGGAAACAAAAGAGATCACCATGCAGACGGAGGAGAGCGGCGGCGTCGTGGCGCTGCCCCGCACCATCCATCTGGTTCCCATGGACCATATCAACGGCTTTGATGTGCGTCCCGGCTTCTATGAAATCAATGGCGCCACCGCCATCCCCGGCGGCGTGAACTTCACTGTCCACTCCCACGGAGCCACGGCCATTGAACTGCTGCTGTTCCACCGGACGGAAGAGGAGCCCTATGCCATTCTCCGGTTCCCGGAGCGCTACCGTATCGGCAACGTGTATTCCATGATTGTGTTCAAGCTGAACATTGAGGAATTTGAATACGCCTACCGGGTCTACGGGCCCAACGACCCGGAGAAAGGCCTGATTTTCGACCCCTCCAAGTACCTGCTGGACCCCTATGCCCGGGCGGTGACGGGGCAGAGCAAGTGGGGCGTCTCCACCTCCCACGGCCAGCACTACAAGGCCCGGGTGGTGAAGGATGATTTTGACTGGGGCAACATGGAGCGGCCCCGCATCCCCATGGAGGACCTGGTCATCTACGAGCTCCACGTCCGGGGCTTTACCCGGCATGAGTCCTCCGGCGTGGTCCACCCCGGCACCTTTGACGGGCTCCGGGAGAAAATCCCCTACCTGAAAGAGCTGGGCGTCAACGCCGTGGAGCTCATGCCCATCTTTGAGTTTGACGAGATGCAGGACGACCGCGTCTATGAGGGCAGACAGCTCTACAATTACTGGGGATACAGCACCGTCAGCTTCTTTGCCCCCAACACCAGCTATGCCGCCGGCGTGGAATACAACCGGGAGGGCAACGAGCTCAAGCGCCTCATCAAAGAGCTGAACGAAAACGGCATCGAGGTCTTCCTGGACGTGGTATTCAACCACACAGCAGAGGGCAATGAGGACGGCCCCTTCTTCTCCTTCAAGGGCTTTGACAACAATATCTACTACCTGCTCACTCCCGAGGGAACCTACTACAATTTCAGCGGCTGCGGCAACACACTGAACTGCAACCACCCCATTGTCCACCAGATGATTCTGGACTGTCTGCGCTACTGGGTCACCACCTACCGGGTCAACGGCTTCCGCTTCGACCTGGCGTCCATCCTGGGGCGCAACGAGGACGGCACTCCCATGAACAAGCCCCCCCTGCTCCAGGCCATGGCCTTCGACCCCATTCTGGGCGATGTGAAGCTGATTGCCGAGGCCTGGGACGCCGGCGGGCTCTATCAGGTGGGCACCTTCCCTGCCTGGAACCGCTGGGCGGAGTGGAACGGGAAGTACCGGGACGACATGCGCCGCTATCTCAAGGGGGACGGGGGCTGCGCCCAGGCGGCAGCCCAGCGGATCATCGGCTCCAAGGACATTTACGAGGAGAAGAGCCGGAAAGACGCCTCCATCAATTTTCTCACCTGTCACGACGGATTCACCCTCTATGACCTCTATGCCTATAATGAAAAACACAATCTGCTGAACGGATGGAACAACACAGACGGCTCCAGCGACAACCACAGCTGGAACTGCGGGGCAGAGGGGGAAACCGGAGATCCGGAGATCAACGCCCTGCGGCTGAGGATGTGCCGCAACGCCTTTGCTCTCCTGATGTGCAGCCGGGGCATCCCCATGTTTTTGGCGGGAGACGAATTCTGCAACACCCAGTTCGGAAACAACAACGCCTATTGTCAGGACAATGTCACCTCCTGGCTGGACTGGAGCCTCCTGGCGCGGCATCAGGACATGTTCCAATTTTTTCAGTACATGATCGCCCTGCGGAAGGAATACCGCATCCTTCGGGCCAATCTCAGCGACGGCTATTATGGCTTCCCCGACGTCAGCTTCCACGGCGTGGAGCCCTGGCGGGGCCAGTTCGGGGACCACGAGCGCTATGTTGGCGTCCTCTTCGCCGGCCAGGAACGGGGCAGCGCCCCCCAGGTGGTTTATGTCGCCTCCAACGCGTGGTGGGAACCCCTGGAGGTGGAGCTGCCGACCCTGCCCTACCGGATGCGCTGGCACAAGGCTGCCGACACTCGGACGGCGGAACAGACTCCGGAGGTCCTGGAGGAGGGCCGGTTCACCATCGGGCCCCGGAGCGTCATGGTCTTCGCCGCCAAGTGAGGAAGCGGTATGGAGTGGAGAGATTTCCTGCTGATGACGCTTCTCATATTCGGAATGGCGGCAGTGGGCGTCGCGTTTTGCGTCTGGATGACGAAGAAGGCGGGCATCCCGCTGACCGGGCTGGGCTATCATGAGAAGCGGTTCTACGACAACTGCACCTCCGTCCCCGGCTCCGGGCGGCGGACGCCGGACCGGTACCGGAGCCGCTGGTATTCCAAAAAGGGCGGCAAGCTCTCCGTAGAGCTCACCCACACCCGTGGCACGATGGTGCTGGAATTCTACACCGAGGACGACCGGGTCCTCCAGCGCTGGGAACCCGGGGACCCCCTCGCGTTCACGGTGGAGCTCCCGCCCAAAACGGAGGTCTGGTGGCGGGCGGACATGAACCACTTCAGCGGAAGCATCTGCTTCCGCTGAAGGAGGGCGGGCCGCCGACAGTCCCCAGCCGCCAAAAGTGCCGAACGTATCGAAAATATCGAAAGTGCCAAAAGCATTGGAATACAGCGAAGCGCCCCTGCCGTGACTGGCAGGGGCGCTTTTTGAAAGGAACAGCTTTTTCGGTCTTCCCTCAGTCCCTGGCCAGGGTGAAGCGGTCCACCAGCTGCTTCAGGCTGGCCGCCTCGGCAGAGAGCTCCTGGCTGGCGGCGGCGCTCTCCTGGGCGGTGGCGCTGTTGGTCTGCACCACCGAGGAAATCTGCTCGACGCCCTCCGTGACCTGGGTAATGGCGACGGTCTGCTTCTCCACGGCCTCCACCACGGCGCTCATCTGGGTGGTTACATGACCGGCGTAAACGCTGGTCTGCTCCAGGGATTCCGTTACCAGGTTCACCGCCTGGCTGCCCTCGGCGACGGCGGCAATGGAGCTCTCAATCAGCTCCTTGGTGGCCTTGGCCGCCTCGTCGGACTTGGAGGCCAGATTCCGCACCTCGTCGGCCACCACCGCAAAGCCCTTGCCGGCGCTGCCCGCCCGGGCCGCCTCCACAGCGGCGTTCAGCGCCAGGATGTTGGTCTGGAAGGCAATGTTTTCAATGGCGGCGATGATCTTGGAAATCTCCTCGGAGGCTCTGGAAATCTTCTCCATCGCGTCGTTCAGCTCTTTGACATGCTCTACGCTGACGCCCAGCATGCCGCCGGCCTGGTTGACATACTGGCCCGCCTCCTCGGCGGCGGCGGAGGTCTTTTTTGCGCTGTTGGAAATATCGAGAATGGTGGCCGCCAGCTCTTCCACGGAGCTGGCCTGCATCATGGACCCCTGACTCAGGGTCTGGGCCCCGGTGGAAACCTGGCCGCTGGCGGAGGAGACCTGACTGGCGGAGGCGTCAATCTGACGCATGGTATTGCTCAGCTCCAGCTTCAGGTTACGCATGGACCGCAGAATGCTCTGGAAGCCGCCCACATAGGCGTCCCGGTGGGACGACTGAATATCGAAATTCTGACTGGCCATTTCGGTCAGCAGATAGTCGATGTCCTTAATGATGGTATTCAGGCCCGTCACCATCTCCGCCGTGGAGCGGGTCAGCTCCGCAGTCTCGTCCTTTCCTGTGGTCTGAGGCACCGGAGAGTCCAGATCCCCCTGCACCAGCAGCTTCATCCGCCTGGCGCAGGCCTGCATGGGTGCGCTGATGTTGCTGGACAGCTTCAGCGCCACCACGACGGATGCCAGAATGGACGCCACGATCACCAGCACATTGATAAGCATTCCAAAATATGTATCCGCCAGATAATCTTTTTTCATGGCGGTGACGGCCACGCTCCAGCCGTCCGTCCCGCCCACCGGAGCATAGGCGGCAAACCGGGGGCCGTCTGCGGCGCGGAAGCTGCCGAAGCCCACTTTTCCCTGCCGCATGTCCGCGTGAATCGCGGCCAGCTGCTTCAGGGAGGAATCCTCCTGGGCCTCCCGCTCCACATTCTGTGTTGTGATGGTCTCCAGCGTCACATCTGCGATGGTATCGCCGTTTTTGTTAATCATATAGGCCCGGCTGTTTTCGCTGACCTTGACAGAGGACACAATGTTATTCAAAAACGTCTCCGGCGGCACGAAATAGACCACGCCTGCAATCCGCCCCCTCTCGGAATAGAGGGGCGCAGCCACCATGATGGAGAGCTCGCCTGTGATTTTGCTGACCAGGGGCTCGGACACATAGACATTGCCCGCCATGGCCTGTTTGACATATTCCCGGTCAGAGTAATCTTTTCCGTCAAAAATGCTGATGCCGTCCATGCCAATGATATTACCCCGCTGAAATCCGTGGAGGCTGACCCGCTCATTGATGACGGCCTGTTTTTCCTCCAGAGAGACTAAGGTGCTGGACAGCTGGGAAATGCGGCCTGTGTCCATCGCCACGTTTTTATAGGCCGTCAGTTCCTGTTCAATGCGGCCTGCTGCCAGTACAGCCGTCTCGCTCATCATCCGGTCCACTGTGGCGATGGTGCTTCTGTAGTTCAGTGCAATGCTGGAAATGCCCACAAACGCAAGGGCGGCCAGAACTGTCGCCATCAAACAGACCGTGATTTTTTTCCGAATACTGTTCATCTCTCTCCACCTCAATATCATCATAGCATCATAGCTGATTGGGATTCCCTGTTCGGAATTCCATTGCCTCTATTATATGAGCTGGCCCCCTGCCTGTCAACGGCCTTCCGCTCTTTTGCAGAGTATTTATAGCAATCCCCCAAAATACTGACAGCAGTCCGGCAGATACAGGCGGCACATCCCTGCGTCTTCCTCCCTGACGGGCGTCAGCCCGCCCTGCGCCGTCATCCCTGTGCCGTACCGCCTGTATCCGTCTCCTTTGCTGTCATGCTTTCCGGGAATTGCTATAGGCAAAGAAAAACCGCTTTGAGCGCCGCCGGCAGGGCCAGCGTGCCGCATCCCGCCTGAAAAAACACCGTCTGTTTCCATTTTTATGAAAAGGCCTCCGTTTCACGCCTGACTTTTTGCCCCAGTCTTCAAAAACCGGCGGCAGTCTGACTGGTGCGGAAGTCATATCGCCGCGGCGCCGGCGGCCTGAAGAAATTGGCCAGGATCTTTTGTCCGGACGGCATTGGCAGGAAACTTTTTCCCCGCCTCTGCATAGACTGACCAATAGCACGCAGAGCAAGGAGGACACCGCTATGAAACACTTCGGGACCGGCGCCGGCGACGTCGACGACCTGATTTTTCAGGACTGCTGGATGCCCAGCGACCGCTGAACACGAGGACGCCGCAGCCGCGGCGTCCCGCCCGGCGGCGGGACGGGAAACGGTGGTTGACAAGCGTCTCCTTTCCGCATATACTGTGCTCATATTGACGGGGACCGTGCTTTGTGCATATTTGAGGGGGACATGCCCCTGCCGCGCATTCCCGCCTCCGCCCGGAGGCTGTCTGCATATCCCCGGGAAATCTCCGTAAACCCTATTCCAAAAAGGAGCGTGAACCCCATGGACCTGACTCTGAACAGCGCCGTACTTGGCGTGGAGCTCTCCGGCATCCGCCGTTTTACCTTCCTGGTGCGGGATACCCCCGGCGCCGTGGCTATGACCATCGGCGAACCGGACCAGAATTCCCCCGAAGCGGTCAAGGATGCCGCCAAGGCCGCCCTGGACGCCAACGACACCCACTATCCCCCCGGCAACGGCTATCCCTATCTGCTGGAGGCCGTCTCCCGATTTGAGGAACGGGTCCACGGCCTCCGCTACAGCCCTGACGAAATCATTCTGACCATCGGCGCCACAGAGAGCCTGTTCATCGCCCTCTCCACCGTGCTGAATCCCGGCGATGAGGTCATCATTCCCACGCCGGCTTTCAGCCTCTACGAATCCATCACCCAGCTCTGCCGGGGCGTGCCGGTGGCTCTGCCCACAGAAAACAGCCAGTTCCAAATCAGCCCGGAGGCGCTGAAAGCAGCCATCACCCCCCAAACCAAGGCCATTGTCCTCACCTCCCCCAACAACCCCACCGGCTGCATCTACACCCGGGAGACTCTGGACGCCGTCCATGAAATTTTGAAGGACAAGCCCATCTTCGTCCTCTGCGATGATGTATACCGGGCCCTGATTTATACGGATCGTTATCACAGCTTCGCCGAATATCAGGATATGCGGGACAGGATCATCGTTATCCAGAGCTTTTCCAAACCCTACGCCATGACGGGCTGGCGGCTGGGCTACTGCATGGCCGACGCCCCCATCCGGGACCGGATGCAGATTTTCCACCAGTATTCCGTGGTCTCCGCTCCTGCCTTCGTCCAGCCCGCCTGCGTGGCCGCCCTGGAGAGCGATACCGCTCCGGTGGTGGAGCTTTTCCGCAAACGCCGGGACTATGTATACAAGCGCCTGACCGGTATGGGTCTAGAGGTCCAGGAACCCGAGGGGGCCTTTTACATGTTTATCAACATCAAGAAGTTCGGCATGGACTCCCTCTCCTTCTGCGAAAAAATGCTGAAGGAGGGTCTGGTAGGCCTCATCCCCGGCGTATATTTCGGCACTGAGGGGTATGTGCGCCTGTCCTACTGCTATTCCGACGAGGACCTGAAGGAAGGTCTGGACCGGGTCGAGCGGTTCATCGCAACCCTGTAAGGCAAAAAACCGGGAAAAAGTGCTGTACCCTCGGGGCAGCTCCCGTAAGGAAGTTGCCCCGAGGGGTGCCCGCAAGTGAAAATCATCCGATTTATGACGGCGCAGCTTCGGTTACGCCGTCTTTTTCTCGCGTTTCTGCACGGAATTACAGCAGGCCGAACATTCCTGTTCCAATGTTCCTATAGCAATCCCCGGAAATCATGTCATCAAAGGAGGCGGATGCAGGCGGTACAGCACAGGGATGACAGCGCAGGCGGGCTGATACCCGTCAGGGAGGAAGACGCAGGGATGCGCAGCCTGCATCTGCCGGACTGCTGTCAGCATTTTGGATGTTTGCCGTAATCACAAAATCATTCCGCCGCCCCAAACCTGGGCTTGCGTAATCGCCAGAACGGTTTCGGTGGGAATGCCGGCAATCTCGCTGCCGAAAATCTCCCGCAGATTTCCGCCTGTCAGCATGGCGGCAAGCTGGGACTTCGCCGCGGCGGACGCGGCCAGTTGGGATGCCTGGATGTGCCGCTGAATCTGCTTTTCCACCGCCAGCTTCATAAACTCGGCGTGGCGGGCCATACGCAAATCCCACCAGCTTTCTTCATCGTCAGAACCGCTCTTGGAGTAGGTGATCTCACCGCCTGCGCTGGAAGAACAGGCGTTACAAATATTGCCGTCTTCTCCGATAGCAACGGCCTGGGACATATCCCATGTACTCCCCGGCATGATAGCCTCGTTCCGCGCCACGTCAAAGGCAAACCAGGTGTCGATCTTCGCAAAAATCTCCTGGGCATAGGCCGGGTCTTGCTCCATACGCTCCTGCACCTTGGGATGAATGACCACGGCCTTGCTCCCAGGCGGGACGTTGCCCAGGGCGTGAATCTCCTTTGGAGCGGTAAATCTGCCATCAATGGAGCCGTAGAAGGGATTGGACCCGGTGGGCTGCCAATTCTCCAAAGTTTCCTGTGCCTTGTCCCCGTCCTGGTACAGCAGATAGTGGGGGTAGTCGTTTCGGGTGCGCCAATAACCGCTGCTGGCGTCAAAAACGTGGTAGTGAATATTGGGATATTTCGCTTTCAGCATGGTTTCCAGAGAGGGGGACTCTGCCGCCTCCGCTCCTCCGGCCTGCACCTGTCCGCCGGAGCGAACCGCCAAATCCATCATCAGGCTGGCAGGCATCGCCGCCATACCTGCCAGACCGCCCAGGCCGGTGGTGAACGTGTCGGCCTTGCTTCTGCTGGCTTGTGCCGCCATATCCATGAAGCTGCTGCCCTGTGTCCCCGCCCGCTTTGTTTCACGGGCCTTTGTGGGGGCGCTGTATGTCTGTGTCCCATAACCCGGCTGAATCGTATTGCTCACACTATTTCCTCCCTTAAAGCAACCCCATCAAAAGTTCTGCGGCGCTGACGGAACCGCCGTTCATACGGAGTTTCATCATCAACCGCCGTTTCGCTGCGGCTTCCTCGGCAAGTTCCATATATTTTTTATGACGTTCCATGCGCTGTTCCCAAAAGCTGCCTTTTGAGCGTGAATGAAATTCAGAATCATTACTAACAGGCCATGAATCGGCTCTGTATTGATTGAGGTCTGTTCCAACAGTAATCAGAATAGAACAATTTCTTGGGGCAAAAGAAGCGCCTAAATCCCTTTGAAGCAAGGAGAGAACCTGTGCTCTATATTCTGGATCATCTTTCATAGCTTGAAATGCTGCGTCCGATATATTGACAGCCGCATTACTTACTATTGGATTGCAGATTATTTTCGACAAGTCCTCATAAAACTCTTTCTTAAAGAGCTGCATTTCCTCTGCTTTCGATAACTCCGCTTTCTGCTGGGTGGCCTCTGTTCCGTTGATCTCAAATACATCATTTTTCTTTTCACTGGCCTGTGCCGCCATATCCATGAAGCTGCTGCCCTGCGTCCCGGCTGCTTTGTTTCACGGGCCTTTGCGGGGGTGCTGTATGTCTGCGCCCCGTAACTCGGCTGAATCGTATTGCTCATTGTATCACCTTTTCCCGTTATATCACAAATCGAAGAAAGACACATCCGCCCCTGCGGGTAAAGACGTTTCCAGCGTAGTGGAGGGAGTAGTCCCTATTCTCGTTTTTAGCAGGTCTGCTATGCTGTTGAAGGACTTTTTCTGTGCTTCTGCTTTAGCGATACGCGCTCTGGCATCACGCCGGTCTGCCGTTGCCTCTGCTACGCGTTCCATATCTCTTTTGCGTGGAAGAATCCTCTCATCCTGCCGCTTTTTATCAATTTTCTTTGAGTAGAAAGCCGATTTTCCTTTAGAATGTGTTTCAACTGCCGCCCGTCCAGAAGCAGCATGATTATCCATATAGGAATATCCACTATAACCGTTGCCATCAATGCGTATGATTGTTCCACCGCACATTGTATTAGAGCCACAGGCATCTTCTCGAATCAAGTTCATCATTTTGTTTTTGAACTCCTTATCTACCATCATTTTCTCAAAAGCATCATCTGTTATCTGGACAGAAACACTTGACCCCCAAGACATAGAATCTATTTCAGACCAAATTTCTTTTTTGAAGTTTTCTAAGGCTTCGTTATCGGAAACTGCCTGTGTTTGTGAATTGGTAACACCTCGCGCTTGATCGCTGATTTCCAGCATATCGGATTTGCCCTGACTGGCCCTTGCCGCCAGATCAAGGAAGCTTCTGCTCTGTGTCCAAGTCTGTTTGGCTTCACGAGCCTTAACGGGGGTGCTATATGTTCTTGTCTCATAATTAGGTCGGATGATACTGCTCATAGCTTGCTCCTTTCCTGCAATAGAACCGCTGCGGAAAATACCTGCTGAACTGCTTTCAGCTCCAATTCTCCTATATACTTCTCCGCCTCCCGGCGCACGTTGGCAAGGCCGATCCCGTGCATGGAGGCATTCTCCCGTTTCGTTGTGACTACAAATGCCGAAAAACGAGTTATGCCGAAAAGAGCAAAAGAATGTCATATCCATAACGGATATGACGCAAAAGTCGTATGATTGCATGCTCCAGGAGGATTACGCCAAGAAAACCTACCAGCAATATTGGTACTACGGCGTAGTTCCCATCAGAAGGTACTATCAGCAGCAGGGAATTGGGATGTATACTTCTGAAAGTATCAACGATTGCGTGGCCTGGTTCCGAGAGCGGTACAAGCAAAGCAATGTGTATCCGGAAAAATTTAAGGCCGTTCGGAAAATTGCAGCAATCATGGAACGTATCGCAGCAGGGGAACCGTATCAGTGGCAGTCCCTGACACCGTGGTACATCGTGAACCCTTCCCCTGCGTACCACTCTCTCCTCGAAGACTATGCAGAGCAGAAACGAAAGAATGGCTGCAAGGAAACCACCGTTCGAGGTACTAAGCCCATTATAAAACATTTTCTGATGTATGCAGTCTTCTTCAGGTATGAAAGTGTCCGAAATATCACCCTGACTGATGTCATCAGTTATATCCCCAAGCTTGCCGAAAGTTACCAGCATATAGGAGATGCTCTGTCTATCTTGAGAGGCAGGCTTTGGAACCTATCTCTATGAGCGGGGGCTTACTGAGGTCCATCTTGACAACGTATTTTCAATCAAGGCCCCTTCCCAGAAAAATCTTCATGTTGGGTTTACACAGGAAGAAGCCATGGCAATCATCTCCGGTATTGATCGCTCTGCCACATGTGGGAAACGGGATTATGCTATTTTGATGTTGGCGCTGCACACCGGACTTCGGGGCATAGACGTTCTGAAACTGACGTTCACAAGCATCAATTGGTAAAAGTGAGAAATTCATCTGACCCAGAGTAAGACCGCGCAGGAATTAACCCTTCCTGTACCGATGAGCGTTCTGAACGCAATTGCGGAATATATCATGTACGCTCGTCCAAAATCGCAGGAAAATTCTATCATATTTCTGCGGATCAGAAAGCCTTATCCCTCGATGAAAACATGGTCCGCCCATTCTATCGTGCGCAGGAACACAGTTCAAGCGGGGATCGAATGGCCGGAAAATGAGCGGAAAGGGTTTCACAGTTTTAGACGCACAATTGCGAACTGAATGCTGGAGGCGGAAACTCCTCTTGAGCTGATCACGGAGATTCTTGGGCAAAGGAATACGGACTCCACGAAGCCCTACATCGCGGTTCACAAGCCGGGGCTTGCCGAATGTGCGCTTGATTTGCAGTTGATTCCCATAGGAAGGGAGGAACTGCAATGAGCAGCGGCTATACCAGCAGGCTGGGACCCCATATTGAGCAGATGGTTGCCCAAAACACGCAGTTGGGTATCCATATAAAGATAGTGAGCGGGTTTTGCATGTGTTTGACCGTTTTTGCGCGGCTGGATTTCCCGGTGCGGAAACAATTACACCTGAAATTGGAAATGCGTGGGCTGTTATAAAGCCAGCAGTATATCCCACATATTTTTTCATCGGAAGAATTAAAATGTTTTTTCCAAGCTGCTGATTCCCTGCCAATCCTGCCAAAGTGCCGTATACGGCATCTCCAAATACTGGTGATCTTTCGGCTGATGTATACTTGCGGTTTGCGTCCTCACGAAGCCCGCCTGATTCAAAGAGAGCACCTGAATCTTTCTGAGGGTACGATTTTTAACCCGGAATCGAAAGGGCATAAAGACCGTATCGTTGCTATGCTGCCAGAAATGACAAATATTTGCGCCAAATACATTCCTTACACAGCACATGAGTTCCCCAACAGTCCATATCTGTTCCCTTGCCAACGGTTCAAAGGAGCCGCATACAATGGCAGCTGGCTAACAAAAGTATTTCACTTGTGCTGGGACGAAGCTGGTCTTGGCAAGGTGTCCGGTAATGCGCCGAGACCTTATGATTTCCGTCATAGCTACGCCGTGGCCTCGCTTCGGGCCGGGGACGATATTAAGACGGTTCAAAGTAATCTCGGACACCATACCGCCGCCTTTACCCTGGACGTTTATGGGCATGTCACGGAGGAAATGAAGCGGGCCAGTGCTGAACGGATGGAGAAGTTTATTCAAGGCGTTTCCGAGGCCTGAATGGGAATAAGTGAAAAATAAGGGAAACCGTTTGGAAAACGGGCATGAAAAAAGCCTAGAACCATTGCGGCTCTAGGCTTTTTCGCTGGAGTAAGCGGACAAAATCGATTTTTCTTTGATTCCCTTGCGGCACAACGATTCAGGAAGAAAGGCTGATGCCGGAGAGGGAAAAGCAATCACTTTGTTGTTTGCCGGTATTGACTTTTATCAGTCCTTTATGGATCTATTTTGCGTGCCTGATGGATTGTTTCAAACAGCTCCCTGCTTACAATCGCCGGGTGGTGCTCCTGTATCAAAAATCTCTCTAACTCACCTTGGTTCTTAACCTGTTTCCCAGAAAACAAATCCGCTATAAAGGTTTTCTGGAGCAGAACATCCCCCACATATTTCTCGTTTCTCAACAGCTTGCTGATTGTCTCCCGGCTCCAATGGGGTTTTCCTGTTGGGGATGGAACCTTACTCTCATACAGCCATTTTGAAATGGCTCCAAGACTACTTCCAGCAGCCCTCATCTCAAACATCTTCCGAACAATCTTAGCGTCAGGCTCATCAATAGCCAGCCTTCTATCATCTCCACGCTTATTCCCAAAACACACAAATTCAGCGTAACCTGAACTGCCGCTTTCAAACCCTCGCTTAATCCCCCATTTAATGTTTCGGCTTTTATCCTCGCTCTCAGCCTGGGCCAGGGCACAGTAGGCGGTCAGCAGGATTTGTATTCGCTGTTCGTTCAGCCACATCTCCTCCTGCTCAAAATAGACTTCTACACCCAAGCCACGCAGATCCCACAGCGAACGCAGCATATCCAGCGTATTGCGGCCAAAACGGCTGATAGACTTCGTCAGAATCAAGTCAATTCTCTTCTTGCGGCACTGTGCGATCATCCGGCGAAACTCTAGCCGTTCTTTTGTGTTTAAGCCAGTAGCTCTTTCCGCAAAAATGCAGGCACTTTCTCAATTGGGATTTGCTGAAATCAGCTGTGAATAGTGCCGCTCCTGCAATTCGATACTGCTGGTCTGCTCCTCCAACTCTGTACTGACCCGGCAGTAAGCAGCTACACGAAGATGACGCAGTTCCATTGAACGATGGCCTTGCGTAGGAAGAATTTCAGTCACCTTTCGCATTCGCATGGCCTCCCGCAGTTTTCTTCATTATATCAAAGCGAGAGCTTCATGGCAATGTGATTTTGCGGTTCTTTGGAGCGGCTGAGTTTCTCCTGCTGTACCGCCATAAACATCTCGTCAGAAATAATGGTCTCATGGGAACCGGTGTAGAGATACCGTTCCATGAGGCCATTGTTTTCGATCTGGACAGCGCCGATGCTGAGCGTCTTCTGGAGCAGCACCCGTCCGGTGTATTTTTCATTGGAGAGCAGTTTGTCAATTGCCTCCCGATTCCATTTGGGCCTGCCGGTGGGGGAGGGAATGCCCTGCCTTTCCAGACCCGCAGCAATTTTCCCAAGGCTGTCACCAGCAAGATACCGTTCAAATATCCAGTTCACCACCTTGGCTTCGTCCGGATTTATTTCTAGTTCTCCAACAGAACTGATCGTGTATCTGTAGCACTTACGCTTTGCCATTTTGGAACTGTCATCCTGAAACCCTTTCCGGAGACTGCTTTTAATTGCTTCACTTTTTTGAATTGAGTTCATTATGATCCTCCTTTAATAACAAAAATACCGCAGTGAAACCACTGCGGCACAAAGGTTTTATGTGATTATACATAAAAGTTGACAGACTACCCCCCCTGGTGTAATCTGTCAACTTATCATGCAATAAGTGGGCAAAATCGATTTTCGTTCGAGATTGCGCCCAAAACCAAATCGAAGTCCAGCGAAGCGGGTTCGATTCGGGAAGGAGGAGCAGCGCAATGAGCGCGCTCTGACTTTTGAAAAAGTCGGAGCAAGCGATATGTAGCTTGCTCCGACGTGCATCTGCGCTATAAAAACGATATTTTCTTGAAGACATTGCGGCGCAATGGTTTCATGGCTTTCTGGTCACTAGAGCGATATCCCCAATAGAAGTTGTCAGAATCTCATGTTGCCAGCTTCCATTAGGGATATCGTTTTCTGTGAAGGTTCTTACCTGTTGTAGCTTCAGCATTTCCTCGTATTTCGGACGGTCAGCCGCCGGCAGCTGCATGGCATCCATGGTCTGCTCCATTGTCCAGCCCATGCTTCCCATTAAGCTCCTGATGGTGCTGATTGTACTTTCAATGCGTCCTTCTGCCAGGCCCTCAACACGTCCCTTTTCAAAGCCCCGCTTCATACCGCGTTCCTCAAAGCCCTGGCTCAGATTACACATCTCCGACAGCCTCCTTTCCAATGTTTCTGTCATGGGAATATCAAAATCCTGCTCCAATATCCGCTTCTTTTCGGTGATGATGTTCTCTCCGGAGAACAATGCTCCCAGCATTTTCAGCACACCATCATAGTTTTCTCCACCTGGCTTGCCTAAGCCCACCAGCACCGCAGTCAGCAGATTATAATTTTTGATCTGCTCTCTGGTGCGGCCCACAAGATTTTCCTCAACAATGTGATAGCGGGTTATCGTGTTCTCCCATTCCTTCGGCACATCCAGACAGATCCAGATACTATAGACCTTCCGGACATTTTGATAATTGGATTTCACAAATTCCGTACCGTATTGGGCGGAAATCATCCTGTTGCAATAGTATACACACTGGGCGTTTTCGCCGGTGATGCAGATATCCTCCGCCACGGGTGTCTCTCTCCATCAATCGATCCCCTTACAACTTGATTTTAGCATATCCACTACAAAAAGCCACTGCTTTTTTCAGCGTTTGTCAAAAGGAAGCTCCCGCCGCTAAAACCGGCGGGAGCCCTTTGGCTCGCGCTTTTCGGCAAGAGCCAATATGCGATTTTGCTTCACGTCTTATTATCCGTAACCTTTTTGACCCCCGCCGCGTCCACCTTGCCCTCGGTAATGATGTAGGACACCACGGAAGCCACCGATACCACAGCGCCTGCTACGGAGCTGATGGTACTCTCATCCAGTCCGAACACCATGGCCAGGCCCGTGACGATGCCCGCTATCGCTGCCCAAAGCTTGCGGGAGCTCAGCTTTCGTTTCCAGTCAATCTGATTCATAATGTACCGTTCCCCATATTGTAAGATTCGCTCATGTTTTAAGCGCCTCCGCTTCTCCGGCAGGCGCGGGAAAGCCTGTGAACAGGATTTGCCTTCAGCCCTCTTCGTCGTGCGCAGCCTGATTGAGATGCTCTTCGAGCCGGTTCATGGCTCCGTAACCGGGCCGTTGCAGCCCTGCTCCTTTAAGCCCTTCAAACAGGCCAGCAGCCCGTAGCAGGTCAGGGTCTGCTCCTTGCGGATGGACTTCAGCTCCTCCGCCTGTCTTCTGCTCCGCTGAACAAACTTGAAGAGCCAAAGGACCACGCCGCCTATCACGCCCAGGGCGGACAGGAGCTCCGCCAGCATCACGACTGTATCCGTACCAATGGTCATTCCCATGCTCAGTTCTCCTCTCTACCGCCCGCGTTTGGCGCTGCTTCTCGGCGAAACAATGGAGGTTTCATCAGCACGTTCAAGCGACCGCCGGGGTCGGAGTGTTACGGCATGATATCGATTGCCACCGTTCCAACCTATGACGGAAGCGGCAATCAGGTTCCAGTCGGAACCTGTCGGCGTGCAGGCGCATAGAGTATCTCGGGCACGGCGCTGGAGAGCCTTCCTCTCCCGCCGGCATGCCTATGCGCTTTCGCAGCGCAACCCACAGTGTGAAAGGAGCTTCTCAATTATGTCTCTACCCAGTTTCCCCAACGTTGACCCGCCCATCCAGCGGGAAGATGCGGTTAATCAGATTCTTTCCTCCATCGCCATGGAGGAGCTTGGCCTGAGCCATATCCTCAATGCTGAGGGCGAGAAGATGCAATATATCCTCGGAACCCTGCCCGGCCTCAGCGGCCCCGCAGCAACCGTGGAAGACGTGCTGAACGCCAATGAGAGCGTTCGCGGTCTGCTGGAGACTGCTGTTCAGAACCAGATCTTCCTGAAAGGGAAGATGCAGGGCGCTCTGAACGCCTCTCCCATGCAGGGGCCCACCGGCCCCACCGGCCCCACCGGCCCCCAGGGCCCTGCCGGCCCCGCAGGCGGCCCCACCGGCCCCGCCGGAGCCCCTGGAGCCACAGGCGCTACCGGCCCCACCGGCCCTGCCGGCCCAACCGGTCCCACCGGACCCAATGTCACCGCCACCAACGCCTATGCCGCCAGCACCAAGGGCGCGGCGTTCACGGTCCTCATGTCCGGAACCAACGTGGCTCTGCCCGACGCCCAGACCCTGTCCCCCGACATCACGGTCAACGGGGCAAACGACACCTTCACCGTGGCGGAGGCCGGACGGTATCGGGTTTCCTATAATATCAACTCCGTCACGCCCCTGACCCTCGGCGCCCGGCTGATGGTCGACGGTACGGAAATCGAAGCCTCCAACGTCATGCCGCAGACGGCACCTTTGAGCCGCCTGTCCAACGATTTCCTGGTGGATCTGGCGGCGGGGGCCAAGGTCTCCCTGCAGGTGTACGGTTACGCGGGCTTGGTGACTCTGCTGCCCAATTCCATCGGGGCCTCCCTGTCCATGGTCCGTCTGAGCTAAGGAGGGGTATTTTATGTCAATGCCCACATTCCCCAAGAATGATCCCCCGCTGACCCGAGAAGGCAGCCTCAATGAGATCATCTCCTCCATCGCCGCCGAGGAGCTGAGCCTGAGCCACCTCCTCAACGTCGAGGGCGAAAAGCTGCAATACGTCCTGGGCACCATGCCCGGTCTGGACGAGGCGGCCTCCCTGGACGAGGTGATGCAGGTCAACAAAAGCGTGAAGGACACCCTGTCCGGCATTATGGAGCAGCAGATGGCGCTGACATCCAAACTGGGCGCGGTGCTGAAGGCCCCCACACTCCCCGGCCCCGAGGGCCCCATGGGCGCCGAGGGCCCCGAGGGTCCCGAGGGCCCCGCCGAGGGCGAGGCCGGTCCCGATGGCCCCGACGGCCCCGACGGAGCGGAAGGGCCCGCCGGCCCCACCGGCCCCACCGGGGCCCCGGGACCCAACCCCACGGCCATCGCCGCCTACGCCGCCAACACCCGGGGCAACAGCATCGGCCTTGGCGACGATGATTTCATCGGCTTTTCGGATGTGTCGGTCGTCTGCCCGGAGCTCTTCCTGGGCGACTCAAGCTCGATGCTCGGGGGAAAGTCGGTGTTCTGCCCGCAGAAGGCGGGCACCTATCAGATCTCCTACCGTGTGACCCTCAGCGTCCCCTCCGTTCAGCCGGTGGGAACCCGGCTGTTGATCTCCAGCGCCGACGACTATGAGGGTGTCATCGCCCCCACGGTGGGCGCCCGGCAGTTTGAATGCACGCTCACACTGGCCCTGCCGGAGCGTACCACGATCGAGCTTCAGGCATACTCCACGACCCCCAGCATCCCCGGCATGGACAGTGTCCAGCTGGCCAGCGGCGCCTCGGGCGCTTCCATGCTGGTCGTCCGGCTGGGCGACTGAGCGGGGCCATCATTCCGAACAGATAGAGAAAGGACTCCCGCCGGTAAAACCGGCGGGAGTCCTCGGTTTGCTGATAGAACCTGCTACCTTTCGATCGGGGCCGCTTTCTGCTTTTGCAAAGGCAGCATAGAGATTGATGAGCGTTTCTGTGTCGAGAGAACAGGTTTTGTATGTTCAATATAAAAAAGTTGACAGACTACCCCATTGGTGTAGTCTGTCAACTTATCATGTCTATTCTTGACAAAAAAGATGCGGGCTCAATCGTTGCGGCACAATGGTCACAAGACCTATATAGTTTTCATTTATTTGAAAGCCTCTATAAACATATCAATTTTAAAAGAATTTGTAGAGGATGCGTTGTATTCAGGATCTTCTAGGAAAGAGTCCAACAAAGATCTTTTTATTTTTTCGAGCAACTCAGAATTTGTTGCGAATGGGACTTCTTTAAGAATAAATACCTTCTTATATAATGCAGCTAATATCATTGCCATTGAAGTTTGAAACTTATAGCTCTTGCTGGAAACTCCATAAATTTCTTTTGAAAATGGGTACGGTGTAACCGACGTGCAAGATTTTATCCACTCGTTAAATTCTGAAAAAGTTTCCTGAACAGAGATTAAATCTTCTTCAATTTGATGAGGTTCTGCTTCGCAAAACTCCGATTTGCATTTCATATATTCTTCGGCATAAGTGGTAGAATCCTTAAAAGATGTGTTAATCCCATATTGAAGAATCTAAAGTATAGTAAAAATTCCTTCATGTACTTTTTTCTTAAGATATCTGTCCTTCGTAACATTATATGCTTTTTGCAAAATTTCATCTGTTCCTTCATATAGCTTTTTTGCAAATAGTGAAACAAAGTCATTGTAAGGTGAGGCATAAACTGCATTTCTTATTTCTTGCGGAGTTAAAGTTTTTGTGCCTTTATTATAGCGGTTAAACACTTCAAGTTCAAATTTTTTCCCAGGAAATTCTCTAAAAACATAAGCAGATAGTTTATGACTAACAAAAATCTCTTTATCTTCAATAGAAAGATCAGAAAAAGACTTGCCGTTTAGACCTTCAACTAAGGGCAGCTCTTCTAATTGAAATTGTCCTTTTCGAAAACGGTAAAAGGCATTTAAGCGATGTTGGCCATCCACAACATCTAGCACTTGTACACCTCGATATCGGGTACTTGACATAAATATAGGGGGAATTGGAATCCCAACAAAAATCGATTCAACCAGTGAACTTTCATCTTGAGTTGTTGATCGATAATCTCGTTGATAGCTTGGCTTTAGAATTATACTATCGCTATAGTTCAAACGATCTTCGTCACCTAAATCTTCTATACCATCAATTTCCAAAAGTTTATTTCCCTTATCAATGGCATCAACAATATTTGTAATGGAATAATCAACAGTTTGAGGTGACACTACAAATTTTTTTCCATAGATATTCCCCTTTTAACTTATTGGGCACCATTGCTCAAGTCACAATTTTCACGAAGAAATTCGAAAACTTTAATTTTTAACAAAATATCTTTTGATACTGATGTTAATTCGGGATATAGACTACTAAAGCGGATTCCAAGTCGATATAGAGAAGATAGCAAAGATTTACAGTCTTGATGCGGGATTAATATTTTTATGAGTATATCATCAGTGGAAGAAAAAATGTTTAAGGGTTTGCTATCATAAGGAAAGAAGACAAATACTCCATTCTGTGCATTAATTCTAGAATTGTTTTTAGGGGAAGAAACAGTTACAGGACCATCTGCAGATTCTAAAATATCCCGTCCACTAATAATATCAACAATATCCGTTCTTCTAATGGTTTTCTCATTTAATCTTTGCGCGTTAAGGAACCATACCACGGCATTAGCTGTATCATCTTCTTCATAATCAAAACCTTTTTCTACAGCAAACATAAGTGAGATAATGTGGGAGTAAGTAAAATCTAGAGCGGTTCTCAGAAATAGCAACAAAGGAGCAAATAAGGTAAAATAGCATCGAGGTGAGAAAGATGCTGCATAACGAAGCGAGGAATTTGCTGGTAGAAGCATATGAAAAAACACATGACGCAAAAGGAATCGCATTGGCATACGG
>CAJTFK010000018.1 GCA_910575505.1 Oscillospiraceae bacterium
ATCAGTGGGTCCCCGGTTCGAGTCCGTGAAGGTGCACCAGTTCTGAGCTGGGTGTATCCAGGGGATACACCTGGTTCAGAGGAACTCTCAAGCGATCCCGTGAATCCCTGTTTGGAGAATTCCGAATGAGGCGGAAACGGAACGGAGCGGATTTCGCCCCGACGACGCGGCCCGTTGGTCAAGTGGTTAAGACAGCGGCCTCTCACGCCGTTAACATCGGTTCGAATCCGGTACGGGTCACCAAACTTTCTTAATGAGAAAGTACTTGACAATTGAATAGAAGCGTACTACAATAGGATTGTTATCCGGGTCCTACCCGGTTGACATACGGCGCAAGCTGCAGAGATGCGGAGATTGCGGCGGATAAGTTGGTGCTGATTAGAATGAGGGTCCACCCGTTCCCATTCCGAACACGGTAGTTAAGCTCATTTCTGCCTACAATACTTGGCTGGCGACGGCCTGGGAAGATTGGTAGTGCCAACATAAAGAGGGCACCTTTATCAGAGGTGCCTTCTTTTTTTGTTTGTCTGCTTTCTTGACAGAATGGAAAAGATGGCACATGATGGATATGAAGACAGGATGTTTGATGCCCTTGCTGTCTCCGCGCAAAAGGCTCTAGAAGAAAATCTTCTGGCTTGTGAATTTGAGCTGGAAGAGGACGATGGGCTGCATGGTATTTCGGAGGCATTCCTGAATCATATCGACCAGACAATTCCGCGGTTGGGGATCATCGTGTGCGGGTCCGGCGGCGATACAGATTATGGAAAATTTTATCCCACTGTGTATATGTCTCCCTGCGGCAAACGGGATCTGAACCTGAAAGAAGATGAAGCGCCCTGCCACAGGCGGAAAGACTGGTTAAACTTCACGAATGCCAAAAGATTGACCTGTGTGCATATCCCCAGAGTTTGATGGATGAACTCCTGCAGTATTCACGCCAGCAGTTTCAAGGGCTGCGTTAATCTGAAGGACATTTTTCTTCCCAATACTGTGACAAAACTCTCCAGGACCACTTTCAAGGACTGCAAAGAGCTGACAATCCATGTCCCTGCCGCTTCCTTTGCGAAGAGCTTCGCCAAGGAACTCCTGATTTCATTCCAGGCGTGCTGAAATATAAAACAAGGCTGTCTCAGAACGATGAAGCATCGTTTTGAGACAGCCTTTTGAGGTTTTTAATTGTTGACGTTCAGGCTCTCAATCAGTCTGCCTTGATAAGGTTTGCTGAAACCGCTTCGGCCCAGAGAAAGCCCCTGCAGAGCGGTTCACAGCGGTGGAGCAGACAGGTTACAGGATAAAGGCTGAGGGAAGCTCTGAGCTTTTTGAGTAAAAACGAAAGGGACCCTGACGGGTCCCTTTCGGGCGCAATTAAAGAGGAAACTTGATTATTCCACAATCAGAGTTGTGCCGTCCATTTCCTGAGGGCAGGCCAAGCCCATCACATCCAGCATAGTGGGCGCGATGTCGGCCAGGCGGCCATCCTCCCGCAGTCTGGAGCCGGCACCGCAGAGGATGAAGGGCACCCGGTTGGTGGTATGGGCGGTCATGGGGCTGCCGTCGGCCTCGGTCATCTGCTCCGCGTTTCCGTGGTCGGCGGTAATCATGGCGATTCCGCCCATTTTCAGCGTGGCGTCCACCACCCGGCCCACACAGGTATCTACAGTCTCCACAGCTTTCACAGCTGCATCGAAGATACCGGTGTGCCCAACCATATCGCAGTTGGCAAAGTTCAGGATAATGACGTCATAGGCCCCGGACTCGATTCGTTCCACACACTTGTCACAGACCTCCACCGCGCTCATTTCCGGTTGAAGGTCATAGGTGGCTACCTTGGGAGAGGGCACCAGCACCCGGTCCTCACCGGGAAAGACGGTCTCACTGCCGCCGTTGAAGAAGAAGGTCACATGGGCGTATTTTTCCGTCTCAGCGATGCGCAGCTGGGTCATGCCCATGCCGCTGAGGTATTCGCCCAGGCCGTTATTTACCAGCACCCGGGGGAATGCCACAGTGACGTTGGGCATAGAGGCGTCATACTCTGTGTTGCAGATATAGGTCAGGGGGAAGAACTGGCGGGTGAAGCCGTCAAAATCCGGGTCCACCAGGGTCCGGGTAATCTCACGAGCCCGGTCGGGGCGGAAGTTGAAGAAGATTACACTGTCGTTGTCGGAGATGGAACCATCCGCATCGCATACGACCGGCTCTACAAATTCGTCGGTAACACCCTTGTCATAGGACTTCTTCACCGCGTCCACAGGGTCAGGATTGTTGATGGCGCTTTCGCCATAGACCATGGCGTCATAGGCCTGTTCCACCCGGTCCCAGCGCTTGTCACGGTCCATGGCGTAATAACGGCCCATGACGGTGGCGATTTTGCCCACGCCGATTTCGGCGCACTTGTCTACCACCTGCTGCACAAAGCCCGCGCCGGAGGTGGGGGACACGTCCCGTCCATCCAGGAAGCAATGGATATAAACCCTGGAGAGGCCATGGTCCTTTGCCATTTTCAGCAGGGCGAAGAGATGGGTGATGTGGGAGTGGACGCCGCCGTCGGAGAGGAGGCCGAACAGATGCAGCGCGGAATCCTTCTCCAGGCAGGCGTTCATGGCCTTGAGGTAGGCGGGGTTTTGGAAGAAGCTGCCGTCTTCAATGGCCCGGGTAATCCGAGGCAGGTCCTGGAACACCACCCGGCCGCCGCCGATATTGGTGTGGCCCACCTCGCTGTTGCCCATCTGGCCCTCGGGCAGGCCCACATCCAGTCCGGAAGCGGAGAGGGTCGTGTGGGCGAATTCCTGGAAAAACCGGTCCAGGCGGGGCGTTTTGGCGGCGGTGACGGCATTGCCCGCTTTTGTGCCGCTCATGCCGAAGCCGTCCATGATAATGAGAGTGGTCGGTGTCTTATTCATGAAGAAACCTCGTTTTCTGATACTATTCGCCCATTAAAATCGGGCATAATCTTAGTTCCGCCAGTCTCACCGGAGAGACGCCGCCTGAGAGGCGGGGCCGGTGAAACCGGTCCGAAACCCATGTGGATTTCGGAAACCGCAGCATTTACCGCGGTATTGAAACATGGCCTGCCGTATTTTAATGGAAGATGGCGCACTTAAATTCTCAGGATTTCGCTGCTGAGACTGGACTCGACAGAACGGAGATCGGCGCTGAGGCTGGATTCGACAGAGCGGATATCGGAGCAGAGATCGGTTTCGGCGGAACGGATATCCGTGCTGAGAGAATCCATCTTTTCGTTCAGCTGATCCAGCTGTTCCGCAAGCCCCGACAGGAAATCCATGAAATCAATGCTCTGGTCGGCAGCGGCGGAACGAAGTCCGCCGCTGAGGCTGGTTTCCAGCCTGTGAAGGTCATAGGTGAGATTCTCTTCCAGAGCGTTGAATTTCTCCTCCAGGGCGCTGAGCCTTCCGCTGATCTGCTCAATCTGGCCGGAGAGCTTTTCTGTGCGGGTCAGAGCATTCAAAAGCAGGGCTGTCCGGTCCTGACTGGAATCCAATTCCGGCATGTTTTACTCCTGATGGGCGGCGTTGATGATGTCCACAAACTTTTCGGGAACCAGAGAAGCGCCGCCGATGAGGCCGCCGTCGATGTCGGGCTGAGACAGCAGCTCCGCCGCGTTCTTCTCGTTCATGGACCCGCCGTATTGAATGGTGACGCTCCGGGCGACCCGGGCGCCGTACAGGGCGCGGATGGTGGCGCGGATGTTGGAGCAGACCTCGCCGGCCTGCTCGGCAGTGGCGGTTTTGCCGGTGCCGATGGCCCAGATGGGCTCATAGGCGATGATGCAGCGGCGCAGCTTGTCGGCGGGCACGTCGTGGAGGGCGCTCTTCACCTGGAGGGCAATCCACTCGTTGGTGATGCCGGTTTCCCGCTGGTCCAGGCTCTCGCCCACGCAGATGATGGGGTTCATGCCGGCGTTAAGAACGGCATGGACCTTTTTGTTTACCGTGGCGTCGGTTTCGCCAAAGTACTGCCGGCGCTCGCTGTGGCCGATGATGACATACTTAACGCCCAGATCCTTGAGCATGTCGGCGGAGACCTCGCCGGTGTAAGCGCCTTTTTCCTCGAAGTAGACATTCTCGGCGCCCACGGAGATGCGCAGGTCCTTGAAGGCCTTGTTGGCGGTGGAGATGTTGCAGGCGGGGACGCAGATCAGGGTCTCGCACCACTTGGCGCGGGGCATGATCTTGCGGATTTCCTCTGCGAACTTCTTGGTTTCGGTGGCGGTCATGTTCATTTTCCAGTTGCCGGCAATGACAGTTTTGCGGTATCTGCGATTCATGATGTTCAAAACTCCTTTATTTCTTTGTTGACGCAGTGTGGAAGGGGCTTGCACTTCCGCGCGCCTGGAATTCCGGGGTGGTAATTCCGTATCGCCTCAAATTTCCGCATGAAGCGGAAAGACCTTCATCTTTATAGCGGAAATCAAGGGAAATGTCAAGGGCTGAAGGGGTTTTTTCAGCATTTCTTAACGACTTTTTGCGGTTTTTCACGGAAGGCACAGGGTTTGTGCCGGTGACGCGGGGAGGGTGCGAAGAATCTGGTCCGCTCCGCAGGCGTATTTTGCCGGGGCTCCGGGACGGAACGCCCGGCGGAGCGCAGGACGTTTTCCCGTCCGCCCCGTCCGGCGGGCTGCGCCGCAGCTCCTGCGCCTGCGTTTCAGGGGAAAGGGGAGGCTCAGGCATCCAGCAGGCAGGCCACGCCGGGGAGCTCCTTGCCCTCCATAAACTCCAGGGACGCGCCGCCGCCGGTGGAGATATGGGTCATCTTGTCGGCATAGCCCAGCTGCTGCACCGCCGCCGCGCTGTCGCCGCCGCCGATGATGGTGATGGCGCTGGTTTTGCTCAGGGCCTCGGCCACGGCCTTGGTGCCCACGGCGAATTTGTCAAACTCAAAAACGCCCATGGGGCCGTTCCAAATGACGGTGCCCGCGTCGGCCACCGCGCCGCAGTAGAGCTTCACGGTTTCGGGGCCGATGTCCAGCCCCTGCCAGCCGTCGGGAATCTCGCCGGCCGTGACCACCTGGCTGCTGGCGTCGGGGGCAAACTTGTCGGCAATCACGGTGTCCACAGGCAGCAGCAGCTTCACGCCTTTTTCGGCGGCTTTTTTCACCATGTCGTTGGCGTAGTCCATCCAGTCGGCCTCCAGCAGGCTGTCGCCGACCTTGCCGCCCTTGGCGGCGGAGAAGGTATAGGCCATGCCGCCGCCGATGATGATGGTGTCGGCAATTTCCAGCAGGTTGTTGATGACTCCGATTTTGGAGCTGACCTTGGATCCGCCCAGAATCGCCACCAGGGGCCGCTTGGGATTGGCCAGAGCGCCGCCGATGAAATCCAGCTCCTTCTGAATCAGGAAGCCGGAGACGGCGGGGAGATAGTCCGCCACGCCGGCGGTGGAGGCATGGGCCCGGTGCACCGCGCCGAAGGCGTCGGACACGTATATGCCGTCGGCTCCGGCCAGAGCGGCCATCTTTTTGGCAAGCTCGGGGTCGTTCTTGGTCTCGCCCTTTTCAAAGCGGGTATTCTGGAGCAGCATGATTTCGCCGCCCTTGAGGGCCGCGGCCTTGGCCTGGGCGTCGGGGCCCACCACGTCGTCCGCCAGAATGACGGGTCTGCCCAGCAGCTCGCTGAGGCGGGCGGCCACAGGCTCCATCCGCAGCTCCGCCAGGGACTTCTTCCACTTCTCTTCGGTGATGGAGGCCTCGTCCTTGCCCTTTTCCAGCTGCTTTTTCTTATAGGACTCGAAGGTGGCCACGGGCTTGCCCATGTGGGAGCAGGCGATCACAGCCGCGCCCTGGTCCAGCAGGTACTGAATGGTGGGCAGAGCGGCCCGGATGCGCTTGTCGTCGGTGATGACGCCGCTGCCGTCTTTGGCCATGGGGACATTGAAGTCACAGCGCAACAAAACCTTTTTGCCGGCTGCCTCTACATCTTTGACGGTCTTTTTGTTGTAATTCATCTCAGGACTCCTCCTAAAAAACTTATTTCTCGGCGCGGCTGCGCCGGAGTTGATAAAACTGCCGCAGGAGAGACTCAGGAGCGCGCCATTTCCCCGGCTCCCAGCAGACCGGAAAAACCGGTCTGGCGCAGGGCCTCGTATACGAAGACGGCCACTGAGCTGCTCAGGTTCAGGCTCCGCGCCTCGGACACCATGGGAAGGCGCACGCAGCGTTCCCGGAACCGATCCCGGAAGGCCTGAGGCAGTCCGGCGGTCTCCTTGCCGAAAAACAGCCAGCTGTCCGCCGTAAACCTGGCCTGGTCATAAGGCCGGGGGGCCTTGGTGGTGGCGAGCCAGAGGTCGGCGGCGGCCTCCGGGTGGCGGCGGAACAGGCCGGCAAGATTTTCGTAGTCGGAAACCTCCACCAGATGCCAGTAGTCCAGGCCGCAGCGCTTCATATTCCGCCGGATGGCGTCCTGGGAAATGTCGAAGCCAAAGGGGCGCACCAGATGGAGGCGGGAGCCGGTGACGGCGCAGGTCCGGGCGATATTGCCGCAGTTCTGAGGAATTTCCGGCTCGACCAGAACAATGTGAAGCACAGAACCCTCCTTTCGTTTTTTGAACTGAATAAATTGTATTGTAATCCATTACCTGGACAAATTCAACTGCTTTTTGCGAAAAAATCTCGAATTTTATGAAATTGAACAGAAAGGGAAGACAAATTTTGCAAAAAGCTTCCCGAAGAGGGACGCTTTTCCCCGGCGGAGGGAGCCGCGTGAAGGATTTTCTGTGGCTTGTGACAAAAAGATGCAGGAAACCGGAGAAGATTTGGAAGAAATTTCACAACTATTTCTGGAAAAGCACTGGATTTTCCCTAAAAGTTTGATATAATACATTTGTGATATTATAAGCGCCGGGTGTGCGCAGAGGAGTGGAAGATATGAGTCACTTGCAGCGAGCCGTGTGTTTTTTTGAAGAGGACGCCGCCATCCCGGCGGGCGCCAAGCCGCTGATGCTGGAAGCTGTAGGATCGTGTCCCATCCTGACCTGGGTGAGCAGGCAATTACAGGCTGACGGTGTTCAGCGGTTTTTTGTCGTCTCCGGGCCCCGCTTCGCGGAGGAGGCCCGGGCCTGCTTCCCGGCGGAGGCGGATGTGACCGTTTCCGAACAGGGGACGGATCTGACGGCCTTTTTGAATACGCCGGACAAGGTGCTGGTGCTGCCCAGGGCGGCGTTCCCCATGGCGGAGGCCGGGCCCGGCTTTGCCTACGCCGCGCCGGGCTATGAGCTTCAGGAGGCATGGAAGGTCCGGATGACCAACGCCGTCCAGGCGGCGGAGCTGGTGTCCGGCTGGCTGCCGGTTTACGGGCAGTCCACCATTGCGGAGCTGGAAGAGCTGCTGGAGCGGACACGCGGAGAGTGAAGGGGGCCGGCGGGCGGTTTTTATCCGCGGCCTGCCGGAACGACCGGAGCGGAAGAGACGTCAAAACATAAATTTATATAAGAAAGAGGGCGTTTGGTTATGATTTCACATGGCAAGGATATCAAGGTGTTTGCCGGAAACTCGAACAGGAAGCTGGCACAGGAGATCTGTGAGCAGATGGGCACAAAGCTGGGAGAGGCCGAGGTAGGAACCTTTTCTGACGGGGAGATCTTCGTCTCCCTGTATGAGACCGTCCGGGGCAGCGATGTGTTTGTGGTTCAGTCCACCTGCACGCCGGTCAACAATAATCTGATGGAGCTGCTGATTATCATTGACGCACTGAAAAGGGCTTCCGCCGGCCGCATCACCGCGGTGGTCCCCTATTTCGGCTACGCCCGGCAGGATCGGAAGGCCAAGGCCCGGGACCCTATTACCGCCAAGCTGGTGGCCAACATGATTACCGCCGCAGGCGCGGACCGGGTGCTGGCCATGGACCTCCATGCCGCCCAGATTCAGGGCTTTTTCGACATTCCTGTGGACAACCTGGCGGGCAATCCCATTTTTGTGGATTACTATGCCAAAAAGTTCGGCGCGGCCTGCGAGGAGATGATGGTGGTGTCTCCCGACGTGGGCTCTGTGTCCCGCGCCCGCGCCTTTGCCCAGAAGCTGCATATGAATCTCGCCATTGTGGATAAGCGGCGGCAGCGGGCCAATCAGTGCGAGGTCATGAATGTCATCGGCGATGTGTCCGGCAAGGACTGCATCCTCTTTGACGACCTGGTGGATACCGGCGGGTCTCTCTGCAATGCCGCTCAGGCCCTGATGGACTACGGCGCCCGCAGCGTCCACGCCTGCGCGTCCCACGGCGTGCTCTCCGGTCCGGCCATTGACCGCATCAACGCCAGCCCCATCCAGGAGCTGGCCCTGCTGGACACCATCCCCGCCGTGGACCCCAGCCGCAGCGGAAAGCTGAAATACCTCTCTGTGGCCCCCATGATTGGCGAGGCCATCGAGCGCATCTATCAGGAGGTCTCCATCTCCAAGCTGTTCCGCTGACCGGAGTCCTCTCTGTACATGACCCGCGCTCAGGCGAAAGCTGCCGGAGCGCTCTGGAGGCCGTGATTGGAAAAGTCCGATTAAGGCGGAAGCATTGTGAATAAAATAGGAAAGGGACCCCCTGACGGGTCCCTTTCAGGCGTGCCGCCTCTCCGGACAGGGAGGGCGGCCCGCCATGGGAGGCGGGGAAAAGGTGCTTTCCCGCCTCTGTGGGCTGTCCGGAGCTTTTTGCGGATAAATACCTGTGGAAAGGCAGGAGAAACATGCTGTTTGAAAATAAAAGCTCCTCTGTGGAGTGGCTGATTGCGGGGCTGGGGAATCCCGGCTCCAAGTATGAGAAAACCCGTCATAATATAGGCTTTCTCACCGTGGACCTGCTGGCGGAGCAGAAGGGCGTGAAACTGAACAAGGTCAAATTCAAGGCTGCATATCAAATCATGACCTTTGCCGGGGCCCGGTGTCTGGTGATGAAGCCTCAGACCTATATGAACCTCTCCGGCGAGGCGGTGCGGGAGGCGGCCCGGTTCTATAAAATTCCAGCCGCCCATGTGCTGGTCATCTATGACGATGTGTCCCTGCCTGTGGGAAAGCTCCGGGTCCGGCCCAGCGGCTCTGCCGGGGGGCACAACGGCATTAAGAGCATCATTGCCCATCTGGGCACTCAGGACTTTCCCCGGATTAAGATTGGCGCCGGGGCCCCGGAAGACAAGGAGGGCATGATCGACTGGGTGATCGGCGTCCCGTCCCAGGGGGAACGGAAGGTGCTGCTGGAGAGCTTCCAGCGGGCTGTTCTGGCGGCGGAGTGCATCATTGAGCAGGGCTGCGCCAGGGCCATGAACGATTTCAACTGAGTTTGAGGGATCGGAGAGAAGAGACGGGGACTCAAAGACGTTCCTGTCTGTCCCTCCGGTCCGGAGGCGGGAGGAGTTTTCATGAGACAATTTCTGGAACAGATCATGACGATCCCGGAGCTGGCGGAGCTGCTCCGCCGGGTGGAGGAGGGAGGCTGCCCCGCCGCCGTCACCGGCCTCCAGCCGGTGCAGCGGGCCTGTGTGGGCGCGGCGCTGTCCTGCCGGGCCGGGCGGCCCGGCGTGTTCATTTGTGGCGACGAAGGGGAGGCCCGCCAGCTGGCGGCGGACCTGGAAACTCTGATGGAAGCGCCGCCGGTGCTGCTGCTCTCCAGGGAATGGCAGCTCCGGCCCGGCGCCCTGGCCTCCCGGGACTGGGAGCGGGGCCGCCTGGCGGCGCTGTACGCCATGGCCCGGGGGGACGCTCAGGCGGTGGTGGCCACCGCCGACGCCCTGATGGCCCGGACCCTGCCGCCGGAGTTGCTGCGGTCCCTGGCGCTGACTCTTCGGCCTGGGGACCGGGCGGACCTGAAGGAGCTGGCGGACCGTCTGCTCTCCGCCGGTTACACCCGCTGCCAGCAGGTGGAGGGTGTGGGCCAGTTTGCCCTGCGGGGGGGGATCCTGGACGTGTTTTCTCCCCTGATGGACCAGCCCCTGCGCTGTGAGTTCTTCGACGACGAAATTGACTCCATGGGTTTCTTTGACCCCGGCACCCAGCGGCGCACCGCCAACGCGGAGAGCGCCCTGCTGCTGCCTGCCGCCGAGGTGCTGCCCCGCTGCGCCGAAGGAGGGCTGGAGGGCCTGGGCGAAACGCTGCTGGCTCTGGCCGCGAAGCTTGAGAAACAGGAGAAAAGGCTGGAAGGGACGGAAAAAGCCGGAACGGGCGGAGGGGACAGAACCCTTTCCACGTCCCAGCGGGTTCGGGAGGACGGAGAGCGGCTGAAAAACGGTTCCGTTCCCGACGGCCTGGACCGGTATCTGGCGGCCATCTATCCGAAGACGGCGGCGGGGGTCCACTACCTGCCGGAGAACGCCCTGGTCTTCCTCTGCGAGAGCGGCCGGGTGGACGACCGGGTGAAGGGGACCCTGCTCCAGAACCGCCAGGACCTGGAATCCATGATGGAGGCAGGGATTCTGGCGGGAGAGTACGCCCGCCTCCTTCTCTCCAGCGAGGAGTTTTTCGCCGCTCTGGAGGACTTTCCCGTGGTCATGGCCGATGCGCTGCCCACCTCCCGGCATCCCCTGCGGCCCCGGGGCCTTCTGGGTATCGACGCCCGGCAGCTCAGCTCTTACGGCGGCAGTCTGGAGACCGCTGTGGGAGACCTGGAGCAGTACCGGCAGAATGGCAGCTCCGTGCTGCTGCTCTGCGCCGGGGAGACACGGGCCCGGAACCTCCTGCGGATGCTGGAGGACCGGGGGATTCCCGCCGTGCTGGACCTGAAGGGGGCGGCCATGCCCGCCCCCGGGGAAACCCGGATCACGCTGGGGGCCCTGTCGGCGGGCTGCGAGTGGCCCTCGCTGCGGCTGGCGGTGTTGACCGAAGGCCAGCTTACCGCGCCGCTGCGGAAGAAGGCCCGTCCGAAAAAGGAGTCCAACCGGCAGAAGATTCAGTCCTATACAGACCTGAAGCCCGGCGACCTGGTGGTTCATACGCACCACGGCGTGGGCCGCTTCGCGGGGATCCAGCGGATGCCGGTGGACGGCGTGGAAAAGGACTATATCAAGATCAGCTACGCCGGAGGCGACTGTCTCTATGTCCCCGCCACCGCCCTGGACCTGGTGAGCAAGTATATCGGCAGCGGCGGAGGAGAGGACGGGGAGCCCCGGCAGAAGCTGAACAAGCTGGGCGGCACCGAGTGGGCCAAACAGAAGACCCGGGCCAAAAAGGCCGCCAAGGACCTGGCCCAGGGTCTGACGAAGCTCTACGCCGAGCGGCAGCGCCGCCCCGGCTTTGCCTTCTCGCCGGACTCCCCGTGGCAGCGGGAATTTGAGGAGAATTTTCCCTATGCCGAAACCGACGACCAGCTCCGGGCCATCGCGGAGATAAAGAAGGATATGGAACGGCCCCGGCCTATGGACCGTCTCCTCTGCGGCGATGTGGGCTACGGGAAGACGGAGGTGGCCCTCCGGGCGGTGATGAAATGTGTGCTGGACGGCAAGCAGGCGGCAATTCTGGTACCCACCACCGTTCTGGCCCAGCAGCACTATACCACCGCCCTGAGCCGCTTCCGGGACTTTCCCGTGAAGATTGAGGTCCTCTCCCGGTTCACCGCCCCCAGAGAGGCCCGGCGCATTCTGGAGGCTGCCCGCACCGGCAGCGTGGACCTTTTGATCGGCACCCACAAGCTCCTCCAGAAGAACATGGAGTTCAAGGACCTGGGGCTGCTCATCATTGACGAGGAACAGCGCTTCGGCGTCACCCATAAGGAGCGGCTGAAGGAGATGAGCCGCCAGGTGGACGTGCTGACCCTCTCCGCCACCCCCATTCCCAGGACGCTGAACATGGCCCTGTCGGGGCTCCGGGATATGTCCACCATTGAGGAGCCCCCGGCGGACCGGCAGCCGGTCCAGACCTATGTCATGGAACAGGATTGGGGCATTCTGGAGGATGCAATGCGCCGGGAGCTCAGCCGGGGCGGGCAGATCTACTATCTCCATAACCGGGTGGAGAGCATCGACGCCACCGCCTCCCGCATTCAGAAGCTGCTGGGGCCGGAGGTGCGGGTGGTTACCGGCCACGGGAAAATGGGGGAACAGGAGCTGTCCTCCGTCATGCAGTCCATGGTGGAGGGGGAGGCGGATATACTGGTCTGCACCACCATCATTGAGACCGGCATCGACATCCCCAATGTGAATACGCTGGTTATTGAGGATGCGGATAAAATGGGCCTGGCCCAGCTCCACCAGATTCGGGGCCGCATTGGCCGCAGCACCCGCCGGGCCTATGCCTATCTGACCTTCCAGAGGGGCAAGATTTTGCAGGAGACGGCGGCCAAGCGCCTTTCCGCCATCCGGGACTATGTGGAATTCGGCTCCGGCTTCCGCATTGCCATGCGGGACCTGGAAATCCGGGGCGCGGGGAACCTGCTGGGGCCGGAGCAGTCCGGCTATCTCATGAGCGTGGGATATGATCTGTACCTCAAGCTGCTGGAGGAAGCCGTTCTGGAGGAGCGCGGGGAAGAGAGGAAGATAGAAACCGAGTGCTCCGCCGACCTGACGGTAAACGCCAACATTCCGGAGCGCTACGTTCCTTCTTCGGAGCAGCGGATGGACCTCTACCGCCGCATTGCCGCTATCCGCAGCAGCGACGACGCATCGGACCTTCTGGACGAGCTGATGGACCGCTACGGAGAGGCTCCCAAATCCGTGCTGGCACTGCTGGACGTGGCCCTGCTCCGCTCTGCCGCCGCCAGGGCGGGGATCTCGGACATCTCCCAGAAAAAGGACGTTCTGCGCTTCCAGCTCGCCCGGTTCCACCCGGAGGCGGTGGTTCGGGTCTGCGGCATGAAAAAATACCGCCAGCGCCTCACCGTGGCCGCCGGAGAGGACCCTGCCCTGTCGCTGAAGCTGCCGCCGGACGCCGACGCCCTGGAGGAAGCCGTGGGGCTGGTGGAGGAGCTGCGAATGGCTGTGGGAGAGGGCTGAGCGTCAGACAGACAGGCTGAAGATGGCTGTATTGCACAAAAACAGTACACTTGAGTTGTGCAATTCTGATAAGACGGGAGATTGACGCATTTCGGAAAACCTGCTAAAATATGCCCATTCCTGATTGAGGAACGAGCATGACACAAGGAGGTTTTTACGATGACCAGAGATATTGATATAAAGAGCAAGGACCAGGTGGAGAAGATCAACCGGCTGGCCTGCGAAACGCCCTATGAGGTCTGGCTGTACGACGGCACGGTGATGCTGGACGCCCGCTCTCTGCTGGGGCTCTATGTCCTGGTGGGCAAACGGGCCAAGGTGGTGACTGAGGACAATGTCAACCCCAGGCAGCTGACCAGACTGGTGGCTAAAATGGCATAAGGGAAAATCGGAAAAGCGTCTCCGCCTGCTGACAGGACGGGGCGCTTTTTTCATGATTTTTAGGCGTGAAAGGCACCGCAGGCAGACCATTTCGGGTGTTCCCCGCATATCCCCCGGCCGTACCGCATAGGTATGGGAGACGGACAACCATGAAAAGGGGGAGTGAGAACCGTGAAGAAGGGGATTGCCCTGTGCTGCGCGGCGTGTTTGCTCTGTCTGTGCGGCTGCGGAGGGGAAAGGGACGCGCCCCGGCCGTCGCTGCTGGGTCAGGCGGCGGGAGTGGATGAGGAGGCGGTTTTGCTGACGGTGGACGGACGGGAGGTCCCCGCCTGGCGCTATCTCTACTGGCTGGCCTTTACCTGCGACCAGGTGAGGGCCCGATATGAAAACGCCGGTCTGACGCTGGACTGGAACATTCCCGTCACCGGCGGCACACTGGGGGACTACGCCAAGGATCAGGCCCTGGCAGACACGGCCCTCTATGCCGCCGTAGAGAACTGGGCGGAGACATTCGGCATCGCGCTGACAGAGGAGGACGGTCTTTCCGCCCGCTGGGAGGAACAGGCGGAGGCCCATGGCGGCGAGGAGACCTACCTGGCGGAATTGGCCGGACTGGGGCTGAACCGGGAGCGGGCGGAGGCCCTGGAGGCGGTGGGGCTGCTGTACGGCAAGCTTTTCCGGCTCTATGAGGAGGCGGACAGCCCCCTGGCGGCTCTGGAGGAGGATCTGGAGGCTCTGGTGGTGGACCGCATTCTGATTGCTGCCGGAAGCGGAGAGGAGGACCGGGAGGCGGCCCGTCAGCGGGCGGCGGAGTTCTTTGCCCGGCTCAACGGTGCGGAGGATCAGGCCGGGGCCTTCGCCGCTCTGGCGGCGGAGGGGGACGACTCCGCCGGGCCGCGAACCTTCCTTCCCGGAGACGGCACGCTGGCCCCGGCTCTGGAGGAGGCTGCGGCCGCGCTGGAGGAAGGGCAGTGCACGGGAATTCTGGAGTCGGAAGAGGGCTTCTCCATACTGCGGCGGCTGCCGCCGGAGGCAGGGACGCCGGTTCCGGCAGGAGACCGGTTTGACCAGCTGCTCCAGCAGGCGGCTGAGGAAAGCCTCATCCAGACAACGGCGGACTATAACCGGCTGGACGCCGCCTCCTTTGACCAGGCCCTGCGGACGCTGCGCACGGAGAAGACCCCGCGGTAAAACCGGAACAGGGCCGGAGAAACGGGCCGGGTGGCGAAAAGAAAACTGTAGTCCGCGCAAGAGAAGACCGGCAGAAAAAAGATTCGTCACCTTGACGAAAACTCAGGTCGTTTTGTCAAAGATTTAACGAAACTGTAGAATCTGACGAAACACCATTGACGGGAGTGGAAAAACTATCTATAATGATATGCAGAGAAGGATGGTTACCGGGTTGTCAAAAAATTAGCAATCCGGGTTCCGTCCCGCCCGTTGTATCCTCGGCGGCCCGCCGAGCCGCCAAATATTACAAAACGGAGGACTATCATGAAAGATCTTTATGTCGTGAACTGCTGCCGTACCGCCATCGGCTCCTTTGGCGGCAGTCTGAAAAACACTCCCGCTGCGGAGCTGGGCGCGATTGTGGTCAAAGAGGCCCTGAATCGCGCCGGTGTGAAGCCGGAGAATGTGGATGAAGTTATGTTCGGCTGCATTCTGACCGCCGCTCAGGGTCAGAATGTCGCCCGCCAGGTTTCTATTAAGGCCGGCATCCCCTATTCTGTCCCCGCCTATACCGTGGGTATGGTCTGCGGTTCCGGCATGAAGTCCCTGATTGAAGGCGCCCGCTCCATTCTGGCCGGTGACTCCGACATCGTGGTCTGCGGCGGCACCGAGAATATGAGCTCCGCTCCCTTCGCTTCCATGGATGCCCGCTGGGGCGCCCGGATGGGCGACAAGAAGCTGGTGGATACCATGATTAAAGACGGCCTGTGGGACGCCTACAACAACTATCACATGGGAACCACCGCTGAAAATATCAACGATATCTGGGGCATCACCCGCCAGGAGCAGGACGAGTTTGCCGCCGCCTCCCAGCAGAAGACCGAGGCCGCCCAGAAGGCCGGCAAGTTCGAGGCCGAGATTGTTCCCGTTCCCGTGAAGGTGAAGAAGCAGGTCGTGGACTTCAAGGTTGACGAGTTCCCCAAGGCCGGCGTTACTGCCGAGGGCATCGCCAAGCTCCGCGGCGCGTTCCCCGTGGGCCCCGAGTCCCCCAATCCCGATGTGGTTCATACCTTTGAGGTGACCGGCAAGAAGGAGACCGAGGACAAGGGCCAGCAGCGCGTCACCGCGGCCAATGCCTCCGGTATCAATGACGGCGCTGCCGCCATCATTCTGGCCTCCGGCGAGGCTGTGGAGAAGTACGGCCTGAAGCCCATGGCCAAGCTGATTGGCTGGGGCCAGGGCGGCGTGGACCCCAAGATCATGGGCGTGGGCCCTGTGCCCGCTTCCCGTCAGGCTATGGCCAAGGCCGGCGTGACCATCGAGGACATCGACCTCATCGAAGCCAACGAGGCCTTTGCCGCGCAGTCCATCGCTGTGGGCCGTGAGCTGGGCTTCGATACTGCCAAGCTGAACGTCAACGGCGGCGCCATCGCCCTGGGCCATCCCGTGGGTGCATCCGGTGCGCGAATCATTGTTACCCTGCTCCACGAGATGCAGAAGCGTCCCGAGGCCAAGAAGGGCCTGGCCACCCTCTGCATCGGCGGCGGCATGGGCGTTGCCACCGTCTTCGAGAAGTGCTGAGCCGCTTTTCCTGAAAGCAAATGACAAAGAGGGACCTTCGGGTCCCTCTTTGGTCTGTATGAGGAGAGATAACATGAACGAGCATTATTTGGGATTGGGCCATGTGGCTGTGTACACCCGGGATATGGAGGAGAGCATTGCTTTCTATGAGAGGCTGGGGGGAAGCGTAAAGGGACGGGGCGGCGTGGCTGCTCCGGAGGGAGAAAAGAAACTGGCCCTGGTGTCCATAGGCGGCGTCACCCTGGAACTGATTCAGAGCCCCGCGGCCATGCCCATGGGGGAGGGGAACATTCCCCATATCGCCATTTTGGTGGACGATTTGGACGCCGCCGCGTCCGCCATTCGGGCGGCAGGGGTAGATACCTTCCTGACGCCGGAAAAGAAGGTTTTGCCGGAGCTGTTCGGCGGGCTCCAGAACTGGTTTTTCACCGGTCCCTCCGGGGAGCAGATCGAGCTGCTGCAAATGCTCTAAGAGTCAAAAAAACGCTTTCACCCAAAAGGTGAAAGCGTTTTTTGCAGGTTTTGCAGGCTCAGTGGAAGAGCCTCCGCCCCAGCCAGATAAAGACGCAGGCGCCCACAACGGATACCACCAGATTGGCAAGCCAGCCGAACGCATAGAAGCCCAGCAGGCCAAAGAGCACGCTGCCCACGGCGGAGCCTACGATGCCCACGATGATATTTTGCAGCAGGCTGCCGCCGGAATTCATCAGCCTTCCGGCGATCCAGCCTACCAGCGCACCCATAATCAGAGAACCCAATAAACGAAACATCATCAATACTCTCTTTCCTTTTTTTGTGCCGCGTTAGCATCGAGAAGAATCCGGAAGCCGGTTCCACGCGGCAAAGGACCGGCAATAGGAGGGAGTCCTGCGGTATTGTGCCGCGCCTTCAGGGTGGAGCCAAAAGTTTTTGCCTGGGATTTCTCCAGAAGGCCGCGAAGCGAAACCAGAAGTTCTTTTGGTTATTTTTTTCAGGAAAAGTAACTCAGTCTTCGATATATTCCCGGATCCGATAGACCGCGCCGATTTCCTCCTCGCAGATTTTCCGGCAGTTCTCAATCTCCTCCGCGGGGATGGTGTCCACCACCGTCATCATCACCGTGGGCACGTACTGCCGCAGCTCTCTGGCAAAGTCCTTCATGGCTTCATAGGCTCCGGACTGGACCGGGTGGCAGAGGGCGTCGTACTTTTCTGCGGTGTCGGTGTTCAGGGAGATGGACACCATATCGAACCGCCCGGCAAAGTCCGGCGTGATGTCCCGGCCATGGATGAGATTCCCTGTGCCGTTGGTGTCCATCCGGGTGAAGATTTTTTTGCCGTGGGCCTTCAGCTGGTCGATGACCCAGCAGATATCCTCAATGCGGTAGCTGGGTTCCCCGAAGCCGCAGAACACCAGCTGCTTATATTGGGAGAGGTCCCGGCTCTCGATGTCCGCCAGGATTTCCTCCCGGGTGGGCTCCCGCTCCAGCCACAGGTTGTGGGTGTAGATGCTTCCCCCGTGTCCGTTGTGCCGGAGGCAGAACTCACAGTTGAAGTTACAGCGGTTGGTGGTATTGACATACAGGTTGTCCCCGTATTCATATGTGATGGTAAAGCCTTTTTCCATAGATGGTGCTCCTTTTAAAACGATTGCAGATGGAACTGGGAGAGCGTAAACACGCCGTCCCGGTATCCGACATTGGCGGTATAATCGGCCACGTAGTTTGTGGTCTTCCAAAGGTCCACCGCGCCCAGAAGCTGGACGGCACGCTCTTCCGGCAGGAGGCGGAAATCCGCAATCCATCCGGTGGAGGGGGCTGTCCCGTCCTCCGGGATATAATCGGTATCAATTTCCAGCAGCTCACGGCCCAGAATCAGGAAGTTTCTGCCGCCGGTCTGGACGAATTGCAGCAGAGGCGGGACCTGCTCCTGCCAGAGGCTCCCCGGCATGGCGTAATCGGTCAGGGTCCCGTCCGGGTTTTTCTCCAGCACATGCAGGTCATAGACGGAGACCCCGGTACCGCTGCCGGTGTAGGTCAGGACCGCCAGCTCGTGTTCTCCGTCGCCGTCCAGGTCCATCGCGGCCATGCGGGGCGGGAACATCCGGGGCGTGGCAAAATACCAGTCAAATTCCGCCAGGCTGTCCCCCCAGCGAATCAGGGCGGTTTCCCGGGCGTCCTGGGAATAGGGCAGGCCGTAAAAAGCGGCGTCCGCCTCCGGCGCTTCTGCCAGAAGCTCAACGACCCCGCCGGAGGCCCAGCGCTCCATGTTGTAACGGGGATGTTCCTGCACTGCCGCCAGAGAGGGCGGCAGGTCGTAGTCCTCCGCCGGGGCCCGGCCCTCCGTCACCACGGCGGGGGCGGAAACCGGCTCCGCGTCCGCCGTCTCCGGCAGGGAAAAGGCCGGAACCTCCAGAACCTCCATAGCCGGTTTTGCGTCCGTGCCGCAGGCTGTCAAAAGCAGCAGCGCCAGCAGAACAGGAAGCAGCGTTCTCAATCCTTGTCCTCCTCGAAGTCAAATTCGCTGTCGTTGACCAGGCCCCGGATGAATTCCTCAAACGTATCCGCCAGGGGCGTGATGCAGTAATCGTCTTCCTGGTCGACGTGCACCACCTTGGGCTCCCCCTGGGGACCGCAGGCCCGGTAATCCAGAAAAATCTCGTCATGCCCCGCCGAAGGACAGTCGCAGATTGCAATCCCAATGGCAGGATAACCCCATTCTTCCACCATCAGACGGGTTTCGTCTACGATATTGCCAGCTGCCTTTCCCACACCGAAAATGGTCTCAATGGCGGTGTGGTCGTCGGCCCAGCTGGTGGGTTCGCCGGTGGGAAAGCAGCGGTTGACAGGCACGCCGCCGTTCCGGGTCTTCAGCAGATGGAGATAGGAGGCAGGGAGCTTGTACCCCAATGCGGCCTCCGCTGAGGCAATTTTCTCCGGCGTCAGGGGCCCGCCGTCAAATTTTTTGGAATAAGCAGATTCTTCCCAGAAGCCAGTGAAATCAAAACCATCAAAAACCATTTTATAATACCTCCGATAAAAGAGTGAATCAGTATAGGGGACCTCCCGGCCAACGCAGGGGCTTGTTTGATTACCTGGTTTCCAGTTAGAAAAGCTCTTTTGCCTGCTTTTCACCCTGCCGGGCATACAGGTCCTCTAAGCGGCAGAGCCGCCAAGAGCCCCTAAATCTCTCGAGAAAAAGCAGGTCAGTCCCACCAGAAGAACCACTTGTCGGACTGCCACAGTCCATCCGCCAGCCTCCCGATGGACCCGCAGCCCTGCTCCACGATGTCCGGGCAGAAGGTAAACTGTTCCATCGCCAGCTCCATGGCCCTCTCCCGGGGCGTGGGGGCGGGCAGGTCGTATTCCAGCACGTCCCGGGTCATGACGGCAGGGACTGCGCCGTACTGCTCAAACCAGTATTTCGCCGCAGCCATCTGCTCCTCGTCGCTGGGGCACTCGTTCCAGCCGCCGAAGGGCATCCAGGCGAAGACTTCCCAGGGGTGCTCCGCCGGGATTTCCGCCAGCACCATGGGGATGGTTTTGTCCTGATAATTGCAGATGCCCAGGAAGCGGTCGATGACATCGCCGCCCTCCATGGGGCCCAGAATGGATTCATCCGGCCAGGAATAACCGTACTCCGCCGCCGACTCCTTGAAATAAGCAGTCCGCTCTTCAAAGAAGGTCCTGCCCTCCGGCATGGCGGCCCGAAGCTCCTCCAGATACTCCGCCGGGGATTTTTTGCGGGGGAGCTCCGCGTCCTCCTCCCAGTCTGCGGCGGAGATCAGCACCGGCGTGAAGCCCTCCCGGACGCTCCGGGCCTTGGCGGCCTGATAGAGGTCCATGATCTTCTCCACCGTCGTCCCGGCGGGAATTTCGGTGCAGGGACAGCCCAAAAAAGTTTTCAGGTTTTCAAACATTGGAAATTCCTCCATTTCTGCCAATTTTGAAAAACAACCGCAGGCCATTTTCCCAGGTGACCTGTTCCAGTTCCTCCACGGGAATCCCCTTCCACTCCGCCAGCTTCTCAATGACATAGGGCAGATTCCGGCTGTCGTTCCGCTTCCCCCGGAAGGGGACCGGCGTGAGATAGGGGGAATCCGTCTCGATCAGAATGCGGTCCAGAGGCATGACAGCGGCCACCTCTGGAGCTTTGGCGGCGTTCTTATAGGTAATGGGTCCGTCGAAGCCCAGATACCAGCCCCGTTTCAGCAGAATTTCCGCCATCTCGGGACTGCCGGAAAAGCAGTGGAACACACCCCGCAGCTCCGGGTAGTCCAGCACCACGGCCAGGGAATCCCCGTGGGCCTCCCGGTCGTGGACGATTACCGGCAGATCCAGCTCCAGGGCCAGTTCGATCTGCCGCCGGAAGACGGATTGCTGGAAGTCCCTGGGTGGGTTGTCCTTCCAATAGTAGTCCAGGCCGATTTCCCCCACGGCCACCACCTTCTCATGGCGGCACAACTCCCGGAGGGCGGCATAGTCCTCTTCGCCGGTCCCGGCGCAGTCGGAGGGATGGATGCCGGCGGCGGCATAGACATGGGGAAAGCGCTCCGCCAGGGCCAGGGCGGCCCGGGAGCTGGGCAGGTCGCAGCCGGGGTCCACCACCAGTCCCACTCCGGCGGCGGGCAGAGCCGCCAGCACATCGTCCCGGTCCGGGTTGAAGGCACTGGAATCGTAATGGGCGTGGGTGTCAAACAGACGCATAGGGGTCTCCATGTTCCGCCTCCTCTGTGACAATGGCTAAAATTTCCCCGGCTTCGCAGGCTTCCAGACACTGGTTCCGCAGCACCAGGGCCCCAGGAAAGGCGAACTTCCCCGAGGCGATTTCCTCCTGGGACAGCCGCTCCGGACTGACGGTGTAAATCTCTCCGTCCATGGCCGTCAGGCCGAAGCCGTCGTCCATCACATAAGCGCTGAAATCCGGCGGTCTTTGCAGCAGGGCGGACATGGCCGCCAGGGCCGTCTGGCGGAGCGCTTCGAGACCCGCTCCGCCGTCCTCCCCCAGCACCGCCGCAGTGTGCCGTCCGATGAGGGCAAAGGTTTTCCGGAAGCTGAAATAATAACGAAAGTGCTCAATGGTCTCCGTCTCCTCCTGAGTGAGGGGCCGGGGAACCAGCTTGTGAATATTCATGAAATACCTCCCAGACCGGATGCCGCAGAGCGGGGCGGGAAAAACAAAAAGGACATCCGTAACGGATGCCCTTTTGGCCTGACGGAATCAGGACAGAAAAGCCTGAAAGATCGTCAATTCTCCCGCTGGAGGAGAGCCTTTGAACAGCCCCCGCCGCCGGGGTCAACCGATTCGATTGAGCTTCAGGGTCATGGCGCTCTTCTTGTGAGCGGCCGCGTTCTTGTGGAGAACGCCCTTCGCCACAGCCTGATCGACCTTTTTCACCGCAACCTTGTAAGCGCCATCGGCATCGGTGCGATTGCCCTCTGCGGCAGCGGCCTCAAACTTCTTAATCGCGGTCTTCAGATCGGATTTCGTGGCCTTGTTGCGGGCGTTCCGGGCCTTTCCAATGAGAACCCGCTTCTTGGCAGACTTGATATTCGGCAAACCAAACACCTCCCTTGGCTTAATTCTTGAGGGGAATCACACTCCCCCGTACAGACCTATATTCTAACAGGGAAATCCACAAAAAGCAAGGTTTTTTTTACATATTTCCGGCAGGAAAATTTCCTGGCATTTCAAAGGGCCTGTTTTCATAGGCTGGAAGGGTAAGAAGCTGTATTCACAGCCGGTGATGCCGGATGCGCGGAGACTGTTCTTGCCGGACCGGGGGCTGTTTTCAAGGTCACAGGGAAGCGGGTCTCATCGAGTCCGGCGGAAGGGCAGGCGGCGTCAGCGGATACAGGACAGAACAGAGGAGGGGAACCATATGACCTCACGGCAGACGGGACGGAGGATACAGGCCATGTCCGCAGGACGGCGCCGCCCGGTTGGCGGAGCCGGAAAGCGGAGCGTCCGCCCAAATGAGCCTCTGAACCCCAGGGAGCTCCGGCGGCTGGCCCAGGTGGTGGCCTGCGGCGCGGCCTTTGTGCTGCTGGTGGCGGCAAAGCTGCTGCTTCCGGGACGGATGGAGGAGTTCAATTCCTGGCTGGCGGCGGCTATGGGACAGAATATGGATGTGCAGGCGGTGTTCTCCGCCGTGGGCCGGGCCTTTGCCGGAGAGGGAGGCGGCACGGTATCAGAGGTCTATCAGGCGGTGTTCCATCCCCAGGAGGCAGCAGAGGCGGCGAAGACCGCCAGCCAAAGGACGCTGAAGCTCCGGGAGGGGGCGGCTCTGGAGGGTCTGCGGGCCTACCGGCCCCAGGAGGAACAGGGGAGTGCGGAGGAGGCGCCGCCGGCTGAAGCGGCGGAGGACACGGCCTCTACTCTGGCCTATATCCTGTATTCCGAGGAGAATCTGCCGGAGTCCGTCAGCATGGAACAGGCCATTCTGGGTTTTGATTACTGTACGCCGGTCAGCGGCGTGCTGAGCTCCGATTTCGGATACCGGGAGCACCCGGTGGAGGGAGAGGAACGGTTTCACTACGGGGTGGACCTGGCGGCGGGGACCGGTACGGAGGTGGACTGCTTTGCCGACGGACATGTCACCGCCGTGGGAGAAAGCAGCAGCTACGGACGGTACTGCATCGTGGCCCACGAGGGGGGCTATTCCACCCTCTATGCCCATTGCAGCCGGGTGGTAGTGTCCTCCGGCACGGAGGTCACGCGGGGCCAGAAGATTGCCGAGGTGGGGGAGACCGGCATGGCCACCGGTCCCCATCTCCATTTTGAGCTCCAGCGGGACGGCGTATATCTGAATCCCATCTACTATGTTGCCGCGGCCTAGGTTCCGGGTGTCCGGGGGCTTTGTTCTCCTGACCGCGTGGTTTGCCCTGGTGAATGGCTGGCGGCTGCTGGCCATTGTGCTGTCCGCCGCCGCCGTCCATGAGGCGGGACACTGGCTGGTCCTCCGCTGTCTGGGAGGCCGCGCCGGCGGCCTTCAAATCAGCACATTGGGGGCGGTGCTGGAGACGGAGGGTGTTCTCTCCTATGCCGGGGAACTGGCCACCGTGCTGGCGGGGCCTGCCGCCAATCTGCTGGCTGCAATGGTTCTGACTGTTCTGGACCGGGGCCGTTGGAGCACTGCCGCCGGGGCGCAGCTGGTGCTGTGCGCCTTTAACCTCCTGCCCATCCGCCCTCTGGATGGAGGGAGGGCTCTGGAGCTGCTGGTCTCCTGGCTGGCGGGACCGGCGGCGGGGGAGTGGGCGGCCCGCTGTCTTGGCACGGCCACGGCTGCGGCGCTGGCGGCGTTTCTGGCCTTTCTGATGTGGAGGGGCGGGGGAAACCTGTGGCTGCTGCCTATGCTGGGGGCCTGTCTTTACTGGGGGGCGCTGCCCTGGCTCCCCGGTCCGTGGGTCTTCCGGCGACATGGGGGAAGCTGAAAGGCAGGAGGGGATTTCCCTCCTGCCTTCTCTCTTATTTCCCCTGGAGCTGTGCTGTCAGCATGTCCAGAATGGCGTCGGCGGGCTGTCTCCGGGGCCGTACCCGGTCCGCCTCGTCGGCTTTGACGGCGGCATAGGCCCGGGCGGACCGCTCGATGCTGCCCTCTCCCCGCAGCGATTCAATCCAGGCGTCCACCTGCTCCATCAGGTGCTCCCAGGCCTCTTCCTCGTCCTGCTTCTCCTTGCCCAGCTTCATCCGCTCCAGCATGGTGAGGCGGGCCTCGTACAAAGCGGAAATCAGGTCCGTTTTTACAAAATCGCTGTGCTCCAGTCCGGCGGCGTCTCCGGAGGCAGCCCCATCTCCGGAGGCATGGGGCTGATATAATGCCAACAACGCCTCCGCCTCCGCCCTGCAGACGCTGCCGAAGCGGCGGTCATATCGATGCGCTTCGATTGCGCGGAGGTAATCCCGCTTCTCTGTCACATCACCGGGGGTCAGCCCGGTGGGAAGCGCGCCGGAGGCCCGGAGTCCACTCTGGTTTGCTTCGGTTTTCATCAAATGTCCGTACAGGGCGGTCAGCTCCGCGTAGGAGGCGTTGGAGGGATCAATGTCATGGACGTGACAGGTGAAGTCGAAGGGCCCGCTGTCCGATGTGCCGGAAATGCGGACGACAGGATCCTCGGGAGTGGAATCCGCCGTGTACTCCGCATACAGTTCCTGCATGGTGTTGTTCCGGCCGGCGCACCCACCGGAAAAGACCGTGTTTTCACGGGGCATCCGAAGATGAATGTCGGGCCCTTGGACAGAGGCGGTGAACTGATCCAGCCGGGCCTGGAAAGAGGCCTCCGCCGGTCCGTTCTGTCTGGCGGAGGAACGGCGATTTTCCGTGTAGGTTCGGGTGTTCATCAGGGATGGAACGCTCATGGGAAATACTTCCTTTCATTTCATAGTACAAAAAGACAGAAAGCGGCTGTGAGCATTCATAGCCGCTTTCTGTTCCGTGCGTTTTGAAGCCCCTGCCTTCCTTTGCAGTGGGCGACCGTATTTTATTTTGCGTACTCGACCACCTTGGTCTCCCGCAGTACATGGACTTTGATCTGGCCGGGATATTCCATTTCTTCCTCGATTTTCTTAGCCAGATCCCGGGCCAGAATCACCATCTGATCCTCGCTGACCTGCTCGGGTCTTACCATGACTCGGACTTCCCGGCCCGCCTGAATGGCATATGCCTTGTCGACGCCGGGGTAGGTTCCGGTGATGGTCTCCAGCTGTTCCAGGCGCTTGATGTAGTTTTCCAGATTCTCCCGCCGGGCGCCGGGCCGGGCGGCAGAGATGGCGTCGGCAGCCTGAACCAGACAGGCCACGATGGTCCGGGGCTCCACGTCGTTGTGATGGGCCTCAATGGCGTGAATGATATCGTCCCGTTCCTTGTACTTCCGGGCGAATTCCACGCCCAGGGCCACATGGGTGCCTTCCATCTCGTGGTCCACGGACTTGCCCAGGTCGTGGAGCAGGCCCGCCCGCTTGGCGGCCTGAACGTCCACGCCCAGCTCCGCGGCCATCATGCCGGCGATATGGCTGACCTCCACGGAGTGCTGGAGGACGTTCTGGCCGTAGCTGGTGCGGTAGTGGAGGCGGCCCAGCATCTTCACAAGCTCCGGGTGCAGGTTCCGCACACCGCACTCGAAGATCACCCGCTCACCCTCGGATTTGATGGTGGCGTCCACCTCCCGGCGGGCCTTCTCCACCATTTCCTCAATGTGGGTGGGGTGAATGCGTCCGTCGGCAATGAGCTTTTCCAGGGCCAGCCGGGCGATTTCACGGCGGACGGGCTCAAAGCAGCTGACGGTAATGGCCTCCGGCGTGTCGTCAATAATCAGATCCACGCCGGTGAGGGTTTCGATGGTGCGGATGTTGCGGCCTTCCCGGCCTATAATACGGCCCTTCATCTCGTCATTGGGCAGGGGTACCACACTGACGGTCATGTCGGCCACCTGGTCGGCAGCGCAGCGCTGGATAGCCTGGGCCACCACCTCACGGGCCCGGGCCTCGCATTCTTCCTTCATGCGGGACTCGACCTCTTTGATTTTCAGGGCGGTTTCGTGGGTGACTTCGGACTCCACCTGGTCAATCAGATACTGTTTGGCCTCCTCGGTGGTGAAGCCGGAGATTCGCTCCAACATTTCGGTCTGGCTGTGCTTGATCGCTTTGATCTCCTCGGTTTCCCGGTCGATGGCGGCGTGCTTCTGGGTCAGGGCGTCCTCTTTTTTCTCCACGCTCTCAATCTTCCGGTCCAGGTTTTCCTCTTTCTGCTGCAGACGGTTTTCCTGCCGCTGCAGGTCGGCCCGGCGCTCCTTGACTTCCTTCTCGTACTCGCTGCGGTTTTTCAGAATCTCCTCCTTGGCTTCCAAAAGGGCCTCGCGCTTTTTGGATTCCGCGCTTTTGATGGCCTCGTTGACAATACGCTTGCCTTCTTCTTCCGCGCTGGAGATTTCCTTTTCAGAGACGTTTTTCCGATAGCGGATACCGAGAGGGAAACAGATCGCGCCGCCGACCACCACACCGGCCAGTGCGGTGATGATGATCTGTATCACGGCTGTGATTCCTCCATTTCCTTCGTATGGTATGTTTGCGCGCCATGTCTTTTTCTGCGCGCTGGGATAAACATAGAAAACAACCGGAGGGCCCCCTTCGCCCCCCGACGGCAATCCTCTTCTAGTTTAAACGCTTACGGGACCGCTGTCAAGGAAAAACATCTCTTTACTAAAGAATTCCGATGAAATATTTGCGGGTGCGCCGGGGGGACGGAGAACTCAGCGGTCGATATAGGCTGCGGCGGCGTAGCCCGCCTGATCCCCGTAGTGGACCACGTACCAGCCCTGCCACTCGCCGTAGATGGTGACGGCGGATCCGTTGGGCATGTTGGCAATGACGGTTCCCGTGGGGGCGGGGTAGCTCCGGAGATTCAGCGTTCCCCAGCTGAGGGTCACGGTGCCCTTGGCCGGGTCCATGGGGTAGATGAAGGGCAGGCCGAAGAATTCCGTCAGGGCCCGGGCCAGCTGCTGGGCGATGTCGTCCATGTGGCCCTCAATCCAGAGGGCGTCGGCATAGTTGTCATGATAGCCGATTTCCACCAGAACCGCCGGCGCCTTGGACTGGGCCACCTCTCCCAGGGATGTGGTGGAGCGAGTGGTAACCTTGCCGGGGAGGGGATAGATTTTCCGCAGCTCCTGGGCGATGAGCTCCGCCGCCCGCTGGCCCTGGGAGCTGCCAGGGTAGTAAAAGGCGATGATGCCCCGTTCTTCGCCGTAGCGCCCTTCCGGAGCGCCGTTGGAGTGGAGGGCGAGATAGAGGTCATAGTAGCCTCGGTTGGCCTCCCGAATGGAAGAACCGGCGGTCATCTCCGGACGGTTGCGCTTGTAGCGGATGCCGTTGGAGAGCAGATAGGGAACCAGGGCGTCCGCCAGCAGGTTCATGTTGTATTCCTCCGAGCCGCTGCCGGTGACGTAGCTGTTCCATTCCTGTGTTGAAGGGCTTAAATAAATAATAGGCATGGCAATTCCTCCTTCTTTATTATATATGGAAATTTTCTGCCGGATGTGTTATCATACTCAATCAGGAATCAGGGTCAGGAATCGGGAGTTGTCCCAGGTACAGAGGAATTCCTCATTTCTGATTGGGAAGAGGGTTGAAAATGATGAAAGCAGAACGAGCTTATCCCGGCGTAACCGTCACTTCCAAGGCAGAGGCCGCCATTCTCCGGGGCCACCCCTGGGTCTATGACGCGGAGATTTTGTCCATGGACGGGGCGCCGGAAAACGGCGGCCTGGTGGATGTGCGCAGCAAAAAAGGAGCCTATCTCGGCACCGGCTTTTTGTCGGAGGCGTCAAAAATCCGGGTGCGGCTGATTTCCCGGAATGCCAACGACCGTTTTGACGCCGCCTTCTGGGAACGAAAGCTGCGCTGGGCCTGGGAGTACCGGAAGACCGTCATGGACCCCCGGGACCTGGACGCCTGCCGGATCATCTTCGGTGAGGCGGACATGTTTCCCGGTCTGACTGTGGACCGGTTTCACGATCTGCTCAGCGTTCAGGTGCTGTCTGCGGGCATGGAGCGGATTAAGGGGACCCTGCTGCCCCTGCTGGCGGATATGCTTCGGAAGGACGGCCAGACCATCCGAGGGGTTTATGAGCGGAATGAGGCAGCCCTGCGGGACAAGGAGGGCCTGCCCAAATACAAGGGGTGGTTTTCCCTGCCGGGGGAAACGGCGCCGGAATCCCCGGTGACGGAGATCACGGAAAATGACGTGCACTACCTGGTGGACGTGGAAAACGGCCAGAAAACCGGCTTTTTCCTGGACCAGAAATACAACCGCCGCTGTGTGGCCCGGCTGGCGGCGGGGAAAACGGTGCTGGACTGCTTCACCCACACCGGGTCCTTTGCCCTGAACGCCGCCCTGGGAGGCGCGGCCCACGTCACCGCTGTGGATGTGTCTGCCTCCGCCGTGGAGATGGCCCGGACCAACGCGGAGCGGAACGGTCTGGCGGAGCGGATGGACTTTCTGACGGCGGACGTCTTCAATCTGCTGCCCGCCCTTGAACGGGAGCCGCCCCGGTATGATTTCATCATCCTGGACCCGCCGGCCTTCACCAAGTCCCGGAGGACCGCCGCCAGCGCTATGGCGGGCTATAAGGAAATCAACTACAGGGCCATGCGCCTGCTGCCCCGGGGCGGGTATCTGGCTACCTGCTCCTGTTCTCACTTTGCGGAGGAGGAGAAATTCCTGTCCATGCTCCGCAGCGCGGCCAGGGACGCCGAGGTCCGCCTGCGGCAGATTGAGGCCCGGCAGCAGAGCTGCGACCACCCCATCCTCTGGGGCGTGGAGGAAACCAATTATTTGAAATTCTACCTGTTCCAGGTGATATAGATATAAAAATGTAGAAATTTTTGTGAATTTTCACAGGAGTTTTTGATGCCTCCTTTTCGTTTACAGCGGCAGAACAATCAAGGAGGCAAGGCCAGTGATTAAGGAACAGGAAAAGCGGCTGTTTGAACACTGGCAGACTGAGCGGGGATATCCGTCTTTCATTGCCGACGGCGTGTTTGATGAAAAGCTCTGGACCGCCGAGCCGCTGAAACTTACATTTGTGCTGAAAGAGGCGAATTGGCGGAACGGAAACGTGGACCTTTGCAAATGGGTCCTGGACAATACCCCTTGGAAAACCTGGAACAATATTGCTCGATGGACAAAGGGCATGTTGGAGGGCGGGGACTACCCTGCGTATCTCTCTGTGGAGGAGCGAAACCGTCTGCTGTCGCGGGTGAGCTTCCTGAATCTGAAGAAGACGGGCGGCGGCAGTCGGACCGACAGCAGAGAGCTTCGGGCGTATGCCCATGCGGACGCGCCCTATATCCGGAAGCAGCTGCTGCTGTACAAGCCGGATGTCATTGTCTGCTGCGGCAAATGGATTGTGGCGGACAGTTTGGAGAAAGAGGTCCTGCAAAGGCCGGACCTGCCGGGCCCCTTTCTGCCTGCGCAGGACTGGGAGGGCTGGGACGGTGCGCCCTGCTGCTACACCCGTTTTCCCGGCAAAGAGCGCCTGACGCCTGTGATTTCCTTCCGTCATCCGGAAAAGCGGTATTCAGGCCATGTCCAGTGGCGGGCGTGGTACGCGCAAATAAAAGCGGCCCGTGAAATGTTCCTTCCGCCGGACCGCTAAGGGGAAAAAGCCCGCCGCATCCCCTGAAGGTCTCCCGTCTCCCGGAGAAACCGGAGGGAGCACACCGCGTCGGCGGTAAAAACCAGCAGGAAGCCAAAGGTCAGCCAGTCCGGGACCGCCGCCGCCAGGGCGGCGGCACCCGGCTGAATGAACCGGACCGCCGCATACACCAGTACTCCCCAGGCCAGGGAGAAGGGCAGGCAGACCCGGCCCCGGAGATTGCCAGGAACCTGGGAATAATCCCAGAATTCCACGTGCAGAAAGCGTTCCCCGGCCCAGTGTACGGCGTATTCCACCGCCGTGGCGGCCAGACCGCCCCAGACCGTCAGCCCCAGCCAGCCCATGGGCGGCAGAGCCAGCGCCGCCAGCATGCCAAGGCCGTACACCGGGCACAGGGGCAGCAGGAGGAAACAGCGCCGCCGCCGTTCCGCGGAACGGGAGGCCAGGGCAAAGGCCAGCTCCACCAGCCAGCCGAGAAAACTGTAAATCCAAAAATACCAGAGACAGAAGATCATGTCATCACCTCGGCCTCAGTCTCTCCTGGAAGCGGATAACGTATCCCTCTCTTGCGCCGGCAGTTTTTTCATGCTATACTGGGGGAAACAGCCCTTGATCTGTCAGGACCGGGCGGAAAAAGAAAGAAACGAGGTGGCTTGGATGGACACATGGGAGAATCTGAGGTCGGAGTGCCTGGCCTGCCGGGGGTGTTCCCTCTGTGAGACGCGGCACAACGTTGTGTTTGGCGACGGGACACAGGATGCGGAAATCTTGTTGATTGGCGAGGGTCCCGGCCAGCATGAGGATGAGCAGGGTCTTCCCTTTGTGGGCCGGGCGGGGAAGCTGCTGGACGACATGCTGGAAATGGTGAACCTGGACCGGACCAAGGTCTATATCGCCAACATTGTCAAGTGCCGCCCGCCCAACAACCGGGACCCCCTGGGGGTGGAACAGGACGCCTGCATGGACTGGCTCCGCCGCCAGACGGCCCTGTTGCGGCCCAAGATCATCGTCTGCCTGGGACGCGTCGCCGCCAAGGCTATCATCAAGGATGATTTCCGCATCACCCAGGAGCATGGACAGTGGTTCACCCGGGGCGGCGTGCAGATGACTGCCATCTATCACCCGGCGGCCCTGCTGCGGGACGTGAACAAGCGGCCTGAGACCTTCGAGGACCTGAAGGCCATCCAGGCCAAGGCCCGGGAGCTTTGCGGCCATACGGAAGTGTGAAGAGACAGGGGACGCCTCCGGCGTCCCCCAGCTTCGGCCTGATTGTAAACCAATATAAAATTTATGGTTGACAATTTAGGAAAACTGCGGTATCCTGTTACCAATTTCAACATCAAAGGAGGCGCCTTCCCTATGAGTTCCACTACTTCCGACAGGACTGCCGCGCCCCGGCTCCAGACCCGGGACATGGCCTATGTTGCGCTGTTTGCCGTTTTAATGGCGGTATGCGCCTGGATTTCCGTGCCTGTGCCTGCGCCCTTCGTGCAGTTCACTATGCAGACCTTCGCGATTTTCGCGGCCCTGCTGATTATGGGCGGCAGGCGGGGAACCTATGCCGTTGTTACCTATTTGCTGCTGGGGGCAGTGGGTGTGCCGGTGTTCAGCGGCTTCCGTGGGGGCCTGAGCGTACTGCTGGGAACCACTGGCGGATATATCCTGGGCTTTTTCTTCACGGCGCTGCTGTACTGGTTGCTGACCGCCAGGCTGGGGGAGAGCCTGCCGGTGAAAGCAGTGGCCGGCGTGCTGGGCATGGCGGTGTACTACGCTTTCGGAACCGCCTGGTATCTGACTCTCTATGCCCGGATGGGAAAGCCCATGGGCCTGCTGGCCGCCTGCGGATACTGCGTGTTTCCCTTTATCATTCCCGACCTGATAAAGCTGGCCCTGGCCGTGCTGCTGTCCCGCCGCCTGGAGGGGGTTGTGAAACAGCCCTGAGACCGTTTCTCCGCCGTGTCCGGAAGGGCGGCGTCAAAGCCGCTTTCCGCCATCGAAGCAAAAGCGCCCGGCAGCTACCGGGCGCTTTTTCCTGTCCGTTTTGATTCCTGCTAAAAGGTCAGCCGCATGGAGTACCAGGCTGCGCCGCCATGGGCGGAGGCGGAGAGGCCCTCGTTTTGGAAACCGAATCGGGCATAGTAATGGATCAGGGCCTCCTTGCAGGTGAGGACGCAGCCCGCCCGGCCCTGGGCCTGGGCATCGGCCAGAACCCGTTCCATCACCTGGCCGGCCCGCCCCTGCCGCCGGTACTGGGGCAGGGTGTTTACGCCGAAGATCATCTGCCAGGCTCCCGCCTCCCTGTGAAAGGAGGGGTCGGCATACATGGCATCCAGCAGATGGGGTTCGTCGGTGACCAGACCGTTGATGAAGCTGACCAGACGTCCCTCATCCTCCATCAGCCAGAAGTGATGGGGATAGACCCGAAGCCGGCCGGCCAGGACCGACTGGGAAGCGGCTTCGGCGGGAGGGAAACAGAGAGCTTCCACCGCCGCCAGGGCGGGGAGGTCAGAGAAAAGGGCGGTACGGATGTGCATGGGCGGTGCTCCTTTATATCGTCAACGCAGTTGAAAAGGAGCAAAGCTCCTTTTCAACCGGCGGACATTTGGCCCGCCGGCACGCAGGGCGCGTATACGTTTCCTGTGAAGTCTGGCGCACAAGGCCGTACATGCGGCCCAAAGCGCTGCACGGCAGAGCTTCACTGAAAAGAATCCAATAGATTCTTTTCAACTGCGGTGACTATAGATGTCCGTTCAGGAACTGGTATTCCAGCAGCAGCCGTCCGGTGCTGCTGGACATGTTCTCAAAGCAATAGGGCTGGTCCGCCGCGAAGCGCAGGGCATCCCGCTCCAGAAGCTGAAAGGTCTGTCCTTCCGCCGTCAGGGTGATGGTGCCGGCCAGAACCGTGGCCCGGCAGATGCAGCCGCTGACCGAGGGAGAAGGGGCGTAGCGGGCGCCGATGTAAAGGTCCAGAAAGCAGCTGGCCAGCCGGGTGGTTTCGTCATAGGGCAGACTGGGCCGCAGAACTGTCCTGCCGCCGTCCAGATGCTTGGGACGGGTGTCCTGAATCCGAATCAGCACCAGGCTTTGAAAGCCTCCTGGCTGTACTCTTTCTTCTGCGGGAACCGGATATGTGCGCTCTTCCGCCATCGCTTCCATCGACTTCGCCTCTCTTTACAGATGACTGAAAAATGCCGGCCTGGGGCCGTCTAGCTTATAGTACCTGCTTTGGAGGCGTTTGTCAAGAAGCGGGGAGAAGAGAGAAACGTTCCGGCGCGCATTTTATCAGGAGGATGAGGCGCAGGGACGGGCCTCTGTGCCTGCCCGCGCTCCGGGCCGCCCCGGCAGGAAGCGCCGCGGATGGCGAAATTCTTTCTCAGCGCCCGGTTTTTTTCCAGAGCGGCCTGGCCCACACCGGAGCGGAGGCAGGCTGGAGCGGCTCCGGGCTTTTGGCGGGTCCCACGCCCGCCGTCACGTCCTCCCGGCGCAGGCATCCCGCCTCCCGCAGCGCCGCCAGCAGCCGGCCCCGGTCCGCCTCCTCCGGCAGGGCCGCCTCTGCTTCCGGAGGCAGGGAGAGAGCCGGCAGGGGCTGGCTTTCGTCGTACAGCCGCAGGACCACCGGGTTGGCCATGGACAGGTCCCGCCGCAGGTCAAAGAGGACCAGGGCTTCGGCCCCCTCCAGCTGCTCCCTGGAGGGGCCCAGAAGCAGCGACACGCCGTATTCCCGCCGCAGCTGGCGGCACAGGTCTTCGCCGCCATAGGGCAGGTCCAGCAGGACATAGCGGTGCCGCAGGCACAGCTCTGTCACTGTCCGCACCACCTCGCCGGTGAGGACCGAGGCCGTCACTGCCACCCGGGCCCCGGCTACCGGCAGCCGTTCCGACTCCAGACCTGCCCGAACCCAGTCCGCCGCCAGGCTTCGGCGGAGGGCCAGCGTGCCTGTGATTCGCAGACCGCATTTTTCCGGCAGATCCCCATGGGAAAAGTCCGCCGGGGGAACAACCTGGGAAACACCCAGCTTCCGCAGCCGCCGGGCCGCCGCCAGCAGCCGGCGGCGCCGGACCGCCGGATGGGGGCTTCGGGCGATTTCAACCCACAAAAAGCGGGTCCGCAGCAGGGGGCGTTCCTCAATCTGTATGCGTTTCTGACCCTTCTGCGGGTCCTTCCAAAGCAGCAAAGCAACCATAATATGACCTCCCGCCTCATGATATGGGGCGGGAGGCCGAAATATGTTATGTTCCGCTGAGGGTGTATCCGGTGAGATAGCCCTTTTTCGGGGCCGCGCCGTCGTTCAGCGGGTTGACGATCTGGTTATTCTCCGTGATTTCGAAATGCAGATGCGGCCCGGTGGAGTTGCCGGTGGAGCCGGTGACCCCCAGGACGTCGCCCTGGTTTACACGCTGTCCCACAGAGACGGAACGCTTGCTCATGTGGGCGTAGAGCGTGGAGTTGCCCGGCCCGTGGGACACCACTACATAGTGTCCATAGCTCCTGGAGTACTCGGAGATGATAACGGTGCCCGCCTTGGCCGCGTAGATGGAACTGGTATAGCCCACCCGGCCGATGTCGGTGCCCTTGTGGTTGGTGGAGCCGATGCCGCCGGGAGAGGCCCGGCCTCCTACGGTGGAGGTGATATAACGGCTGTTTACCGGCCAGATGTACCCGCCGGGGTTGGACGCGGGAGCCGACTGGCCCGCCGCCGCCAGCCGGGCGGCCTCCTCCTCGGCCAGCTTCCGGTTCAGCTCCTTGATCTTGGCCTGCACCGCCGCCTCGTCGGCGGAGAGGTCGTCCAGGGCATCCTCCTGTTCCTCCTGCTGCTTGCGGAGCTGGGCAATCAGGGCGTTGGCCTCCTCGCGGCGGTTGTCCAGGTCCTTTTTCTTCTGCTCCAGCTGGGACTTGGCTTCCTCAGAGGCGGTTTTCTGCCCCTCCAGGGTGACCTTGGTATCGGCAATTTCCGCCTGAATGACTTTCAGATTTTCGATTACACGCTGGTCATAGTCCATAATCTCGTTGACAATGTCCAGCCGGCCCAGCAGGTCCGAGAGGCTGTCCGCCCGGAACAGGACGGCCCAGTATTCCGTTTTCCCCTGCTCCTCCATGGCCCGGACCCGCTTGCAGAACAGGGCGTACTGCTGGGCTTCCCGTTCCTCGGCGTCCGCCAGCTCCTGTTCCGTCTGGGTGATGAGGGCGGCGTAGGTCTCAATTTCCTGTTCGGTGTTGGCGATTTCGTCCTCGGTGAGGCTGATTTGACCGTCCAGCAGGCGCTTGCGCTCCAAGGTGTTGCTGATGTCGCCGGAGAGCTTGTCCAGCTGGGCCTGAATGTCCTTTTTCTCCTGGGCCAGGCCCTTGGCGTCGTCCTTCAGCGCGTCGATGTCCGCCTGGGTGACCGCCGCCGCCGGCTGAAGATTGGCCGGCAGCAGGCACAGGACCAGGGCCAGCGTCAGAATCCGTCCAAGCCCCTTGATGTTCTTTTTCCGCTTCATATGCCCTCCTCAGACCTGTAAATACTTCCGGATGGCGGAGAGGCTGCCGCCTACGCCGATCAGAATGCCCGCGCAGCCGAAGGTCAGGGCCACCGGCTTCCAGAGCTGCTGAAAGGGAACCACGTCGATGAGCTGGAGGGCGTCGTTGGTGCTGACGCCCTTGGACACCGCCTCGTAGAGCATCCATTGCAGGAAGAAGGCGATGGTGGAGCCCAGCAGGCCCAGCAAAAAGCCCTCATACACAAAGGGCCAGCGGATGAAACCGTTGGTGGCGCCCACCATCCGCATGATGGCGATTTCCTCCCGGCGGTCAAAGGTGGTGAGACGGATGGTGTTGGAGATGATGAACAGGGAGACGATGAAGAGAATGGCAATCAGGGCGATGCAGACCACCGAGGCCACATTCCGCACGGTGATGAAGCCCCCGGCCACGTCCTCATAGGCGTTGATGCCGCCGATGCCCTGGGTGTTCCGCACCTGCTCCACCGTCTGGGAAATCAGCTCCAGATCGTCAATTTTCAGGGAAAACCGGTCCCGCAGAATTTCCGGGTCCAGGTCCTTGAAATACTCCTCGTCCGGATAGTCCTCCAGGAATTTTTCCATAGCCTCCTCCCGGCTGATGAACGTCACCGAGGTCACATTGGGCACGGCCCCCAGCGTCTTTTCCAGGGCCTTGATCTGCTGGTCCGTACAGTCCTCCTCGATAAAGGCCAGGATTTCGTTCTCCTGCTCCAGGTCTGCCAGAAGGGCGTTGGCGTTTACCGCCACCAGGGAAAAGGTGCCCATAATCAGCAGACAGGCCACGGTGATGCCGATGGCGGCAAAGCTCATGAAGCCGTGGCTGAACATGTTGGACAGCCCCTCGTGGACAAAATATCCGAAATTGTGTTTACCCATGGATATGTCCTCCCACATAGCGGCCCACGCTGTCGTTGATGACCCGCCCGGAATCAATGGTGATGACCCGCTTGCCGAACCGGTCCACCAGATCTTTTTCATGAGTCACCACCACCATGGTGGTGCCCAGCTCGTTGATTTTCACCAGCAGGTCCATCAGCTCCAGGGACCGCTCCGGGTCCAGGTTGCCGGTGGGCTCGTCGGCAATGATGGTGTCCGGGTTGTTCACCAGGGCCCGGGCAATGGCCACCCGCTGCTGCTCGCCGCCGGAGAGCTCATTGGGGTAGCTGTGGGCCTTGTCCTCCAGACCCACCAGCTCCAGGACATAGGGAATCCGCTGGCGGCTCTCCCTGGCGGAGGCCCCCACTGCGCGCATGACAAAGGCCAGGTTGTCATAAACCGTTTTCTTGTCAATCAGGCGGAAGTCCTGGAAAATAACCCCCAGCGTCCGGCGCATCAGGGGAATCTGCCGCTCGGAGATATTCCGGGTGGAAAAGCCGTTGACCCGCACCCGGCCCACGCTGGGCTCCACCTCGCCGGTGAGGAGCTTGATAATGGTGGACTTGCCGGAGCCGGAGGGCCCCACCAGAAAGACGAATTCGCCGGGACGGATTCTCAGCGAGATCCCCCGGACGGCCTTCGTCCCATTTTCATAGGTCATTTCCACGTCCTTGAGCTCGATGACTGCGGATTCTGATTCTACCATACGGGCACCTCCCATTGCTGTCGGAAAAGGGCGGCGGCGGACCGGCGGGCTGTCCCCGGCCGGCAGCCGACAAAATTCCATAATAAACACCATTATATATGGTTTTCCGCCCCAATGCAACAAGAGAATCGTTTTCTTTTTCAGTTTCCGGTTTTTTCATGTATCCAGGACGGAAACGGGGCCATGCAAACTACTGCAATAGTGTAGAGAAAACTTTACCACAGGGACGGCTGTTTGTCAAGCGGCGGAGCGGGCTGTCCCTTTTAGGAAACATGCTGCTGCCTGAAAAGTCCGGCGATTTTACAAAAGCACCTTGAACGGGACCAAGCGCTATGATAAGATCAGGGCAATCAATTCGAGATTTTCAGGGATTTGATTCATTAAAAGGAGAAGGAAGTGCCATATGGACAAAGCAGAAAAGAAACGGTTGCTGAAAAATTGGAAGAATGCTGAAAAAGAAAAGTTTGAATCCACACTTCCCGTTCCAAGAGAAACATTTGAAAAGCTTTTCGATTATGTAGATGGCTGCCTGGACACCGCTGGGTGCAGTCACGATTTGAGATTTACTGTTGAATTTTTAAATAACCATCAAATCCCATTAGAGCCTGTTGTGGAATTCCTGCAAAAAAATGGCGGATATTGCGATTGCGAAGTGCTTATGAATGTTGAAGATAAATTGAAAAACTGTTTGTTTTAAGTGTGAGGCACATTGATATGACAGGGGTCTTGTGTTATAATCGGTTCAACAAATCTTTAGTTGTGAGGCGCCAGCGATGAAATATCATAAGGTGATACGGCTGAAAAACGGGATTGAATGCTGCTTGAGAAACGGAACCGAATGTGACGGTCAAGCCGTACTTGATCACTTTCATTTGACACATGGAGAGACCGATTATTTACTGACCTATCCAGACGAGAATTGCTTTGATGTTATGCAGGAAAGCCAATTCCTGAAAGAGAAATCCGAAAGTAAAAATGAAATCGAAATCGTTGCCGTAGTCAATCATGCAGTGGTGGGAACCGCTGGGGTTGAAGCAGTGGGGAAAAAACATAAGGTGCGGCATCGCGCCGAATTGGGCATCAGTGTAGCTAAAGAATTTTGGGGACTGGGGATTGGACAGGCGTTGACGGCAGCGTGCATTGAATGTGCAAGGGCTGCGGGATATATCCAGCTTGAGCTGAGTGCGGTTGCCGGCAATGCAAGAGCGTTATCCATGTATAAAAAAGCCGGATTTGTTGAATATGGCAGAAATCCCAAAGGCTTTCATTCCCGACTGGCGGGATTTCAAGAAGTTATTCATATGAGACTGGAATTATGATATGTGTATAAGCTCCAGTTTATTGGGCAGCCATCCATGAACGGGCGGCTGCCTGTTTTGGATAGTTTAACGAATGGTTTGGTGAAGCCGCGTTCAGCAGCACCCGTCTGAAAAGGGAGGAGGAGGCTCTGCCCGGCCTCTTCTGCGCAAAGGTTCAGGCAGCTATCCAGGACGGATAACTGCCCGATCGGCTGGAAGTAAAAGGACTTCTCAAGGGACAGCGGAATGATTTCAGCAGATTTGCTCACTCAATTGGCAGATTATGCTGCTTCAAAAAAGAGAGCTTATCCCAATAGCCCCGCTGGAACAGAATTTTTCCATTTACGACCTGGAAAAAGCCGCATCCCCGGAGCCCCAGGGGGTCGCGCCACTCAAGAATCGCCCACTGCCCGTCTTCAAATATATGCTCTGTAATAGCCGTCATATCCGCAGAGGCAAATTCTTCTGTGAACATTGCCCGGATTGCCTCGATTCCTGTAACAGGGTCATTTGCTACCTGATGGTTTATGGCGTTTTCATGATAAAGGCTTGTAATTGCCTCCACATCATGGAGATTGAAGGCGTCTACCCACTTGCATACCACTTCTTTCGGCCGCAGCATACGATCTACCCTTTCTGTGTTTGTTTCGATTCCTTATCTGCTGTGTCCATGATATCACACGCATGTTCAAAGTTCAAGGGAATCGGGGCATCCTCCCGCGCAGTGCATCAGGCGGCGGAGCCGCCCGGTCCGTCCCCCGGATTCCGGCGGCCCCTGGAAAAATCGCTTTATTGGATTTTCCCGAATCATGCAAACCACACCGGAGGTTCCCTGAAGGGAAATGACGCGAAGAAGGGACGCGAAGAAGGGACCCGGCCGGGTCCCTTTTGACTGCTGCCGGGCCGCTCAGGAGTCGATGCCCCGGGAAGTCAGATACTTCTTGACCATCAGGGCCACCTTGAAGGTAATGGCGTCGTCGAACTCCCGGAGGTCCAGGCCTGTCAGCTTCTTGATTTTCTCCAGCCGGTAGACCAGGGTATTCCGGTGGACAAAGAGCTTCCGGGCGGTTTCGGAGACGTTCAGGTTGTTCTCGAAGAAGCGGTGGATGGTGAACAGGGTTTCCTTGTCCAGGGCGTCGATGGGATTCTTCTTGAAAACCTCCTGGAGGAACATCTCGCAGAGGGTGGTGGGCAGCTGGTAAATCAGGCGGCCGATTCCCAGGTTTTCATAGTTGATGACATATTTTTCCGTGTCAAAGACCTTGCCCACGTCAATGGAGATCTGGGCCTCCTTATAGGATTTTGCCAGGTCCCGCAGGTGGGTGGCGATGGTGCCGATGCCCACCACAACGGTGCTCTCGCTGCCGGAGCGGAGACTTTCCTCAATGGAGGAGGCGATTTTGTTCAGCTCCCGGAAGCCGGCGCCCTCGGGCATCTGCCGGACCAGAACCACGTCGCCCTCACCGATGTTGAGAACGAAATCGTTCTGCCGGTCGGGGAACATGGACTGCACCACGTCGGTGGGCACGGACTCGCCCTTTTTCAGGGAGCGGATTGCGAAGACGCCCCGGGCCACATCGGCGGTGACCCGCAGCTCCTTGGCCCGCATGTAAATATCCCCCAGCATGATGTTGTCGGAGATGATGTCCTTGATAAAGGAGCCCCGGTCGTGCTTTTCCTCATAATAGGACTTGGCGGCGTTCAGAGCCACCGTGGCCACGGAACAGACGGCCTTGCTGACGTCGTTTTCTCCGAAGGCGAAGGCGGCATAGTCAAACTGATTGCCCCAGCCGCTGAGGGCCTTGAAGGTTTTGCCGTCGGAGGAGATCAGGGCTCCGGAGGCGTTGTTTACCACCGGGACATACTCCGTCCAGCGCTGCCCGATCAGGGACAGCTCGCTGCATGCGATCACGATGCCCTCGCTGTCGATGACGCCGATGGTCCGATCTGTGTTTTCCTTTAATTGCAGCACCACGTTTTGATAAATTCTCCCAGACATGGTCATCCTCCTCAGCAAAATTTACAGGGGAAACCTTGTGTATTTTGTCAATGGCACTATTATATCGGCATTTTCTCCAAAAAGCAAGATGTTTTTTCTTTTTTCAACAAAAAAACCTTTCAGTTTTTGGTTAGTATTCGGGCTTTTTCTAGGAACTACACAAGTGTCCGGAGTTTTTCCATCTCTTCCTCGGTCAAAAAGCGAAACGCTCCCCGCGGGAGGCTCCGATCCAGCTCCAGGCTGCCCATCCGGACCCGTTCCAGGTACAGAACCGGCGCGCCCCGTGCCGCCAGCATCCGTTTGACCTGGTGGAATTTTCCTTCCCGGAGGGTAATCAGGACCTCGCTGGTTTCGCCGGAAGTCAGAATCTCCAGCCTGGCCGGGAGGCAGACCAGGCCGTCCTCCAGAGTCAGGCCCGCCGCCAGAGCCCGGCGGTCCGCCTCAGCCAGACGCCCGGCGGCCCGGGCATAGTAGACCTTGTCCACGTGGCGTTTCGGGGAGAGAAGGGCGTGGGCCAGTCCGCCCTCGTTGGTCAGCAGCAGAAGACCCTCGGTGTCCTTGTCCAGCCGCCCCACGGGGAACAGCCCCTGCCGCCGGAGCTCCTGGGGCAGCAGGTCCAGCACGGTTTTTCCCCGCCCGTCCTCTGTGGCGGAGAGGACGCCGGCGGGCTTGTTCAGCATCAGCCAGGTATAGCGCCGGTAGCCCAGGGGCTGGCCGTCCACCAGAATGGAGGCGGTCTCCGGGTCCGCCTTGTCCTCAGCGGAGCGGGCAGGCTGGCCGTCTACCGTCACCCGGCCCCGGCGGACCAGCTCCCGGACCTCCCGCCGGGTCCATTTTCCTGTGGAGGCGATGAGTTTGTCCAGCCGCTGGGGCTTTAGCCTCTCCATGGGCGTTCTCCTCCTGTGTTTGTTGTGTTTCTGCGTCTCAGGGACGCTTTCAGTTCTATGATATCACAGACCAGGCGATATTTGAAGAGAAATGAAGGGAAAAGGCTTCAAAAATTCACAGGGCGGGAAAAGAGGGCCGGAGGCGGACAAATCCTGTATCATAAATTGTTCCGGACACGAATAAGAAGAGACAGGAGGGATGAATATGTTGATTTGGACAGCCAAATTTTCCAAAAAGAAAGCCGCGGCCGCCGTGATTTTCATGGGCGTGGTAATGGCCGTGCTGATTGTGCTGATGGGCCGCACGCCGGAGGAGGCGGAGACGCCCCGTCCTCAGCTGACCAGCAACGTCCAGCGGGTGGAGTATCTTCGGTCCCTGGGATGGGAGGTAGAGGAGGAGCCCATTGAAACTCTTCAGTTCCTGTTTCCTGAAAAGCTGGAAGAGCCCTATTTATCCTATAATGAACTCCAGCTGCCCCAGGGCTTCGATCTGAGAGAGTGCCTGGGGCGGCAGGTGTCCCGCTATACCTATGCCGTCCTCAACCATCCCAGCCGGGCGGAGGGGGTACAGGCCAATCTGTATCTCTGCGAGGGCGTTCCCGCCGCCGGGGATCTCTTCTGCCCCGGCTCCGGGGGCTTTCAGGACCCCTTGATTCCCGGCGGGACGGAGGAAGGGCGGTAGGCAGGTCCGGAGGGAGGAGAACAGGGCGGCCGGACGAGGTTCGGCCGTCCTCTTTTTCGCCGGATGTGTCGAAACAAACAAAAGTTTCAGAAACGAGAAATATGACTGGAATTTACAGCCCGGGCATGTTATACTGTCTGGTATGTCCGGACTGTGAACCTGTATTCACAACCGCTGCACGCCGTCTGGACGGTCTTTTTCCCTCCATACTGCGCCGGTTTCCCTTGCCATGCGTCAGTATGGCTGCGAGTGCGAAAGATCTCCTTGTCTGACGGGAAAAATCTTCGTCCATCCGGTATCCCCCGGTTATGAATACAGGTTCTGAAATCTGCGAACGTTAGGAGCGTGAGTGCTTTGACCCTGTTATCCTCCATTCTTCTGGGCGTCATCCAGGGCGTCACGGAATTTCTGCCGGTGTCCAGCTCCGGCCATCTGGCCATTGCGGAGCACCTTTTGGGACAGACCACGGAAATCCCGGGGTTTTTTGATGTGCTGCTCCATCTGGGCACCCTGGCGGCGGTGTTCGTTGCCTATTGGGAGGATATCCGGGAGATGGTTCTGGAGTTCTTCGACGGGGCCGCCGATATTCTCCATGGAACCACGCCCACGCCGGTGCCCCCGGCCCGGCGGATGATTCTGCTGATTGTGGCGGGGACTCTGCCCCTGTTCGCGGTGCTGCCGGTGATGGATCAGGTGGAGGGCCTGGGGGACAACATGTATTTCGTGGCGGCGGCGCTGCTGGTCACAGGCTGCCTGCTCTTCGCCAGCGACCGGGTCCGCCGGGGCCGGAAGACGGAGCGGACCGCCTCGCTTCTGGACGCGCTGCTGGTGGGCGTGGGCCAGGCCGTGGCAACCTGTCCCGGCATCTCCCGCTCCGGCACCACCATCACAGCCGGGTGCTTCGTGGGCTTCGAGCGGAAGTTTGCCGTCCGCTACTCCTTCCTGATGTCCATTCCCGCCATTCTTGGGGCCAACATCCTGAGCCTGAAGAAGGCCGTTGAGGCCGGCGTTCTCTGGGAGGAGGTTCCCATTTACCTGGTGGGCGTGGCGGTGTCGGCGGTGGTGGGCTACGCCTGCATCCGCCTGCTGAAGCTGATTGCGGAACGGGGCAAATTCGGCTTCTTCGCCTATTACTGCTGGCTGGCCGGCGTGGTGACGCTGGTGCTGATTGTCTTCCAGAGAGCAGGCAGCGCTGTCTGAGGACGGATTCGGACGCATAAGAGAATCCCCGGTGGGACGGGGGAAAACCAAAAACGGAGGTACATACCTGTGGCGACCTCAACACAAAAGCGTACATCAACAAAACAGGGTTCCAGGAGCTCCGCCGGCAGCCGGAAGAGCAGCGGAAGCCGGCAGAGCCAAAAACAACGCCCCGTCCGCCGGGAGGTGGCGGGGGGCGTTCTGCTGGCGCTGGCTCTCTTTGTGTTTGTCAGCTATTTCGGCGTCAAGGCCCTGTTTATTGATTTGATGAGCACCCTCATCAAGGGCCTGTTTGGCTATGGCTACTGGATTTCCGGTCCGGCACTGCTGCTGGCGGGGCTGATCCTGGTGTTCCACCACGGCAGGCCGGTGCGGCTGCGGGCGTCCTGCGCCCTGCTGCTGCCGCTGTTCTTCGGCGCGCTCACCCATATGGTTATCTGCAAGGAGATTTATGCCCCCTCCTTTTTCGGCCTGCTGAAAACCATCTGGACCGACGGCGTGGCCCTGAAGTCCGGCGGCGCTGTTTCCGGCGTGCTGGCCAACGGCTCTGTGGCGGTGTTTTCCAGGCTGGCGTCGGTAATCCTCTTCACGGTGCTCTTTGTGGTGCTGCTGATGATTTCCTTCCGGCTGACCTGGGCGGCGCTGCTGGAGAAGCACCGCCAGCGTCCTCAGTACGAGGAGGAGGAAACGCCGGCCATCAAGGTCACGCCTGTGGACCCGCCCCGGCGGCGTGCCGCCGGGGCCAAGCCCCAGATTGATATTCCCCTGGACGGCGAGGCGCCGCCGCCCCGGCGGGAGAGGGAGAAGAGCCGTTTTACCGGCTTCTTCCGCCATAAATCCGAGGACCAGCGGACCCCGGACCAGATTCTGACGGCCCATGCCGAGACCGTCCGGGACGAGCCCGAGGAGGCCGTCAAGAGCCCTGAGCCCGTTCGGGAAGCACCCAGGCCGGTGCCGGAGCCTGCGGTTGCCGCCGTCCCGGAGCCGGCGACGGAAATCCGCACACCGGCGATACCCGAAAGAGAAGATATCCCGGCCCAGCCCAAAACGCCTGAGCCTGTCCGGGAGACTCCCAAAGAACCCCCCAAAGAGACGCCCAAACCGGAGACCTTCGGCCGGACCAGCAAGGCAGAGACTGCCAAGGAGGTGGCGGCTCAGACCGCCGCCGTGGCGGCGGAGATCGAGGAGAAACTGGCGGCAGAGGAAGGCGCTTATCAGTATCCTCCCATCGACCTGCTGCGGCAGAGCAGCGGGGAGAACCATGTGGAGGCCGGAGCGGAGCTGCGGAACAACTCCCGCCGCCTGGCGGAGACCCTGACCAGCTTCGGCGTGGATGCCGCCCCCGGCGACGTCATCCACGGGCCGTCTGTCACCCGTTACGAGTTCGTTCTGGAGCAGGGGGTGAAGCTGTCCAAAATCACCAATCTGGCTGACGACATCGCCCTGGCCCTGGGAGCCACCGGCGTGCGTATCGCCCCCATTCCGGACAAAATCTCTGTGGTGGGCATTGAGGTGCCCAACAAGCAGGTGACGCCGGTGCTGATCCGGGACGTCATCGAGTCCCGGGAGTTCTCCGGCCATAAGTCCCAGTCCGCCTTTGCCCTGGGCCGGGATATCGGGGGCCGGAACGTCATCGGAGACATCGGGACGCTGCCCCACGTGCTGATTGCCGGCACCACCGGTTCCGGCAAATCCGTGTGCACCAACTCCCTGATTATCAGTCTGCTCTTCAAGTCCACGCCGGAGGAGGTCCGCTTTATCATGGTGGACCCCAAAATGGTGGAGCTGGCCCCTTACAACGGCATCCCCCATCTGCTGATTCCCGTGGTGACGGACCCCAAGAAGGCCGCCGGAGCCCTGCAGTGGGCGGTGTTTGAGATGATGAAGCGCTACAAGACCTTCTCTGAGCACGGCGTGAAGAAGCTGGAGGAGTTCAACCGTCTGGCCCGGCAGCGGGAGGACCTGGAGCCCCTGCCCAGCGTGGTGGTGGTCATCGACGAGCTGGCGGACCTGATGCTGGTGGCGGCCAAGGAGGTGGAGGAATCCATCTGCCGGGTGGCCCAGATGGGCCGCGCCGCCGGAATGCACCTGGTCATTGCCACCCAGCGGCCCTCTGCCGACGTGATTACCGGCTTGATGAAGGCCAATATTCCCAGCCGCATCGCCTTCGCCGTGGCCTCCTCTCTGGAGTCCCGCATCATTCTGGACAATACCGGCGCGGAGAAACTGGTGGGCCGGGGCGACATGCTCTATGCCCCTCTGGGGGCGGGCAAGCCTCAGCGGGTTCAGGGCTGCTTCATCACCCCGGAGGAGATTGAACAGGTAGTGGCCTTTGTCAAGCAGACCGGTGAAGCCCGGTATGACGACGAGGTGATTGCCAGGATTGAGGAATCTGTCCAGGAAAAGGGAGGCAAGGGCGGAAAGGCCTCTGCCGAGCCGGAGCCCAGCGAGGAGGACGAACTGCTGCCCGCCGCCGTGGAGGTCATCCTGGAGACGGGACAGGCCTCTGTGTCCATGCTCCAGCGGCGGCTGAAGCTGGGCTATTCCCGAGCCGCCCGGCTGGTGGACCAGATGGAGGAACGGGGCTATGTGGGCCCCTTCGAGGGGTCCAAGCCCCGGCAGCTTCTGATTACAAAGGAGAAGTGGCAGGAGATGAAGATGGGCGGAACCGGCAAAGACGCGCCGGAGGAGCCGCCGGAAGAGGAGTGACGGGCGAACCGGATTCCTGTTGACACGGCGGGGGAACCGGTTTATAATCAGGTATGACAACTAAATAGTATGAATGTCTTCAAGGCAGGGTGAAATTCCCGATCGGCGGTAAAGTCCGCGAGCGCGCAGGCGCTGATTTGGTGTGATTCCAAAACCGACAGTACAGTCTGGATTAAAGAAGGCGTATGGAATTTGTCAGGGGCTCCTGGCGTTCCGCACGTTCTTTTTCTTCCGGCGGCCTTGCTGACACGCTCCATACGTCCTGAAAGTAAAACACCTAAAGGCATTTTCATGCGTTTAGGTGTTTATCTTTTTGAGGAGGTATGAATCATGAACCGAAAAATCAAATGTCTCGCATCGGCAGGGATGCTCTGCGCCCTGGCCTACGGGGCCGCGGCGGCGGGACGCATTCCCCTAGTGCTCTTCCTGAAGTACGACCCAAAGGATGTGGTGATTGCCGCCGGCGGGCTGATCTGCGGACCGGTGACCGCGTGCTCCGTGGCGCTGGCTGTTTCGCTGGCCGAGATGTGCACCGTCAGCGAAACCGGGGTCCTGGGCTGCCTCATGAATGTCGTTTCAAGCTGCTCCTTCGCCTGCACCGCGGCGCTGGTCTACCGGCGGAAGCGGACCCTGTCCGGCGCAGTCAGGGGACTGCTCTGCGGGTGGCTGTGCATGGTTTCGGTTATGCTGCCCTGGAACTATCTGATTACCCCCATTTACATGGGCTATCCCAGGGAGGCGGTGGCTGAGCTGCTGATTCCGGTCTTTCTTCCTTTCAATCTCATAAAGGGCGGCCTGAACGCGGCTATGACCCTGCTGCTGTACCGGCCCCTCATGACGGCGCTGAGACGTGGGGGACTTGTAGAAGAACCGGAATAAGCCTGTTCGCGTGTTTGCGCCGCCGGGCATGACCGCCGGAAGTGGAGAAACGGCAAACGCCGGAGAAGGTTCTTCTCCGGCGTTTTGTGCGCCGCTGGGGACAGGCTGGAATGTCAGGACGCTGACTGACACAGACCGACGGTGCGCCGTGGTCCGGGGCTGCCTCCGGCGGACAAGCTCATGATTTTTTCTGCGTCAAACAAAATCCGGCGATTCCGCCAATCAGGGCAAGCGGCGCGATTCTGAGAGACGGCCACTCAAACGCGTAAAACGCTGTTCCGATGACCGCGGTTTCGGGATGGCTGTAATCCCAACCCAGGTAAGGGCTGTTCAATCGGATCAGGGCTGCGAAAATGGCTGCCGAAGCCGCGCACAATAAGATGAAGGACCAGGGAAGCAGGGGTTGCCGTCGTGATTTCCTGCGCAAGCTGAAGGCATAGGGGCTCAAGCTTCTGGGAAATGACCCTGACGCTGTTGGTCTTTGCTCCGGCGTCGGTTTCTCCCGGCAGTACACTCACCGGCGTTTCAAATACCTCTGAAATGGAAATCAGCATCCCGGCATCCGGAACCGACAGACCCTGTTCCCGTTTCGAGATGGTATGCCTCACCACATTCAGCTTGCCCGTAAGCTCCTCCTGAGAGATGTATTGTGTAAAGGGCGGTTTCACCAGACCACTGCATCATATTGACTGGCGGCTCATTTGCGGCAGAATGGCACAGGCTGGAGAAGCGGTGATCGACCAGCAGGAGGGAACCGAAGCGGGAGCGTCCGGGGATGACCTGGGCGCTCCTTCCTATTTGCAGCACCTCTCAAAGCGCACTTACGCACCACCCGCAAGCGGGCGGTGGTACTGCCGACAGCAGTCGTGTGTTCAAATGGGGACGGCCTGCCCGCCACCAACAAGCTGCGCCGGGTATATACCGGGGCATTGCTTGCTGCTACTATCTGCTCCTGTAAATGAGGGTTGAAAGGTGCTCACAATGGTGATATACTTGGTTCATAGTAAATCAGGACATAGAATAGAGGTGTGTCACCACGAAACCGGATGAGATTTTAGGTTATTGCCTTAACAACTTGGAAGGAACAATCCTTGTTGAGAGTTGGGGCGAGAAAGGGATTTTTTACAATCCCAATCACGTTTTGAAACGGGGCGTATATGTACTGACGGTCAAGGAAAAAGACGGAAAGAATGACAGAAGTTCCAACTTGAACCGGCAGGGCATTTACCGTGTGAACTTTGGTCTTAAAAGGCCCACGTTTCAAAAACTATTTGGGCCTGCTCCTGCGCGTCCCGCAGCAGGCGGGGTTGTAGAGATGCCCTATGACTTTACCGTGATAAATCAATTGTTGCCACACCCTGTCTATGCTTGGATGGGATGGGCCAGTATCCTTAATCCGTCTGATTCAGCTTTCAACGAATTAAAGCCGTTGATTCAAGAGGCTTATGAGTTTGCAGCTGAAAAATTCAGAAAAAGAAAATAATTCCATTCTGTCAGGGGATTTCATCTTTTGGGTGAAATCCCCCTTGACAAATGCTCTCTTGTGAGAGCCCCTTGGAAATTCTGATGGCCATTATGTTTTCGCTTAGCATCAGGGAGCGCCTCCTTTCACCGCCATTATACACAGGGAAGTCCGCAGCGGCAAGCAAGGCAAATTAACATGACGGCGTTTTTTTGGTAAGGTCCGGCGGTTCGGCCTGACACAAGCGGAGTCTGTCTCCGCCGCCCGCGTGAAAAGGAATCTGAAACTGACGTATGAAAGCATCGCTCCAATATGAGTGGGCTATGCACAGATTCGGTTATTTTCCGTATGCTCTATACAGGAATGTCACAATCTGGCCCCGGGTGCAGGCTGCCTCCGGGCTGAATGCGGTTTCACTGGTGCCGGCAGTGATTTTTTCACTTGACGCATACGCAGCAGCTGCCTTGTAAACATTTTTATACTATTTCGACCGCATGCATAAGCGGTTTTTGTATTGCTGCAGACGAAGCGGCATGATGTGCGCACCTGCGTCCGGGCGCAGAGCGGGAAATCAGACTCTTAGCGTGGGGCAAGCCGGCTCCGTTGGGATTGCGCTGTTCCGATGGCCTGCGTGCCACAGGCTTTCAGGCCGGTGACGTCAGTTCAGCGTATCCGCCGCCTGCCTGAAAAGGGCCTCCGCCCGCTCCGCGATGGCGGGACAGGTTTTGAGGTCCGGGTCCCTGGATAGCAGGCTGTCCGCCTCCTCCTGGGCCTCCTGGAGCAGCTGGGCGTCCATTCCCAGGTCCGCCAGCTTCAGCCCCGGCAGGCCGTGCTGCCGCTGGCCGAAGAAATCCCCCGGCCCCCGGAGGCGCAGGTCCTCCTCAGCGATTTTGAAGCCGTCGGAGGTTTTGGTCAGCACCCGCAGCCGCTCCGCTGTCTCTTCGTTTCTGTGGTCGGAAATCAGGATGCAGTAGGACTGATGCTTTCCCCGGCCCACCCGGCCCCGGAGCTGATGGAGCTGGCTGAGGCCGAAGCGCTCCGCGTTCTCAATGACCATCACAGCGGCGTTGGGCACGTCCACGCCCACCTCGATGACGGTGGTGGACACCAGCACGTCTGTTTCCCCGGCGGCAAAGGCGGTCATAACGGCGTCCTTCTCCCTGGGCTTCATCTTTCCGTGGACAAAGGCCACCCGCAGGTCGGGGAAGACCTCCCGCTGAAGGGTCTGGGCGTACTCCGTGACGGCCTTTTTGTCGTCCTCCGGGTCGCCGCTCTCCGTCACCTGGGGGCAGACGATATAGGCCTGCCGCCCCTGGGCGGCCAGCTTGCGGATGAAGTTGAAAACCCGGGGGTGGTAGCTGCCGGGGACCCGATAGGTCTCCACCGCCTGCCGTCCCGGCGGCAGCTGGTCGATGACGGACACGTCCAAATCTCCGTACAGAATCAGGGCCAGAGTCCGGGGGATGGGGGTGGCGGACATGACCATGGTGTGGGGGTGAGCCCCCTTGGAGGCCAGGGCCGCCCGCTGGCTGACGCCGAAGCGGTGCTGCTCGTCGGTGACCACCAGTCCCAGATTGGCGTATTCCACGCTTCCGGTAATCAGGGCGTGGGTGCCGATGGCGAAGTCAATCTCTCCCGCCGCCAGCTGGGCGGCGATTGTTTTTTTGGCTTTGGCGGCGGTGGACCCAGTGAGCAGGGCACAGCGGACACCCAGGGGCTCCAGCAGGGGAGAGAGGCCCGCGTAATGCTGCCGGGCCAGAATCTCCGTGGGGGCCATCAGCGCCGCCTGCCGTCCGTTTTTCACGGCGAAGTACACACAGGCCGCCGCCACCATGGTTTTGCCGGAGCCTACGTCTCCCTGGCAGAGCCGGTTCATGGGCTGGCCGGAGGCCATGTCCGCCAGGGCCTCGTTCACACAGCGCCGCTGGGCCTCCGTCAGGGTGAAGGGCAGAGCCCGGTAGAAACCGTCCATGTCCACGGCCTGGAGGGGGGCGACGTGAACAACCTCCCGCCGCTTCCGCAGCCGCCGCAGGCCGATGGTGAAAAGAAACAGCTCCTCAAAGGCCAGCCGCCGCCGGGCCAGGGCCAGGGCCTCGGCGCTCTGAGGAAAGTGGATGTTTTCATAGGCGAAGCCCGCCTGACAGAGCTGGCGCCGCAGCCGGATTTCGTCGGGGAGCACATCGGGCAGAATGTCCGCGCAGGCGTCCAGCCCCTGGCGGACAGACCGGGAGAGGACGGTCTGGCTGACCCCGGCGGTGAGGGGATAGATGGGGACAATGCGGCAGGTGGCCTCCCGTTTTCCCTCGGGCTCCACGATGGGGGCCGCCATGCGCCAGAGCCGGGGACCGCCCTCCGGCTTGCCGCAGAAAATATAGGTCTCGCCTTTTTTCAGGCTGCTTTTCAGCCAGGACTGATTGAAAAAGGTGACGTCCAGCTCCCCGGTCTCGTCCACCGCCCGGAGCTTCACCAGGTCCAGCCCCCGGCGGGTGAAGGTGAGGGTGGGAGCCGTGGCCGCCATGGCAGACACACAGGCGGTCTCGCCGGGGACCAGCTCGGCAATGCGGCGGAGGGCCGTCCGGTCCTCATAGCGCCGGGGGAACCAGGAAATCAGGTCCCGCAGGGTATGAATGCCCAGCTTTTCCAGGGCCTTGGCCCGCTGCTCGCCCACGCCCTTGATATAGCGCACATCGGTGGTCAGATCTGCCATGGGATGCCTCCTCTTCAGGATTCTTCCGGACCATTATAGCGTGCGGCGCAGGGAAAAACAAGGGACTTTGGGGGATACCCCAAAGTCCGGGCGGCGAACGGCCAGTCAGCTCAGCCGTTCAGCCTTGTGTTGACGTATTCCAGGAAACGGAAGGTCAGGCCGTTTTCCTCCATGGGCTCGCCGGCGGAGACCAGGGTCCAGTTGGGCAGCTTATCCAGATTGGGAAAGAAGGTGTCTGCGCCCTCGGCCTGGGCGTCCACCCGTGTGAGGACCACCCGGCGGCAGCGGTTCAGCAGAGCGGTGTAGACGCTGCCGCCGCCAATGACCCAGACGTTTTTGCCGTCCTCTCCCGCCAGGGCCACGGCCTCGTCCAGGCTGGCGGCAGTTTCCATGTGCTCCTGGGAAAGGCCGTCCTGGTGGGTGACGACGATGTTCCGCCGCCCCGGAAGGGGCCTGCCGCCGGGGAAGGAGTCCAGGGTCCGGCGGCCCAGAATGACGGTGCCGCCCATGGTGCGGTCCCGGAAATGGCGCATATCTGTGGGCAGGGAGAACAGCAGTTCCCCGTCCCGGCCAATGGCCCAGCGCCGGTCTGTGATTACAATTGCGTTCATTCAAAGCACCTCATATGGCTACGGGGATTTTTTCGTCAAAGGGGGCGGGGGCGTAGCCTTCCATGCGGAAGCTGTCCGGGGTGAAGGCGTAAAAGTCCGTTACGCCGGGGTCCACGGAAAAGACGGGGGCCGGGGCGGGGGGGACCTCCAGCAGCCGCCGGACAATGGGGACATGCCGGTCGTAAATATGGGCGTCGGCAATAACATGAACCAGCTCCCCGGGGACCAGACCGCTGGCCCGGGCGAACATGTGGACCAGGACGGCATACTGCGTCACGTTCCAGTTGTTGGCGGTGAGCATATCCTGACTGCGCTGGTTCAAAATGGCGTTCAGGACGTTTCCGGAGACATTGAAGGTCATGGACCAGGCGCAGGGATATAGATTCATTTCGTGGAGGTCCTGAAAATTATAGAGGCTGGTCAGGATGCGCCGGGAGGCGGGATTGTGCCGCAAATCATAGAGCACCCGGTCCACCTGGTCCATCTCCCCCTCGGGATACCGGTGCTTGACGCCCAGCTGATAGCCGTAGGCCTTGCCGATGGAGCCGTCCTCGCCGGCCCACTGATCCCAGATGCGGGCCTCCAGATCATGGATGTTGCTGGACTTCTTCTGCCAGATCCACAGCAGCTCCTTTACCGCTGTTTTCCAGTAGGTCCGGCGGATGGTCAGAATGGGGAATTCCGCACTGAGATCATAGCGGTTGACAATGCCGAATTTCTTAACGGTGTGGGCGGGCGCTCCGTCCTCCCACCTGGGGCGGACGTCCTGTCCGGTGTCCCAGACGCCGCTGTCCAGGATGTCCCGGCAGTTCCGGATAAAGAGCTGGTCGGCTTGGCTCATGGCAAAACCTCCTGTCGTTTCTGATGGCCTGTTTACATAAGAAAGGTGCAGGCGCTCCAGCTGATTTTTGCCGGAAGCAGGGCAGAATTTACAGAAGCGCCGCGCCTCAGACATGGGAGCGCGGCCAGCGGCGGAACCGGCCGGAAAGATATTTGCTTCATCTTATGTTTACAGAGCCCCATATACTATAGCAAATTTCAAAGCAGGTGTGAAGCACCATTTTGAAGGGATTTTCAGAAGAAATTCCGCGGGTTTTTGCCGCTTTCTCCAAAGAAGTGCCAAAACTTTTCTCAGGTTTGTTGGAAATATCGGTTGTGAAAAGGCGAAAGGTGCGGTATAGTCAACCAAGCCGGACAGATGGCCGGAGGGTGCCGCCGGGCCCCTGTCCGTCCGCGTCCAAACGAAAAAGGAGGGGCGGCGTTATGACCGAGGCCGGCAAGCGGGGATATCTGAAGGAGGATTTCCGTCTGTTTCACCTGAAGGACAGCCGCGCCCAGAAGGTGGATTATCATTACCACGAGTTCGACAAGCTGATTCTGCTTCTGGGGGGAAAGACGGCCTATCTGGTAGAGGGCGTCACCTATTTTCTCCAGCCCTGGGACATTCTGCTGGTGCAGCATAATTTGATTCACCGGCCCGTCATTGACCCCTCCGAGCCCTATGAGCGGGTGGTGATTTGGCTGGGACGGGACTGGATGGCTGCCCGCAGCGACCCCGGCGAGGCCCTGGACACCTGCTTTGACGCCACCCGCCGCCGGGGCTTTCACCTGCTGCGGACGGAGGGAGAACAGCGCCTTCAGTACATGCGGACCCTCCAGCGGCTGGAGGAGGCCCTGCACTCCACGGAGTTCGGCGCCGTCCGGCTGGCGGACAGTCTCTGCCAGCAGCTTTTGATTGAGGTAAACAGGGATGTGCTCCGGGACCCCAAGGTGGAGCCGGACTGCTGCCGGGTGGACCCCAAGGTGGAGGAGATTCTGCGCTACATCGCCGCCCATCTGGAGGAAAATCTGACGGTGGAGGCCCTGGCGGGCCGGTTTTATCTCAGCCGCTACTACCTGATGCACCGTTTTAAGGACGTCACAGGCTACACCGTCCATCAATATATCAGTCAGAAGCGGCTGCTGCGGGCGGGGGAGCTGATTCGCTCCGGCACGCCGGTGATGAAGGCGGCGGAACAGGTGGGGTTTTCCGAGTACTCCACATTCCTCCGGGCCTTCCGGAACACCTTCCACATGAACCCCCGGGACTTCCGCTGACATATTTTTTGCTGCTTCCGCGCCGCTGTTTCGAGGAGATACAGGAGAGATATGGAGCTCAGACCGATATGCCGGGAGTTCCGCTGACATGATTTTCGCGGCTTCCGTGCCGCTATTTCGAGTAGATACAGGAGAGACATTTATGGAGCTCAAACCGATACAAGTGGAATTCAGCAACCGGGACCTGCGCCGGCTCATTGTTCCTCTGGTGATTGAACAGCTGCTGGCCATCACCGTGGGTCTCTGCGACTCTGTGATGGTTTCCCAGGTGGGAGAGGCGGCGATTTCCGCCGTGTCTCTGGTGGACACGGTAAACGTGCTGCTGGTGAACGCCTTTTCGGCCCTGGCCACCGGCGGCGCCATCATTGCCGGGCAGTATCTGGGCCGGCAGGAGCGGGAAAAGGCCGGCCACTCCGGGACGCAGCTGCTGCTGTTCATGGGAGAGATGTCCCTGCTCATCATGGTTTTGTTCTACCTGGGAAAGGGCTTTGTGCTGAATGTGGTCTTCGGACAGGTGGAGGCGGACGTGGCGGCCTACGCCAATACCTACTACATGATTGTGGAGGCGTCTACGCCGTTCCTGGCCCTCTACAGCGCGGGAGCGGCGCTGTTCCGGGTGATGGGCAACTCCAGGATCTCCATGTGGGTTTCCCTGATGATGAACCTCATCAACGTGACGGGCAATGCCCTGCTGATTTTCGGCCTGGGTCTGGGCGTGGAGGGCGTGGCCATTCCCACGCTGGTGTCCCGTGCCTTCGCGGCGGCGGCCATGGTGATGCTGCTGCGCCGTCCGGAGCTTCCCTTGCAGGTGGAGCGGTTCACGCTCCGGCATGACCGGCAGGTGGTGCGGAATATTCTGCGCTTCGGCGTGACCAACGGGTTGGAGAGCAGCATGTTCCAGCTGGGGAAAATTCTGCTGCTGTCTACGGTGTCGGTTCTGGGCACCGCCTCCGTGGCGGCCAACGCCATCGGCAACACCATGGCAACCTTCCAGTGTGTGGCGGGAAATGCCATGGGGCTGGGCATTGTGACGGTGGTCTCCCGGTGCATGGGGGCCGGCAGCTGTGAGCTGGCCCGGTTCTACACCAAAAAGCTGCTGAAGCTCACCTATTTCTTCATGTTTCTCTGCATCCTGACGGTTTACCTGTTTCTGCCTCTGGTGCTGCGGCTCTACAGTGTTTCCGCCGAGGCGGAGGGCTATGCCTGTCAGATCATCTGGCTTCACGGCTTCTTCGGGATGCTGGTCTGGCCCCTGTCCTTCACCCTGCCCCAGGCCCTTCGGGCCGCCGGAGACACCCGGTTTACCATGGCGGTCTCCACCGTTTCCATGTGGACCATGCGGGTGGGGTTTGGAATCCTGCTGGGCCGGTATCTGGGCTTTGGCGTGGTGGGCATCTGGATGGCCATGTTCGCGGACTGGTTCCTGCGGATTGCCCTTTTCGTCCCCCGGTTCATGGGCCATCGCTGGGAGAGCATGGGCCTGACGGAGTGAGGGAGGGCCTCCCCGGGGGCGGACGGGACAGAAGGGCAGGATTCGGCACAGCGTCTGCCGGGCAAAGAACGTCCCCCTCTCAAAAACAGGATAAAGCATCCTGAGAACCGGCATAAAAGAGGCAGAAGTCCCTCCGGGGACTTCTGCCTGAAGCTTTTGCGGTTGAAGTGGGAACCATCCATTTCCGGAACGGACCAGCGGTTTGGGTCCCGCCTCCCGGGCAGTCAGGAGGCGGGACCCCGTACAGACGCCGGAGCGTCCGCCCTCAGTAGCCGCGCCGGCGGTCCACCAGCTGTGCCAGGGGCCGTCCGGCGGCGTAATTCCGAAGGTCGGTGCAGAACATATCCACATTCACGTCACAGGTGTAGCCCAGGGTCATGTTTCCGGAGATGTGGGGGGTGAGAATCAGGTTTTTCGCGGTCCACAGGGGATGGTCCGGAGGCAGGGGCTCCGGCTCCATCACATCCAGGGCCGCGCCGCCCAGACGGCCGCTGTTCAGCGCCTCCACCAGAGCCTCCTGGTCAATGGCGCTGCCCCGGCCCACGTTGACGACAAAGGCCTCCTGGGGCAGCAGGGCGATGCGCTCCCGGTTCAGAATATGGCGGCTCTCCGCCGTGCCGGGAAGGGCCATGATGAGGTTCCGGCTCCGGGGCAGCACCTCATCCAGTTGGGAGATGGGCAGCACCTGGTCAAAGCCTTCCCGGGCGCGGCCGCTGCGGCTCAGGCCGGTGATCCGGGAGGCTCCCATGCCGCGGAGCCGTTCCGCCACATTCACGCCGATGTTGCCCGTGCCCAGAATGGTGAAATCGGAGTCCCGGATGGAGCGGATGGACAGCTGGTTGTCCCAGCGCCTGGCCCGGACGATTTCCTCGTATTCCGGCATCCGGCGGAAGAGCATCAGCAGCACCATGACCACGTGCTCGGAAATCGTGACGCCGTAGCCGTTGGAGTTGGTGAGAAGACACTCCGGATTGGCGAACAGGGCGGGGTTTTGGCAGTAGGGCTCGACGCCGGCGTAAGAGCAGCAATACCATTTCAGCGCGGCGGGGGCGGACTGGAGCAGCTCCGGACTGTGGGCATAGAGGATTTCGCAGTCCTGCAGACAGGTCCTGGCCTCCTCAAACTGGTCCGGAGTGAAAAAGTGGGGAACGAAGCCAGTTTCGGCGGCGGTTTTCTCGATCTGCGCCCGGTGGGCGTCGGTCAGGAATTCCAGGCAGATACAGATTTGTTTCATGGCAAGCCTCCTGTATGAATAGGTAGAAGGTGAAAAGGGGCACTGTCAGGGCAAAGATTCACAGCCCGATGAAAGAAGCAGCTCGGCACAGCGCATCCCGTCGGCAGCGGCGGAGAGGATGCCCCCGGCATACCCCGCCCCCTCGCCGCAGGGATACAGGCCCCGGATGTTGGCCTGACCGTCCTCTCCTCTGGGGATGCGGACAGGGGAGGAGCTGCGGCTCTCCACGGCGGTAAGGACGGCGTCGGGGTGGTCATAGCCCCGGAGCTTCCGGCCCAGGACGGGCAGGGCCCCCGCCAGGGCTTCCGCAACAAAGGGGGGCAGGCAGTCCCACAGATTGGTCCAGACCACGCCGGGACGGTAGCTGGGCCGGACCTTCCCCGGACCGGCGGAGGGCCGTTTCAGCAGAAAGTCCTCTACCCTCTGGGCGGGGGCCCGATAGCCGCCGCCGGCCAGGGAGTAGGCATCCGCCTCCAGCTTCCGTTGGAAGGCCACCCCCGCCAGAGGGTTTTCCGGTCCGCCGCCGAAGTCCTCGGGATGGACACCCACCAGGAGCCCGCCGTTGATGTTCTCCAGATCCCGGGCATAGGCGCTCATGCCGTTGGTCACCACCTGCCCCTCCTCGGAGGCGGCGGCCACCACCTGCCCGCCGGGGCAGACGCAGAAGGAGAACACCCCCCGTCCGCTGGGGAGATGACAGGAGAGTTTATAAGAGGAGGCAGGCAGACCCGGATGCCCGGCATACTGCCGGTACTGGGCGGCGTCGCAGTCCGCCTGGCGGTGCTCAATGCGGACCCCCACGGCAAAGGGCTTGGCCTCCATGGCCACGCCCCGGCGGAGGAGCATCTCAAAGGTGTCCCGGGCCGAGTGGCCGGGGCAGAGAATCAGGTGATTGCAGGGCAGGGTATAGGGCCCCTCCGGACCTTCGGCGGCAATTCCGGTCAGCGCGCCGTTTTCGATCCGCAGGTCCGTCAAACGGGACTCAAAGCGGATGGACGCGCCCAGGGACAGCAACTTGCGGCGCAGGTTTTGCAGGGTGGAGTAGAGATAATCCGTGCCGATGTGGGGCTTGGCGTCAATCAGGATATCCGGCGGCGCACCGCACTGGACGAACTGCTCCAGAATGAAGCGGTGCCTGGGGTCTTTGGTGCCGGTGTTCAGTTTGCCGTCGGAAAAGGCCCCAGCCCCGCCTTCGCCGAATTGGACATTGCTGGAGAGGTCCAGTTCTCCCGTGGACCAGAAGCGCTCCACGTCCGCCCTGCGGGCCTCCACAGGCCGGCCCCGCTCCAGCAGAAGGGGCCTCTGGCCCGCCTGGGCCAGCACCAGCGCAGCAAACAGCCCCGCCGGTCCCGCCCCCGTTACGATGGGGGGAATCTCCGGCGGCGGCATGGGAGCGGGCAGGCGGAAGGCCGGGCCCGGCTCCCAGCGGCTGACCCTTTTGCCGCGGCAGCGCCGGAGAATTTCCCGCTCCTGTTCCGCCTCCGCCGCGACGGTGAAAATCCATGTCACGTCTTCCCGGGCGTCGATGCTGCGGCGCAGGATTTTCAGGTTCCGAAGGCGCTCCGGAGGGACCCGCAGGACTCTGGCCGCCGCTGCCCGCAGGGCAGCCTCGTCCCCGCCGGGGGAGAGCCGGATGTTTTCAATGCGCAGCATGGGCAGGCCTCCTTTCACCGGATTTGCCGGTGGATGAACTCATTCTACCACAGATTTCCGTCTGAGGGAAGCCTTTTAAATAAAGAGAGCGTATATCAGGCGGAGGGGCGGGCCTCCGGGCCCGCCCGCTCTCCCGACTGTGCCGGGCTTCCGGCAGATGGACCGGAACAGAGGCCGGGCCGCCGGAGAAGGTCTCCGCAAAACACCCTCCAAAGGGATATGCACCACAAAAAAGACGCCTGAACGGAGGAAAACGGGGGAGATAAAATGCGTTCAAAATTCCTTAAAAAAGCTTTCAGGCCTTTTTAAGCTCCGGGACCTATACTGAGCCCAGCGATTCAGGACAGGGAAAATTCAGGAATCAGACAAACCCGGTTCACACTTTCGACAAAATCCTTTGTTATCTTATCTTCTAAGAAATGAAAAAACGGGATACATAATAAGGAGGAAGATCACGATGTATAATGACGAGAAAAATCTGTATGACTATACCTACCGCAAGGACGGCAGCGAGCTCCCCCATCAGCGGGAGTACGTGGGCCCCGCCGGCGGACAGTCCGGCCCCCAGGGGCCCGTTCAGGAGATGAAGCCTGTGAAAAAGAATCGAATCGGTTTGAAGGTTACCGCCCTGGCCCTGAGCTGCGCGCTGCTTGGCGGTGCGGCAGGCGGCGGAGCCGTGTGGGCCGCCACCCGCGGCAGCGGGAACGAGAGCGAAATCAATGTTTCCAGCCGTCCCGTTACGCAGGTTGCGCTCCACAATGTGGACGGGAAAACCCAGATGAGCGACGCGGAGGTCTATGCCGCCAATGTCAACAGCGTGGTGTCCATTCGGACCTCCGCCACCGCCGGTTATAACTTCTTCGGCCAGCCGGTGCAGTCCGCCTCCGCCGGGTCCGGCTTTGTGCTGAGCAAGGACGGCTATATCCTTACCAATTATCACGTGGTCAAAAACGCGGAAACCGTGACGGTCACCATGTACAATGGAGACGAATACAACGCCACCTATATCGGAGGAGAGGAAGACTATGACATCGCCGTTATCAAGGTGGAGGCCTCCGACCTTCAGCCGGTCACCCTGGGAGACAGCGCCACGCTGAACGTGGGCGACCACGTCCTGGCCATCGGCAATCCCCTGGGCGAGCTGACCTTCTCCATGAGCGGCGGCATGGTCTCCTGCGTGGACCGGGCCATCAATGTGGATGGGACGCCCTTCAATATGATCCAGACCGACGCGTCCATCAATCCCGGCAACTCCGGCGGCCCCCTGTTCAACCAGTATGGCGAGGTAGTGGGCATCGTCTCCGCCAAGTATTCGCAGTCTTCCAGCGGCACCACAGTGGAGGGCCTGGGCTTTGCCATCCCCATCAACGATGTGTTCTCCATGGTCAAGGACATCATGACCAACGGATATGTCAGCAACCGGCCCTATCTGGGCATCACGCCTCAGACGCTGACGGAAGGCACGGCGGCCCAGTTCCACTATGACGTCACAGCCGGGGTCTTCATCAACTACGTGGAGCCCGACAGCGCCGCCGACAAGGCGGGCCTGAAAATGGGCGACGTCATCACCAAAGTGGACGGCACGGAGATCAAGACGGTGGAGGACCTGAATCTGGCGAAAAAGAAGTATTCCGCCGGAGATACCGCCACCCTGGAAGTCTACCGGCCTGACGGAACCGTCACGGTGGAAATCACCTGGGGCGCGGCGCCCCAGGTGGAGCAGGCCCAGGAGCCCCAACAGAGCCAGCAGAACCAGCAAAACAACGGGAACTATTACGGCGGAGGAAATGGCAGCTACGACCCCTTTGACATGTTCCGCTACTTCTTCGGCTGAGCCGGGTTTTCCCAACAGCGGAACGGCGAACGCGGGGAATCCCTCTTCAGGTCCGGGACGGCTTCGCGGCAGCAGCTGCGGCAGGGCAAACAGCCGCCATGCGGCGGACGGGGAGAGGCTGAATATAAATGAAAGCAAGGCGGTACCCGCCAGGACAAAAGACATGTTCCGGATTACAAACATGAACAGAACGCAGAAATGGACCTGCGGACTCTGACTGGCAGAGCGCCGCGGAACAGGAAGGCCGGTCCCTTACGGGACCGGCCTTTTATTTAATAGCTCCGAAGGCGGAAGCCCGCCGGCTTTTGGCAGTCTGCCTGTGCAGGCTTAGAATCTGTATTCACAACTGCGGAACACTGTCTGAGCGGCCTTTTTCCCGCCATGCCGCGTTGGTTTCCCCTGCAATCCATCAGGATTGCAGGGAAAATCTTTTTGTTTGACAGGAAAAATTCCTGCCCATCCAGCATCCCCCGGCGATGAATACAGGTTCTTACATTGGGGAAAGGCGGGTCAGGGGCTGGTGCCCAGCTGGCCCAGCCGCCAGCCCTCCTCTGTTTTGCGGAGATAGCCAATCAGCCATTTGATCTGGGCACCATCCGGGGCTTCGCCGTATTCGCCCTCATAGGCGGCGGCGTTCCCCGCCAGATTTCCGCTGAGGCTGTATGCGCTGTCGTTTTCCAGAACGAAAATCTCGTGATAGGAGAAGTAAATCCGCTCTTCGCCCTCCGGCCAGCCAGAGACGGTCTCCGGCGTCAGGCCCTCCTCCAGCTCCACGATGCAGCGATCATAGGTATAGGCCCACCGGCTGCCGGGGGTGCAGAGGAGATGAGGCTGGGTGTAGGCGTTTACCCAGGCTTTGGCAATCTCCAGGCGGCTTTGGCCCTGATCGGGGATGGCGGTCTCCCCGCTCCGGAGAACCTCCAGCTCTATGTCGTCGTACCACAGGCGCATATAGCCGAAGATGTCAATGATAAAGGGGTCCGGCTGGGGCAGATTGCACACCGCCCGGAACCAGGCCGGTTCCTTGCCCTGCCGGAGCAGCACCAGGTCGCTGTCCTTCCAAAAAGAAAAGCTCAGGTCCCGGGTCCAGATGGTAAGGCATTCGCCGGGCAGATTGGCGGGCGCCTCCGCATAGGACCAGTCATAGTCCGCAGTAAAGTATTTTTCGTGTTTGGGACCGTCGCCAAGCTGAGGACTTCCTATGCGTGTGATGTCGTCCGCGCCAGTCTGGAGCCTTATGGAAATCCGGTCCTTCGCCATCAGCTCCGTCATGGCCGCCTGGGCGGCTTCCGCCGCTGTCAGGGGGGCTGAGGAGCCTACCAGCTCTTTCAGGCGCGCCCAGGCCTCCGGCCCGCCCCGGGTGAGCTGGGCGGTTTCCAGCTGCTGCCGGGTTACCTGCCAGGCCCCGGTTCCGCTGGTTCTCAGCTCCGCCGCCAAGGTTGTCAGCGCCTTGTCCCGCCGGTCCTCCGTCAGAAGGGTTCCGGCCGTCTCCAGCAGAAGTTCCGGCTGAGTTCGGAACTGCTGGAGCAGGTCCGGACCCTCCATCTGGTCCAGAGAGAGCAGATCCAGAATTTGCAGCTGATCCACCATCTCGCCCCGGAAGAGGCGGGAGCCGGGGGCCGTGTCGCTGTCCTCTATGGAGAAGAGGTATTCCCGGCGGGTGTAGGGCGGTTCGGCCTGCTCTTCGGTTCTGAAAATGAGGTAGCTGGGCCGTCCGCTGCTCACCCAGCTGTCCTCGGTGAGGTGGGCGCTGCCTGACAGAGCCACCAGCTCCGCCGTGGGGGTGTGGAGCTCATAGTCCGTCTGCCAGATCTCGTATTCCTGGCCGGAAATGGTCTCGGAGAAGGGGCCGGTGAGAGTGCACACCCGCCAGTCGTCATAGGCGGGGCCGTCCTCCTGCTGCCGCCGGGCCAGGCCGGAGACGGCCAGCTCCTGAGCGGCGGCGATCACCTCGGCAGGGGCGTCATAGCGGCCCATCATATGATTCATCCCCTCGGCGGGGCGGCGGGGGTCGGCGCAGAGGAGCAGGTTTGCCCCGTCGTAATACAGCGCCCGAAGGGCCAGGCCGCGGACCGGCTCCGGCCCGTTTGCCTCTAATGGCACATAGCCGGAGAGGGAGAGGCAGCGGTTTTCGGTGTCCCAGTCGTTATAGGCAATGCTCTCGGCCTCGGGCCAGGCCTCCTGTACCAGAGCCTCTACGTCCACGTCGTACAGCTTCCCGTCCCGCTCCAGGACGATTCGGGCGTCAAAGGCGGAGACCAGCTCGTTCCGTCCGTCGCCGTCCAGATCCAGAGGCCGGCTGTCCCGGCCCATCCGGGCCAGCAGCATGGGCCAGCCTTCCTCGTTCAGAAAGTAATAATCGCAGACCGGCAGGTTCTCCCGCTCGTATTCGATGCAAAAGCCGTCATGACCGAAGAGGTTCCGGAAATAGGTCATGCTGAAGCTGTCGGACAGCTCCAGGAAGGCCGGGGGGAAGGAGCTTCGGAACACATTCTGGATGCCCGCGAAGTATTTTCCGCCGCCGGTGTAGAAGCTGACGCAGTAGTCCCCCAGGATATTTCCGTCATCGGAGGCGGGCCCGCCCAGCATTTCCAGATGGTCATAGGGTACAGGGATATGCTCCGCCGGCTGGGGCTCGTAGGGCTCCAGACCCTCCAGGGAAATGACGGTCCTGGCGGGGGGATAGACGATGGGGAGGCGGTCCGCCGGCTGGTTGGAGAAAATGCGGTAGCCGCCGCCGGGCCGCTCCTCCAGCGTCAGGCAGACCAGACCCTCATAGCGGGGGAAGAGGTCCCCGCCCTTGTAATAGAGCCGGACCAGGCCGTCCTCCCGGGTCCCGTAGATGAAATAGACGTCCTGGAGCGCGTTGCTGTCTCCGGGGTGCTTGAAGAAGTAATAGGCGTCATAGGCCGTCACGAACGTGTATTTGTTGGAGAGACCGTCCTCCTGTGCGTCCTTGAGGGAGACGCCGGCGTACAGCTTCAGCACGGCGTCCATGCCGGTGCGGCTGAGCTTTATCAGCTCCTGTCCCTCGGAGCGCTGGCGCTCGAAGTCCCCGTCCAGGTCCGCATCGGAATATTCCTGACTGCCCTCCCCGGGGGCCAGGTCTCCCGCGCCGTTGCAGAAGAGCTGAATCAGGTCGATGTCCTGGGGCCGGGCGTAGAAGGAGGTCAGGAACTGCCGCCGGAGGTTGGGGGACCCGTCGCCGCCGCGGAGGGTGAAGTCCTGCCCGAAGGCTGCCAGCTCTTCCTGGGTCAGGCTTTGGCCATCCGCCGGGGTCTCCTGGTCCAGACAGTGGAGGTGGGTCTCCTGGACACGGCCCAGCACGGCGTTCATCAGGGCTCCGCCCCGGGTCTGGCTGTGTTTGACCTCCGGGGGCTGGGCGGGCCAGGCCAGCGTATAGGTGTGGCTCCCGTCCGAGCCGATGATCTGGGTGACCCGGTCGGGGACCGGCTCCGGTTCGCCGGAGCCCTCCAGCCGGTAGAGGGAGCAGAGCCAGCCCATGGGATTTCGTATATCTGAGGACAGAAGATAGGGCGCACCCCAGTAGACCCGGAGCAGTTCCCCCTGGTCCAGGCGGATGGTCTCCGTCTGGGTCTCCGGGGTGAAGACGATCAGACGCTCGCCATAAAATCCGTCCTCCGCCCCCAGCTCCTCCGCCAGGGCAGACAGGGCCTCGTCCGCCGTGAGGCGGCTGTCAGTTTTCGCCCCGGTGAAGGTGACGGCGCAGATCAGCGCGGCCAGGGCGGCGGCGGCGAAGAGGGCGAGCCCCAGGGGCCTCCGGTTCTCGGCGATGCGGGTGATGCGGTCCTTCAGCTGGCGTTTGTCCGCCGTCATGGTGGTGGCGGAGAGCATGGGGTCCGCCGGGTTCCGACGGACGGGGATGAGGGACAGCAGGGTCTGGCCATAGGGGATGCGCTCCCTTTCTCCCAGGCGGCGGAGGGCCCCCTCGTCACAGGCCAGCTCGCAGTCTGTCCGGGAGACCAGAGCCGCCAGCCAGACCAGAGGGTCGAACCAGTAGACCGTCAGGCAGAGGGCCCGGAGGAGGGACCACAGGGGGTCCAGGTGCCGGGCGTGGGTCTCCTCGTGGGCCAGCACGTGGCGGAGGCGCTCCGGCGTGTTCAGGGCGGCGGGGGTCAGGTAGATGGCGGGCCGGAAGAGGCCGAAGAGGCAGGGGGAGGGCAGGCCCTCCTCCACCAGGTAGACCGGGCAGGAGCAGCCCTCCGCGGCACAGGGCTTCCGGCTGTTCAGGAGTTTTCGCCGGAAGCGGAGGTTGGAGAGCAGGAACCAGCAGGCCATCACCGCCATGCCGGCATACCAGACGGGCCGCAGCAGGTCTTTCAAATTGATTTGCCAGGCGTATTCCACCGTGTGGACAACCTGATCGTGATTGGTAAAGGTATAGACATTGTTCGGGGAAGAGGGGCCCAGGGTGATGCGCGGATCGTCCTTGTAGCTGTAGGAGGGAAGGGTCTCCCCCTCAGGGGCGGTCAGCGTGATCTGAGAGGGGGATATATAGAGGGACTGGTCTCCCAGGCTGGACGCCACCGGCTCCGCCGCCGTCATGAGGCTGAAGGAAGCCGGCTGGAGACTTCCGGGAATCAGCAGACGCAGCAGCACCAGTCCCCACAGGGCGTACTGGACCCGGCGGGACACGGTTTTTCGGAACAGCCGCCGCAGTACCAGCAGAGCCAGAATCAGCGCCGAGGAGGTCAGCAAAATCTCTTTCATCCCTCAGCACCTCCCGCCTTGTTGAGAATCGCGGACAGCTCCGCAATGTCCGCCTCGCTGAGCTGGCGGCTTTCCACCATGGCGCTCATCATCAGGCCCAGGCTGCCGCCGTAGACCTTGGAAAGAAAGTGCTGGGTTTCTGTCCGGGCGGCGTCCTGCTTTTGAACGGCGGCAAAATAGCGTTTTGCCCGTGCGCCCTCCTCGTGGCGGACAGCCCCCTTGGCCTCCAGCCGGGAGAGCATGGTGATGACGGTGTTCTTGCTCCAGCCTGTTTCTTCCCGCAGGGCCGCCGTCAGCTCCGTAATGGTCTGGGGCTGACTGGCCCAGAGCCGGTTCATCAGCCTCCATTCACTGTCGGAGAGATTGATCTGCGCTGTCATTGCTCTGCCTCCTTTCTGAGTAGAATGACCGCGGTTGAAAAACGTGAAAGCGGTTTTCCGGCGGCGGGTCTGGGATTCGCTGCCGTGCATGGGGGCCGGACGGGGCGTCCTGAAAAGAAGCGCTCCGATGTGCCGGCCGCAGGTATACGAGTGTCTACCAATATGATAGCAGAAAGGTAGATACTTGTCAACCTTTTCCGGCGGATAAGACGGCGCGGCATAAAACCGCGCCGCGAGTCAGTTGAAAAAAAACGGACTGCCTTCAGCTTTCGGAAAGGAAGATCGTATGAAAGAAACCCATCGGAGGTGTCTTTCATGTTCAATCAATAAGCTTACAATTTTTTTTGAAGTTTTGTAAGCTTGCTCAGCCTGTCAAAAAGACTTTTTGACAGGCTGACGGCGCGGTATAAAACCGCGCCGTCTTGTCTGTGTGATTCAGGTCAGGGGGATTTCCGCCGTGCCCCAGCGGACGGCCACGGCCCTGCTGAGGTCGATGGGGGTTTCAAAGGGGCCGTAGGATTCATTCCAGTGCGCCTCTTCGTCCCAGGAACCCATATTGCCGGACAGAGAAACCTCTCTGCCGTCCTCCATCACCACAACGATCTCCGAACCGGGCACAAACGCTTGAAGCACCTCTGCGGCTTCGCCGTCTTCTCCGGAAACTCCGACGACCGCCTCAACAGAGGGTACAGGCTTCTTCTCCGGGGCTGTCCAGTGGTAGCGCCAGCGCATTCCCAGGGGGGAAATCCGCAAATAATCCAGCGTCAGGTTTTCGCACAGCTCATGTTCGGTGGTAATGCCGGAGACATCCAGTGTCCGGCTTTCAATGCCGCCGGTGTGGGTCCCGATGTTGAAATCCCAGCCGCCGGTGAGCACAGGCGTATACTCCTTGTCCGGGAACTGGACCCACAGACCGGGGATATGAAGAAATTTATCCGTTCCGTCGGAGAAATCCACGCCCTCCCTGGGCCAGAAGCGAATGACAACCGTGAGCTTATCATCCTCGCCGGACCGCTCCATCCAATCATAGTCCCAGCCGCCGTTGATGTCTTCACCCGCTCTATTGGTCAGGGTGATATGGTCCCCATTATCGTCTGAGAGCTGGTAGAATCCCTCGTCCGGACTGTAAACCGGCAAAACCGTTCCATCCGGAGGGGTGATCTCCAGCATCAGGTAGTAAAAATCCTGGTCCCCGAAGGCCGCCAGGGGGGTCATGGTGGTTCCGTTGGACTCTGCCGCCGGCAGATCCTGGCTGAGGGTGTCGATGACCTCCTGCTGGTCCTGGTCCAGACTGCCGAAAAACCGTTCCCAGACGGGCCCCGCCGCCGCCATGGCCGTTCCCACCAGCAGTGCCGCCGCCAGAGCCGCCGCCGCGCCCCGCTTCACCCAGCGGGGCCGCCGGGAAACGGGGGCGTCCATCAGGGCATCCGTCAGGGCCGCCTTGCCCGCCTCCGTCCAGCGGACCCGGTCCAGCTCATTCCGATAAGCATTTTTGTTCAGTTCCATACATGCCTCCTAACATGGTCCTCAGTCTGGCCTTGCCCCGGTAGAGCCAGGTGCTGACCTGGGCGGTCCGGCAGCCCATCACCGCGGCGATTTCCTCCAGCTCGTATTCCTCGTAGTACCGCAGATACACCGCCTGCCGGTACTTCTCCGGCAGGGCCTGCACCGCCCGGAGCACCGGGCTTTCCTCCAGGTCCGGCAGTACTGCCGCCGCCTCCGCCGCCCCCAGGGCGTCCAGGGATACCCGGCGGCGGGCCCAGGCGGATTTTTTCAGGTCCTTGCAGCAGTTGACGGTCACTCTCAGCACCCAGGCCTTTTCCTGCCGCTCCTCCGGGAAGCGGCGGGGGTCCGTCAGCAGCTTCAAAAGCACCGTCTGACACACGTCCTGAGCGTCCTGGGAACTGCCGGTCCAGGTGTAGCCCACCCGCAGCACCGTGTCCGCCCAGCGCTCCACCAGCGCTTCCGCCTCCCGGCGGGAATAGGTGATTGCATCTCTCGTAAAATCATCTCCTTTGGAACGGCCCGTTCTGCTGATAAAACGAATGAGGCGCCTGAAATCTGGCAGCCTGACATAAAATTTCCCCGCAACCAGGCCGGTTGCGGGGCCGGTTGGTGGACGCAACCGGCGCAACCTGCTATACTGAGGCCATGAAACATGTTTCGGAAACACTGGAAGGAGGATATACCCATGAATATTTCCGACATCATCAAACAGGCCAGGGAGGAACTGGGCATGACCCAGGAGGACCTGGCGGAGAAAATGGAGGTCAGCCGGCAGGCGGTCAGCAAGTGGGAACTGGGCGCCTCGGTCCCCAGCCCGGAGAATTTGAAGCTGCTGGAAGAGGTGTTAGGGGTTACGTTCCCCGTGCCGGAGGAGGAGGCCGCCGTTTCCGGGGCGGGTCCCGCGGTCAAAGCGCCCTTCTGGAACTGGAAGCGGGTGGTGCTCCTGGTCCTGGGGGTGCTGGTGCTCTCGGCTTTGCTGGGGTGTGTGATGTTTGAGCGGCTGGCAGGGGGCGTCCGCACAGACGTGCCCCGGCCCCCGGAGCCGTATGTGACCGGCGTCTACTTTTTTAACGAGGACGCCGGACAGCTTCAGTATAACCCCCAGGCCGGCGCCGGGTGGTATCTGTTGGACCCGGGTATCCGGGTTTATCTCCTGGTGACGTTTGAGGACGGAACAGAGGACACGGTCAATGCCGTTTCGCTGTTTCTGACCCCCACGGGGACGGGGACCCTGGAATACCGGGAACAGCTGGCGGTCCAGGCGGCGGGGGAGGGCCGGAACTTCGCCCTCTTCGCCTGGGACATTCCGGAGGAGCTGTCGGCGCATCTGGAAATTGTGCTGGAATGCGGCGGCGGCGCCCGGGTCACGGAGACGCTGAATGTCACAGCTCCGTCCTCGTTTCAGGAATCTCCAAAAACATCGGGAACCCTATCCCTGAGCTCTGCCGAAATCCGGGCGGTGGCGGGCGATATGGGCCACTACAACCTGGAGGCCTACGGGGCCCCCTTCGCAGAGGTGGAGTGGACCTCCTCGGACCCCGCCGTGGCCCGTGTGGCCAACACCGGGACCGTGTTCATTGAGGGGCCTGGCGAAGCGGTCATTACCGCCTCCTGGAAGGGCCAGACGGCGGAGTGCCGGGTCTATGTGGAGGCCGTGGGCGAGGAAGGAAATACAGACCTCGGTGGCTATTCGGAAGGCGCTCCGGACGAGGGGAACGTCACAGGTGAAGGGGCTCCCGCATGGGAGCCCCGGACAGCGGAATGATACGAAACAGCAAAATCAGGGCCGTCGGGCCCTGATTTTTCTTGAGGCTTCTGGTTATCTTTCCTCCGCCAGCTTCCGGCCCATGAGCACCCCCATGGCGGAGGACATCATCAGCCCCCGGGTCCAGCCGGAGGAGTCCCCCAGGCAGTGGAGCCCCTGGAGGCTGGTGTTGAAGTCCGTGTCCATCTTCACCCGGTTGGAGTAGAATTTCAGCTCCGGGGAGTACAGCAGCGTTTCGGAGGAGGCGAAGCCGGGGACCACGTAGTCCATGGCCTGGATGAAGCCGATGATGTTCAGCATGGCCCTGTAGGGCATGGCGGCGGTGATGTCTCCCGCCACGGCGTCGGGCAGAGTGGGGCGGACGTTGGACTGGGCCAGCTCCTTCTGCCAGGTGCGCTTTCCGTCCAGAATGTCTCCGAAGCGCTGGACCAGAATCTGACCGTTGGCCAGCATATTGGTCAGCTCTCCCACCTTCTGGGCATAGGCGATGGGCTGGTTGAAGGGGATGCTGAAATTATGGGAGCAGAGGATGGAGAGATTGGTATTATTGCTTTTGTATTCCTTGTAGGAATGTCCGTTGACCACCGCCAGGTCGTTGTCATAATTTTCCTGGCTGACAAAGCCGCCGGGGTTCTGGCAGAAGGTCCGGACCTTGTTCTTGAAGGGCTTGGGCCAGCCCACCAGCTTGGATTCGTAAAGGACCCGGTTGACCATCTCCATAACCTCGTTGCGGACCTCCACCCGGACACCGATGTCCACGGTGCCGGGGGCGTGGGCAATGTTGTGCTCGGCGCAGAGCTTTTCCAGCCAGTCCGCGCCCCGGCGGCCGGTGGCCACGACGGTATGTCTGGCGTGAATCTCAAACTCCTGCCGCCCGTCGGAGACAATGACGCCCCGGCATACGTCGTTTTCCAAAATCAGATTCCGGCACTCGTGACCGAAATAAATTTCCACGCCGTTGTTCAGCAGATACTGTTCGATGCCCAGATAGATGTCGTGGGCCTTCTCCGTGCCCATGTGGCGGATTGGGCAGTCCACCAGCTTGAGGCCCGCCTGAATGGCCCGCTTGCGGATTTCCTTCCGCTCCTCCTCGTGCTCCAGCCCCTCGATGTGGGTGTCCGCGCCGAAATCCAGATAGATTCTGTCGGCATAGTCAATGGTCTGCTGGGCCAGATCCGGAGTAATCAGCGTAGGCAGGTCGCCGCCCACCTCATAGCTCAGCGACAGCTTTCCGTCAGAAAAGGCCCCCGCGCCGGAGAACCCCGTGGTGATGTGGCAGTAAGGCTTGCAGCTCATGCATTTGTTGGTCTGGTGCTTGGGGCAGCGGCGGTTTTCCACGCTCTGCCCCTTTTCCACCATGACGATTTTCTGTTTGCTTCCCTTTTTCAGCATTTCCAGAGCGGTGAAAATACCGGCAGGGCCGGCGCCCACGATCACAACGTCCGTATTCATTGCGCGTCTCCTCTCGTTTGTTCCGCCTCAAAGGGCGTTTTCCTCTGTTCCGTCCGCCTGCCTGGGGGACAGGCTCACCGCCCGGCGGACCACACTCCAGGGGGGCACAGGACGGGGCAGCTTCATATGAAATACCATCCGGGGCGTCCGGGGCTCAAGCAGGGGCAGGCCGTCCCCGTCTGTCATCTCCGGCGCGGTCATGGAGAAGGGCCGCAGGCCGGGTCCCACAACCTCCAGGGCGTCCCCGGCACGGAACTTGTTCCGCAGGGACAGCGCGGCGTTTCCCGCCCCGTCGCAGTCTGTGACCACGGCGGCCACCTGCCATTCCCGGATGTAGCGGGAGTGCTCATAATACTGTCCCGGCTGTCCGTAGAAAAATCCGGTGGAATAGGGCCGGTGGCTGACCCGCTCCACCTCCTCCCGCCACACGGGGTCCGGAGGAAGACCGGCGGCCGCGGCATCCAGGCCGTGGCGGTAGGCCCCGGTGACAATGGCGGCGTAGTAGGCGGACTTGGCCCGGCCCTCGATTTTCAGGCTGTCCAGAAACAACAGGTCCTCCAGATGATCGACCATGCACATGTCCCGGGAGTTCATGATGTAGCTGCCCTGGCCGTCCTCCTCAATGGGGAAGAACTCGCCGGGGCGCTTCTCCTCCATGAGGGCATAGTGATAGCGGCAGGGCTGGGCGCAGGCCCCCCGGCTGGAGTCCCGGCCCGTCATATAGTTGCTGAGGAGGCACCGCCCCGAGTAGCTGACGCACATGGCCCCGTGGACGAAGGCCTCCAGCTCCAGGGACGGCGCAGTCTTCTCCCGGATGGTGCGGATTTCCTCCAGGCTCAGCTCCCGGGCCAGAATGACCCGGCTGGCCCCCAGGTCATGCCAGGCCTGGGCGGCCAGGTAGTTGGTGACGCCGGCCTGGGTGGAGACATGGCGCCGGACATGGGGGGCGTACCGCCCCGCCAGCTGAAAGGCCCCCAGGTCCGCCAGAATCACCGCGTCCACCCCGGCGTCCTCCAGCAGCTCCAGGTGAGGGGGGAGGCGGTCCGCCTCGTCGTTCCGGGGCATGGTGTTCACGGTGCAGTGGACCCGGACGCCGTGGGCGTGGGCAAAGTCCACGGCGGAGCGCAGGTCCTCCGGGGAAAAGTTCCCCGCGAAGGCCCGCATTCCAAAATCCGTCCCCGCCAGGTATACCGCGTCCGCCCCATAGAGCACCGCCATGCGCAGGCGCTCCATGTCTCCCGCCGGAGCCAGCAGCTCCGGTTTGTTCCTCTTAGTTTCCATAGTACTCGCCGCTGTTCAGGAAGGCCAGGTGTTCGTTATAGGTGGCAAAGAAGTGATGCTTGCCGTCTTTGCCCAGGGCATAGTAGTAGTAATTGGTATTCTCCGGCTGCAAAGCGCCCTCAATGGCGGCAAGACCGGGGTTGGCAATGGGGGTGGGGGGCAGGCCCGCATTCTGATAGAGGTTATAGGGGGAGTTGGTCTGAAGGTCCGACTGGGTGATAGCCCCCTGGTGTCCCGGCAGGGCATACAGCAGGGAGGCGTCCACCTGGAGCAGGCCGTAAGTGCCGGCTTTGTCCCCCTCGCCCTCCAGACGGTTGAAGATGACGGAGGCAATGCGGGCCTGATCGGTTCCGTCGGTCTCCTTCTCAATCAGAGAGGCGATGGTGATGATTTTGTGCAGGTCATAGCCCCGTTCCGCCGCCGCCGCCAGCAGATCGTCGTCCATCTTCCTGTTGAAGTTTTTAATCAGGCGGTTCAGGGCGCTGGCGGGCCGCTCGTTCACATAGAACTCATAGGTGTCCGGGAAGAGATAGCCCTCCAGACGGCTGATGTCCTCGGAATCGTTGTCGATGAAGCTGTAGTCAAAATCCGCCGTCCGGGCGGCCTCCAGCAGGGCTTCCTCGGTGTTGACGCCGTTTTTCGCCAGCACCGCGATGGTCTGGGCCACGGTATAGCCCTCCGGAATCGTGACCTGAACGGTGTCGTCGCTGATACTGGCGGAGGTGCTCCGCATGCCCGCCACAAGGGCGTGGTAGTCCATGTCCCCGTTGAGGGTGTAGGCTCCGATGGCAATTTCATCCTCCGCGCCGGTGAAGCCGGCGTAGAGCTTGAAAAACCATTTGTACTGAATCAGGCCTGCGTCCTCCAGCTTGTCCGCGATGGTGTCGATGTTGTCCGATGACGTGACCTGAATGGTGGTGTCGGGGATGGGGCAGTTGAAGGAGCAGAAATCGGAGAACAGCATCCAGCCGAAGCTGCCCAGCAGCACCGATGCCAGGGCCACAAACAGAATGTGGAGAATCAGCATCAGAAAGCGGTTCAGAAGGCTCTTCCGCTTCCGGCGGCGCTTCTTTCCGGCGGGAGGGTGGGGCTGGGTTTCCCGCCGGACCTGCCTCTGATCCCAGCTGGCGGTGTCGCCGCGTTTCATATCAGACATTGCAAAACCTCCTTGCGCCGTCACGGCGCGGATACGGCTCCCCGGGAGCCGGTTCTTTTCGTTGTTGTTCCAACGCGCGTTTTGCGCTTCCGCCGGCCGCGCCCTCAAAAGCCGCGCTTCGTTCCGACTCGGTTCCTCCGGCGTTCCCCGCGGCAAACGCCCCATTGCGGGGGAGGGGCCCCGTCCGTTCCGCTGCTCCGGCGTTTTCCACGCGGCCTGCTGCGCCCGCCTCGCCTGTCCCCAAAAAAGGACGAGACAATTTTCAGACGGTCAGGCCCCCTTTGCCTTTTTGGCGCATAGGATATCTCAAATCCAAGTGAGGTGACAGATATGTGCTTTAACAACGGAAACGAGAACTCCTGCCTGTGGCTCATCATCATCGTGGTCTTGCTGTGCTGCTGCTGCGGCGGCACCGGGAACAGCTGGGGCGGCAATTGGGGCTGCAGCGGCTGGAACGGCTGCGGAAACGGCTGTGGCTGCGGAAGCAGCTGCGGATGCGGAAACGGCTGTGGGAACGGATGCGGCTGCAATTGCAACTGCAATTGCACCTGCAACGATACCTGCTGCTGACCGTTTCACGGCAATTCCCCGGGCCGTTTCGTACATCTGCTTTCGCGGCGGCCCTTTGCGTTCAAAGGGTGAGCTGAGTCAGCGGGGCAAGACACAGCGGGAAGGGGGCGGGACGCTTCGGCGTCCCGCTTTTGCCGCCTGTCAGCGGGACAGGCACTGATCCGCCAGGGCGGACACTTCCCGGTGAATCTCCTCCGGCGGCCGGGGACGGCCCTGCTCCGCGCAGCTGATGACCCGCCAGCCCAGATCACGGGCGATGGCTCCGGCGCTCTCCCGGCAGCGGCGGAGATAGCCCCCGTCCTGCTCGTGAATGTCGGCGGAGGTACCTGTGGCGTTCTCCCGGCGGCGGAGCATCTGTTCCGAAACCTCCACCGGCATATCCAAATACAGCACCAGGTCCGGCCTGGGCAGACCCAGCCGGTTATACTCCAGGTCGAAAAGCCAGTCCAGGAAGGGCCGTCGTTCCCCCTCCGGCAGCTTGGACGCCTGGTGGACGGCATTGGAAGTCACATAACGGTTGGCCACCACCACGCCGCCGGACTCGTAGAACCCGCCCCAGTCCTCCTTATAGGAGGCATAGCGGTCCACGGCGAAGAGCACCGAGGCGGCATAAGCGCTCACGTCCCCCGGCGCGCTGCCCAGAGCGCCGTGGAGGTAGAGGTTCGCCGGCTCTGCGAAGGGATTGCCGTACCGGGGAAAGTCAATCTCGCGGCAGGGGACGCCCCGGGCCGTCAGACTCTCCAGCAGGCGTTTGGCCTGGGTGGCCTTGCCGGAGCCGTCGGTGCCCTCGAATACAATCAGTGTGCCCTTCATTTCCCGTTCCTCTTCTTCTCCTGCCGGATGTGCACCAGAAACAGAGGCAGCTTCATCATCCGGCCTATGCGCCGGGGCTCTTTGCAAAGGCGGTAGAACCATTCCAATCCATGGTCGGACCAGAATTTCGGGGCCCGTTTCACCGTTCCGGCGAAGACGTCCAGACTCCCGCCCAGGCCGCAGAGCAGCCTGGCCCCTGTGGCGGCGGCGTTTCTCAACATCCAGAGCTCCTGTTTGGGGGCTCCCAGACAGATAAACGCCGCGTCGGCCCCGCTCCGGCGGATGGCTTCTACAATAGGGCCGTCCTCCTGGAAATAGCCGTCGTGTGTCCCGGCGATTTTCAGGCCGGGGTACTTCGCCGCAAGCTTTGCCCCTGCCGCTTCGGCGACACCGGGCTTGGCCCCCAGCAGATAGAGGGACAGACCTTCCTCTGCCATTTTTTCCATTAAACGGGCTGCAAATTCAATGCCGGGCACTTTTTCCTTCAGGGGCGTGCCCAGCATCCGGGCCCCCATCACCACGCCGACGCCGTCTGCCAGCACCAGGTCCGCGCCGTTGACGGCCCGGGCCGCCTCCGGGTGCTCCCGGCAGACCTCCACGATCTCCGGGTTGGGCGTAACGACATAGTGAGGACCGTCGCTGCGGAGCAGGGCCATGCCCCGGTCCACCGCCTCATCCATGGTCAAATTGTCAAAGCCCACGCCAAGGACTTCGATCCGCATGGAATCACCTTCTCTCTGATTTCATCATATCACAGGCCGGGCGCGGCTTTGTGACGCATCTGTTAAATCATGCCGGACACGCCGGCTGCTTCGGGGATATGATTCCTAAATAAAAAAATGGGAAATCATATTGTATCACAGCGGACGGACCTTGTCCAACCCCGGGGCCGCCGTTTTCGGCGTCGTTTATGCCTCTATGCCAAAGGCACTGTCGTACAGCACCGTGCCGTCCATGCAGGGGGCTCCGCTGCTCAGCCGAAGGGCCATGAACGCTTCGCCGGGGACGTCGAAGGGGGGGCGGATGCCGTAGAGGCCGGCGGGCACATACCCGGCTTTCGGGTAATACCGGGGATGCCCCAGCACAATGGAATAGCCATACCCCAGCCTTCTGGCGGCGTCATGGCCCGTCTCCATCAGGGCCAGCCCGATTCCCCGCCGCTGATGGGAGGGCAGCACCGACAAAGGCGCCAGCGCCAGGGCAGTTTCCACGCCCACCCGTACCTCTGTAAAGAGGATGTGTCCAACGATGTTTCCGTCCTCAACCGCCACAAGGGACAGCCGCGGGACTGTTCCGCAGGGCGGCTGCCAGGTCCTGTTCGTGGCCGCCGCTCAGCTCCGCCGGGGCGAAGGCCTCCCGGATCAGCTGATACACTGCTTCGTAATCGCCCGGGGTTTCCTGTCTGATGTCCACAAGACCACTCCTTTTTCAGCTCTCGTCAAATGGGCCGCGGCGGTCCGGAGCCGCCTTCTGCCGCGTGCCAGGCAGGGGAATCTGGGCCAGTACCACCGCCGCCAGCATCAGGGCGCATCCGAAATACTCCCGCCCGCTCATACGGTCCCCCAGGATGATGGCTCCGGCAATGGCAGCGAAAACGGACTCCAGGCTCATGAGCAGGGAGACCACCGCCGGGTCCGAATCCTTCTGGGCCAGAATCTGGAGGGTGTAGGCCACGCCGCTGGAGAATACGCCCACATACAGCACCGGCAGCAGCCACACTGAGGCCAGCGCCGGGTCCGGCAGGGACTCCGACAGAACGCCCAGGGAGGAGAGCAGGGTCATGACGAAAAACTGGGCACAGGACAGGGCCACGCCGTCCACCCGGCTGCTGAAATGGTCTACTGTCATGATTTGAACGGCGAAGCAGAGGGCGCAGGCCAGCACATAAAAATCGCCCACGGCGATGGAGAGGTCCTCTGTGATGCAGAGGCAGTACAGCCCGCCCACCGCCAGCGCCACGCTGAGCCACACCGCCCGGGGAACACGCCGTCCCGTCAGACAGCCGATGACAGGCACCAGAACGATGTACAGGGCGGTGATGAAGCCCGCCTTGCCGGAGGTGGTGGTCTCCAGACCCTTCTGCTGAAGGTAGCTGGCCACCGTCAGGGCCGTTCCGCAGCACAGGCCCCCGACCGTCAGGTCCCGGCGGCTTCCCAGGGGCCGGAGACTGCCGCTCTTCTTCTGCACGAGCCGCCGCAGGCCCAGCAGGCCCAGAAGAAACACGAAGGCGATGACGGCCCGGGCCGCGTTGAAGGTAAAGGCTCCCATATAATCCGCGCCGACGCTCTGGGCCACGAAGGCGGTGCCCCAGATCAGGGCGGTCAGGATTGGCAGGACGTTCTGCCGGACTCTGTTGACTTTCATTTCTCTTGCTCCGTTCTGTGATCCGTGGTATACTGTGACCATCTCAGTCGCAAAGCCACACAAATTGGTATTTTAACACCGAGGTGAGAAAATGGCAAGGCTTTCCCGCGAATTCTACAGCCAGGATACCCTGACAGCCGCCCGGCTGCTGCTGGGGAAGTACCTGATCCGCCGGCTGGACTGCGGCGAGGTTCTGGCGGGCCGCGTGACGGAGACCGAGGCCTATATCGGCCGCTGCGACAAGGCCTGCCACGCCTACAACTGCCGCAGGACGCCCCGGACGGAGATCCTGTTCGCTCCGCCGGGCCACGCCTATATCTATTTGATTTACGGCATGTACCACTGTCTGAACTTCGTCACAGAGCCGGAGGGGGAGCCCGCCGCGGTGCTGCTCCGGGCTATTCAGCCCGTGGCGGGACTGGATACCATGGTCCGCCTGCGCTATGGGGACAGGCCCCTTACGCCCCAGCGGCTGCGGCGTCTGACCGACGGCCCCGGCAAGGTCTGCCGGGCCCTGCGCCTCACCCGTGCGGAAAACGGAATGGACCTGACAGGGGACACGCTGTTTCTCTGCGATTCGCCGGAGGACGCGGGGCTCCCCGGTTCGGAGGTTCCCCGGGAGCGGCTGCGGACGGGGCCCCGGATCGGCGTGGATTACGCCGAGGAGGCCAGGGACTTCCCCTGGAGATTCTGGCTGGAGAAAGAAGCGCAGTAAGCCGGGTGGTTCCGCCGGCTGAACGCAATGGCCGTCTTCTGGAGGCGGGAAGCAAAGAGCCGCGGAGCGGCGGAAGCAAAAAGGAGGATACAGGGTATATGTATTTCTTTGATATGGACGGCACGCTGACAGATTCCAACGGGGTCTGGAAGACTGTGGACCGGGAGTTTCTGGCCCGGCGGGGCCTGCCTTATACCCACGCCTATTATGAGGGCGTGGCCCATACCATCCTCCCCCTGGCGGCGAAGTTTACCAGAGAATTCTGCCGTCTGCCGGAATCCTGCGAGGAGATTATGGCGGAGTGGATGGAGCTGGCCAAGGACGCCTATGCCCATGTGCCGGTGAAGCCCGGCGTCCGGGCCTATCTGAAGCAGTGCCGGGCCGAGGGACGGCGGATGGCGGTGGTGACCTCCAGCGTGCCGGAGCACTGCCGCACGGCTCTGGGGCGGCTGGGACTGGAGAAATATTTTGAGGGTGTCACCTTTGCCCACGATTTGGGGCTGGAGAAGCGCAGCCCGGACATCTGGCTGGAGGCGGCCCAAGCCGCCGGGGTCCGGCCCGAGGACTGTACGGTTTTTGACGACAGCCTGTCCGCCTGCAAGGGAGCCCGGGCCGCCAGAATGCGGGTGGTGGGGGTTTACGACAGTTTGTTTGCCCAGGACGAACGGGCCATGCGGAGCTTTTGCGACGTGTATATCAAGAGCTTTGAGGAGCTTCTTCTGCCGGAGCGGAAAGAGCGGAGATCATGAGCGATGCCTTCTTTGAAAGGGCCCTGGCCGCCGCCCGGGAGGAGGGGGACCGGATGGCCTGCCTGCGGTTCGAGGGGCAGACGGCGGAGGGGCTGGACTTTTCGGACATCACCTGCCGGGAGACCGTTTTTCAGGGGGTCCGCTTCGCCGGGTGCGATTTTGACACCGCCGCCTTTTACGGCTGCGCTTTCTCACAATGCGCCTTTACGGACTGCCGCCTGCCCCGGAGCTTCTGGAAGGACTGCCGTCTGGACGGCTGCAAGGCCGACGGGGCGGACTTTCGGAAAAGCCGTTTCAGGGACTGCCGCTGCACCGGCGCGCTGCTGCGCTATGGAAATTTTTCCGCCGCGCTGTGGGAGCGCTGCGCCCTGACGGACTGCGATTTCACCGAATCGTCTCTGCAGGAGGCGGTTTTTAAAAAGACCGTCCTGGAGCAGATAAACTTCACCGGGGCGGAACTGTTCCGGGCCGGCCTGAAGGATCTGGACCTCTCCCGCTGCATTCTGGACCGTGTCGTTCTGTCCGCCTCCTGCCAGGAGTTCAGGGGTGCGAAGATCAATACGCAGCAGGCGGCGGTGGTGGCCCGGATTCTGGGTATCGAGGTGGTCCCATAAAAAGCAGAAACGGTCCGTTTTACGGACCGTTTCTCAGGCTGTCGAAAAAGTCTGCCGAGGGGCAGACTTTTTCATATATATGAGGTAAAATGGAGCAGGGTGAGAAAAATGATGGAAAAGGGAAAAATGGAGCGGGGCGTGGTGGAACTGGTGGATACAGAGAGCCTGGTGCCACAAGAACACCTGCTGCGCAAGGTGGACAGAGCGGTAGAGTTCAGGAAACTATATGAAATTGTGGAGCCGTTGTACAGTGAGGAAGAAGGCCGGACCAGCATTGATCCGGTGGTACTGTTCAAGATCGTTCTGCTCCAACATCTGGACGGGATACCGTCGCTGCGGGGGACGCTGCGCAGGGCGCAGACAGACATTGCGTACCGGTGGTTTTTAGGATATACATTAAACGAGGAACTGCCGCATTTCTCCACAGTGAGCTATAACTTC
>CAJTFK010000019.1 GCA_910575505.1 Oscillospiraceae bacterium
CGGAAATGGCCCGGCATCCGGCGGCTTCCGCGCCGATGCAGGTGGACATGGCGGAGTGCTCGGATTCCACGGCGATGAAATCGGTGTCCACCTCGCCGTTGTCCACATAGGCGGAGAAGTACTGAGGAATTTCCGTGCTGGGCGTGATGGGATACGCGCCCATGACGTCGGGGTTGATCTGCTTCATGGCGTAGGCAACGGCTTCGTTGCCGGACAGTCTTTCTCTGATACTCATTTTATCCTAGCCCCTCCTTACTTTTCGTCCTTGACCATGGTGATGGCCCCGAAGGGGCAGACATTGGCGCAGATGCCGCAGCCCTTGCAGAAGAAGTAGTTGAAGTCCTCCCGCCTGCCTTCGCTGTTGACGGGGATGGACATGTCCGGGCACACCGGGGCGCACAGCAGACACTGCTTGCACTTGTCCATATCCAGTACCGGCTTCATGGTCCGCCAGTCGCCGGTCTCCACCACCTGGGACGTGCCGCCTTCAAAGATGGCGCCGCCGGGGGTGATGTCCTTCCATGTGACCTGAGGGGTCATATCCTTCGCTAAATGGCTCATCCTTCCTTGACCTCCTCCATAGAGCGTTTCAGGGCCCGCATGTTGCCCTCGATGACCTGGGGCTTGGTGGCGAATTTGTGCTTGAAAGACGCCTCCATATCCTTAATGAACTCCTCTGCGTTGACCACGCCGGAGACCTTCACGATGGCGGCCAGCATGGGGGTGTTGGGGAAGTTCTTCCCCAGCTCCTCTTCGGAAATTTTGCCCGCGTCGATGGTGCACACCCGGCCCTCGTAGCCCTTCAGCAGGGGGCGGAGCTCTTCCGGGGACTTGCCGGAGTTGATGACGATGGCCCCTTCTTTCTTAAGGCCCGCCGTCACGTCCACGGCGGAGATCAACGTCTCGTCCACCACGACTACATAGTCCGGCTCATAGATGTTGGAGTGGACCGTGCTCCGCTCCGAGCTGATGCGGTTGTACGCCGTGATGGGCGCGCCCATGCGCTCCGGGCCGTACTCCGGGAAGCCCTGGACATACTTGCCCGTGTTGAACGCCGCGTCCGCCAGCAGCAAAGACGCAGTTTTCGCGCCCTGGCCGCCACGGCCGTGCCAGCGGATTTCTACGATGTCTTTCATTCGCTTTTTCTCCTCTCATTGGGCTTATGCTTTTTTAATTCTGTGGCCCTTTGGTTCCGGGCCTGAGTCGTTTGCCGGTTTCCCCGTCCGCGTCCGGCGGCTCCCTGTCTCTGCCGCGCAAAATCTCTGCTCTGCGGAGACGTCCGCCTGTTCGGAGCGGCGGGGATGTTTTATTTGCAGACCGCGATGATCTCAATCTCACACAGCAGCTTCTTGGGCAGCTCCCGCACCGCGACGCAGGACCGGGCGGGCTTGCCGGTGAAATACCGGGCGTAGACGCCATTGAAGGCTGCGAAATCGCCCATGTCAGCCAGGAAGCAGGTGGTTTTCACCACATCCTCAAAGCCCAGGCCATTGGCCTCCAGAATGGCCTTCACGTTCTGGCAACACCGCTCCGCCTGCTCCTCAATGGTGGTTCCGGCCACCTCGCCGGTGCCGGGGGTCAGCGCCACCTGGCCGGAGGCGAACAGGAATCCGTTGGCCTTCATCGCCTGGGAGTAGGGCCCGATTGCCGCCGGCGCGGCGGGTGTGCTTGTTACTTCAATCATTGCTCTCACGTTCCTTTCTTCAGCAGTCCATTTCAGCATATGGTTTCAAAAGCTCCTCCAAAGCCAGCCTGACACTGCTTTGGACAGCTTCTTGCATCTCAGTATAACACATATGATGTCTGACAGCAAATAGAATTTCACGCTGAACTAACATTTTTCGCGCCCCCTGCGGTCCTTGCGCCGGACGTGCTCCGATCTTCTGCGGGGCTCCCTCTTCCCGTGCCGGCACAAAAGGAGGACTCAGGACGCGGCGGGCAGCTTGTGCCCGCCGCGAACCCAGGTGCTTTCGCAAAAACGCGGGACGTCCGATCAGACCAGAGTATCCAGAACAGCCTTCAGATCAGCAATGATGTCCTCGGGATCCTCCAGGCCCACGCTGATGCGGACCAGGCCCTCGGAGATTCCGGCGGCCTTCAGCTCTTCGGCGGTATAGGTGGAGTGGGTCATAGTGGCAGGATGCTCCACTAGGGTCTCGGCATCACCCAGGGAAACGGCGATGGTGCACAGCTCCAGCTTATTCAGAGCAGCGGCCACGGCGGCCTTGTCAGCTTTCAGCTCAATGGACATCATGCCGCCGGGAAGCTTCATCTGCTTTTCGGCGATTTCATGGCCCTTGAAGCTCTTGGAGCCGGGATAATAGACCTTGTCAACGGCGGGGTGGTTTTCAAAGAACTCCGCCACCTTTTTGGCATTGGCGCAGTGGCGCTCCATGCGGATGTCCAGGGTCTTCATGCCCCGGGCCATCAGGAAGGCGTTGAAGGGACTCATGACCGCGCCGGTCATGTCCTTCAGGCCGAACATGCGGCACTGGCCCACGAACTCCGCGCTGCCCACGATGACGCCCGCGATGACGTCCCCATGGCCGTTGAGGTACTTGGTGGCGCTGTGGACCACTACGTCGGCGCCCAGCTCCAGAGGACGCTGGAGGTACGGGGTGCAGAAGGTATTATCCACGATGACCTTGATATCGGAGTTGAACTCATGAGCGGTCCTGGCAATCAGCTCGATGTCCAGCAGCTTCAGCGTCGGATTGCAGGGGGTCTCAAAATAGACCACCTTGGTCTTATCCGTCATGGCTTTTTTCAGGTTCTCGATATCGCTCAGGTCCGTGAGCGTGACCTTTACGCCGAACTTGCTCATGCCGTGGTTCAGCAGCGCGTATGTACAGCCGTACAGAGTTTCGTCCGCGACGATCTCATCCCCGGCCACCACGGCGCTCCACAGGGCGGAGGAAATGGCGCCCATGCCGGAGGCGGTGCACAGAGCGGCCTCGGCGCCCTCCAGAGAAGCCATCTTGGCCTCCACGGCGGCCAGCGTCGGGTTGCCCAGACGGGAATAGATGTAGCCCTCTTCCTGACCCGCAAAACGGGCCCCGCCCTGCTCCACAGTCTCAAACTCGAAGGTGGAGGTCTGGTAAATGGGGTCGCACAGGGAGCCGGCGGCATTTTTCACCTTGCCGGTATGGATCTGACGGGTGGCAAAGCCCAGATTCTTGTTGCTGCTCATAAACGTGTGCCTTCCTTTCTTTATTTGGTCCAGTTGTGTCAAGGTGTCGGGAGCGGCGAAACATCACTCAGATTTCGTTTTTTCCGTTGTTTCATTAAAAACGGGGATCTGACGAGGAATCGGCGCAAACTGAAAGAATAAGGGGAGTTGGGAGATACGGCGGAATTTGTGTGTCATGTTGACGGCGAACCGAAGAACAAAGCTCCGGTTTTTTGTCAACTTCTATAATAACCATACCACTTTTCAAGGAAAGGTGTTAGTACCAGTTTTTTTCAAGCAGTTAACGATTTTAGTGATAGCTATTTGACTTTTCGGACACAGTCCTCTATAATGAGGGAACGGATGCGCCCTCTCCGGCCCGGGTGTATTTTCTCCGCGCCGGATCCAGGGCGCATCTCCAAAGCGTACTTATCACACAGTTCGGCGGGCCGCCTGCCGGGAAACGCGGCTGCCGCGGGACGGGTTCCGTCCGGTTTCAACGCGGGATTTCAGGGAGCGCTCATGACATTTCAGCAATTGACCTATGTGGTGGAGATTTCGAAGTGCGGCTCTATCAACAAGGCCGCCAGCAAGCTCTTCCTGTCCCAGTCCGGCATCTCCACTGCCGTGCGGGAGCTGGAAGAAGAGCTGGGCATTCAGTTTTTCGTGCGCAGCAACCGGGGCGTGGAGTTTACGGCGGACGGCCGGGAATTCCTCAGTTACGCCGTATCTCTTCTGGAGCAGAAGCACTGGATTGAAAACCGTTACGGAGATGTGCAGAACGCCGCGCCGTCCACCTATCTCTCGGTCTCCACCCAGCGGTATCCCTTTACCGAGGACGCTTTTCTGCGCTTCCTCCAGACCATTGAATACAGCCGCTATCACTTTTCCATCCGGGAGGTGGATCTGGACGCGGTGATTGACGACGTATATGACCACCGGGCCGACATCGGGGTGATCTGCCTGACGGAGCTGACCGAAAAAATGGTGCTCCGCTTTCTGGACTCCCGGTCCCTGACCTTCCATGAAATCGCGGTGGTGGCGCCCTGCATCTACGTTCACAGGGGGCACCCCCTGGCAGAGCGGGAGACAGTCACTGAGGAGGACCTGGCCGGTTACCCCTATATCATTTTTGAGCGGGAGCAGGGCATGGCGGTGGACTTCTCCGAGGAATACAGGATGCTGTCCCTGAAAAAGCCGGCCAGGCATATCAGCGTCAATAACCGCACCACCATGCTGCGGGTCCTCTCCCGCATTGACGCGTTTACCACCGGCAGCGGCCTGATTACGGAGAGCAGCAGCTATCGGGACCTCATCACCGTCCCCCTGGCGGGGAAAAGCGGCATCCGCATCGGATGGATCACCCTGAAAAACAGCAAGCTTTCCGCGCAGGCGGAGCATTTTGTGGAGCTGCTGGAGTCCAGCGTCATGGATTCCATCCGCTTCACGGAGGAATCCCGGCAGGCCGAACGGGTCCGGTGGCTGTCCTGAAGACTGATTCTTATGCTTTTAATTGGAGCGCCGGTTTCCCGGCGCTCCTTTGTACACAGGATGAATTGTTTCGATCAGACGCCGCTTTCCAGCTCTTTCTCGGCTTTCAGCAGAGCCTTCCTGGCCTCCACGCCGGACTCCGCCACGTCATACTCCCAGTTCCAGGGGTCCTTGCGGCAGGCGCCGTCGGCAAAGGGAACGAAGATAGAGGCGATGCCCACAACGGCCAGAATCCAGCAGTACCACAGATTGGGGATGATGTCCGTGGGATTCATGGCGATGCCGTAGGCGCTGGTCAGGGCCGCGGCGCTCAGCAGCTGTGCGCCATAGGGGATAATGCCCTGGAAGACGCAGGAGAACACGTCCAGCAGAGAGGCGGTCCGGCGGGGGTCTACCTTGTACTCGTGGCTGATTTCCTTGGCCATGCTTCCGCTGAGGACGATGGCCACGGTGTTGTTGGCTGTGGCGCAGTCGGCCAGGGACACCAGGGCGGCAATGCCCACCTGGGCGGACTTGTTGCCTTTCATCATGCCCCGCAGGCTGTTGATGAGCCAGTTGATGCCTCCGTTGTGTGTAACCATTTCGCCCATGCCGCCGCAGAACAGGGTCAGGAAGAACACCTCGTTCATGCCGGTGAAGCCGCTCCAGACCGCCTGAGCAAAGCCGAAGAGGTCCAGGGAGGCGGTGGCCACGCCGATGATGCCGGCCACGAAGATGCCGATGGTCAGTACCAGGAACACGTTGATGCCGACCAGGGCCAGGATCAGCACCAGCAGATAGGGAACCACCTTGATGATGCTGTAGCTCAGGTCGCCCATGCTGGCGGCAGTCTCAGGCCGGCCCACAACCAGCAGAACGATGAAGGTGATCAGCGCGGCGGGGAGCGCGATGAAGAAGTTCACCCGGAACTTATCCCGCATCTCGCAGCCCTGGGAACGGGTGGCGGCGATGGTGGTATCGGAGATCATGGACAGGTTGTCGCCGAACATGGCGCCGCCCACGCAGGCGCCCACCATCAGGGGAATGCTCAGGCCGCCCTTGTCGGCCACGCCTACGGCGATGGGCACAATGGCGCCGATGGTTCCCATGGAGGTTCCGGTGGCGGTGCCCATGAAGGCGGAGATGATAAACACGCCTGCGGCCAGGAACTGCACGGGAATCAGGGACAGGCCCAGGTTCACGGTGGCGTCCCGTCCGCCCATGGAGGCGGCCACGCTGGAGAACGCTCCGGCAAGCAGGTAAATCATCAGCATGGTCAGCACGTCGATGTTGGCAGCGCCTCTGGCAAAGATGGCGAAACGCTCATCCAGACTGCCCCTGGTGATGGCGAAGGCCACCAGCAGGGCGATAAACATGGCGGTGACGGAGGGGAACTGGTAGAACGCCATTTCAACGCCCTGCGCCTGAAGGATCAGGCCCGCGCCCAGATAAATAATGACAAAAATCAGAAATGGGACTAGCGCGAGGCCGCTGCTCTTCTTGTTCAAGTTGTGATCCATATTCTTCTCCTTTTCTTCTTTTCTGCTCTTGACTGCTTCAATGGGTGCGCCTCCTCGTCTTATTGCACATTTTTCCGCTAAGAGTCTCCCGCACTCTTGTTCAAATTATATCATATTTTTGAATAATCTGTTAATAGACATTTTACGGAATGGATTCTCGATTTTTCTGATAACAAAACGAATTTTTTTGGGGAAATCAGACAATTTGTTGTTTGAATTCAGGTGTTCTGCACAAAATGAGAGGAGTTTGCTTGACGAAACCGCAACCATGATGGTACACTATACTCATTCACCAGCGCACACCGCTCAGGCGGCCGTCTCCGGGAAGAGGTTTTGACCATCTGACCGGCGGACCGCACCTGACGCGCTCAGCAGCGCCGTCGTTCTGCCGGTCAGGCTCCCCCTTCGGGACCCACGCCGCAAGAGGCCGCACAGACTTAAAGCTTCCCGCGGACATCCGCGGGCTTTGCCTCTGCCGGCCGGCGGAGGTTTTCTGTTTCCCCGGCACGCTCCGCAGGGATCTTCGGCCAAGCCCGTTTAAAGGGCACCGGAAGCGCGGGATACTAAAAAGACGGCGCTAAAAAAGCAGCGCGCAAAAAAAAGCGGCGCGCAAAAAAAGCGGCGCGCAAAAAAAGCGGCGCGCAAAAAAAGCGGCGCGCAGAAAAACGGTCAAGGAGGGAACCATGAGCATAAAACCGGAGAATCGGGTGGCCGTGCTGACGGTCATCGTACGGGAGACCGCCTCGGTGGCGGCGCTGAACCAGCTGCTGCACCAATATGAGGACTGCGTTCTGAGCCGGATGGGCGTCCCCTGCCGGGAGCGGGGCATCCGCCTCATCAGCGTGGCCCTGGACGCCCCGGCAGACGACATTTCCGCCCTGTCCGGAAAAATCGGACGGCTGGAGGGCGTTACGGCCAAGACCGTCTACGCCCCCGAAAACGCTTGAAGAATAGACGAATAAAGGAGAAGCTGACCATGAAAGCACTGAAAACACTGGCCCTTGCTCTGGCCCTGCTCCTGACGCTCACCTCCTGCGGTGGTGTCATCACCAATTCCGACGGTCCCAACCAGGTAATTCCCGACGGCGGTGCGCCGGCGGAGGAATCCTCGGAGCCCCTTCCTTTGGAGGAGGACGCGGTATATCCCCTCCATGTAGGTGCGCTGAAGGGACCCACCGCCATGGGCCTGGTGGAAATGATGGAGCGCAGGAGCGAGACCGCCTCCGTTTATAGCTGGAGCTTCGATCTGGCGGGTTCCGCCGACGAGCTGACCCCCAGACTCATCAAGGGAGACCTGGACATTGCCTGCGTCCCCGCCAATCTGGCCTCTGTCCTGTACAACAAAACCGAGGGACAAATCGTCACTCTGGCCATCAATACCCTGGGCGTCCTCTACATTGTGGAGAATGGAGCAGAAACAGTACAGTCCGTAGCGGATTTGAGGGGAAGAACCCTTGTGGCAGCGGGAAAAGGCTCCACGCCGGAGTTCGGCCTGCGCTATCTGCTGGAGCAGAACGGCCTGGACCCGGACCGGGACGTGACCATCGACTGGAAGAGCGAGCACGCCGAGTGCGTCGCCGCCCTGGCGGCGGGGACGGCAGACATCGCTCTGCTGCCCCAGCCCTTCGTCACCGTGGCCCAGGCCAAGCTGGAAGGCCTCCGGGCAGCCCTGGACCTGACGGCGGAATGGGACGCCCTGGACAACGGCTCCGCCATGATCACCGGCGTGGCCGTGGCCCGGCGGGATTTTGTGGAGCAGTATCCGGCGCTGGCGGACTATTTCCTGGAAGAATACGCCATTTCCGTAGACTGGGTGAATGCCAACACTGCCGAAGCGGCGGAGCTGATTGTATCCAACGGCATTATCGAGAACGCCGCCGTGGCGGAGAAGGCCCTGCCCTACTGCAACATCGTCTGCCTCACTGGGGGGGAGATGCGGGAAAAACTCTCCGGCTATCTGTCCGTGCTGGCGGAGGCGGCTCCGGAGTCCGTGGGCGGCAGCCTGCCCGGGGACGGCTTCTACTATGGCGTCTAAGCTCCGGCCCTGGGCAGTCCTGTTCTGGCTGCTGGTCTGGCAGACAGGGAGCATGGCTCTGACGGCGGCGGTCCCCCATGGGGGGCTGCTGCTGGCCTCACCCCTCAGCGTGCTGGGGCGGCTGTGGGAGCTGCTGCCCCAGGGAGCCTTTTGGCGGACGGCATGCCGCTCTGCCGGCAGCATCACCGGCGGATTTCTGCTGGCCTGCCTGCTGGCGGTGCTCCTGGCCGTCCTGGCAGAAAACCGGAAATGGCTGGGGGAACTGCTGGCCCCTGCCGTGGCGGCGGCGAAGACAGTGCCTGCCGCCTCCTTTATTATCCTGGCCCTGGTGTGGCTGGACGCCGGGACGCTGCCTCTGTTCATCTCCGGCCTGATGGTGTTCCCCCCGGTGTATCTCAACGTTCTGGAGGGCCTCCGCCAGCGGGACCCCAGGCTCCAGGAGATGGCCCGGCTCTTCCGGGTGCCCTTCCTCCGCCGACTGCTGGGGCTGGACCTGCCCCGGGTCCTCCCCTATTTCCGGGCCTCCGCCTCCCTGGCCATGGGGCTCTGCTGGAAGGCCGGGACGGCGGCGGAGGTCATCGGCCTGCCGCCGGGGACCATCGGCGAACGGCTGTACATGGCTAAGGTCTATTTGCAGACGCCGGACCTCTTTGCCTGGACCATTGTCATTGTGGCGCTCTCCGTTCTGTTTGAACGGCTGTTTCTGGCCCTGACGGATGCTCTGGCCGGACTGCTGCGCCGCGCTCCGGGCGGGAGGACGGTGCAGACCGGAAGCAGCGTTCCTCCGGCGGTCATCCGCGCCGAGGGGCTCTCCAAATCCTACGGCGGAAGGACAGTGCTGAAGGACCTCGGCTTTACCGCCGGGCCGGGCATCACCTGTGTGATGGCTCCCTCCGGGGCGGGAAAGACCACGCTGCTGCGGCTTCTCACAGGACTGGAATCGCCGGAGGACGGTGTCATCACGCCGGATCCGGCTCAGTGCCGCTGGGCCGCCGTGTTCCAGGAGGACAGACTGCTGGAGGACCTCACCGCCGCCGGAAATCTCCGTTTTGCCCTGGGCGCAGCTCTGGACGGCCCCGCGGCGGCGGCTCTGCTGGCAGCCCTGGAGCTGGAGCTGGAGGACCCCAGGCCCGTCCAGCTCTGGTCCGGCGGCATGCGGCGCCGTCTGGCCCTGGCCAGGGCTCTGCTGGCTCCCTCCGGCGCTCTGGCCCTGGACGAACCCTTCACCGGTCTGGACGGGGCCCTGCGGGCCCGGTGCATGGCCCTCATCCGGCAGGCGGCGGAGAGGAAGCCTGTGCTGCTGGTCACCCATGACCCCGCCGACGCCCAGGGTCTGCCCCTGGTGCGGCTGAATGATGGATAATATACGCACGCATCATGTCAAAGAGGTCCAGACGCTTTTACAGGGAGCCGGCATGAAATTACGGTACCTGCCGGCGTACAGCCCCAATTTGAATCCAATCGAAAATATGCGGTCTAAAATCAAGGCGATTCTTTGTAAGCTGAAAATCAGATTATTATTCCTGCTTCTTTTTCTTTATGCCTGCTTCTTTATGGTATTGCTGAGGCTTTCCCGCGAATCCGTCCATCGGACTGCACCGGTTGGTTTTCTGCCGCCGGTATCCCCTGTTAATTTCCTGGATTGCCATAGAACCTGTATTCACAACCGTTGCACGCCGTCTGGCCGGTCTTTTTTCCTCCATGCCGCGCCGATTTCCGAATTTTAAATTCGGGAATCATATACGGCGCTTCGTTGAAAAGAATCCATCGGATTCTTTTCAGCTGCGCCGGCTATAACCGCTGGGGGCTACAGCCCCATTTCAATTCAGAGGCAGGCAGACCACCAGCTCAAAGCGTCCCGCTTGGGCCCGGGTCTCCAGGGACCCGCCCAGGCGCTCCGCAATCTCCCGCATTCCCGCCAGGCCGAAGCCGTGGGAAGCCTTGTCCGTCTTGGTGGTGGCCAGCTCCGGGGCCAGCTCCCCGGCGTAGGCGTTTTCCATCCGGAGCATGAAGAGGCCCTTTTCTGCCCGGCAGCGGAGGATCACCGTCCTGTCCTCCGCCCGCTCCGCCGCCTCCATGGCGTTGTCCAGAGCGTTCCCCAGCAGGGCGCAGAGGTCCAGGTCCGCAATGGACAGGTCTCTGGGCAGGGAAACGGCAAAATCCGCCGTGAGGCCTGCCTGGTCCATGGCCTCCAGCTTGGCGGCCAAAACGATATTGGCCGTCTCGTTCTCACAGAGGTTTCGTCTCCCGCTCATGGCGGGAGACGCGGCTATCTCTCCAAGATAGCCGGCGGCCCGGACCGTCTCCCCCTGCTCCAGCAGGCCCTGCACCACTGTCAGATGGTTCCGCAGGTCGTGGCGGAGGGTGCGGACCTGCCGTTCCTCCCGCCGGAGGCCCTGATAGTAGCTCTCCCGAAGGGAGGCCAGCTTGTTGGCCTCCTCCAGCCGTTCATGATCCTCCAGCACCTGGATGGCATACAGCAGGGCCAGGGAGGTCAGAAACACAAAGGGCAGCACCGCTACGCCCAGGTTCATGGTCAGGCCGTGAAGGAGGTAATTGGAGTAGATATAGTCCGACTGGAGGATGGGCAGAAGCACCACCGCCAGCAGGGAGCTGAAGGGCATGGCGGCCAGAAGCAGCTCCAGCTTCCACAGCCGGGGGGACAGGCGGGGCGGCCGCTCCGGCAGGCGCTTCCGGGCCGCCAGGTACAGAAGTCCCCAAAGAGTGGGGCGGATGAATTTGTTGGAGTAGTAGTACACATTGTCCAGGCCAAAGTGCGCCATGGCGGGGGCATAGTAAGTATTCAGAACGGCGTTGACGGGCATAATCAGGCAGAAGAAAATAACCGTCACCGCCAGCCGTCCCACCCGGTTTCCTCTGGAGACCAGCATGAGCAGGGGGAGAAAGAACAGAAGGGTGAACAGCAGATTGGTGTCCCCCAGCCAGATCACCATGTCGGAAGTGACGCTGAGGAACAGGATCAGCGCAATTCGCCAGCCCCGCCTGGGCTTCACCGTCAGGAAGGCAGACACGATCTGAAAGAGAAAAAAGCCGCTGACAAGCACCGGGATCAGCCAGAACCAATTTCGAAAGCAGAGCAGGATGTATTCCGCCATGTTAATCAAAAACGTTGAAGCCATGGCCTAGCCCTCCAGGGCCGTCCGGGCCAGGGCAGCCAGGGCGGCGGAGCGGCAGGCCCGGCTGACAGGCAGCGCCTCATCCCCTACATAGACCTGGCTTCCCTCCAGCCGGTCCACGGCCCCGGCCCGAACCAGGTACCGCTGGTGGACACGGACGAAGCCCTCTCCCACGTCCCGCTCCACGTCGTCCAGCTTGCCGTAAAAGGTATAGGTCCGGGCGGCGGAGACACAGGTCACCTGCCGCCGGTCGGAGGCAAAATAGAGGATGGTTTTCCTGGGAATCCGGTACAGGGTCTCGCCGCTGCGGCAGAGGAACACCTTTTCCCCGTCCCGGAGCCGGGCCTCCGCCGCCCGGTCCAGCACGCTGTCCAGCTGATCCGGCTTGGGGGGCTTCATGAGGTAGCCCAAGGCCCCCACGGAATAGCCGTCGAACACATAGTCCGTATACCCGGTGACAAACACCAGAAGCAGTCCTTCGTCCGCCTCCCGGAGGCGGCGGGCGGTCTCCATGCCGTCCACCTCTCCCATTTCAATGTCCAGAAACACCAGGTCCAGTTCACCGGCGTGGTTCTCCATCCAGCGGAGAATCCCCTCTCCGGAGGAAAATTCAAAAAACGACGCGCCCGTGCTCCGCCGCCGTTCCAGGGCCCGCTCCAGGGCGGCCCGGAGGGCAACGCGGGCGTCGGCGCTGTCGTCGCAGATGCCGATTCGCAGCATGGTATCATCTCCTTGCGGTTTGCTGGGGTTATTATAGCACATTCCCGGCGGTTCGCCAAACCAAATATGACGGTGAAACCGCCAAACATGACATCACTTCCCTCCGTGCCGCCAAACTTTACAACACACCCGCCAAAGAGAGCGGCCCCGTTTGCGGGGGCCGTTTTTTTGCGCTATCCTGGCAATGGAAGCGGAAGTGAAGAACTGACGGCCGAACTTCTGTATGAATTGATATCACAGGATAAAGGAGTATTTGTTATGAACCGGAATTCCCTCCGCACCGCCCTGACCGTCCCCACAGAGCTCCCCCGGCAGGGGCCCCGGCTGCAAACGAATCTGGACACGGACCTTCTGAAGCTCGTCGCCATCGTCTCCATGCTCATCGACCATGTGGGCGGGGCCTTCTTCCCGGAGGCGGGGGCCTTCCGCTGGATTGGCCGGCTGGCCTTCCCGATTTTCTGCTACTGCATGACCGTGGGCCTGCTGTATACCCGGGACATCAAGCGGTATCTGGGCCGGCTGGCAGTATTTGCCGTGGTCTCCCAGCCCTTCTATGTGCTGGCCTTCCATCCCCACGACTGGATGGTGGACCGGAACTGGAGCAACTGGAATATCTTCTTCACCCTGTTCCTGTCCCTGCTGGCCATGTACGGGCTCAGGGAGCGGAAATGGTGGCTGTTCCTGGGGGCCCTCTTCGCGGTGAGCTGGTGGAACTTCGATTACTCCGGCATCGGGATTCAATTGATGCTGGTGTTCTTCCTCTGCCGGAATCACCCCAAAATTGGCGCGGCCCTCTATGTGCTGACCTACCTCCCGGCCCTGTGGAACGGCTATCCCGAGGACCCCCTCTGCCTGACCCTGGGAGGGCTGACAGTGGACTGGAGTTTCTTTGCCGTCTTCGCCGCCCTGCTGATTTTCATTCCCACCCGCTCCGGCCTGAAAATCCCCAAGTGGTTTTTCTACGCCTTTTATCCCGTCCATCTTGCCGTCATCGCGGCAGTTCAATTCATGCTCTGAGAAAGGATGACCATTATGCTGACTGTTGAAAACCTGCGCAAATCCTATCAGGTGGGCAAAACCTCCTACGAAGTTCTGAAGGGGGTCTCTCTTCAAGTGGACAAGGGGGAATTTGTCGCCGTTATGGGGCCCTCCGGCTCCGGCAAAACCACCCTGCTGAACTGTATTTCCTGTTACATTCCCGCGGACTCCGGCAGCATCCGCCTAGGCAAAACCGAGCTGGCCCGTCTGAACGGAGACGCCCTGGCGGAGGTGCGGAACAAGCAGCTGGGCTTTGTCTTTCAGGACTTCCTCCTGCTGGACGGCCTGACGGTGCGGCAGAACATCCTCCTGCCCGCCATCATCGGCGGCATCGTCTCCGATATGACGGAACAGCGGGCGGACCAGCTCTGCGAGGTCTTCGGCATCGCCGCCATCCGGGACAAATACCCGGCGGAAATCTCCGGCGGCGAGAAGCAGCGCACCGCCGTGGCCCGGGCCCTCATCAACCATCCCCTGCTGATTCTGGCCGACGAGCCTACGGGCAACCTGGACAGCAAGTCCACCCGGGCGGTGATCCGCTCCTTTGAGCAGGCGAAAAGCGCCCTGGAGGCCACCATCTTCATGGTGACCCACGACTCCTACGCCGCGTCCTTCTGCGACCGGGTGGTGATTCTCCGGGACGGCGTGGTCTGGAGAACCCTGGAGAAGGGAAACACGGAGCGGGAAGCATTTCAGGATGAGCTGCTGGACGCCATTCGGGAGATGGGACGCTCTGACAATTAGAAATCAGGAATGAAGAATTAGGAATCTTATCTTCTCCTGATAATTCCCAACTCCTAATTCCTCATTTCTAATTGAAAAGAAAGGTGATTTTATGAGACATTTTTCCGAGGTTTACGCCCTGATGCGCCGGAAGAACAAACAGCAATACGCCCTTCTGGCGGGCTGCTGCTTCTTCTCTGTGCTGCTGATTACGGCCTACGTCTGCATGATGCGGGCCCCCACCATCCTGAACGTCCTCCCCGAGGGAGGCGACAGCCGCAAGCAGATCATGATGATTTTTGCCCTGGCGGTTCTTGGCTGCGCCGTGTTCACAACCTATGCCTCCGGTCTCTTCTTCCGGCAGAAGTCCCGGGAGACCGGCGTGTTCCTGGCCCTGGGGGCCTCCCGGTCTCAGGTCCGCAGGGAGCTGTACCGGGAGCTGGGGGTGATCTCCCTGGGCTCCTGTGCCGCCGGGGCCGCCCTGGGCGGACCCCTGGCCTGGGTGCTGTGGCAGGTGTTCCGTCTCTGCGTGGTGGATACGGAGGAGATGCGCCTGGTGTTCAACCCCGCCGCCTACGTCTGGTCCCTGGCCTTCTCCGCCTTTGTGATTGTCATGATGTTCCTTCTGGGGAGCCGGTCCGTGAAGCGGACCAACATCATCGACATCGTTCAGGAGAGCCACACATCCGAGCCCATCCGGGAGGTGCCCCGGTGGTACGGGCCCGTTGGCATCGGCCTGCTGGCCCTGGGTGGCTTTCTGGGCTATATGTCCTCCTTCTTCTTCATAGGCATTCTCCACTGGTATCCCCCGGAGGGCCTGACCGGCGTCTTCTATATCCCCGCCCTGATGGGCCTCTATATGATTCTGCTCCACACGGTGGTCAACGGCTGGAACGGGAAAAAGAAGCTCTACAAGGACCTCATCGCCACCAGCCAGATGCGCTTTCAGGGCCGCCAGACGGTGCGGAATATGCTGGTGATGACCCTGCTGATTGCCGGCGCGTACTTCGGCAGCTTCTACACCCCCATGCTGGGCACCGGGTCCATGATTGAATACGATACCCGGCCTGTGGACTATGTGTATAACTTCCGGGCAGACCAGGACATCCCCCTGGAGGAGGAGGTCCGGGCCCTGGCGGAGGAGTACGGCGTGACCGTCACGGACTTTGCCGCCGTCCCCATGATTCGTCTGGCGGTGGACGGTGACAACCACATCGAGGAGGAGGGCCCCATGGGCACCACCTGGCGTGCGGAATACGAGGAGGTCATGAGCACCGAGCTGTTTCTTTCTGCCTCCGGCTACGAGGCCCTGACGGGAGAGCGGGTGGACCTGGCCCCGGGCGAACTTCGCGGCGTCGTCGACGTGGAGGGGAGCAAGCTGGGCTTTGCCCCGGACAAGAGCCTCGTGACCAACTATCTGACCGGGGAACAGATCCCCGTCACGTCCCTGGAGCCCCTGCGCTATGACAGCCTCTTCGGGCGCTATGTGATGAACGACGCCGACTTTGCCGCCCTGGGAGCGGGCCTGTCGGAGGAGTGGCGGGAGACCCAGGTCTGCTTCAACGTGGAAAACTGCGAGGAGACCTATGACTTCGCCAAAGCCCTGTTCAACGAGATTGTGGACCGCTCTACCATGGACGTGGCCCAGTTCAGCGGCTGGGACCCGGTGATCCGGGACCGGTACCTGGCGGAGGAGGGCGTTTACTTCCTGGACCGGGAGAACTGCGCAGAATACGGTTTTACAGTCATCGACTACGCTCAGCGGGACAGCTCCGCCTTCCGGATGAGCTGGCAGTACATGCCTGCGTTCCGGATTCTGGACAGGACGGACTTTGTGAAGACCATGGCGGTGTTCCTCATCCTTTTTGTCTTCGTGGCCGTGGTGTGTTTTTCCGCTGTGTTTGTGATTGCCTATACCCGGTGCATGACCATCGCCCTGACGAACCGGAAGGTCTACGACGACCTCAGGCATTTGGGGGCCTCCAACGCCTATCTCCGCCGCTCCGTCCGGGGTCAGGTGAAGCGGGTGTTCCTGGTGCCCGCCCTGGCGGGCACCAGCCTGATCTACGCCTTCTATGTCATGATTATGTACTTCAACGGCAGTCCCGCAGGCATTACGCCCAGCGAGGCGGCGGGCCTCCTGGCCGACCTGGCGGTGGTGGCGGCGGTGTCCGCCCTGATCTACGGCGTGTACCGCCTGACCCTGGCCAGGGTCTGCCAGGCTCTCGGCCTGGAGCGGTCCGGGCGTCTTCCCGGCGGCTCTGCGCTTCCGGAATAAAAAAGGTACGGTCTCTTGGAACCGCCTGTTCCGGGGACGTCCAGTCCCAAAGCAGGCGGCGTCAGGAAAGAACCGGGCCACAGGAGCAAACCGGCCTTCTCCCTGGCGGGCAAGCCCAGCGTGACTCAGGGGATACGGCAAAAACGGGGCCGCTTTTCGATCTTCCTCGAAAAGCGGCCCCGCCTGATGTCCGGTGGGCCTGCACGGATTGTGAAGCAGGCTACGCGGTTCCCTCCCGGTCCGGCACATGGAAGAAGATATCCGCTGCATCGTCCCGCCGCATAAACAGGAGACCGAAGGACTCCGGGCCGCAGTTGCTGGAGATGGCGGAAGATGCCTTTTGCAGATACACCCGTTCAAAGGGGCAGTGCTGCTGCACCAGGCTCTCGATATACTGGAGCCGTTTTTCATCCATTCCGGAGTAGGTGATGAACAGAATCCGCCGGTCGATGCTTCCGGTGTTCTGAAGCGTCTTCTTGATATACCGCTTCGCCACATGGGAGAAATTCCCCATCTCCATGCCTCCCACCACCATCCGGCTCTTTTTCAGAACCAGAATCGGGTGCAGAAGAAGGGCGTCGCAGAGAATCTGCACCCGCTTTGAAATCCGCCCGGACCGGCACATCATATGGGTGCTGTTGATGATGAACGCGGAGGAGATGAGCCGCTCTACCCGCCTTACCGCATCCAGGATTTCCGTCTTCGAGGCATGATGCTCCGCCATATGGGCCGCACACAGCACCGACAGCCCCATGCTGCTGGACAGGTGTCCGGAGTCAATTACCGTAACGTTTTCAAAGGATTTTGCCGCCTCAAGGGCGTTTTGATAGCCCTCGCTGACGTGCTTTGCCATGCTGATGTGGATGATATTCTGGGCCTCTGTCAGCTTCCCCGCGAAAAACCGTTCGTAGTCCTCCACGTCGGGCGGCTGGGAATACCCTTTCTGCCCCGCGGCAAGGTGCATCAGCAGCTCGTCCGGCTGCAGCTCCTCCAGGTCCAGGAACCGCCCCTCTTCTGTGCAGACATAGTAGGGACAGACGGAGATGCCGAACTCCTTTTGCAGGGACTCCGGCAGATCGCACACGCTGTCCGTTGTAATCAGGATGGACCGTCTCTGCGCCTGTTCAAAAATCAGGATGTCCTTTTCAATATCCGCCTGCCGGGCCTCCTCATTCAGCCGCACCAGCCCCTTGGGCAGGATGCTCAGCACCGCCGCCTCCAGCAGCGCGCCGCTGACCGGCTTGGCCAGATATCCGCTGAAGCCCTCCTTCCGGTAGAGAAGCTGGTTGTCGCTGCCCGCGTTGGCGGTCAGGGCCACCACAGGCACGTCCTGGCACAGGCCGCCCGGCTGGACCCGCAGGGCATGGAGGCATTTGATTCCGTCCATCTCCGGCATGAGATGGTCCATCAGAATACAGTCGTAATGATGGTTTTGGGCCAGCCGCAGGCACTCGGCTCCGCTGCGGGCCGTGTCAATTTGAATCCTGGTCTCCGACAGCAGCTTTTTCACCACCATCAGGTTCATGTCATTGTCGTCTACCACCAGGATATGAGCGTCCGGCGCCTCGAAGCTCTGCCGGTACGCCTCTCCCTCCCGCACTCTTGTCCGGGTGGCCAGCGTAAAGGTTCCCAGCTCCGTGTCGTCCACAATGTCCTGGTCCAGCACCACCACAAACTTGGAGCCCTTGGTGTAGACGCTGTTCACGCTGATCTCGCCGTCCATCAGCTCCACCAGCTGATGAACAATGCTCAGCCCCAGTCCGGTGCCCTCAATATAGCGGTTCCGCTCCTCCTCCACCCGCCGGAAGGCGTTGAAGATGTAGGGAATGTTCTCCTTTTTCACGCCCTGACCGGTATCCTCCACGGAATACCAGACCCGGACCCGATTGATTCCCTGACGCTCGCACCGGACGGAGAGGGTGACGGACCCCTCGCTGGTGTATTTCACCGCGTTGTTCAGCAGATTGATCAGAATTTGTTTGATGCGCACTTCATCGCCGCAGAGCATGCTGGGAATGGAGGAATCCACCTGGAGCTTGAATTCCAGGCCCTTTTCCTTGGCCTTGATCCAGATCATGTTGACAATTTCTGAGAAGAGGGCCCCGGTCTCATAGGAGACGTTTACAATCTCCATCTTCCCGGATTTGATTTTGGAGATGTCCAGAATGTCGTTAATCAGGGACAGCAGCATCTTGCTGGCCCCCTGGATATTCCGGGCATTCTCCGCCACTTCCTCCGAGATGTGCTCCCGGAGAATGATTTCATTCAGCCCGATGATGGTGTTGATGGGCGTGCGGATCTCATGGCTCATGCTGGAAAAGAAGTGGTTTTCCGCCCGGTTCAGCTCCTCAATCTCCTTTTTCTGCCGCTGGGAAAGGGCGTTTTCCTCCTCATACATCCGGTTCAGGAACATGAGCAGGATGCTGGTGAGCAGTCCCACCATAATCATGGAAAAGGCGGAATCAAACAGGGCGTCGTGCTGGGTGTTCGGCGCGGCCAGCGCCGGAACATAAAAGGCCGTGCCGTAGCAAAGCATGGTTTCCGCCGTGCACAAAATGAAAAACACGACTCTCCGCCGTCCCTGAAGGGTGATGCAGACATAGATGAAGCAGAGCACGAACCACTCCGGCACACCGCTGTAAAAACCGCCTGCGGAGAAGAAGGTGATAGGAAACAGGGTCAGCAGCAGCATCGCAATGAGTGTAGCCCCCGTGTGGACGCGCTTTTTCTGAATGCTCAGCTTGACGATCAGCGCCATGGCGGCCAGGCTGGCCAGCATAATCAGAATATTCCAGATGTTCCTGCCCATGGGCAGGGTGAACGCAATCGCAATCATGCACACGCCCGTCACGATGCGGAACATCCGCTCCCGGAGGCTGATGCTGTGATCGCCGATGATTTCAAACCATTTTTTTATCACGAAGACTTCCACTCCTCAGAACGCGGCATTTTCAATAAAGAAGGCCGGAATATCACATGCATAAACGAAGCGGGGATTCCCGGGCGGACGTCAGTAGTCCGGACGTCCGCATGGGGCAAGGGAAAGACACACGCTTTGGTTCGCCTCAGAGCCCGGCAATCCGTCCGCAGAGCTCCTCGTGAGCCCGCAGCAGGGCGTCGTGGTGCTCCAGGATGAACTCCACATCGCCCCGTTTTCCCGCCAATTCCAGCTCCTTTGCCTGAGCAGAGAGAGTTTCCGCCCCGATGGTCAGAGACGTGCTTTTCAGCGCATGGACCTTAACCGCGTAGTCCGTCCAGTTGGCGCTTTCATACAAAGAGACAATCTCCGCCCGCTTTTCCTCCCCCTGGTCGCGGAACATCCGCAGCATCTCCCGGTAAAAGCTTTCATCCCCGGCGCAGTAGTCCATGCCCAGATCCACATTGATGCCGGCCTCGACAAGCAGGCCGCAGGGAAGAGCGGAGCCGCTGCCCCCGGTTTCGGGCCAGCCGGCGGACTCCGGGGCGGGGAGAACCTCCCCGCCGGCCGTTCCGGCAGGGGGTGCCGGAGCGGTCCCTGCAGGGGCGGGCGGCATATCCTTGCCTGCGGGCCGGGCGCTGTACTGGATGCAGCTCTTGGGCAGCACCTTCCGCAGGACCCGCTCCAAAACGGTGCGCTCAATGGGCTTGGGGACAAACTCGGTAAATCCCTCGCTGCGGAACATCTCCCGTGCGCCGCTGACCGTGTTGGCGGTCAGCGCAATCACCGGCAGATCCTGATACATGCCGTCGCGCAGCTTACGGATTTTTTTCAGCGTTTCCACGCCGTCGAATCCCGGCATCATATGGTCCAGGAAAATGATGTCGTAGGAAACGCTGCCGCACTGGGCAATTGCTTCCCTTCCGCTGAGGCAGGTGTCCACCTCGATCCCGTAGCTTCCAAGGACGCCCTTGGCCACCACGAGGTTCATTTCCTCGTCGTCCACCGCCAATGCCCGGACGCCTACGCAGGTGAAGGGCTTCCGGCCTGCGGCCTGATCCTCCGCAAAGCCCCGCTCGCCGGTCTCCCCGTTCAGCAGATTTGCGACGGAAAGGGCGGAGAAGGGCTTATGTATCACCAGGAGCCGGCTTCCGCTGTTCAGGTTAAACTCCCTGTCCGCGATAATCACTACCCGGAGGCTGTCCGCCAGCTCTTCATAATATGCCGGGTTTTCCTCATATTCCGATTGGACGATGAACACATGGGTCAGCTCGTGGCTGCGCCGCACCTTGAGCAGGCCTTCAAAGTTGTGCACCTGATAGCCCTTCACACCCAGTCCCCGCATCAGACTCAGAATCAGACCGTCGTAATATTCCCGGACCTCGTCGCAGCTGTATTTCTCCGGCCGGAAATAGCACGCGATGCAGAGCTGCTCCGGCTGGTTCAGCACAATGCAGGGCTGTTCGTCCGCGACGCCCTGGGGCACCACAATATGGGCGGACAGACCCTGCCGGTCTCCTCCGTCGAAATGAAGAAAGCCGCCCATGGCCTTCAGCAGTCCCTGGGCGATGGGCAGACCCAGTCCAAGCCCGCCTGCGAAGCGGCTGCTTCCGGAGTCCGCCTGGTAAAACACATCGCACATCTGCGTCAGCTGGTCGCTGGTCATGCCGATGCCGGTGTCCCGGATATCCACAATCAGGTTGATTCCGTAATGCTCCCGGCGGGATTTGATGCGGACGTTGATTCCGCCCTCTTCCGTGAATTTGATGGAGTTCTCCACCAGGGTTTTGAGCACATGGGAGATTTTCTCCGGGTCGCCCACCAGCACCGCCGGCATCTTGGGGTCAATGTCAAATACCAGTTCCAGATGCTGGCGGTTGCTTTGCAGAGCGGTCGTCGTGATGACGTCGTTGAGGACTGAGGTGATCGTATATTCCTTTTTGGCGGGCGTCAGTGTGCCCTCCACGATTTCCGTGTAGTCCAGCATGTTGTTGATCTGGTTGGAAAGCCGCTTTCCCGCCATTTTGATGGAGGTCATGTCCGCCCGGATGTCCGGGGGGAGCTCTTTCCCCAGAGCCACCTCGCTGATCCCGATGACCATGTTGATCGGCGTGCGGAGCTCATGGGATACGTTGGACAAAAAAACCGCGTTCTGCTTTCCGGCGGATTCCAGCTCTGCAAATACGCGCTCATACCACTTCCTCTGAGCGGTCCGGCGGTTGATCCAATATGCCGCCAGCACTGCGCTGCCAAGGGTCACCAGGAATCCCAGAACCAGACGGAACGCATTCTGAAGCCCTATCTGATAGGAAATCGTGCGGAGGATCAGGCCGTGATACAGCAGGATCACCCCATACAGCAGGCCCAGCACATAGAGCACCCACTTTTTGTTCAGCATGAACAGGGATAAAACCAGAATGCAGGCGATGGCGGGTACATCAAAAAGACTGGATTCATGCACACCGAAAAAGAAGAATTCGATGAGCATCAGTCCAGCGCTTAAATTTTCATAGAACATATTGGAGCCAATCCTTGCGATATGCAGAATCCATACGCTGAAACAGCCCGCCGTCATCAGCGGGAGCATCCAGAGCTCCCAGTCCATGACCAGTACCACCAGGCCCAGGACTCCGCTGAACACCGTAGCGATGACAGCCAGCAGCAGGTGCCGGCTGATCTGTTCCTCCGCCCTCATGCCTTCTCAAACTCCAGTGCAACCCGCCTGAGGAGCTCTTCCGGCCGGTAGGGTTTTTTCAGATAATTCACCGCACCCAGTTTGATGGCATTCTGGACGTCTTCCTCCAGACCGGATGCCGTCAGGAAGATGACGGGGACGTCCGCGGCGAATTCCTTCATGCGCTCAAAGGTCTCGATGCCGTTCATTCCCGGCATGTCAATATCCAAAAGGACCATATCGGCCTTCTCGCTTCTCAGCTTCTCCAGTGCGCCAATTCCGGAATCCGCAAGGAATACGTCATATTCCTTGCCCAGGATGATCCTGGTTCTGGCCAGATTCATGTTGTCGTCGTCAACCACCAAAATCCGTTTTTTCATGTCCATATCATAGCCTCCCTGTTTTGCTGCCGGGACCAAAGCCCTATCGCCTTGTATTTTAAATGAAACCCGCAGGAAAATCAAGCCCATAATTCACGAAAAATGTAAATGTTCCGTCCCCGGGAAAACAGATGGCGGAGGGGGTTCAGCACCGCCCCGCATCCGGGCCCGCCCCGGTGAACGCCGCCGCGGAGGCCGCTGATGCCGGAGGCGCGGGAAAGGGCTTCACCGCGGCGGCCGGTGAGGTCCCGAAAGCCGCAGAAGAGCTGGCCGGGGTTCCGGAGCCGCTGTGGGAGAGGCCATCCAGACCATGGACGAGGTGAAAGGAGCCCCATGCCGTCTGCCGCCTCAATCCCCCCCCGCCGTGAAGGGGCGCGGCCTTCCAGGAGCTATCCAATCAGCTTATAAATTCCCGATCAATGCCTATATTCTCTTGCGCACAATCATGTGCCGGATGACACGGTCCATGAAATACTCCTCCGAGTACAGCACCGGCCTGGAACGCAGGTCATAGCCCACCTCTCCCAGGAACAGCAGCGCACAGGTCAGAGGAACCTCCAGCGCCTCGGCCACCTCCCCGGTGACAGGCAGGGCCCGCACCTCCGCCAGATTGGTTTCTACGGTGACGTGGCTGCAAAATTTATCCAGGAAGCGGAAAATAGGCGGTTCAAAGTCGGCCTGGCAGAAATCACGGTCCGTCACCAGGGCCATGGGCAGATAGTCGATGCAGTAGATGACCGGCTTTCCGTCCGCCTTGATAAGCCGGGAAACCCGCAGCACCTCGTCCCCCTCTGATATTTTCAGCTGCGCGGCCACTTCCGCCCCGGCCGGCTCCGTCCGGTAGCGGACCAGATCTGTTTCTGCCCGTTTCCCGTTCATCTCCAGCGTCTGGCTCAGCTCAAAGTTCAGGTCCATCCGTGTCTCCACGTGGACGACATGCTTGTTGATCAGCGTGCCTACCCCGTGCTTGCGGATGACCCAGCCCTCCCGCTCCAGCCGGGCCAGACACTCCCGAATGATATTCCGGCTGACCTGAAACCGGTCGGCCAGGTCTACCTCGGGAGGCAGGGAATCCATCTCCGAAAATTCACCGTCCTGAATCTCATGCAAAAGTAATTTTGTAATCCGCTCGGATAACTGCTGCGCCTTTTCCATAATGGTCTCTCCTTTCTCCGGCAGAATGTATTTCAAAATAGGTTCTACCTATTTTGAAATCATACCATCCAGCCCGAGAATTGCCAATCAATTCCAGCATTTCAGACATCTGTTCTCCAGGAGAAATCACAAAAAGCTACAGATTCCGGATGTTTTTCAGTCCCTCCAGCAGACTGGCCTGGTCCACGAGCCCGGTGATCCAGGTGTTTGCGGCGGCCGTGTTCTGAACCTGAAGCATCCCACAGGGACCCATACGCTTCACACCGCACTTCAGCGTCTCGTCCTGCCGGCGGCGGACCCACATAAAGGGTACCACTACGAACACTGGTATGCTCACGAAACTGACGAAACGGGGCGGAGTTTTACTGCCTGAAACGCCGCCTGCCCGCAAGACGGCTTCCCGAAGCCCCGGCCCCGGAACCGCCGGGGCCCGTCCCCCGCGGCAGGCGGTCCATTCCCCGCCGGATGGTCCGGGGACCCGGCCCTGCACTGTGCCGCCGGTATGGGGCCTGCGGGAGCCTATTCCTGTAAAACAGGTATGATTCCCGAATTTGAAAGCCGGAAATCATACATTTGATTTCAGCCGTTTTGCCCGCTGCCATAAACGGCGGCAACCGCAGAACATGGCACAGATTACTTCCAACCTTCCGGCTCGGAAGTAATAAATGGACGCTCCCTGTCCTGCACACTGCAGGAGGCCCAAACAGAACCCCTCAAAATAAACGGCTCCCCCGGCAATACCGGGATCGCCGTTTATGCGGAGACCTTATGAAGCCAGGCCCTCCCCTGCCCGCATATTTCAGTCATGTAACACAATAAAATGTCCCGCGCCGGAGCGTCCCCCCGTCATACCGGGTTGAGGGGGAGGCGCTTCGGCGCGGGATATCTGTATGCCGGGAAAGCTGTCAGCGCTTGATATCGCAGCTCATATCCATCAGATTCCGGATGGATTCCACATCATCCGTGATGTTTCCGTCTCCGTGGATGGTGTGTTTAATCACGCTGCTGGCCACGGCGAAATTCACCGTGTCCATGGGCTTGTATTCATGTATCTGCGCGTAAATCAGGCCGCTGGCGAAGGCGTCGCCGCCGCCCACCCGATCCAGAATGTGGAAGGTGAAGAGCTTGCTTTCAACGGTGCGTCCCTGATACCACATATAGGCCTTAAGACTGTTCTCGCTGCCGCTGTGGACATAGCGTACATGCCGGGCGATACACCGGAGGTTCGGGTAACGATCCGCAAAACGCCGGAACACCTCATCCTGCTGCTCATAGCCGGGCTGAAGGGAAAGGCCGTCCTTCCAGTCGCCCGTTCCGTGGTCCGCCTCGTCCCGCCAGAGATGGTAGGGCTCAATGCCCAGCAGCACATCCACGTAAGGCAGGCACCGGGTGCAAAAATCCCGGGCGGCATCCCAGGTCCAGAGCTGACTGCGGAAATTGCCGTCGAAGCTGACAGTCATATTCCTGGCCCGGGCGGCGCGCAGGCAGTCCAGAACAAAATCCGCGCAGCTGGGGGAGAGGGCGGGGGTGATGCCGCTGAGATGGAGCCAGTCGAAGCCCTCCAGCAGCGCCCCCGCGTCCAGCCTGCTGAAATCGTATTCGCTGAAAGCGCTGTGCCTGCGGTCATAAGTGACCTTGCTGGGCCGGATGCCGTAGCCGGTTTCCAGGTAGTAGGTTCCCAGGCGGTGCGTGGGCGTTTCCTCCGGAGTGGAGAGAATCACAGGGGTGCAGTGGACGTCATTGCTTCGCAGCATCCGGACGGCACTTTTGCCCAAGGAGTTGTTAGGGACCACACTGAAAAAGGTGCTGTCCACACCCAGGTTCGCCAGGGCCAGGGCAATATTGGCCTCGCTGCCGCCATAACTGGCTTCAAAGCTGTTCGCCACACGAATCTTGCCATAGTTGGGCGGCGTCAGGCGGAGCATGATTTCCCCGATGGTGATGAAGCGGGGGTCCTTCCGGAGCAGCGGATTGGTGTGTTTCATGCCGGAGCCTCAGCGCTGGATGCGGCCGGAGCCGTCGCCCCCGGCCAGCTTCTCCACTTCGGCAACGGTGACCATGTTGTAATCGCCCTCGATGGAGTGCTTCAGGGCGGAGGCCGCCACGGCGAAGTCCACCGCCGCCTGTGTGCTCTTGCCGGTCAGCAGGGAGTAGATCAGCCCGCCGCCGAAGCTGTCGCCGCCGCCCACCCGGTCAATGATATGGAGCTCGTATTTTTTGGAGAAGCAGTATTCGCCCGAGGCAGCGTCGTAGAGCATGGCGCTCCATCCGTTGTCAAAGGCGGAGTGGGATTCCCGAAGAGTGATGGCCACCTTCTCAAAGCCGAACTTGTCCGCCAGCTGCCTGGCCACGCTCTTGTAGCCCTCCCGGTTGATTTCGCCGGCATAGATATCCGTGGCTTCCGCTTCGATGCCAAACACATCCTTGGCGTCTTCCTCGTTGGAGATGCACACGTCCACGTACTGGCACAGATCGCTCATGGCCGCCCGGGCCTGTTCCCGGGTCCAGAGCTTGCCCCGGTAGTTCAGGTCGCAGGAGATTTTGATTCCCTTGGTCTTGGCGGCCTTGCAGGCCTCCCGGCAGATGTCCACCACGTTGGGGCCCAGGGCCGGGGTGATGCCGGTGAAGTGGAACCACTCCGCGCCGTCGAAGATTTTATCCCAATCAAAATCAGCCGTGGCAGCCTCCTGGATGGCGGAGTGGGCCCGGTCGTAAATGCAGACGCTGCCCCGCTGGGACGCGCCCTTCTCGTTGTAGTAGATACCCACCCGGTCGCCGCCACGGACAATCAGGCTGGTGTCCACACCGTAGCGCCGGAGGGAGTTCACAGCCGCCTGGCCGATGGCGTGGGCGGGCAGCTTGGTGACGAAGGCGGCGTCCAGGCCGTAGTTCGCCAGGGACACGGCCACGTTGGCCTCGCCGCCGCCGAAGCTGAACTCCAGGTGGTCCGCCTGGACGAAACGCTCGTAGTTATAGGGCTGGAGGCGGACCATCAGTTCGCCAAAGGTAATGACTTTTCCCATGTCGCTCTCTCCTCCTTATTTCTGCACCAGATGAACGGCGAAGCCGCCGAAGGTCTCTTTCAGATAAATGGCGCTGGTCCTGCCCTTGGCATTGGTTTTGCGGGTGGACTCGTCGAATTCCACACCCTGAAGTCCCAGATGGTAGACAGCCCGGTCCACGCTGTTCACGCCGATGGCGATGTGGCCGTGTTCACCCAAGTAGGGCTCCTTCATGCACTCCAGGGCAGTGCCGGCGAAGACGGAGGAATTGCCGGGCCTGTACTCCATGCCGAAGACGGCGGCAAAGGCTCTGGCGGTTTTCTCGGCCTCGGCCTCGCTGGTGCAGTTGACGCCCACGTGCCGCAGCTCAAAGCCCAGCATGGTCTTGACGGCGTCCTTGCAGATGGCGGTGATTTCGTCCCAGCACTCGCCTTCGATCAGATCCTTTTTCACCATCCAGGTGCCGCCGCAGGCGGTGATGCGGTCGAAGGACAGGTAATCCATCAGATTCTTGGTGTTCACGCCGCCGGTGGGCATGAAGCTCAGGGGCAGGACAGGGGCCAGGGCCTTCAGGAAGGCCACGCCGCCGGACTGCTCCGCAGGGAAGAACTTGACGGTCTTCAGCCCGGCGTTGACCGCCCGCATCATGTCGGATGCGTTGACACAGCCGGGGAAGACCGGGACGTTTTTCTCAATGCAGTGGTTTACAGGGCCTCATTGTAGCCGGGGGAGACAATGAACTTGGCTCCGGCGGCCAGGGCCCGGGCCAGGGGAACGGCCTTGGCGGCGTCCTCTATGGCGATGACCGGAATGATGCCGATATTGGACACGGTCTGCATGATATCCATAATTCGCTTCGCTCCTTTTGACAATTTATAGTTCTGTCACAGTCTCACGTTAAGAGCTCAGAGCGGATGACAGGTTTATTATAATGTGTTGTATACTAGAATACAAGTATCGAAACAGAAAATATTTCTGTCTTTTTTTGGCTATATTCTCTAAAATGAGGCGGATTCAGCGGCAACGCTGTCCGGAAGAGACTGCCCCAAGAGGCCGCAATCAGCCGTCACGGGAATGCGGTCTCTGCCTGTCGGCGGAAACGGGATTGATACCTATATAATGAATAAGACGCTTTTTACAGCGGCGCATTCGCTCCACTCCCAGCTATTGACAAAAATCACAAAACCGCTCTGAATTTTCAACTAGTATACTAGTAGATAAACTCGAACCAGCATGTTACACTAGGGGTACGTTAAGAGCAAGAGCATGCAAACCCCACCAAACATTTTAGGAGGATGATTGAAATGAAGAAACTGCTTTCCGTATTTCTTGCCCTGAGCCTGACCCTGGCCCTGACCGCCTGCGGCGGCAGCGGAGCCCCTTCCGGCGGCGGCTCCAGTGGAAGCTCCGACGCTTCCGGCGGTTCCAGCGACGAGGTCTATGAGCTGAAGGTCCCCACCACCCAGACCCAGACCTCCATGATTTACAAGGGCCTCCAGGCCGCCGCCGGCCTGCGGGTTCTCTGCTACAACTACTACGACGGCGCCCGTTCCTTCATGGGCCCCAAGGAGTATAAGACGCCCGCCGACCTGAAGGGCGTTGTCTGCCGCACCCCCGGCGCCGATCCCTATGTGAAGTCCATCGAGGCCCTGGGCGCTACCGCGTACAATGTGGCCTGGTCCGAGGTTTACAACAGCATCCAGACCAAGGCCATTGACGCCTGCGAGGTCCAGTATACCTCCGCCGTCTCCAGCAAGATTTTCGAGGTCTGCGACTATGTCAGCAAAACCGAGCACATCAACCTCTTCAACTTTGTCGTCTGCGGCGAAGCGTGGTTCAACAAGCTGCCCGCCGAGTACCAGCAGATTCTGAAGGACGACTTCTTCTCCCGCGCCTATGACAACGCCCAGGAGATCATCGCCGCCCAGGCCGACCTGGAGCAGCAGCTCGTTGAGGGCGGCATGACCATCGTGGATGTGGACCTGGATGCCTTCAAGGAGGCCGCCAAGACCGCCTATGAGCAGCTGGGCTGGACCGAGCTGCGCGAGCAGGTCTATCAGGAAGCCGGCATCGCCTGAGCCGGGCGCGGAACGGCGTACGTCCTAACATACATTCGCTGACCCCTGGGGGGAGCATCGGACCGAATCGGAACTGACTGCGGCCGATGCTCCCTTTTTGCAGCCATTCGCCTTTTTAAAATTCCCCTGCTGAGGGAGGAGAAAGGATGTGTGTCATTTGCAGGCACTGAAAAAATTTTACGCAGGCTTTTGCAAGCTGGAGGAACTGATCGCTCTGCTGCTTCTGGCCGGCATCACGATTCTGGTGTTTGTTTCCGCGTTGATGCGCTACATTAAGATGCCCCTGAACTGGGCCCAGGATGTGGCGCTGGTGGCCTTCGCCTGGATGATCTTCACCGGCAGCGACGTGGCCATCCGGGGCTCCGGCCTCATTGGCATTGATATCATCGTCAAGCATTTCCCCGCCGGAGTGCGGAAGTTTCTGGACATAGTCTTTAAGGCCATCATCATGGCGTTCCTCTGTGTGCTGGTCATCAACGGCTATACCATGACCCTGACCAGCTGGGCCCGGCAGATCACCACCCTGCACATCAGCTATGGCTGGGTGTATTTGTCCGTGCCGGTGGGGGCGCTGCTGATGCTGATTTCCACCGCCATCAAACTGATTGAGCGGGTCCGCACGCCCGCCGGGCAGGAAATTGCCCATGAGGAAGGGAGGGACCTGGCCTGATGTTCGCCGCAATTGGTATTTTCTTTGTGTTCCTGCTGCTGGGAATGCCGGTGGCCTTTTCCATCGGCCTGTCCGGTTTTTCATTCTTCGTCTTCCGGGATCTGCCCATGACCGTTCTGGTGCAGAAGTCCATTTCCACCTCGCAGAGCTTCACCATGCTGGCCATTCCCCTCTTCATTCTGGCCGGCAACCTGATGAACAGCTGCGGCATCACCAGCCGGCTGATGAAATTCGCCAACTCCTGCACGGGCCATATGTACGGAAATATCGGCCAGGTCTCCTGTCTGATGTCCACACTGATGGGCGGCGTGTCCGGCTCCGCCGTGGCGGACGCCTCCATGGAGTGCCGGGTCCTGGGCCCGGAGATGAACCGCCTGGGCTACGCCCGGGGCTGGTCCGCGGCGATCAACGGCCTTTCCGGCCTGATTGTGGCCACCATTCCGCCCAGCATGGGCCTCATCATCTACGGTACGGTGGGCGAGGTGTCCATCGGACGGCTCTTCATGGCGGGCTGGGTTCCCGGCGTGTTGATGTGCGTCTTCCTGATGCTTGCCGTTACCTGGAGCGCACGGCACTTCGGATATAAGCCGGAACGCTCCAAGCCCGCCCCCATCGGTGAGATTCTGCACAACTTTATTTCCTGCATCTGGGCCATTATGTTCCCGGTGCTGCTGATTCTGCTGATCCGCTTCGGCATTATGAGTCCCACCGAGTCCGGCGCGTTTGCCTGTGCCTACGCTCTGTTTGTGGGCGCAGTGATTCACCGGGAGCTGACCTGGGCCAAGCTGATTCAGACGCTGCGGGACAGCGTGAAGGACGTCACGGTCATCACGATTATCCTGGCCTTCTCCGGCGTCTTCGGATACGGCGTGGTATACGACGATATCACCGTCACAATTGCCAATGTCCTGCTGGGAATCACCAGCAATCCCACCCTGCTGCTTTTGATTGTGGTGGTCTTCCTGCTGGTCTGCGGCATGTTTATGGAAACCACGGTCATTGCCCTGATCCTCACCCCGATTCTCCTCCCCGTCATGCGGAGCGTGGGCGTCAACGAGGTTGTATTCGGCATGATTATGATGACCGTCGTCACCTTCGGCGTAATGACGCCCCCGGTGGGCACGGCGCTTTACGCCACTTCCGACATCATGGAATGTCCCATTGAGGACACGGTGAAATATGGCTGGCCCTTCTATGTGGCGGTGCTGGCCGTAGTTGCTTTCATGATCCTCTTCCCCCAGGCGGTCCTGTTCCTGCCCAACCTGGTTTACGGCGCGGCCTGACAGGGACGTCTTCAGAACTGAACGGCGGCGGCCGTCAGGCCGCCGCCATGAGAAAGGTGTGTATTCTGCGATGCAAATGACATTCCGCTGGTATGGCGAGGGCAACGATCAGATCAAGCTTTCCGACATCAGGCAGATTCCCGGTGTGGAGGGCATTGTCTGGGCGCTCCACGACAAACTGCCCGGCGAGATCTGGCAGCAGTCGGAAATCGCCGCTGTGAAAAAACAGCTGGACGAATACGGCTTCAACATGGATGTGGTGGAATCCGTCAACGTCCACGACGACATTAAAATCGGCCTGCCCACCCGGGACCAGTACATTGAGAACTACAAGCAGACCCTGCGGAACCTGGCCCCCTTCGGCGTGAAGGTGGTCACCTACAACTTCATGCCCATCTTCGACTGGACCCGCACGGACCTGTTCCACCCCGTGGGGGACGGCTCCACAGCCCTGTACTATGAAAAGGCCAAAATCCAGCAGGATTACAAGGAGATGGCCAGCTATATCCTGGAGAATCTCCATGGACTGACCTTCCCCGGCTGGGAGCCGGAGCGCATGGCCAGGCTGGACGATCTCTTTGAGGCCTACCGGCCCGTCACCAAGGAAAAGCTCTGGGAAAACCTGAAATACTTCCTGGAGGCCATTATGCCCACCTGCCGTGAGACCGGTATCAAGATGGCCATTCACATGGACGATCCCCCGTGGGACATCTTCGGCATCCCCCGCCTGCTGGTCGACAAAGAGGCCATTCATCACTTCCTGAATATGGTGGACGACCCCCATAACTGCCTGTGCCTGTGCTCCGGCTCTCTGGGTGCAAACCCCAACAACGATGTGCCGGACATCATCCGTTCCTGCTGCGGTCGGATTGCCTTCGCCCATATCCGTAATATCAGGCACTTCCCCAACGGCGACTTCTCTGAGGCCAGCCACCGGGACCGCGACGGCGAAACCGGCATTCTGGAGATTATGCGGGCCTATCACGACTGCGGCTTTGAGGGTTACATCCGCCCCGACCACGGCCGGCATCTGTGGGGAGAAGGCCCCGGTACCTGCCGCCCCGGCTACGGGCTGTATGACCGGGCCCTGGGCATCATGTACATGCTGGGCTGCTGGGATATGCTGGAACGGGAAGCCGGAAAGATTTGAGGTGAAGCGTTATGAAACTGAACTACGAGAGCATTCAGAACCGCGCCGCCTGGGAACAGGCGGGCGTGACCCTGCCAGGGTTTGACTGGAAGGATATGGCCGCCGAGACGGAAGCCCGTCCCACCTGGGTTCACTTTGGTTCCGGCAGCCTCTTCCGGGCCTTTCACGCCATGCTTCAGCAGTCCCTGATTGAACAGGGGCTGGTAAAGGGCGGTCTGTATACTGCCGAGACCTTCGATTATGAAATCGTGGACAACACCTACGGTCCCTATGACAATCTGAGCCTTCTGGTGACCCTGATGCCGGACGGAAACATGAAAAAGACTGTCGTCGGCTCCGTGGCCGGGGCCCTCCGGGCGGACCAGAGCTTCCCGGAGGATTGGGAGAAGCTGAAAAACATCTTCCGCAATCCCTCCCTTCAGATGATTACCTTCACCATCACCGAGAAGGGCTATGCCCTTACCGGCATGGACGGCAGCTTTACCCCTCTGGCGGAAAAGGATTTTGCCGCCGGGCCGGAGGGCTGCGTCTCCGCCATGGGCAAGGTGACGGCCCTGCTGCTGGAGCGGTTTCAGTCCGGGAAATTCCCCATGGCCGTGGTCAGCACGGACAACTGCTCCCGCAACGGCGAGAAGCTCCGGAACAGCGTGGTGACCATGGCGGAAAAGTGGATGGAAAAGGGCTTTGTTTCCAGGGACTTCGCCGCCTGGGTGGAGGACGAGGCGCAGATTTCCTTCCCCTGGACCATGATCGACAAGATCACGCCCCGGCCAGCCCCCGCCGTGGAGCAGGCCCTGACCGATGCGGGCTTTGAGGATATGAAGGTGAAAGTCACCTCCAAAAACGGCTACACCGCCGCCTTTGTCAACGCGGAGGGCCCCCAGTATCTGGTCATCGAGGACCGCTTCCCCAACGGGCGTCCGCCGCTGGAAAAGGCCGGGGTCTTTATGACCGACCGGGATACCGTAAACAACGTGGAGCGGATGAAGGTCATGACCTGTCTGAATCCTCTGCACACGGCGCTGGCGGTCTACGGCTGCCTGCTGGGCTATGACTCCATCGCCGCCGAGCTGCGGGACCCGGAGCTCAGGGGGCTGATTGAGAAAATCGGCTATGTGGAGGGGATGCCCGTGGTGACGGCCCCCGGCATCATCAAGCCCATGGATTTCATCCACGAGGTCATCGACCGGCGGTTCCCCAACCCCTTCATGCCGGACACGCCCCAGCGCATTGCCTCGGACACCAGCCAGAAGATTCCCATTCGCTTTGGCGAGACCATCCGGGCTTACGCCGAGCGGCCCGGCATGGACCCGAAAACCCTGACCTTCATCCCCCTGGCCATCGCCGGCTGGATTCGTTACCTGCTGGCGGTGGACGACGGGGGGAAGCCCTTTGATTGCAGCGGCGACCCCATGCTGGAGGAGCTTCAGGCCAGGCTGTCCGGCGTAACGCTGGGCAAGCCTGACAGCGTGGACGGCAGGCTGGAGAACATCCTCCGCAATCCCGTGATTTTTGGCTCCGACCTGGTGGAGCTGGGCCTGTCCGGGAAGATTGAAGGCATGGTAAAAGAGCTGCTGGCCGGGCCCGGCGCAGTGCGCGCCACTCTGAAAAAATATTTGGAAAGCTGATATACAAGTTCTTGACAGCAGGCCTCTAAACTTGTATGCTAGTTTAAGATGAGACAAGGCAGGAGGCGTGCTTATGAAAATATTGGAGCGGCTTCCCCGGGAAAACGGGCGGGATTACGCGCTGCGGGTCATCAAGGACAACATCATTCATCTCAATCTGGAGCCCGGAAGCCAGATCAGCGAAAACGAGCTTTCCGCGGAGCTGGGTCTTTCCCGGACGCCGGTGCGGGAGGCGCTGATTGAGCTGTCCAAGGTGCGGATTATCGAGATTCAGCCTCAGAAGCGCAGCGTGGTGGCCCTGATTGACTACGACCTGGTGGAAGAATCCCGGTTCATGCGGAACGTGCTGGAGTGCGCCGTGGTGGACCTGGTCTGCGAGATGGCCGGGCCGGAGGACGTGGAGCGGCTCCGGGAAAACATCCGGCTCCAGAAGTTTTACTGGGACAATTTCAATCCGGATCAGCTCTGGACCCTGGATGACCATTTCCATCAGATGCTGTTTGAAATTGCCCGTAAATCCCAGGTGTTCGCCCTGATGCAGAATATCTCCATTCACTTCGACCGGGTCCGCAACATGGCCCTCTTCTCCGTCAAGGACCCGAAAATTGTACAGGACCATGAGAGTATGACCGAGTCCATCGCCTGCCGGGACCCCGTTAAGACCCGGGAGCTGATGGAGGTACATCTGAGCCGCTACCGAATCGACGCGGTGGTCATCCGCAAGGCGTATCCCCAATATTTCAAGAACTGACGTCAAGGCCTCCGGCAGCAAGCCGGAGGCCTTCAGGCTGCCGAAAATATTTTCGGCAGCCTGCGCAAGCTTTCAGAACCTGTGGGAAGGTCTGAAGCCTTTTGATTGAAAACGGCCAAACAGCTCTTCGCGGCTTTGCCGCGTACCCCTTTCCGGGTAAAAGAACCCCTGACGGGTTCCTTCCTCTCTTCCTTTCCGATGCTTTTACAAATACTGTGTTTTGACAAACCGAAGTCCCCGGGCCGTTCTCACACAGCCGCGGCGGCTCTCCCCTGCTCTGCCGCCGCGAAAATGCCATCCTCTATGCCGTCCCTGTTTCGGGACGGCGGGCCCCGTTCCTCTCCCGGCCCGGACGGGCAGACAGGAAGGGCGGGCAGAAACACAGGACTGACAGCATTTCTCTTGAAAAGCGGCGAGAAATTTTGTATGCTGTAGGCAGCGCGTCTGCAGCCGGCGCACGGTTCCCGGCGCCGGGTCATACCTGTACGCACAAAAGGAGGCCGTTCTATGCCCCGCATCCTGATTATTGAAGATGATACCGATATCAACAACGCCGCCGCCCGGTATCTGCGCCGGCAGGGCTGTGAGTGTGTCCAGGCGTTTTCCGGCACCGAAGGCCGAATGCTCTGGCAGGCGGGCGGCATCGACCTGCTGCTGGCGGACCTGATGCTTCCCGGCCTGTCCGGCGGGGAGCTGATTGCGGAAATCCGCCAGTCCAGTCAGGTGCCGGTGATTGTGCTGTCGGCAAAAACAGAGCTGTCCGACAAGGTGGAGCTGCTGGGCCTGGGGGCGGACGACTATCTGACCAAGCCCTATCAGCTGGAAGAGCTGTGGGCCAGAATTCTGGTGCAGCTCCGCCATGCCAGCGCCGCCCCCGCAGGCGAACGCCTGCGCTACCGGGACTGGGTGCTGAACCCGGACGAGATGACCCTCACTGCCGCCGGACAGCCGGTCAATCTCACCGCCCACGAATTCAAAATTGTGGAGCTGCTGGCCGGCCGCCCCAAGCGGGTGTTTACCAAGCAGCAGATTTATGAGGCAGTCTGGCAGGAGGCCTGCGCCGTGGAGGACAAAACCATCACCGTTCACATCAGCAACATCCGGGCCAAGCTCCGCCCCAGCGGCACGGACGGCTATATTCAGACGGTGTGGGGCATCGGCTTCAAGCTGGCGGAGGCCTGAGCCTGGAACCCGTATTCACAGCCGCAGGACGCTGCCTGAACGGTCTTTTTCCCGCCATGCCGCGCCGGTTTCCCCTGCAATCCGTCAGGACTGCCGCGGGCCGCGAAAAATCTCCCTGTCCGGCAGGAACCATCCCCGCCCATCCGGCTATGAATACAGGCTCTTAGCCGGGCGGACCGGAGTCAAACGGGGACCGGGCTTTGTCCGGGTCTGAGAGAAGCCGGTCCGGTAAGCGTGGCCAAAGCAGGCGCGGCAGCGTGTAAACTTTATACTTTCTTTACCTTTCCTTTGCGATGTTTGGGCACTTGTCTGTCAGACTGAGCCTGCAAGCAAAAAAGGAGGTTTTCCAATGGCAGTCATACAGACAAGGGAGCTGTCCAAGCGCTATCAGGGCCGGTGGGCGGTGGACAGCCTGGACCTGCGGGTGGAGCAGGGAGATATCTACGGCTTTATCGGCCGGAACGGCGCGGGCAAGTCCACCGCTTTGAAACTTCTGTGCGGGCTGGCCCGGCCCACCCGGGGAGAGGCGCTGATCTTCGGCAGGCCCATCCGGGACCCTGTTACCCGCAGCCGGGTGGGGGCGCTGATTGAGCGGCCGGGGCTTTACCCCGATTTGAGCGGACATGAGAATCTGCGGCTGTACGCCGCGCTGCTGGGACTGGACAGCCCGGAGCGGCAGACGGCGGAAACCCTGGAGACAGTGGGCCTGGCCCCCGGGGAGAAAAAGCCGGTGCGCCACTACTCCATAGGCATGAAACAGCGGCTGGGCGTGGCCCTGGCCTTGCTGGGCGGGCCGGACCTGCTGCTGCTGGACGAACCCATCAGCGGTCTGGACCCGGAGGGCATTCGGGAGATGCGGGAGCTGCTTCTGCGGTTGAATCGGGAACGGGGACTGACCATTCTGGTGAGCTCTCACATTCTGGGAGAGCTGAGCAAAATTGCCACCCGGTATGGCATTATTCAGGAAGGGCGGCTGGTGGAGCAGATCACCGCCGGGGAGCTTGCCCGGAAATGCACCGACTATCTGCATCTGAAGGCGGACCAGCCCCAAAAGGCGGCGGCTCTGCTGGAACGGGAGCTCCGCCTGACCCGCTGGGAGATGCGGCCTGAGGGCGAGATACGCATTTACGAACCCGTGGACGCCAGAAGCGTGGGGCAGACCCTCGCCCTGGCGGGCGTCGCGGTGGAGGAGATGGGCCTGCACCGGCAGGACCTGGAGAGCTATTTTCTGGAGCGGATGGGAGGAAGCGATCATGTTTAATCTGCTGTGTATGGATCTGCGGCGGCTGTTCAAAAGCCGGAGCCTTTATGCTGTGCTGGGCATTGCGGCGGTACTGCTGATGCTGACAACCGTCATGGCCCGTTCTCTTTCGGACCCGGAGACTATGACCGCCATGGAGGCGCAGGGGGCGGAGGTGGACGAGTCCGACCGCATGCTGAGTGAATATCTCCGCAGCATGCCGCAGCTGGAGTTGATGCACGAAGCTCTGGGCAGCGGCTTTCTGCTGGTCATGACCGGGATTGGAATGACGCTGTTTGTTAACGGCGACTTTTCCAGCGGATTTATCAAAAACATCTGCTGCATCCATCCCCGCCGCCGGGATTATGTCCTTTCAAAAATTGCTCTGGCGGGGATTTACAGCGGAATCATCACCGCTTTCTCCGTCCTGCTGATGCTGCTGTTCCCCCTGCTGCTCCGCATGTACCCGGCGCCGGATTCTCCCCTGGAGATTTTGCGGTATGCCCTTTGGATATGGCCGCCCCACTGGGCCTTTGCCCTCATGGCCCTGGCCCTGGTCCTGCTGACCCGGAGCTCCACCCTGGGCATCATCCTGTCCCTGGTGGCCGGGAGCGGGCTGACCGCCCTCCTTCTGGGGACGCTGGGCAGGCTGCTGCACCTGCCGCCCTTTGAGCGCTGTTTTCTCGCTGTGACGGTGAAGGGGATCTACACGCCTGAGACCGGGATCACCTCCATTGGACTCATCCTGGCCTGCACTGCCGTCTGGGCGGTGATCTACGGAGTCGGAGGCCTGCTGTCCATGGAGAAGCAGGATATTTAAGGAGGGATGCTTGTGCTGCCCGCTCTGCTGCTGGCCCTTGCCGCCCTGGCAATCGCTGCCGTGCGCCTGTGGGCTTACCGCGCCCAGATGCTGGAGATGGCCCGGATTCTGGAGGAGACCCCAGCCGAAAGCAATCTGCGCCTGACTCTCCGGATGTCCGGCGCAGCCCCCCTGCGGCTGTGCCGGGCTGTGAACAGACGGCTGGAGGAGGGACGGCGGCTTCGTTTGGAGATGTCGAAACGGGAGCAGGAACTGAAATACACCATGGCCTGCATCTCTCACGACATCCGCACCCCTCTGGCCGGAGCCATGGGCTATTTGCAGCTGCTGGAGGGAGAACCGGAGCGTCAGGCGGAGTATCTGGGCGTCGTGCAAAAGCGGCTGGAGGAACTGGAGGAGCTTTTGGAGGAGCTGTTTCTGTATACCCGGCTGCAAAGCGGCTCCCTGCCGCTGGAGTGCGGCGTCGTCGCAGCCCTGCCGCCTCTGTGGGACGCGCTGGCGGAGTTTTACCCCCGGCTGGAGGCGGCAGGGGTGGAACCGGAGCTGCATTTTGAACGGGAGGATATGAAGGTCCGGGCCAGCCCGGAGGCCCTGGGCCGGGTATACCGGAATCTGATTGCAAACGCCCTGCGCCACGGCGGCGGGGGGCTGGCCGTCTCCGGCAGGGAGGGGGAAATCTGCTTTTCCAACGACCTGCTTCCCGGCTCCGGCCCGGACCCGGATCGCCTGTTTGACCGCTTCTATCAGGGCGGCCCCGCCCGGGCAGGGGGCGGGGCCGGTCTGGGCCTTTCCATCGTGGGGGAGCTGATGGAGCGGATGGGCGGACGTGCGTCCGCCGGGATTGCCGGCGGCAGGCTGGAAATCAGGTTATCCTTTCGGAGCGCGTAACGCAGAGAGGGACATGAGGCGGTCTCGTGTCCCTCTGTTTTTCATCTCCCTGACAGACGCCGTCACCTGCGGAGCGGTCTGCGTCCTGCGGAACAGGACGGCCTGCCGGCGGATATGCGGAGCCTTCGCCAAAGGGGCGGGGCCTTTGGGAAGAACCGGGGCATCTCGTGACAGATGAACGGCATTCCATTACATGGAGCTTGCATTCCAGGGCCGCTTTTGTTAATCTGGTGGATTAATAGGAAAACACGGTGGTGACTATGATAACATTTGCAATCTGTGACGATGAGCCCCGGACGGCCCGGGAGCTTGCCGGCTGTCTGGCGGACTATATGGAGGAACATTCGACAGCTGCCTGCACGGTCAGCAGCTTTTCCGGCGGCCGCGCCCTGCTGGAGAGCGGCAGCGGCTTTGATGTGGTTTTCCTGGACATCCGGATGGAACAGCCGGACGGAATGGAGACCGCCAGGCTGCTGCGCCAACGGGGGGACTCCAGTCTGCTGGTCTTTGTGACGGTTCTGAAGGAATGCGTATTTGACGCCTTCCAGGTGGAGGCCTTCGACTATCTGCTCAAGCCCCTGGACGGCGTCCGCTTCCGGCAGACCATGGACCGTATCCTGCGCGCCCTGGAGCAGCGGGCGGCGGAGAGCCTTGTGATACGGCGGGGAACCGGCTGGGAGGTGGTCCCGCTTTCGGACATTGTATACTGCGAGGTGCTGGGCCGGAAGATTTATCTCCACAAAAGCGACGGGGCCGTGATTGACTACTACGACAGGCTGGAGGACCTGGAGCGGCGTGTAGACGGACGCTTTTTCAAATGCCACCGGAGCTATCTGGTCAATCTGGGCTGGGTCCGTGGGTGCCAGGACGGACAGGCCGTGCTGGCGCAGGGGGCCCGCGTCCCGGTCTCCCGGCTGCGGGAACGGGAGCTGACCCGGTCCCTCCTGTGCTATATGAAGGAAAAGGGGCGCTGATATGGACGGTTTCGCTCTGCTTCTGGACAGCCTCTGCCTCCTTGTGGGACATGGGGTGATGCACATGGTCTTTATCAGCCGCCTCACCAGGAAGAAACTGAAACCGGGGGACTTTGCCGCTTACATGCTCCTCCTGGGCGCGCTTCAGCTCATCTCGGTCAGGCTTTCTCTCAGCGGGACACTCTCCGTCGCGGTGGGTGTGCTGGGGCTGTATGTCATCAGCCGATTTTGGATGGGAAATCAGCAGTCCGTGTCCTGGCTGGCCGCCGTGCTGGCCTTCTACATCTCACAGCTTTCTTTGGGAATCATCAATTCTGTAGAGGCGGCGTTCTTTCCCCGCTTGATCGGAACGCCTCTGTTATATCTGCTGCTGCTGGCGGCGCAGGTCCTTTTCTTTGCACTGTGCGCCGGCTGCTATCACGCCGTGCTGAAGCTCCTGGCCTGGACAAAGGACAGCCAGACGCCCTATATCGGACTCCTGCTGTTCCCCGGGCTGTTTTTCTTTGCGTCAGAACTGTATATTCTCCAGACCTCTTACAGCTTTTTTGACCCCATCGTTTCTCTGGAGGAGGTTGGCAGGCACGGTACGCTGCTGCTGCTTCAGGTCATGGGGCTTGCGGCGCTGCTGTGCACCCTGTTCGCTTACCGCCAGCTCTGCCGGGGCTTTCAGGCTCAGTCGGAGCTGCGGTCCCTGACCCAGGCGGCCCAGGCGCAGAAGATCTATATTGCCGAGGCCCAGGCGCGCTATGAGCAGACGAAAGCCTTCCGCCATGACATCAAAAACCATCTGTCCGTGCTGGACGGCCTGCTCAGAGGCGGAAAGCTGGACGAGAGCCGGGAGTACCTGGGAACGCTGCGCACCGTCTCAGAGGCGCTGTCTTTTCCCTACCAGACCGGCAATCCGGTGGTGGATATACTGCTGGGGGAAAAGCTGGGGCTGGCGAAGGACATCGAGGCGGATGTGTCTCTGGTTCTGCCCAGGCCCTGCGGGATAGACGATTTTGACCTGTGCGCCCTCTTCGCCAACGCCCTGGACAACGCGATTGCCGCCTGCCGTGCCGGCGGCGGAGCCGGGTCTATCCGCATCGGCGGGAAGCAGCAGGGGGATTTCTATATGCTGACCTTTGAGAATACCTGCTCCGACGGGCCGCTGCCCCCGGCGGGAATTGGACTTGCCAGCATCAGGGCGGTGGCGGAGAAATATCATGGGGCGGTGCTGACTGAAAAAAACGGGCGGCGGTTCTGCCTGAGCGTGCTGCTGAATGATGGGCCCTGTCATTCGTAGGAGGGGGGGCGAGTTGCGGCGCGTTATATTTCATCGGAGAGGATGACCCTGAATTCCGCCGGTGAATCCCCGGACTTTACGCAAAAGGGAAGGCGGCGGCGCCCCGGGCCCCGGCGCGGCAGGCGGGCAATGGCCTTCGTCCTCATCATGCGCCGCTGTTTTGTGAAAGGCGGCAGTCAAAGAATCATTTAAAGCAAGCGTCGAAATTCCCGACAAACAGGCCGGCCAGGGGGCCGGTTCCTACACACCTCTGTAGGGGCCGCTCCCTCGGCGGCCTGCTGGCAGCAATGATGAAGGCTGCTATAGAGCACCGCAAAAGCGCGGCAGTCCATCGTGACTGCCGCGCTTTCGCAATATTTTCTGCCCTTCAACCGGCCAATCAGCATGGGCGGCCGTTTTAATCAAAGGCTTTCCCTTTTTAAATAGTGTCCGTCTCCCGGGCCGCCGCTTCGCGCCGCTTCCGGGCCGAGCGGAAGAGGAAGAAAAAGAGCAGGAAGGTCAGGGCTGTGCTCCCAGCCATCTCGGCAATGCGGAAGCCCAGCGCCCAGGTCAGGGCCAGCTGCGCCGCGGCCACCGCCGCCGCCAGCAGGATTCCCAGCAGCATGCCCTTCATACCGTTCATCAAATACTTCATCATCGTTTCCTCCGTTTCGATTTCTGTTGTTCCCTTGGAACTGATGTCAGTATAGCAGGCCGCCGCCGGGGCTGCCATGGATTTTCCTTACAATTTTCCGCCGTATCTTACAATTCTGTAAGATTCCGGAAAACTCTGAAAAATTGCCGGGATTCTCCCTGGCGGCCATGTGTATTTTTCTGAAAACTGCGGAACATACAGGGGAAAGCGAGGGATTTTATGACTGAGCCCACAAAGAACACCGAACCGGAGAAGGATACCAACGAGTCCAGGGAAAGCGCCCAGTCCATTTTGGACTTTGGTTCCGCCATGACCCGGACGCCCCACGGCAATGTCTACTGCCTGACCATCATCGGACAGATTGAGGGGCACATGACCGCCTCCTCCAACACCAAGACCACCAAATATGAACACGTCCTGCCGCTTCTGGCCAAGCTGGAGGAATCGGAGGAGGTGGACGGCATCCTCTTTCTGCTGAACACGGTGGGAGGCGACGTGGAGGCGGGCCTTGCCATTGCGGAGCTGATTGCCGGCATGACCAAGCCCACGGTTTCCATTGTCCTGGGGGGGAGCCACTCCATCGGCGTGCCCCTGGCGGTGGCGGCCCGGCGGAGCTATGCCGTGCCCTCCGCCGCCATGACCATCCACCCCGTCCGCATGAGCGGAACCGTGATTGCCGCGCCCCAGACCTATAATTATTTCCAGCGGCTCCAGGACCGTATCGTCGCCTTTGTATCCGGCCACAGCCGGATTTCCGGGGAGGATTTTCAGGCTCTGATGCTGAAAAAGGATGATATGGCCGCTGATGTGGGCAGCGTGGTCTACGGGGAGGAGGCGGTTCAGCTGGGTCTGATCGACCAGGTGGGCGGACTCTCCGACGGCCTCGCCTGCCTGTACCGGCAGATTGAGGAGCGGAAGGGCACGCCGTCCGAACAGTAGCCGGAAGCCAGATGCCGGTATGCGTGAGAGGGAAGAGGGCTTCCCTCTCTTTTTCTGTTTTGCTGCCGCCGGACTTTTTGACGCTTTTAGACGATGAAGAGTAAATTATACTTGACAAAATGACGCATCGGTGATATGCTGATTCCAGAACAGAAAGGGAGGAATTTTTTATGACGTATCGCGCGGGTTTGGCACTGGGGATTTTATTGGGCGTTTTGGCAGGCATAGCGCTGGTGGCGCTGCTGCTCAAAAAGAAAGTTCTGGACATGCACTTTGACGAGCGGCAGGAGCTGGCCCGGGGCAAGGCCTTTCAGTACGGCTTTTTGACCCTGCTTGCCGCCGCCTATGCCTACGGCGTTTCGGATGTCGTCCTGGGCCGGTGGTGCGATGTGCTGACAGGGGTTTCCATCTGCATTGCCCTGTCCGTATGCGTCTTTGCCGTTGCCTGCATCCTGAAGGACGCCTATCTCAGCCTTCAGGAGCGGCCCCGGGCGGTGATGACCTTATTTGCGCTGCTGTCCGCCGTCAACCTGGGTCTCGGCGGCATGTACGCCGCTTCCGGAGATTTGATGCAGGACGGCGTGCTGACCTTTCGGGCGGTGAATCCCATCTTCGGGGCGGCCACCCTGGTCATCCTCGTGGTGTACATCGTCAACCACCTGCTCCGGGACCGGGAGGAGGCGGAATGAAAAATCTCCGGATGAAATCGGCCCGGGCGGGTCTGGATATGAGCCAGCAGCAGCTGGCGGACGCTGTGGGGGTCTCCCGCCAGACCATCAACGCCATTGAAAAGGGGGACTACAATCCCACCATCAGGCTCTGCACCGCCATCTGCCGGACACTGGGGAAAACACTGGACGAGCTGTTTTGGGAAGAGGGCTGAAGGCGCCCCAAAACGGAGCGGATTCCCCGGTTTCAACGCTCTGCCGGGCCTGAAAGGAAATGCCGGCAAAAGCCGGTATCGGCGCGGTGGTCATCGTCACCACCTCCAGCGAGCATTGCCGGCAGATTGAGGCCGCTCCGGACGCCGGGAAGCATGTCCAGCCTCTGGAGGCGGACATGGCCCAGTGCAAGCAGGCGGAGACCGCCGTGGAGCGTCACCCCGGAGCTGGCCTTTATTCCTGACTTCATGCGGCGTTATGACAAGTCCTATTCCTATGCCAAACAGAAGATTGAGGAGGGGGCCATCGGCACGCCCTGACTGGTGAAGGCCTCCGGCATCGACCTGGAGGCCTTTGTGGACGGGGCCATCCGGTTTGCCAAGACCTCCGGCGGCATCTTCCTGGACACGGCCATTCACGACATTGATCTGATGCGCTGGTTCCTGGGCTGCGAGGCCACCGAGGTCTACGCCATGGGCTCCGCCTTTAAGCACCTGGAGTTCAGGGATGCCGGGGATGACGAGACCGGCGTGGCCGTCTGCAAGCTTGAAACCGGCGCTGTGGACATGATCCATGTGGGCCGGAGGGCTCCTTACGGCTATCATGTGGAGACCGAGACCGTGGGCGCCGAGGGCACCATCCGCATCTCCGCCGTCCCGGAGAAGCATCAGGCCCGGCTGTAACAGCAGCGGCGTGTGCGCCGAGTACGCGGGCTTCTTCCCGGAGCGGTTTGAGGAGGCCTGTCTCATTGAGGTCCAGGAGCTCGTGGACTGCGTGCTCCAGAACAAGGCCCCCGGCGTCAGCGCCTATGACGGGACCAAATCCACGGCGATTGGCTGCGCCGCCACCGAGGCGTGGAAGACCGGAAAAATTGTGACAATCCAATAAGCGATGCAGGAAAAGAGTGCGGAGGCAGACTCCGTGCGCTATGCTTGTACCGCCGGCAGATGAGAAACCGGCAAGACGGTTCTTGCCGGCCCGCCTTTGTTTGCCTGCCCGCCCGTTCTCCTCCCCCGCCCCGGGAAAGGGAACCGGTATGGCAGAAATGGAAAATTCCATCAAGAGTATTTCCGCCCCGCAGAGGGAAAACTCAGAACCTGTATTCATAGCCGGGGGACACTGGGCGAGCGGGGATGTTTTCTGCCGGACAGGAAGAGCCTTTGCGGCCCGCGGCAATCCTGACGGATTGCAGAGAAAACCGGCGCGGCATGGCGGGAAAAAGACCGTTCAGACAGCGATCAAGGGTTGTATGAATACAGGTTCTTAGGGAACCTTCCTGCCCGCAAGGCGGAAAGGCCCTGAATTGCCGTCATTCCGGCGTCTTCCCGCCGGATTTCCAGGACGTGTCCGATGGGGGAATTGGGAACGGGACCCCGGCGGCCCGTCTCCTGATGAGATGTGCGAAAGGGCCCTTCTGATTTTCTGGCAAGCTTGATTTGTTCACACTTTTGCTGTATGATATAGTCAGCACAGTTAAAAACCGGCAGATACCAATTGACAAGCAGCGGCAAGACCGTTGTCTGGCAACCCCCTGTGCCGACTAAGAAGTTCACCGCAAGACCGTTTTGCGGCCTGCGCGGCGAATCATCGCCGCATGTGTTGAAAAGAAGCAGACGCTTCTTTTCAACTGCGGTGGCTATATCCTCTATACTCATTGAGCGCCCAAAGGGCCGGGCAGCTCGCGCCTGTTCTCCGGCGTTCGCCGCGGAAGGCCCGCAGACCGCACCGGCTCTGTCACAAGAGAGAGCGGGCAAAAGAGCAAGAGAAACAGAAAGGAGCATTTTCATGCCATTTGCATTTCAGTTCGGCGGATTTGACCCCGGGAGCTTTGGAGGCGGGTTCAACCCGGAGGCCTTCCAGCAGCAGCGGGCCGCCCGTGCCCAGCGCCCCCGGAAGGCCCGCCGCGCCGTGGGCACGCCCTTCACCCGGACCCTCATCAACCTGGCGGTCACCCTGGTTTTCGGTCTGGTCTATTTCTATCTGGAGCTTCCCGCCCTGAACCTCCACGCCGAGGAGTTTTATGTCTTCGTCTTCCTCCTCTGCGCTGTGTACTGCGTCTGCGCCGTCTTCACCTCCGGCTTTCAGGGCGACGGCAGCATCAAGGGTTATTTCCATTTTGTGCGCAAGCAGTGCGCCGTTCCCTTCCTGGCGGTGGTGGTCCTGATCGTTATCCTGGCCCTGGGCGCTGTGGCCAGCTGGGTGGTACTGCGGGCGGGGAGCTATTCCAAGCTCCTCCCCATTCAGGCCGGGGACTTTACCGCCGAGGTGGAGGAAATTTCCTATGACCAGATTCCCATGCTGGACGCGGACTCCGCCACTCAGCTGGGCACCCGGAAACTGGGCGAGCTGGCGGACATGGTTTCCCAGTTTGAAATCCTGCCCACCTATACCCAGATCAACTACCAGGGCCGCCCGGTGCGGGTGACCTCCCTGCGCTATGGGGACCTCATCAAATGGTTCACCAACCGGGGAGACGGCCTTCCCGCCTATCTCATCATCGACATGGTGAGCCAGGAGGCGGAGGTGGTCCGCCTGTCGGAAGGCATGAAATACACCACCGCCGAGCATTTCGGGCGAAACCTCTACCGGCACCTCCGCTTCAACTATCCCACCATGATGTTCGACGATCCTGTCTTTGAGATTGACGAGGAGGGGACCCCCTTCTGGGTGTGCTCCCGGATCGTGCGGACCATCGGTCTCTTCGGCGGCGTGGACGTCAAGGGCGCCGTGCTGGTGAACGCCGTCACCGGCGAGAGCCAGTACTATGAGCAGGTCCCCAACTGGGTGGACCGGGTGTACTCTTATGACATCATCATGCAGCAGTACGATTTTTACGGCATGTATCACAACGGCTTTTTGAACTCCATGTTCGGCCAGCGGGATGTGACGGTCACCACCGACGGCTGGAACTATATCGCCATAGACGACGACGTGTATATGTACACCGGCGTCACCTCCGTCACCTCCGACCAGTCCAACATCGGCTTCATCCTCTCCAACCAGCGGACCAAGGAGACCAAGTTCTATCCCTGCGCCGGCGCTACAGAGCAGTCCGCCCAGGTGTCCGCCCAGAGCCGGGTCCAGCAGATGAGCTATGAGGCCACCTTCCCCCTGCTGCTGAATATCGCGGGCCAGCCCACGTATTTCATGTCCCTGAAGGGCAACGACGGCCTTGTGAAAATGTACGCCATGGTCAATGTCCAGCAGTACCAGCTGGTGGAAACCGGACAGACGCTGGCGGAGTGCGAAAACAATTACCGTCAGGCCCTGGCCCACGCGGGCCTCATCGCCGCAGGAGAGCAGAGGCCCGCCGCCGGCTCCGCTCAGGAGCAGGAGGGTGTCGTGGCGGAGATCCGCAGCACGGTCATTGAGGGGAACACCCATTACTATGTCCGCATGGTCGGCTCCCTGGGCTATCTGGACTTCAGCGCCGCCGAGGTCCCCAGAGCCGTTCTGCTGGACGTAGGCGACCACATCCGTTATTCCTATATTCTGGAGGGCGCGGAGTTCCCCGAAAACGGCATCGTCCCGGCAGTGGAATTCTCCTTTACAGGAGAGGCGTAACGGCATCGGAATGCAGAGAAATACCGGGACGGCGGACCTGAATCGGTCCGCCGTCCGGGTCCTCCCTGTGGGCCATTGGCCGGCGCATAAGGACGGAACGGTTTTCTTCCACAGCCCCGGCCCCTTATCCCGGCCCCCGTTCCCCCCGCCCCGAAACGTACCCGCAGGACCGCTTAGGGGCAATCCCTTTGTATGTCCCGATCTTTTCAGGAGGACCGTATGCCCAACACACCGCCGCGCTGTCTGATCAAGCGGGATTTCCGTTCTCTCTTCCCGGGGGAGAACGCCCCGCAGCTGCTGTATGTCTCCCACGTCCGCCCCCTGGACCAAAGCTGTCCCCGAATCATTCACGCCCACGAGGATCTGGTGGAGGTCCTGCTGATCTGTGCCGGAAGCGCGAGGTTCCGGATTGGCGAAACCGCTTATGAGGTCCATGCCGGGGACCTGCTGGTCTACAACAGCGGCGTGGTCCATGATGAGCTGTCCGGACAGGAAACCGCCCTGGACAGCTACTGTGTGGGAATCGGCAGGCTCCGGATGCCCGGTCTGCGGGAGAACGCCCTGATTCCCGACAGCATCCCTCCCATCTGCCCCATGGGAGACGAGGCGGAGGACCTGGGGCAGCTCTACAACATGATGTACCGCTATCTCGCCGCCGACCGCCCAGGCTGTGAGGCCCTTTGCCATCATCTACTTCTGGCGCTGCTCAGCCGGGTGCTTCAGCGGTTCGGGGACGCGCCGCCTCAGCAGCCCCAGCCCGAGGCGGGCGCTCTGGGCCGGGAGATTCAGGAGTACATGGACCGGCATTTTCGGGAGGCCGTCACGCTCCAGGACATCGGAAAGGCCCTGCACCTCAGCACCTATTATCTATCCCACGTCTTCAAGGAGGCCAGCGGCTACGCCCCCATGCAGTATCTCCTCCGCCGCCGGATCGGCGAGGCGCAGAATCTGCTGCTGACCACGGACCTCTCCATGGCCCAGATTGCGGAGCAGGTGGGCTTTGAGACGCAGAATTACTTCAACGCCCAGTTTTCCAAAATCGTGGGGATGCCGCCACGCAGGTATCGCCAGGACTATCTGGACAAGCAGCTGAAGTCCCCCGAACAGCCCTCTTGAAAAACGCCGCAGACGGTTTTCTTCCGTCTGCGGCGTTTTTCGTCCCGCGTCCGGGAAGACCTGCGGTCAAAGGCCCTGTCCCCTCACGGAAAAGCGGAAAACCGTCTCCTCGCTGTAGAGCGCCCCGGCCTTGAGGACGCAGGAGGGGAAATGTCCGTAATGGGGCCCGTCGGGGAAGCGCTGGGTCTCCAGGCAGAAGCCCCAGCGATTTCCGTAGGGTGCGCCGCCCTTGCCGGGTATGCAGCCCTCCAGGTGGTTTCCGGTATAGAACTGAACGCCGGGCTGAGTGGTCAGGACCTCCATCTGAATCCCGGTGGCCTCGCTCCAGGCCAGAGCGGCGGGCCGCAGGAAACCGGCCTGTCCGTCGATGGCCCAGTTGTGGTCATAGCCCCCGGCGAAGGCCAGCTGGGGAAAATCCTCGTCAATGCGGCGTCCGATGGGCGTGGGAACGCGGAGGTCCATGGGAGTGCCCTCTACGCTCAGAACCTCGCCGGTAGGGATGGACAGGGCGTCGGCGGGGGTGTAGAAGGAGGCAAACAGCTGAATGATCTGATCCGTCACCGGGCCGCTGTCATGTCCCGCCAGATTGAAATAGGTGTGGTTGGTGAGGTTGCAGAGGGTGTCCTGATCGCAGGAGGCCAGATAACGGACGGACAGGCCCTCCTCTGTCAGCTCATAGGTGACAGACGCGTCCAGCGCGCCGGGATAGCCCTCCTGGCCGTCCGGACTGGACAGCTTGAGGACCAGCCGGTTTTCGCCGGCGTCTCCCACAGTCCAGATCTGTTTGTCAAAGCCCCGGAGACCCCCGTGGAGGTGGTTGACAGTGTTGTTGTTGGCGGCCAGGGAATAGTCCCGCCCGTTCAGTGTGAACCGGGCCCCGCCAATGCGGTTGGCGAAGCGGCCCACAACGGCCCCCATGAATTTGTTCTGGGTCTGGTAGTCCCCGATGCTGTCAAAGCCCAGCGCCACATCCACAGTCCTTCCCTCCCGGTCCGGGACCCGCAGGGCCCGGAGGGCCGCGCCGCAGGTGAGAATGTCGCAGGAGAGGGCCCCCTGCCGCAGGGTGTACTGCTCCACGGGCACGCCGTCCCGGGACACGCCGAACGAAGTTTTTTCCGCCATATGTATTCCATCCTTTCTGTTTGTTCCGGCCGCCATCCCCTGCCTCCGCGGAAGCGGGACCCGGACGTTCCGGCTCTGTTCGTCCTCAGCATAGCACAGCCGGCCCGCCTGGTCAACCGGACTTGTCATGAATGTCCCCCCTTTCTCATAAGATACAGCGTCGCAACGGCAAAACCGCAAAGGGGGATCACCATGAAAAAAGGAATCGGGAAAAGACTCGGGGGCTGTCTCGCGGCCGCCCTGCTGCTGGCCACCGCCGCCCGGGCCGTGGAGGTTCAGGCGCCCTCGGCCCTGCTGATGGAAAAGGAGACGGGCACCGTCCTCTTCGCCAAGGACGAGCACGCCAAACTGGAGCCCGCCAGCGTCACCAAGGTCATGACCCTTCTGCTGACCATGGAGGCCATCGACGGCGGCCAGCTAAGCTACGACGATATGATTACCGCCTCCGCCCACGCCTGTTCCATGGGCGGGTCCCAGATCTGGCTGAAGGAAAACGAGCAGATGAGCGTCCACGACATGCTCAAGGCCGTCTGCGTAGTCTCCGCCAACGACTGCGCCGTGGCCCTGGCGGAGACCGTGGCCGGCAGCGAGGACGCCTTTGTGGAGCGGATGAACCAGCGGGCGGCGGAGCTGGGCATGAAGGACACCACCTTTCAGAACGCCACAGGCCTCCCGGCGGAGGGCCATGTCACCTCCGCCCACGACATCGCCCTTATGAGCCGGGAGCTGATTCTGAACCATCCGGACATCCGGCAGTTTACAACCATCTGGATGGATACCCTGCGGAACGGGGAATCCCAGCTGGTGAACACCAACCGCCTCATCCGTTTTTATGACGGGGCCACAGGCCTGAAAACCGGCTCCACCGACAGCGCCCTCTACTGCCTTTCCGCCACGGCGGAGCGGGAGGGCATGGAGCTCATCGCCGCCGTCATGAAGGGGGCCACCTCCGCCCAGCGCTTCGAGGACGCCCAGACCCTTCTAAGCTACGGCTTCGCCAACTACGCTCTGCGGAACATCACCCCCGACGCCCCGCTGCCGCCGGTGCCGGTGGAGCTGGGCACCCAGGCCACCGTCCAGCCGGTGCTGGCGGAGGGGGGCGCGCTGCTGCTGGAGAAGTCCAGGGCCGGAAGTCTGGGCCAGTCGGTAACGCTGGAGCCCTCGGTCTCCGCCCCGGTGGCCCTGGGGGACCGGCTGGGAACCCTGACCGTCACCTCCGGAGAGGAGGTCGTGGCGGAGCTCCCCCTGCTGGCGGGGGAGGAGATTCCCCGGATTACCTATGGGCAGATGCTGGCCCGGCTGCTGCGCACCGCCTTTCTTGGCGCGGCCTGAAAGCCGGCTTCGACGGGTTTCGCTTGTCCGGAACGGGGCGGCGTGGTATACTTGCCGGAACACAACACGCCCCGGAAGAAAGGATGTACATATGATGCTGGATGTGACGATGTTCCGTGCGCAGACCTTCCTGCCCCTGCCCTATGAGGCGGCCCTGGCCCCCCGGCTCAGACGGGTCCGGGAAAAGCTCCGGTCGGAGCCCTGGGTCCGTCTGCCGGCCCGGCAGGCGGAGGAGACGGACCGCCTCCGGGCCGCCGCCGCCCGGCTCCGGGCCGGGTCCCGGATTCTGGCAGTGCTGGGAGGCGGCCCCGGCCCCAGGGGGCTGGCGGAGTGCCTCCGCGTCCCCGGGGCAGGGCCGGAGCTTTTATTCCTGGACAGCGGAGACGCCCCGGAACGGGTCCTGCCGGCTCTGGAGGAAGCGGATTTCTCCGCCGCCGTCATGCCCGGCGCGGAGGAGGACCCGGCCCTGTGCCGTCTGTCCCTGGCGCTCCGCTCCCTGCTGGAACGGCGCTATGGGCCGGAGGAGGCCCGGCGGCGCTTCCTCTCCTTTGAGGAGGGACCGGAGCCCCTGCCCTGGAGCGGCTGGGAGCTTTTGAGCACGGCGGGGCTGCTGCCCGCCGCCGCCGCAGGGGCGGACGTGGATGCTCTGCTGGCGGGAGCGGCGGAGATGATGGAGCTCTGCGGGACGGACTCCTTTGAAAATCCCGCCTGGCGCTACGCCTCCATCCGCCACCAGCTCTACCGCTCCGGCCGGGCCGCGGAGGTGCTGGCGGGCTACGGGGACCCCTCCCTCCGGGGTCTGCTGGAGTGGAGGCAGCGGCTGTGTGCCGGCAGCGAGGACAGAGAGGGCAAGGGCCTGTTTCCCGCCTGGGCCCTCTATCCCCAGGACCTCCCCACTCTGGGACAGGCCATCCGGGGCGGCCGGCTGCCGGTCTTCGAGACGGTCCTGGTCCTGGGCGAGGCGGACAGGCTCCGGTCCCAGGAGTCCCTTCCGGGCCGCAGCCCGGAGGGTGTGCCCCTGGTCCTTCTGAGCGCCCCCGGCAAAACCGCCGGCACGCTGGGGGCTCTGGTCAGCTTCTTTCAATACGCCTGCGGCCTCTCCTGCGGGCTGCTGGACGTGGACCCCTTCCGGACGCCGGAGGCGGCGGAACGGGAGCGGTTTTTCGCCCCGGATCCCGCCAGGGAACCCAGGCTGGCCGGGAAACTGTGAACGATTTGGCAAATTTCAGTTTTTGCATTGTTTTTTTCTCGGGAGTGTGGTATCCTGAATGCAGAAGTCTCCCCCAGCAATATACTAAAATGACAGGAGTGATTTACCATGGTCAGACTGATTATGGGCATGAAGGGTTCCGGCAAGACGAAGCAGCTCATTGAACTGATCAACAACGCGGCGAAGGACGAACCGGGAAATGTGGTCTGTATTGAGGCCAACCGGAATATGACGTATGATATCCACTATCACATCCGCCTCATAGACGCGCAGGAATACAAGCTGAACAACTACGATCTCTTCCGCGGCTTTATCAGCGGCCTTTATGCCGGAAATTATGATATCTCCCACGTGTTTATTGACAATCTGTGCAAAACCGTCGGCCACGGCGCGGACGCCGAAACCGAGGGCTTCCTGAACTGGCTGGACACGTTCGGCGAGCGAAACAACATCAAATTCACCGTCACCATCAGCGCCGATCCCTCCGAGGCCACCGACGGGATGCAGCGGTTTCTGTAATATCTGACCCTTCCAGCGTCATCAACGCGCCGGGCCCCCATCGCAGTTCGATGGGGGCCCGCTTGTTCTTTTGATGCCGCCCTCCGCTCAGGGCATGGCCTCCGCCGTTTCGGCCATGACGCCGCTGAGCTCCGACAGGCAAAGCTGCTCCACGCCGAACAGCCGGGCCAGCCGGACCCGCTCCTGAATGGCCGGGCCGTTGAGATACCAGACGGTGAGGGTGCTTTTGGGGGACTCCAGCTGGGAATAGGCGCTGGCGTAGCGGCCGGAGTAATAGGTCCGGGTATCCGGGTCCTCCAGCAGCTTCTGAATCTCCGTGCCGGTCAGGGGCTCCGCCGCCTCATCGTCCTCCCAGGCGGTTCCGGAGGCGCTGACCATCAGGCTCAGCTTCCCGGCATCCACCAGGCCCCGCATCCGGCTCAGGGCGTAATAGACCTCTTCCAAAGGCTCCGGCGGTGAGGTGGGCGTGCCGTTGGCACTGCTGCCCGCCGGGGAGCCCACCCGAAGAATCACCCTGTCCGCCGTCTCTCCCAGGGCGGCGTAGTCATATCCGGAGATGGCCCCCTTCCAGGCAGGGGCCTCTACGATGATGTACAGGAGCTTTTCCCCCAGTCCCTGCCGGACCGCCTCCACAACAGCGGTCAGCTCCTTCCGCTGGGGGGTCGTGGTCAGGCCTGAAATCTCCAGGGTCAGCCCGTCGTACTTCCCGTCCTTCACGGCCTCCAGCAGCACGTCCGCCATTTCAGCTGCGCCGCCCTCCCGGAGCTGGTAGGGGCCCCCGGAGACATGGAGCAGCTGCCGGGCTCCGGACATCCGGGCAAGATCCCGGATTTCCTCCAGCTCCCCGTCCTCCAGACTGGGAGAAATCTGAGGAGCCCCGTTGTAAACCAGATGGGCGGCGGAGATGGACACGGACTCATAGCCCTTCAGTCCGGGCAGGTCCTCGGCAGAGGAGATCAGGCCGGTCCGGCTGCCTCCGCCGGAGTGAATCTTGTCATAGAGCCGCATGAGGATTACCGCCGCGTGTTCCCGGGTGATGGTGTCGTTGGGCGAGAACACGGTGACGGACGTGCCGTCCATCAGACCCAGGCCGTAGACCATGGAGATATAGCCGCTGTTGGCCCGCACATCCTGGAAGGGATGGGGAAAGTCCTGGACCAGCCCGGCGATAGTGCTGTAGCCCAAGGCCCGAACCAGCATGGAGGCCGCCTCGCTGCGGGTGATGAGGCCGTCAGGCCGGAAGCCGCCGTTCTGATCGGTAATGGCTCCCTCCCGGTAGGCGATTTCCACCGCGCCGGCATACCAGGCGTCGTCGGAAACGTCCTCATAGACCACTCTGGGGGGGATGGTGGGCTTCCAGCCGAAAAACCGGCACAGCACCACCACGAACTCGGCCCGGGTCATCTCCTTGCCCACGCCGAAGAGGCTGCCGCCCTCCAGATAGAAATAGCCCTGTTCCACACAGCGGCGGATATCCTCCTCCGCCCAGAACCCGGCAGGCACGTCGGACGGGGCGGCGGCGGAGGCCGTCAGAACGGGGGCCAGCAGGGCGCAGAGAACCAGGCCCGCCAAACTGGCGGACAGCCGCCGGAATTGTCGCTTCATCGTTCCATCGCTCCTTTCAAATCTTTTTCCGCAGGGCACGGCCCGGCGGGAAAATCCAGCTCATTTTAACAGATTTTTCCCCTTTCGTCAAACAGGTCCTGTCGAATCCTGAAAAAGCCGGGGAAATTCACCGGGAAGCGCCGGAAAGCAAGCGATTTTTACTTTACCTTTTCCGCCTTTTCTGCTATACTATACAAGTTATCCAGCAGTCTCATGGATATTAGAACCCGTATTCACTGCCGGGAGATGCTGAACGGGCGGGAAAAAGTCCGTTCAGACAGCGTTCAGTGGTTGTGAATACAGATTCTAAAAGCCATGCAGGAAAGGGGGTCCCCTTAATATGAAATACAAAAAATGGAATATCGGCGTCCCTGCAGAGGAGGAGGTCTTCCGGCTGCGGGCCGCGGGATATTCGTATCTGATGGCGCTGGTGCTGGCGTCCCGGGGCATTGTCTCTCCGGAGGCGGCGGCGGATTTTCTGGAGTGTGAACAGCATCTGACCCTCTCCCCCATGCTGATGCGGGACATGGACAAGGCCGTGGCCCGGATTCAGCGGGCCATTTCCGGTGGGGAGACCGTGGCTGTCTTCGGGGATTACGATGTGGACGGCATCACCTCCACGGTGCTGCTGCTGGACTATCTCAAAAGCTGCGGCGTCCCCTGCCTGCGGTATATCCCCCGGCGGATTGAGGACGGCTACGGCCTTTCCAAGCCTGCCATTCAGAGTCTCCGGGACCAGGGGGCCACGCTGATGATTACGGTGGACTGCGGCATCACAGGCAACGAGGAGGTGGCCTTTGCCAACTCCATCGGCCTGGACGTGGTGGTGACGGACCATCACGAGTGCAAGGAGGCCCTGCCGGATGCCATAGCGGTGGTGGACCCCCACAGGCCGGACTGCCCCTATCCCTTCAAATACCTGGCAGGCTGCGGCGTGGCGCTGAAGCTGGTGCTGGCCCTGGGGGGCGAGAGCCGGGAGGACGCCCTGTTTGCCCGGTACTGCACCCTGGCCGCTATCGGCACCGTGGCCGACGTGATGCGGATGGAGGGGGAGAACCGGGCCATTGTCTCCTGCGGGCTGAAGGCCCTGCCCCACACGGATTTCGTGGGCGTCCACGCTCTTTTGCGGGAGGCGGGCCTGCTGGGCCGTCCCATCACCTCCGTTCAAATTGGCTTTGTCCTCTCCCCCCGGATCAACGCCGCCGGGCGCATGGGGGCGGCGGACCTGGCGGCGGATCTTCTGGAGACCAGCGACCCCGCCCGGGCGGAGGAGCTGGCCCGGGCCCTGTGCGAGCTGAACCGGGAGCGGCAGGCGGTGGAGCAGGCCATCTGCGCCGACGCGGTGAACCAGATCGGGGACCTGCGGACGGAGGAGCGCAGCGCCCTGGTCCTGGCCAGCGAGGACTGGCACCAGGGCGTGGTGGGCATCGTGGCCTCCCGCCTCAGCGAAAAATACTCCTGCCCCAGCTTCATGATCCATTTAAAGGACGGCACCGGACGGGGCTCCTGCCGGTCCTACGGCGGACTGAACCTCTTTGCGGCGCTGGAAGCCTGTTCCGACCTTCTGGACGGCTTCGGAGGCCACGAGCTGGCCGCCGGCTTCACCATTCCCGAGGCCAACATCGGCCCCTTCCGGGAGAAGATGAACCGCTATGTCCGTTCCCTCACCGGCGGGGAACCCCCGGTGAGCTCCCTGGACGTGGACGCCGCCGTGGGCTCCCCCTGCGAGCTGACCCTGGAGCAGGAGGCCTCCCTGGAGCCCCTGGAGCCCTATGGCTCCGGAAATCCCCGGCCTGTGTTCGCCCTGCTGGGGGCCACGGTGGAAAGCCTCCAGTCTGTGGGCCAGGGGCGGCACCTGAAGCTCCGGCTTTCCAAGGGGGTCTGCCGCTTTGACGCCATCTTTTTCTCCGTGACGGAAGAGGAGTGCGGCGTCGTCCCCGGCAGCCGGGTGGACGCCGCCTTTTACCTCCAGGCCAACACCTTCCGGGGCTGCACAACGCTGCAGCTTCAGCTGGTGGACATCCGCCCCTCCCTGGTCCCCAGCCGGAATGAGGCGGATTCCCTGGACCTGGTCCGCCGCCTGGTGGAGGACTCCGGCCCCCTCTCCCCCCAGGAAACCGTCCGGCTCCGGGCCTCCCGCAGCCAGTACGCCGCCTGCTGGGTGGCTCTGGAACGGCGGCTCCGCCAGGGAAAGGCGGAAGAGGACTACCTTCCCTATCTCCGGACGCTGGCGTCCCGGATGGGAGGCAGCGAGAGCTTTCTCCGGGCTGCCCTGGCCCTGGCCGTGTTCCAGGAGCGGGGCCTGATTGCCCTGACGCGGAAGGACGACCGGGTCATCCTCTGCCTGATGCCCATTCAGGGGAAGGTGAATCTGGACGCCTGTCCCTATCTCATCCGGCTGGGACGCCCCGCCGGATCTCAGGAGGTGTGACGGCATGACTGTTCAGGAACAGTATGAGCTGCTGGAAAAAACCATCCGGGGATATAACCCCGCCGCCGACCTGGGCCATATCTGCGCCGCATTTGAATACGCCGACCAGTGCCACCAGGGTCAGAAGCGCAAAAGCGGCGAGCCCTATATCATCCATCCTCTGGCAGTGGCCCAGATTGTGGCGGAGGAATTGAAGCTGGACTCGGAATCCATTGAGGCCGCCCTGCTTCACGACGTCATTGAGGACACCCCGGCGGAGCACGCCGACGTGGCCCGGCTCTTCTCCCCCACCATTGCCGACCTGGTGGAGGGGGTCAGCAAGCTGACCCGCATCCAGTACGCCACCAAGGAAGATGAGCAGATGGAGAATCTGCGGAAAATGCTCATCGCCATGAGCAAGGACATCCGGGTCATTCTCATCAAGATTTCCGACCGGCTCCACAATATGCGGACCATGGAATACCAGTCCCCTGAGAAGCAGAAGCAGAAGTCTCTGGAGACCATGGAGATTTACGCCCCCATCGCCCACCGGCTGGGCATGCAGCGGATGAAGTGGGAGCTGGAGGACCTGTCTCTCAAATATCTGGACCCGGTGGGCTATGAGGAAATCGTCTCCCGGCTGGACGCCAAGAGCCAGGAATACGAGGCCTTTACCCGGCGCATTCAGCGCCAGATCGGCGAACGGCTGGACCAGCTGGGCATTGAGCACATGGTCTACGGCCGCATCAAGCACCCCTATTCCATCTACCGTAAAATGTTCAGCCAGAACAAATCCCTGGACGAAATCTTCGACCTCTTCGCCTTCCGGGTTCTGGTGGAGAATGTGGGTGACTGCTATAACGTGCTGGGCGTCATCCACGACATCTACAAGCCCATTCCAGGGCGGTTCAAGGACTATATCGGCACCCAAAAGCCCAACGGCTATCAGTCCCTCCACACCACCGTCATGGGTCCCGACGGCATCCCCTTCGAGGTGCAGATCAGAACCCGGGAGATGCACGAGATTGCCGAGTATGGCGTGGCCGCTCACTGGAAATACAAGCAGAACGGACAGGGCGCCGGCACCGAGGGAAAATACGAGTGGGTCCGCCGCCTGCTGGAGAACCAGGAAGGCGCCGACGCCGAGGATTATATCCACTCCCTGAAAGTGGATATGTTCGCCGACGAGGTCTTCGTCTTCACCCCCAACGGAGATGTGCAGAATCTGCCCGCCGGGGCCACGCCCATTGACTTCGCCTATGCCATCCACTCCGCCGTGGGCAACCGGATGGTGGGGGCCAAGGTGAACAACCGCATTGTCACCTTTGACCACACGCTGAAAAACGGCGACATTGTGGAAATCATGACCTCCAAGGCCGCCAAGGGCCCCAGCCGGGACTGGATGAAGATTGCCAAATCCAGCGAGGCCCGGAGCAAAATCCGCCAGTGGTTCAAAAAGGAGAAAAAAGAGGAGAACATCGCCAATGGCCGCGCTTCCTTTGAACAGGAGCTGAAGCATGCGGGCCTGTCCATGAAGGACGTTACTGCGGCGGACAGCCTGCCCATTCTGCTGAAAAAGGTGTCCTACGGCTCCCTGGACGAGATGTATGCCGCCATCGGCTATGGCGGCTTCACCGCCCAGAAGGCCGTCAGCCGGATGAAGGGAGAGCTCCAGCGCATCCAGCGCCAGCACCAGGCGGAGGAGGAACAGGCCTCCAGGCTGGAGGAGCCTGTCCAGTCCCCCCCTCCCCGGCCCCTGAAGAGCGAGCAGGGCATCATTGTGGAAGGGCTGGACAACTGTCTGGTGAAGTTCTCCCGCTGCTGCACCCCCGTGCCGGGGGATGAGATCGTGGGCTTCATCACCAGGGGCTACGGCGTGTCCGTCCATCGCTGCGACTGTCCCAACGCAGCGCCGGCACGCCGGGCGGGCCAGGAGGGCCGCTGGCTCAAGGTCACCTGGGGCAGCGACACCAACGAGAGCTATCCCACCTCCATCGAGGTGGTCTGCAAGGACCGGATGAATCTGATTCTGGACATCTCCGCCGCCCTGTCCACCACGAATACCTTCGTCTGCGGCCTCCAGTCCCGCAGCACCGAGGACGGCTTCGCCCTCATCCGGCTGGAAATTCGGGTCCGGGACGGCGCCCAGATGAAGGCCATCATGAACAAGCTTCATCAGATTTCCGGCGTTCTCAGTGTGAGCCGGCCCGCCGGCTGAGGCCGGAAGAAGAAACGTTGTCGGACCTGTTTTATGTGCTGATACGGCTGACCCTGTGGGGAATCCTGGGAGGGATCGCCTTTCTGCCGGGTCTGGTGTTGGCGGCGGCCGCCGGGCGGAAGTCTCCGCTGCTGTGCGCCCCGGGTGCCGCGGCAGCCCTGGCAGGGCTGGGAGTCTGCTGTGTGTACGGCTGGCGCTATGGTCTGGCCAAATGGGCGAGCCCCCAGCTGCGGAAATGGGAGCTTTTGCAGAGCCTGGGGAGCGTTCTGGCTCTGGCAGGGGGCGTGATGGCCTGCGGGGACTTCCGGTTTTTCAAAAAACGAAAGGCGCTCCGCTATCTGGGCGCGGTGCTCTTCGTGGCTGGAGGGCTCTGCGCCGTCGTCTGCGGCCTGCTGAGCAACCGGGCCTTTTTGCCTGGGATTTTGCCTAAGAATAGAAAGGAGACATAGACCATGCGGGCAGTTGTCACACGGGTGAAGCACGCCAGCGTCACCATTGAGGATACGGTCAGCGGCCGGATTGGGCAGGGATTTCTGGTCCTTCTGGGCGTGGGTCCCGGGGACACCAGGGAAACGGCCGTAAAGCTGGCGGACAAAATATGCAATCTCCGGGTTTTCGAGGACGAGAACGGCAAGATGAACCTGAACCTGGAGCAGGTGGGGGGCGCGCTGCTGGTGGTGTCACAGTTCACCCTGTACGCCGATACCTCTTCCCGCCGTCCGGGCTTCTCCGGCGCGGCCAAGCCGGATCTGGCCATTCCGCTGTATGAGAAATTCATGGCCCATTGCCGGGAACGGGGCTTCACGGTGGAACACGGCGAATTCGGTGCGGATATGCAGGTGGATTCCCGGAACGACGGCCCGGTGACCATCTGGTTTGACACGGAGCATCCCTGACCTGAAAGGAGGACCTGACATGGAAATGATTCCGCAAAAGCAGCCTGAGAAGGGCCTGACCTGGACCCTGCGCACAGTAAGGGGGGAAATACGCCCCGCCGCCTGGGAGCACATTGAACAGGAGCTGGACCGCCTGCATCCCTCCGACCCCGACAGCTTCATGGTCCTGGAGCAGGAGGGCGAAACGGACTATTGGTATATCCAGAGCGCCGTGGCCCTGAAAGGGCCCCACGCGGGGCAGTATATCGTGGGCTGCGGCTGGTCCGGAGCCCAGGGCCCCTCCACCCCCGGCGGCATTGCCCTGGTGGAGTGGTACGGCGATTATGCCGGGGCGGTGGAGAAGTTCCGGCAGGTCTGGGAGACCGGGACGGTGGATTTCACCGGTTTCCAGGACCTGTCCTATGAGCTTCCGGCGAACCAGAGACAGTCGGTTTTGCAAATCTGCCGGATGGAAGTTGGGCCGCTGGAGACAAACTGCTACATTTTGACTGAGAAGCACGCCAGCCTGGCAGCGGTCATTGACCCCGGCGGGGATGCGCCGCGGATCATCGGGGAAATCCAGAGGCAGGGCGTGAAGCTCCAGTATATCCTGATGACCCACGGCCATTATGACCATGTGGACGCCCTTCCGGAGCTGGCGGCCGCGTTCCCGGAGGCTGAAATCTATATCCATAAAAAGGACGTTCAGGGCGTAGATCCGCAGTTGTTCCCTGTCCCGGCTATGCTGAAGGACCCCAAATGCCCGGTGAGACAGCTTCATTATTACAAGGCGTTCAATGATTGGGATGTGGAAACACATAAGGCGAAAGACCTGCCCTTTGGCTGTCTGAATATCCACCCCATCCATACCCCGGGCCACTCTGAGGGAAGTGTGACCCTGCGGGTGAACGGCGGGCCGCTGTTCTGCGGCGACACCCTGTTTCAGGGCTCCTGCGGGCGGACGGACTTCCCCGGCGGGAATGTGCAGAAGATGCTGTCGTCCCTGCGGCTCTTCGGCCTGATGGAGGGCGACGCGCCGGTTTACCCCGGCCATATGTCGCCTACCACGCTGGAAAATGAGCGGAAGAGCAACCCGTTCCTCCTCCAGGCCATGCAGGAGCGGCCATGAAACTGATTTTTGAGGGCCACGATGAGCGCTATACCGTGGAGCAGAGCCTGCTGAACCTGTTCCCCGGCGAGCTTCCGGTTTACGGGCCCGTTCAGCCGGAGGACGATACCTGGGCCTATGTGGGCTATCGGGAGAAGGATGAATTTTTCACCGTGAAGGTGGACCTGACCTATCGGGGAAAAAACGCTCTCCGCTATTTCGGGGGCCGCCACTCCGGCACGGAGTATGAGCGGGAGGGCCAGCGGCGGCACGCCATCGGCGCGTGCTTCTTCCTGGCGGCCTGGGAATTTCAGAAGGCCCCGCCCCCCTGGGGGATGCTCACCGGCGTGCGCCCCGACAAGCTGGCGACCCAGGCCCTGACGGAGGGGAAGACTCCGGAGGAGGCACGGGCGCTGCTGGAGCGGGATTATTACGTGACGCCGGAGCGGGCCGCGCTGGCGGCGGAGACGGGTCTGGCCGCCTTTGAGACGGCCGGGCGCCTGGGCCCCCGGGATATCGCTGTGTACATCGGCGTCCCCTTCTGCCCCACCCGATGCGTCTACTGCTCCTTCGTCAGCCAGTCGGTGGAGAAGAGCCTTTCTCTGGTGGAGCCCTACGTGGAGGCCCTGACGGCGGAGATCGCCGCCGGGGGAAGGATGGTCCGGGAACACGGGTTCCGGGTCCGGGCCCTGTACATGGGCGGCGGCACCCCCACCACCCTGACGGCGGACCAGCTGGACCGGGTGCTGACTGTGTTTGAGGATGCTTTCGGCCCTGCCCTGGACGCCTGCGACGAGATCACCGTGGAGGCAGGGCGGCCCGACACCATCACGGCGGAAAAGCTGTCCGTCTTGAAGGACCACGGCGTCCACCGGGTTTCGGTGAATCCCCAGACTATGGAGGACCACGTCCTCCGGGCCATCGGACGGCGGCACAGCCCCGGGGACATCGAGACCGCCATGGAACTGGTAGCGAAAACCGGCTTCCGTCATGTGAACATGGACCTGATCGCCGGTCTCCCGGAGGACACGGCGGAGGGCTTCCGCCGGTCCCTGGACCGCTGCCTCCGGTTCGGCACGGACAACATCACCGTCCACACCCTGTCCCTGAAAAAGGGCAGCCGCATCCTGACGGAGGGGCTTTCCATCCCCGGTCCCGAGGCGGTGGGGCAGATGCTGGACGCCGCCGGCCCCCTGCTGCGGGAAGCGGGACACCGGCCCTATTATTTGTACCGGCAGAAGTATATGTCCGGCAGCTTTGAGAACATCGGCTGGAGCCGCCCCGGCGGAGCCTGCCTGTACAACATCTATATCATGTCGGAACTCTGCTCCATCCTCTCCTTCGGTGCGGGAGGATCCACAAAAATGGTGGACCCGGTGCTGAAGAGCCGCCGCATCCAGCGGGTGTTCAATCCCAAGTATCCCAAGGAGTATATGGAGCGGCCCGAAAAACTGCTGGCCAACCAGACGGCCTTCGCCGCCTTTTACGACCGGGGTGAAAGCGGGGAAAACCGGGCATAACAGACAGGGAGAACCCACCGGAGCCCGGGAGCATCGGGGGGATTCGGAAAAGGAGGCAGAACTGGATGGATGAGAAACTGAACGAGCTGCTGCGCACAGTCCGGAGGAACGCTGCCGGCGCAGCCTGCGGCGTCTGCCGGAAAACGGAGGAGCTGGTCTCCGCCGTCCGGCTGCGGCAGCGGATCGCGGAGCTGGAGCGGGAGGAGGCGGCGCGCCTGGCTGAGGCAGGCCGGATGGTCTATGCCACCCACACCGGCACCCCCACACCCACGGAAGCCCTGCTGGAAAAGCTCCGGGAAATCGACGTGCTGAAGGCCGAGCTGGCTTCGCTGCGGCGGGAGGACGGACGCTGCGCCGCCTGCGGCGCAGTCATCCCGGAGGGCGACCGCTTCTGCCGCGCCTGCGGGCACAGGCTGTGAGCCGGACGCTTGTCATGCCTGTTTTTCCCGCCGCATAGACTTAAGACAGGCCGTGGAAGCGTCCGCGTTTCGGGGCGGTCTTCCCCTGGGGAAGAGGGCGGCGCATTTTTTTGATAATATGAGGTAAGCTTTCCATGTCAAGTAAGAAAAAGCAGTCTTTCCTGGGCGGTACCGCCATTCTGGCGTCCGCGGTGGTCATTGTCAAGCTCATCGGCGCGGTTTACAAGGTGCCGCTGAACAACATCCTGGGCGAGGTGGGCAAGACCTATTTCGACACCGCCTATCTGATTTACAATTTCCTGAACATTTTGGCCACAGCGGGCCTGCCTCTGGCCATTTCCAAGCTTACCAGCCAGGCCCACACCCAGGGCCGGGAGAACGAGAAGCGGAAAATCTTCCGCACGGCCATCTGGCTGTTCTTCTTCCTGGGGCTGGCGGGCTCTGCGCTGATGTTCTTCGGCGCGGCGCGGCTGGCCGCCTTCGAGTCCAACCCCATGGCCGCCCAGGCCATCCGGGCCCTGGCCCCGGCAGTGTTCTGCGTGTGTCTGCTGGCCTGTATGCGGGGCTATACCCAGGGCCAGGGGAACATGACCCCCACCGCCGTCTCCCAGGTGCTGGAGGCCCTCTGCAAGGTGGGCATCGGGCTGCCTCTGGCCTGGTATCTCCTGAAGCGCACCGGAGGGGACATGGCCAACGTGGCCGCCGGAGCCATTTTCGGCGTCTCCGCCGGCACCATTCTGTCGGTGTGCTTCCTGGTGCTGTATATGCTGAGCCACCGGAACCGGAGCAGATCCCTGGACGTGCCCCCCGGCGGCGGGACCATCCTGCGGCAGGTGCTGGCCATCGGCATTCCCATCACCCTGGGGAACTCCGCCCTGGGCATCATCAACCTCATCGACACGAAGATTGTCATGGGCCGGCTCCAGAGCGCCCTGCTGCTGAGCGAGGTGGAGGCGGCGGCGCTGAACGGCCAGTACCGCATGGCCATGGATATGCCCAATATGGTGTCCTCCTTCGTCTACCCCGTCACCATGAGCCTGATCCCCTTCGCGGCGGCGGCCATGGCCCAGCGGGACCACGCCAAGGCAGACCGCATCATCTCCTCCGCCTTCCGGCTGATTGCCGTACTGGCTATTCCGGCAGGGGTGGGCCTCTCCGTGCTCTCCACGCCCATCATGGTGCTGATGCTGCCCAGGCGGCGGGAGGCGGCCCTGGCGGCAGGGCCCCATCTCCAGATTCTGGGCCTGGCCACCATCTTCATCTGCCTGATGATTCTGACCAACGCCATCCTGCAAACCTACGGCAGGGAAAAGCTGCCCATTTTCACCGTTGTGGCCGGCGGCGTCACCAAAATCGTCATGAACTACATTCTTGTGGGAAACCCAGACGTCAACATCCACGGCGCCCCCATCTCCACGCTCTGCTGCTATCTGGTCGTTGTGGGGCTGAACCTGTTTTTCGTGTGGAAGTACTCGCCTCAAAAGCCCCGGTATTTCCAGATCTTTGCCAAGCCGGCCATTGCCTCCGTTCTCATGGGCGGGGCGGCCTGGGCGGTCTGCGGCTTTGTAAGCCGGGCCCTGTCAAAGGGGCACTCTGCCTATGGGGCCAACGCGGCGGCGGTTTTCTGCGGCATTCTGGCCGGAGTCCTGGTCTACGGGGTTCTGGTCATCGCACTTCGGATTCTCCGGGCTGAGGACCTGCGGTCCATCCCCCACGGACAAAAAATCACAAAGATTCTGCGTCTAAAATAAAAATTTGTAGTTTTAGAAGTTTTTTGCTGAAATTTCTTGAAAAGGCGGACAATCTATGGTAGATTTTCAAAGTAAGAGTCATTATGGCTGGCAGGACTTTCTGGAGGTCATGCGGCTGCTGCGGGCTCCTGGGGGCTGTCCCTGGGACGCGGAGCAGACCCACGGCTCCATCCGCAGGAATTTCCTGGAGGAGACTTACGAGGTTCTGGACGCCCTGGACCGGGACGACCCCGCCGCCATGTGCGAGGAGCTGGGGGACGTTCTGATGCAGGTGGCCTTCCACAGCCAGATTGAGACGGAGCGGGGCCGCTTCACCATGGACGACGTGGTGGATGGCGTGACCCAAAAGCTGGTATACCGCCACCCTCACGTCTTCGGCACAGCAACGGCGGCGGACAGCGCCGAGGTGCTGGTAAACTGGGAGATTCTGAAACGGAAGGAAAAGCGCCAGGACTCCACTGCCGACGCCGTGGAATCTGTGCCCCACACCCTGCCCGCCCTGTGGCGGGCGGAGAAAATCGCCTCCAAAACCGCCAGGGCCGGCTTCGACTGGGACAGCGCTCTCAGCGCCCTGGGCAAGCTGGAGGAGGAGGTCCGGGAGCTGCGGACGGCTCTGGAGGCCGGCGGTGCGCCGGACGGGCCCCACGGCGTCCGGGAGGAGCTGGGAGACCTGCTGTTCATTGCCGCCAAAATCGGCCAGATGACCGGTGTGGACCCGGAGGATGCCCTCCACCGGTCCTGCGACAAATACAATGCCCGGTTCCGCCGGGTGGAAGCCCTGGCGGACAAGCCCCTTTCCCAGTACGCCGAGGCGGAACTGATTGCCCTGTGGCAGCAGGCCAAGGAGGCCGCGGGGAGTGCGCCGGGCGACGGAGCCTGACGGCTGGGCCCCGGAGCGCTTTCACACCGTCCCATGCCGCGCTGAGGTTCCGGGAGATTCGCGCCTCTGCTTCTCATCTGATGTCAGATGTATCCAGCGCCCACAAACCTGTCTTAAACGCATCCGCGTATAAGAAATAAAACAAAAGATTTTTCAGGAGGATCGCACACTATGAACAAAGCTGAACTGATCAACGTCGTTGCCGCTGCTGCGGAGGTCTCCAAAAAGGATGCCGAACTGGTGATCACCGCCACCTTTGACGCCATTACCGACGCTTTGAAAGAGGGCGAAAAAGTGCAGCTGGTCGGCTTCGGCTCTTTTGAGGTAAAACCCCGGGCCGCACGGCTGGGCCGGAATCCCAAGACCAAGGAGCCCATCGAGATTCCCGCCTCCACGGTGCCCGTATTTAAGGCCGGCAAGGTTCTGAAGGATACCGTCGGCAAATAAGGTTCCCCCACTGCGCCATAGACAGACAGCTGCCGGCAGACATGCCGGCAGTTTTGGCACAGGGGAGCGACCAAGGGAAGGAACAGGATAACCATGCGTCTGGACAAATATCTCAAGGTCTCCCGTCTCATCAAGCGGCGGACCATTGCCAACGAGGCCTGTGACAACGGCCTGGTCAACGTCAACGGACGGCCGGTCCGGGCCTCCTACGAGGTGAAGCCCGGCGACCGGATTGCCCTGCGGCTGGGGAGCCGGGCGGTGACGGTGGAGGTTCTCTCCGTGCCGGAAAGCCCCCGGCAGGGCGAAGTCCTGTATCAGGAAATATAGCAGTCATGATTTCGTCCCCCGGGACATATCCTGTGGACAGGGAGGGACGAAGACATGAACGACTATACCATGCCCCAGGCCGCCCACCGGTTGGAACTGGACGGGCGGGAGCGCCTGACGGTCTCCGGAGTGGAGGACGTGGAGCGCTTCGACGAGACAGGAATTGTCATGTCCACCTCCGTGGGAACGCTGGTGATCACGGGGGAGGACCTGCATATCGGGCAGCTGTCCCTGGACGGGGGGGAGCTGCATGTGGACGGACGGATCGACTCTGTGACCTACGAGGACCAGGGCCCGGCCCGGGGCGGCTTCTTCAGCCGTCTGTTTGGATAGAATGGGGGCGGGAAACGGGGCGGCAGTCCGCCAGCTGCTGATTTTCGGGCAGTCCATCCTGCTGGGACTGTCCGTGGGACTTTTTTATGATCTGCTCCGGGCCTTCCGGCTGCGGCTTCCCCGCATCACCAGCTGGCTGGACGCCCTGTATTGCCTGGCCGCAGGGGGAAGCGTGTTTCTCTTTTTGCTGCGCCGGAGCTCGGGGGAGCTGCGGGGTTTTGTGCTGCTGGGAATCGCCGGAGGCTGCGCGCTGTTTTTCAGCGCCTTTTCCCAGCCGCTGCGCCCGCTGTGGGCCTTTTGGACAGAAACGCTGGCCTGGCTGGCCCGGCTGCTGGCCCTGCCGGTGCTGTGGGCCAGGCAGCTCTGCAAAAAAATTGCCTTCTGCGGAAAAAATCTCTTTTATTTTTGGCGCAAATGCTTTACAATAGAAATAGACGGACACAGGAACGTGCTTACGAGGGGAGGCGGCGGACATAACAAGGCGGGAAAGGCCGCAAAAGCTGGCAAAACCGGCAAAGGCCCGAAGGGCAGGACAGCGGATTCGCACCGGCCTGACGGTCAAGCTGGTTATTCTGGCGCTGCTGACCGCCGCAGGCTGGCGTCTGTATGTGCTTCAGGACCAATTAGAAAGCGCCCGGCAGGAGCGGGACGCCGTCGCCGCGGAGGTGGAAATCCAGCGCCAGAAGAATGACGCCCTGGCGGCGGATATCGCCGAGGGCGCCACCCAGGAGAAAATGCAGGAGATCGCCCGGCGGGAGCTTGGCTGGGTCCTCCCCGGAGAGTACGTCTTCCCTATTGGCAGCTGACCGTCGTAACCGCAAATCATCGGAAGGAGAAACAAGAAACCTTATGGAGCCTCAGGTTGGGAGTATTCTGGAAGGCAAAGTCACCACCATCACCAAGTTCGGCGCTTTCGTGGCGCTGGAGGGCGGCGGATCCGGGCTGGTACATATCTCGGAGATCGCCCACACATTCGTTGAAGACGTACACGATTTTCTCCAGGCGGGGCAGGCCGTCAAGGTCCTGGTCCTGTCGGCAGAGAATGGAAAGGTCAACTTATCCATCAAAAAGGCGCAGCCGGAGGGAGAGCGGCGGGCTCCCAGAGCCCCAAGACCTGCGGCGCCGCCCAGGCCGGCCCCTCAGCCCAGGGGCGGCCGTCCCCGGGCGGTCCCCCCTCCGCCGCCCTCCGGAGATCAGGCCTTTGAGGACAAGCTCAAGCAGTTCCTCTCCTCCTCCGAGGGCAAGATGGCAGACCTGAACCGCAGCATGGACGGGAAGCGGGGCGGCCGCCGGAGAAGATGACCGATAAAACCCAGGAAACAGAAAAGCAACCAGGGGTCGTTTTTAAAACGTCTCCCGGTTGCTTTTTCCGGCGGGAAGATGCCTGCCCCCCCGCCTGTCTCTCAAAAAATGCCGGAGAAGAAAGAAGGAACAGACATGTATACAGACCGGAGCAAGGCATTGGACGGCGGCGGGGCGGCCCCTTTGGAGTGCGCCTGCCGTGTGGATCTCCATACGCATTCCACCGCCTCGGATGGAACAGACAGCCCCCTCCGCCTGGCGGAACAGGCAGAGGCCGCCGGCATCCGTGTGCTCTCCCTGACCGACCACGACACGGTGGCCGGGGTGGAACAGCTGAGGAAACAGCCGCCGGAGGGCGTGGCCTTCATTCCGGGCATTGAGTTTTCCTGCCGCATGGACTCCGGGACCTGCCATATCCTGGGCTACGCCTGCGACGCCGCTCATCCGGCGTTTCAGAAGGCCCTGGCCCAGGGCGCTGCGCTGCGGGAAGCCAAGCTGGAAAAGAGGCTTGCCTTTCTCCGCGAACAGGGCATGACGTTTCCGGAGGAGGAACTGGAGCAGCTGCAGCAAATCCCCGGCGTCGGAAAGCCCCATCTGGGGAATCTGATGGTCCGGTACGGCTACGCCCCGGACCGACAGAGGGCCATCACCCAGATCATCAACCGCTGTCCCACAGGGAGCAGCCGCATCGACGCGAAAACCGCTGTCCAGGCGGTTCTGGCCTCCGGCGGCATTCCGGTGTGGGCCCACCCTCTGGGCGGCGAGGGGGAGCGGGAGATTGGCCCGGAGCGGTTCGCCGCCATGCTGGACGAGCTCACCGGCTATGGCCTGATGGGGCTGGAATGCTGGTACTCCAAATATCCCCCGTCCCACTGCGGGCAGCTGGCGGAAACCGCCGCGGCCCAGGGGCTGCTGGTCTCCGGCGGCAGCGACTGCCACGGAGAGAACAAGTCCATCCCCCTGGGGATGCTGAACGCCGGAGGCTGTCCGGTGCCGCCGGACCGGCTCACCATCCTGGCCGCGCTGGCGGAACGGATTCCCGGCGGCCTTCCGATTCCCTGACAGGCATCCGGAGAAAACCGGGCCGGTCCCCCCTCTTCCCCGCCGCCGGGACATTGCAGGTCCCGGATGTACGGTCCGGGAGAACGGCGGTCTGAACATAAAACCGGTCCTGACGTCTGGAGCTCCAGCGTCAGGACCGGTTTGTTTACAGTAGCGTAATTCCTGCCGCCTCACAGCCCTTTACGGTTTCCTCGTCCCAGAGGCTGGCCTGAACCTCGCCAATGTGGCAGGCCCCCAGCAACAGCATGCACAGGCGGGACATGCCGATGCCCCCGCCGATGGACTGGGGCAGCTCCCCCTTCAGCAGCATCTGGTGGAAGGGCAGTTCCCGGCGCTCCTCACAGCCCGCCGCCTTCAGCTGCCTCTTCAGGGCGGCGGCGTCCACCCGGACACCCATGGAGGACACCTCAAAGGCCCGTTCCAGCACGGGATTCCACATCAGGATATCGCCGTTCAGCGTCCAGTCGTCATAGTCCGGGGCCCGGCCGTCATGGCGCGCGCCGGAATTCAGGACCCCGCCGATCTGCATGAGGAACACAGTGGGGTACTCCCGGCAGATTTCCGTCTCCCGCTCCGCGGGGGACAGCTCCGGCCAGCGGTCCTCCAGCTCCTGGGTGGTGATGAAGAAGACGTCCCGCTCCGGGCGGAAGGACAGGGCCGGGAAATGGTTCCGCAGGGCGGAGGCGGTGTCGCAGATGGCCCCCACGATATCCTGCACGGTGTCCTTTAAATACTGGACGGTGCGGTTCCGGACGTCGATGTGCTTCTCCCAGTCCCACTGATCCACATAAATAGAGTGAAGATTGTCCACGGTCTCGTCCCGGCGGATGGCGTTCATATCGGTATAAAGGCCGGTACCCAGCTTGAATTCATAGCGCTTCAGGGCCAGCCGCTTCCACTTGGCCAGGGAGTGGACCACCTGTCCCTGTGCGCCCACATCCGGTATGTCAAAGGAGACAGGGCGCTCCACGCCGTTGAGGTCGTCGTTGAGGCCGGTGCGTCCGTCCACAAAAAGGGGCGCGGACACCCGGTGGAGATTCAGACGGATGGTAAGATTGTGCTGAAAATCGGCGTGAATCAGCTCAATGGCCCTCTGGAGCTCATTATTGGTCAGGGGCATCCGGTAGCCGGAGGGGATCGTCAGCTTGCTCATAGGAAAAACCAGTCCTTTATGTTGAATTTAAAAATCGGGGCTCAATTGAAGAAGGCGGCCGCGGCCGGCGTGACATAGACCTCCATCAGGGCGGCAGCGGCCATCAGCGGGGCGGCCGCCAGAAACAGCATCCGGGAGATCAGGGCCAAACACTCCCTCAGGCTCAGGGCGCTTTTGTCCCCCAGGAGCCGGCGGCTCAGGTGGCCGCAGACGCAGAGCCCCGTGGCCATGGAGAGCACCAGGGCCGGCAGCTCGAACACCCCATGGGGCAGCAGCCCCGCCAGCCAGGCGGCGGCGGAATGTCCCTGATGGAGATACCAGGCCCCCAGTCCCCCCAACGCCAGGGCGTTCATGCCCAGTGCCAGGGCAGGCAGGTACAGAAAGGGCAGCAGTCCGTACAGCATCACCACCACGCAGGCCCGCAGGCTGCCGGCGAACAGCAGAGGCGCGGACAGACGCTCCTCCTCCGCGCCCATACCTCCCAGCAGCGCCGCCAGATAATCCGCCAGCCTCTGCCCCAGAGAGGGACAGGCCGCGCAGACGCCGAAGGCCAGCGCCGCCAGAAAGGCGAAGGCCGCGGCGGTGCGGCGGAGCTCATAGCCCAGACTCCCGGCCCTCCGCCAGAGACCGCCGTATACGCCGCTCAGATATCGTATCATACCCGCAGACGCTCCAGGCCCGCCTTCAGACGGCGGAGAGCCTCGTCCCTTCCCAGGATGTGGCAGATCTCCACGGCGCCGCCGGGAGTCACCTGCCTGCCCGCCGCCGCGATGCGGACCGGCCACATCAGCGTGGCGTTCTTCACGCCCAGGGACTCCGCCAGGGAAATCAGGCAGTCGTGGACGGCCTCCCGGGTCCAGTCGGGAAGGGCCTCCAGCGCCGGAACCGCCGCCTCCAGCATACGCCTGGAGACCTCCGGGTCGGTCTTGGATTTTTTGTTGGTGAACAGCGCCGGATCATAGTCGGGAAGCTGGTCGAAGAAGTCCACCTTCTCCGGGATGTCCGTCAGCTTCTCACACCGGGCCTGAAGCAGGGCGGCCACGGCGGCGGCATCAATGGCGGGGTTTTTGACCCCCTGACGGATATAGGGCTCCGCCGTTCTGGCGAAGTCCTCCGGGGACATGGCGCGGAGGTACTGGGCATTGAAATAGGTGAGCTTCTCCATATCAAAAATGGCGGGGGACCTGGAAATGCCCCCGATGTCGAAGGCGTCCACCAGCTCCTCCAGGGAGAAAATCTCCTGCTCGCTCAGGTCCCCCTTGGGGGCCCAGCCCAGCAGAGCCACATAGTTCAGCACGGCGGGAGTCAGGTAACCCTGGGCAATCAGGTCCTCATAGGAGGGGTCGCCGTGGCGCTTGCTCATTTTATTGTGCTGGTCCCGCATCACGGGGGAACAGTGGACATAGGTGGGAATCTCCCAGCCGAAGGCTTCATACAACAGGTTGTACTTGGGGGCGGAACTGAGGTATTCGCTGCCCCGGACCACGTGGGTGATACCCATCAGATGATCGTCCACCACGTTTGCAAAGTTATAGGTGGGCATACCGTCCCGCTTGAGGAGCACCTGGTCATCCAGGGTCTTGTTCTCCACGGTGATGTCCCCGAAGGACACGTCATGGAAGGTGGTGGAGCCCTCCCGGGGGATGCGCTGGCGAATGACAAAGGGACGCCCCAGGTCCACCCAGGTCTGGGCCTCCTCAAGGGGGAGATCCCGGCAGGGGTCATCGGCCCGGCCGAAGTCCCCGGCGTCCTCCTCGGACTCGGTCTTTTCGCAGAAGCAGTAGTAGGCTGCCCCCTTTTCCACCAGCAGATGGGCGTACTTGCCATAGAGCTTCCAGCGCTCCGACTGGATGTAGGGGCCCACGGGACCGCCTACATCGGGGCCCTCGTCATGGGTGAGGCCGCACTGGGCCATGGTGCGGTAAATGACGTCGGTGGCGCCCTCCACCAGACGGCCCTGGTCCGTGTCCTCAATACGGAGGATGAAGGTCCCCCCGGCGTGACGGGCAATGAGCCAGGTATAGAGGGCGGTGCGCAGGTTTCCCACGTGCATGTAGCCCGTGGGGGACGGAGCAAACCGGGTCCGGACCTTCCCCCTGGGAATGCGGGCCTCCATCTCCTCAAAAAAACGGCTGTCAGCTGCCATAAAAACCTCCCGATGTTTAAACGCCCGGCGGCCACCGCCGGCGAACTACGCTCTCTGTTGCGTTTCAGACAATACTTTTTTATTATCCCTTTTTTTTCGGGAAATGTCAAGGATTATCGGGCGGGCGTCAGGGAATCCAATAGCGTGGAGTTTTATGCCATAATACCACTCTTTTCGAGAAGAATTATAGCTTTTCCTGCACAATTCCAAGGCGGCCTGTGTATGTCCGGAGCGGGGTCCCTTTGCCAGGATGATCGGGCAAGAATCTACGATATAGTCCAATCGTTCTGCCAGATCCACCTCAATCATACCCAGCCAATCTCCGTCAGAGCCTGAAACGCCGGAGCCAGCCGGTTCAGCCGGTCAGAAAATACTTGATAACTGGGCAGTTTGGAAAACCACTCCAGCAAGTGATTTTTTGTATACGCGTAGATCGCCTTCTGCCCGAATCTCCGCCGGCTGATGCCCCACAGGTATACCGTGATACACTCCTCATCCGTAAATTGGGGTCGGAAATTGTCGCTTTGGCGTTGCATTACTGCTTCGATTGCGCTACTATTGTCACAGACAGCGAAATAGAGCCTTATGAGATTTGTTTGCCACATACTTACATTCTCTGCTCTTTTGCGCTGTTTTTCTACCCCTTTTTAACGCTTGATTCGCATTGAAGATTGGCGCAGCCGGCCTTTACAAGGCGGACGCTATCCGTATGTATATATGGACGGGATCTATCTGCGGCGGAACCGGGGCAGATAGTATGAGAATGCAGCCGTTCCGGTGGCGATTGCGGTAAATGAGGACGTATACCGTGAAGTTCCTGGCGCCGCCGAGGGGATGAAGGAGGACAAGGCCAGTTGGGTCAGCTTCTTCCAGTGGCTGCGTGGCCGCGGCCCGGACGGAGTCAAGCTGGTGGCTGGGGACAAGTGTCTTGGTATGCTGCTGGTATGCCGGAGGCTGTGGAAGAAGTGTTCCCGGAGGCCAAATACCAGCGGTGTACCGTCCGTTTCTGCCGCAATGTCTTTTCTGTGACGCTGCGCTCTAAGGTAACGCTGGTGGCTAGGATGCTCAAGGCGATCCACGCCCGGGAGAGCAAAAAAGCATCCCATGAGAAAGCTAAGGCCTTGGTGGCCCGGCTGCGGGAAATGAAGCTGAAGGAGGCGGCCAAGAAAGTGGAGGACGGCATTGAAGAGCCGCTGACCTATTGCGACTTTCCCAGCGAACACTGGACGCGCATCCGCACCAACAATGTCATGGAACGGCTCAACCGGGAGATTCGCCGCCGCACCAGAGTAGTGGGCTGCTTCCCGGATGGCAATTCTGCCTTGATGCCGGTCTGTGCCAGGCTCCGCCATGCAGCCGGCACCCAGTGGGGCAACAAGAAGTACATGAATATGAAGCACCTGGAGGCTGCTCTGGAGGCTGCTCTGGAGGCTGCCTCTATTGCCGACTGATTCTATTCTGCCAGAGCCTGCAATCTACTTTGCGCATATTTCTTGGCATTACCTGAAGAAAACTCAGGGTATATAAGGATTCGCCGTTGAGCAGGATGAAGCGGAGATAAGGAAATGCCGTTGCCTGGGCTTTTATCCATGCAACGGCATTTTGAGAGGTTCCATATTCACTTTTCTTTGTCTTTTATTCTATAAATCCCGTTTACAGCCATACGCCCCAATCGCCATAATGATATGTACCGCTGCCATGATGGAGCTTCCCGTCTGCCTTTAACCGGCGGAATGCACTTGCCATGCGGATTAGGATTTCCGGCTGTATATCCAGCGAATGGTGTGCAGGGAATACCCTTTTTACAGGCAGTGCTGCTACTTTTTCCAGTGAGGTAAGATAGGCTTTGGGGTCAGTGGAAGGGTAATAAGCAAACAGGGTATCTTTATAGACCAGATCGCCGGTAAACAAATATCCTTTGTCCTTTTCCCAAAAACATAAATGTCCGGGAGAGTGTCCGGGCGTATGCAGCACTTCAATTTCCCTGCCGCCAATATCAATTACATCATGGTCATTTAATACTTTTGTTGGTATACCTTGAAAGAATACATAATCGTCAACATTAAAACCGTCAGGCAAATCACAACGGTCAACCACCATTTCCTTAACCGTTTCGATTGTCAGGGGGAATTTCCCGTCCAGCCAGTCCAATTCTTCTGCGTGTGCATAAAATTCCGGGAAATATTTATGCCCGCCGATATGGTCCCAGTGAATGTGCGTGGCAACCGCCGCAATCGGTTTATCCGTAAGTTTACGGACTTCATCATATATATTGGAAATCCCCAGCCCTGTGTCAATAAGCAGGCTTTTCTCTTTTCCATTCAACAGATAACAGTGGGTTTCTTCCCAATGCCGGTACTCGCTTATGACTATGGTTTCATTATCAATCTTATCTATTGTAAACCAGTTATCCATTATCTCCAATCAATTCCCATTATGATTGATGTGCCTGCATATATTCCGCTTTCACTTTATCAATCGTTTTACCGCCAATTCCAAAGTTTTTATCCGGCAGTTCTTTAATCGTAGTCACAAAAAATTCCTGCGGCACATTCATAATTTCAGAGGATACTTCTGTCAATCTTTTTATCAGCAGTTCCTTTTGCTTATCAGATAAAGTACCGCTTTCAACTGTAATGTATGGCATTTTGCCCCTCCTTCCACTTTTCATTCAATGCCTATTCAGCTTTGTTAAATGGGCAGTTAAAGTTTTAATCTATATTGCAAAAGATTATAACTGTGTCCATCTTTGCTGTCTGTTTTAGGTACTGAAGAAATCACTGTAAAACCGAATGACTTTGCTAACCGATTGGAAGCCCTGTTTTCTTCTCTTGTTGAATAAATAAATTCTTTTGCACTAAATTCTTCTTTGCAGTATAGTATCAAGCCTTGAAGAATCTGCTTGCCAAACCCTTTTCCCACATAATCCGGCCCCAGACATATCCCTGCTTCCTGATAGATGTAAGGTTCGATTTTTTCTACGCCAGCAAACCCAATCGCCTTACCGCTTGATTTTTCATAAACAAGATAGGTATCATGCTCTTTCTGAAATGCAATGGTTTTCTTGATTCTTATTTTGGCGTTTTCTTCGCTTGTAGTAATATTCCATTCCATATATTTTGCACTTTCCGGCTGTGACCAGACATTACAATACATTTCCTTCCAATCTGAAAACTTTGCCTTATCAAGAATCAGGCACTCCGTTTCAATCATTTTAAAATGTTCCTCCAGCACTGGCTGATTTGTTGCCGTTTCTATTATACTGCAAAAGCGACCTTTGTCTATATTTATTTTTCATGCTCTGCTGATAGTTCGTTTTTATAGCAATCCAAGAAATCAGCAAGGAATACCGGCGGCAGAAAACCAACCGGCGCAGTCCGATGGACGGATTCGCGGGAAAGCCTCAGCAATACCATACGGAAGCAGGAATAATAATCTGATTTTCAGCTTGCGAAGAATCGCCTTGATTTTAGACCACATATTTTCGATTGGATTCAAATTGGGGCTGTACGCTGGCAGGTACCATAATTTCATGCCGGCTCCCTGTAAAAGCGTCTGGACCTCTTGACATGATGGGTGCGCATATGATCCATGACAACAGTATTCCTTTCGTGCAGCGTGGGAACGAGCGTGTTCCTGAGATCATCCAGAAATTTTTCACGGGTCGTTCCGCCGCTGTAAACCGTACAGACCGTCTCACCGTTGAGTCTTACAGAGGAAAGAATCGTGGTATTGGCAGACGCATTCAAGGGAGTCTTGTCTACAGATTGCTCCCCGCCAATGGCCCTCCCATGGCGGCGGCTCAAGTCCGTGTTTACGCCGCTTTCATCCAGGAATACCAGTTTGTCCGCTTCGCATTGCGCGATCATTTCACTCCAGGCTTCTCACGCCGCCACAACATCGAACACACTCCCGCTCTGCCGCGTAAAAGGACTTCTTCTTGTAAACATAACCCAGTCTAATCATGGTCTTTCACACCGTTTCATTACTGACAGACAGTCCCTGTTTTTCGATGATTTCGTCAACCGTGATATTCGGCCGGGCCATAATCAGTCGATCAATTTCCCGCAAATCTTCTTCCGTCAGTGCCGGTTTCCTTCCTCGCTGACTGGTTTGAAGATCTGCACTGCCGGTTCTCTTCATTTGCATGCTTAAACGGTACGCTGTGTTTCTACTCATCCGGAAATACTTTGCCGCTGTCTGCGCATCGCGGGTCTGTTCATATGCCTCTGCCGGTAGTTTTCGCGCCTCGTTGTGTAACATTGCTATTACCTTCTGATAACATTCTGCGCCTTAAGTCAATATGCCGCTATTTTGCTGGATTGCTATAGGGAAAGCAAAAAGCTGTGAGAACTTTGGCTCTGTAAACGGCGATTTGAATGTAGGCGGTATTGCTGGGGCTATGGCAATTGAGCATGATTCAGACCCAGAGGATGAAATTGCCGAAGCTGGAGAAAAATCCTCGCCCTTTTACCTTTCGTGTTGATGAACGTTTAGGTTCTTGATCTTTCGTCAAAACAACGATGCGGGCAGTTATCCGTTATGAATAACTGCCCGATAAACTGGAATTTGGTTAGCACGTCCAGATATTAAATTCCTGCGGTTCAGGTAATTGTTCCCAAATATCTTTTATTGGCATTTCTGTCAATAGACGTTTATGTGCATCATTCAACCATTGAATGTGCGCCATTATATAATCCGAATGAATTTCCCTGTTTTTATCCGCCACTTCTTCAACGATCTGGAAATACAAAAATTCCTCAAAACTGTTTGCCCACAAATCGATATCCCCAGTGTCATGTCCATATACCACTATTTTAGGCTCTTTTTCCCCATCTTCATACAAAAAACAATATTTATCGCCGGATATTTTATGTGCAAACGGGATAAGCCTGTATAGGGAATTGATGGATTGACGTTCCGGGTAAATATTCAAGTCAAACTTCAGACATTCGTACAGTTCATCACAGGCACTTGGAAGGTTCTCAAAAGCAAACAGACAGCAATTGCCCATCCATTCTCCAAAAAAATCTCCCAGCCACACATAATTCATATCGTTTGCAATTTTATCTTTGACCCATTCCCTGGAGCGGCTTAAGTGATCCATCATCCCACTATTGTTGGTTGCATGAAATAATTTAGGAAATTGTATCCCAAAACTCATTTCCACATCCCTGAGATCCACAAATTCATACCTCACAGTATCTTGAAATTTTGCACAAAGATTATATCATAGTCAATTTTCAGTTTCAACTTGTGATCTGTCAAATTGTCAGAGCTTCTGGCAAACAACACAAAAGGTAAAAGGGGAAAAATCCTTAAATTTCCGATATGAAATCAGAAGCGGTTCTGCAAGGCTGCGTAAATCATGGGCCTGTAACATCAAAGAAGGATGCGGCAGGCGGTGTTGTCGGCCATATGGATTTAGGCTATTTATGGAAGTGTGAGAACTACGGAATGATAGAACCAACAGATGGTGACTACACCGGCGGAATTGCCGGAATCAGCCGTTCCGTGATTCGCAGCTGCTGGTCTAAATGCATAGTGTCCGGCTGCTGCTATGTGGGCGGAATTGCCGGTTACGGGTATGAGGTCTATCAATGCTCCAGCCTGATTGCTGTAAAATCCGCAGACGGACGCACTGGCTCGATTGTAGGAGATTGGGACCGTGAAGACGGTACACTGAAAGAAAACCGTTTTGTGGAGGGTCACTTGCCTGGTGCGGATGGAATCAGCTATGCAGGACAGGCAGAGCCGGTTCCCTACGAGGACTTGTCGGAGGAGTTTGATGCTCCGATTTCGTTCCTGCACATGACAGTGACTTATATGATAGATGGGGAGGCTTTGGAAACAGTGCCTTATACTTATGGTGATCCGCTCTCCCAAAAGGCTGACCACAATATTTATCGAGAAAGACGGTTATTATGGAATTTAGAGCAATTCTCAAAATAAACAATAGCCAGCGCAACAGAACCAGCCAACGCAATCGGCAGCAGAAACACAGTTGAGAGCAAAGTGAATTGCATCATCAAGAGCATCGGGAGAACGGACGCGAAGCTTTCTCAAAATAGCCTTCAC
>CAJTFK010000020.1 GCA_910575505.1 Oscillospiraceae bacterium
TGTAACACATTTCCCTGACCGCAGCAGCTCCGCCAGGACGTCTCTTGTGTTACACTCATATACATACCCCATAGGGGGTATGTATAAATTCTTCTTGACATTCACCGATATATGCACGCCCGTCTATGATACTCCAGCAATTATTTAACGCTTGACAAACCTTCCCGCAGATGCTATACTCCACACTACAGCGACATAATTGGAATTTATTATCTTATTTGGTTCTATTCTAACAGTCTTTCTCGAAAGAGATTGGATTTTACTAACAGGTTTATGCTGTACCCCAGGCATGTTTGTGCCTGGGGTAAAAGTACATGACCGTCCAATCAGATACTTTTCGGGGAAGTTTGCCATGACTTCAGTTTGAACGAGCAAGCCAGGAAAAGCATACGGCACAGCGCCAAGCAAGGTTGCCTGCCAGGAACCGGATTGGGTAGAACGGCAACTCCACGGCGAACGCTCACAAAGTTTAAACTGAAAGGAATGGTGACTTGAAAAACACAAAAACCGAATACACAAGCGACCAGCGGACGCCCGTTGTTCTGCCGGAGATGGAACAACTGCTCCCGCCTCTCAGCGCGGAGCAATTTTCTTCGTTGGAGCGGGACATCCTGGAAAGCGGCTGCTACGCGCCCATTGTCGTCAATGAGGAACTAGTCATCGTCGATGGACACAACCACTTTCGGATCTGCGAAAAGCACGGCCTGCCGTTCAGAATGCTGGTGTTTTCTTTCGTCGACTTGCTCGAGGCAAAGCAGTGGGCATTGGAGACCCAGCGGGGGCGGCCCTTTGGAAGCTGGGACAGATTGCGCTGAAGCTGAAACCAGAGCTTGAAACGGCAGCCAAAGCCCACCAGGGCCGCCGGACAGACCTTTCGGTAAATTCACCGAAAAGTCACACGCCCTTCGACACACGAAAGGAAATGGCCCAGGCCGTCGGAATTGGGGAACAGGCCATGGGCCGGATAGCGCGGTTGTCGGAGGATGCCCCTCAGGCACTAAAGGACGCTTTAGAACGGAAGGAAGTGTCTGTCAATCGGGGCTGGAAGATTCTAAAGGCCCTCCAGCAGCTACCGGAAGAGGAGCGTGAAAACGCTATAACCGAAATGATTGCGGCCGTACGGGAGATTGACCGAATTGACGTCGAGTCCGACCGAAGGGGAAAAATCGCGTCCCTATTCTGCAAGGCATATGAAAGGGCTGTCCTGCTGACGCCCACCTCGGAAAACATCCGCTGCTGGGTAGAAGGCACCCGCATGAGGCCGGAGGAAATCGAAGATTCCATAAAGGAGTCCTACGAGCTGGCGCAGGTATTCCAAACCATCGAGGACGTTCTAAAACTGGAGTTCCTGCCTCATCAATAAGGAAAAATCAGAAGTGTTAGGTGTCATGTATTGACACCTTGTCTGTTTTTTGAGTGCATAATAAACGAGGGCTAGGTGTCAATACATTGCACCTAGCCCTCGGTCTTACCATATTCGTCCTTTCATGGGAAAAACCAAACAGATAAGCTGCTGATGCCCCGAAAAATGGCCCCTGCCGCTCCGGCGGCAGGACCGCAAACCTGCAAATAAATGTCAAGCCCCAAGCGGCACTTTTTTAGAAAAATTTTTGAAAAGGTCATTCACTTAAAAATAGGCACAAAAACCAGGCCAACAAGAGCAGCTCCGGTTGGCCGAATTTGGCGCACTTAAATTATGCAAGATAAAACTTGCCGCCAAACTCAAGCGGCAGTCTCTTGTTTCGTTTCCAACGCAAGCAGATATTCCTTGACTCTGTCGTAATAGACCCGCAGGAACTTTGCCGCGCCGGCAACCGTGTACACATAGAAATGTTTCCCCTCTGCCCGCTTCTTGTCCATGAAGGAATAGATCGGGTTGTCCGTAGAACTACGCCGCAGGACGACGCTCATGACTTGAAACAGCGTCCTGCGCAGATGTGGAGATCCACGCTTGGATACATGTCTGGACTTGGCCTCAAAGCTGCCAGATTGGAACGGAGGCGCGTCTACACCAGCAAAGGCCACCAGGGCGTTCTTGTTCGTGAAGCGTCGTACATCGCCGATTTCCGCCATCAGCTTCGGGGACGACCTCATATTCCGGCAGCAGAGACGCCAACCGCTTCATTTCCGTCCGAAGAACCGCCATAGATTCGTACACTGCATTCAGGCAGTCTACCGATTGGACAATCAATGTCTTTGTGCTTTCGTTCTGGGGAAATGTAGCTACAGTATTCTGAGCGGCACAGTAGATTTTCTCCGCTTCTATCCTGCTGAATCGGTATCCCTCTTTTTTGCACCATTTCTGATAAGTATTTGTAAAGGCGGATTCAGAGAGTTTTTTCACGCAGTCTTTGTGCCAGAAGCGTTTAGAAACATCGACCCATTTGTAGTGGCCACGTTTGGTGCAATAGTGAGCGGGCAGTATCTCGTTAATTCTCGGAAACGTCTGATCCAGCAGTGAGATCAGGCCATTACGCAGTTCAACGCTGATCTTTTGCGTCCGCTCATACAATCTGCACTGCATCTTTAGCATCTGGCGGGTTTTATCCTCGTCAGAAAAATTGCGCAGCTCTGTCCAGAACGTCAGCCCATAGTTGGCGATCTTGAGGGCGTCCGCTTTATCCGTCTTTACTTTGCGGAGGGAGTTGTCACTGAAGTTGTGGATGAGAATGGCATTGACGGCACTGACGAAAAATCCCGCCTCTTTGAGCGAATGAGCGATGGGCCTCCAGTACATACCTGTATGCTCCATGATGATTCGAATATCGCCCCCAAGCCCTTGCAAACGCTCCGCCAGCCCGGCCAGCTCCTCGGCGGTATGGTTGACCTGGATCGGCGGCATGACGATTTGCCCACCGGGACGGCGGACAGCCACCATGCTTTTCCCTTTGGATACATCGACACCTACGGCGGTAATAAGCCCTTGTTCCATATCGTTCCCTCCAGATTCTGATTTGAAATCGGTGCCTGCCTCAACTCATAACCTATTCATCTTGCGTTGTTACCCAAGTGTACGGCTTAGCCGTTATCTCAACCTGCACAATCGAACGCCGCAATGAGAGGGCCGGCTGACAGTTTGCGGCGACGAGCGTAGAAGCTCAAGCATAGCGTCGTCAGACCGATTGCCCTCTCATTGTAGCTTCGGCATGAGCTGCCTTTCAAGGGCAGTTACCCATTCCTGGCCAAATATCTCTTGGCTCATAATCTACCCAATACTTGGCTCGCTCTTATTGTCGCAAGCATAGCGTTTTGATGTCAAAACGCCACTTGCAGGGGAAATCCCCTGACCCCTATGCCGCCTGCGGGTGGAAACTGAACCTGGAACATTCCCCAGGCACTGCCCAGGCAGATAAATCCCCCTTTGTCCACCCCTGTGAGGCCCTGTGTGGGCCTTAGCGGTAAGCTGCTTGGCCCACGACCCCATACAAAAAATCAAGTGCCCTAGTGGGCGCCCATACAGGAACTCAAATCATTCTTACTGGTGAACTCAAATCGGCCAAACTGTCATGAAAGGAGGCTTCGGCCATAGACAAGCTGATTCACCTGCCCTTTTTCTGAACATTCCCGCGCATAAAAAGCGCGGAAAGCGTGGAAAATACTTCCAAATATTCACAGAGAAAGGACGGGAACCCCCAGTTGGAAATCAATTTCCATAAGGAAAGCAAGCTGGTGGATGTCTGGCTCTCACGGGAGGACCAGGCCAGCCAGGATGTTCAAGAGCGACTGCGGGAAGTATACCGCAGGTGCGCGGAAGAAAAATATACCGTGGCGGTGTTCTGTTCCGGCCAGCAGGACCTGGCGGAAGAGACCAGCGCCCTGCTGCTCTATAACCGCCGACGCTCCGCTGAGCGGGCCGTCCAGCAGAGGAAAGCCCGGAAGCGACAGGCGTCCCGGTAAGGAACGACGGGCGGTCCAAAACTGTTCGGCAATTCCGGTTGCGTTTTGCTGCGCGCTGTGATACAATATTATCTGCTGATGTAGAGCCCAAATTGATATTATTTGATAAAGGAGCGTGAGGCCATGCTCGAACGCTTTGACATCGCCGGATACTGCCGCATCTCCGTGGACGAGGAGCTGGACCGGGAAAATACCTCCATCGAAAACCAAAAGGCCATCCTCGCGGACTTCGTCAAGCAGAAGTTTCCCGGCTCCACCCTCACCTTCTACGAGGACCGGGACCGCTCCGGCTACACCTTCGACCAGCGGCCCGGCTACCAGGCCATGCGGCGGGAGCTGATGAGCCACCAGAAAGACATCCTCATCATCAAGGATTTTTCCCGGTTCTCCCGCCGCAATGGCCGGGGTCTGGTGGAGCTGGAGGATCTCCGGGACGCAGGTGTCCGCATCATCTCCGTGGGGGAAAACGTGGACTTCCCCAATGACGACGACTGGCTGAAAATCCAATTCTACTTCATGATTAACGAGATGCCTGTCACCGATACCAGTAAAAAAGTGAAAGCCGTCATCAAGCGCCGCCAGCAGGACGGCCGGTGGATTTGCGCCGCCCCCTACGGGTACATCGTCAACAAGCGTCAGGAATTTGAGATCGTCCCCACGGAGGCGGAAATCGTCCGGAGGATTTTCCAACTCTACATTGACGGCTGGGGGTACAAAAAAATTGCCAACCAGCTCACGGATGAGGGTGTCCCCACCCCCCGCATGGCGGAGCGAGACCGCAAAGAAGCCGCCGGGAAGGAATACCGCCGGGCCGTCAAGTCCGCCTGGGCCATCGTGACGGTGCAGGGGATTCTTGACAACGACTTTTACATCGGTACCCTCCGGCAGGGAAAGTATACCCGGAAGAAAATCAACGGCAAAGAATGCAAGCGGGATGAGTTGGAGCACATTGTCATTGAGCACCATCACCAGGAAATCGTCAACTACCGCACCTTCGCCACGGCAAAGGCCCTCCGGGAGAACCGTTCTACCGCCCACTACCGGGGCCAGAAAAAGTATGAAAATGTATACTCCGGCTTCCTGGAGTGCGGCGACTGCGGGTCCCCCATGTTCGCCATGAGCCGCCGGGACATCAAGGACGCCTACCGCTGCGGGGAGTACCACAAGCGGGGCTTGAAGGGCTGCACCAGCCACCACATCCGTGTGGACAAGCTGGATGAGCTGCTGAAAATCTATGTCCGAAAGGTCAAAGACAACTCCGCCGCCATGCTGGACCGGCTCAACGCCGATCTGGCCCGAGAAGAGCAGGACGTGGCCGAGACAGAGCAGTCTGCCGCCAATCTGGAGGCGGTCCTGGCAGACCTTCAGGAGGAGCTGAAAGCCACGAAGCGCCAGCGCATCCGGGACATCATGAAGCACCCGGACCGGGAGGAGGTTCTGGAGGAAACCTATGATGAGCTGGAGAGCGACCTCCTCCGCCGCATCGAGGGCATCCAAAACCAGATTGCCATGACGGTGGACAAACGGAACACCATCATCCAAGTGAACCGGACAGCCAAAACGGCGTTGGAGGTCTTCGACGGCATCCTGGCCAAGCCCAAGCTGGACCGGAACGATCTCCAGCTCATCATTCAGAAAATCCGGGTGTTCGAGGACCACATTGAAGTCCTGCTGAAAAGTGACATCGACGCTCTGCTCCGCTCCGACGAATGGGAGGACAGCGGTCCCGCCATCGCCGCCCTAGCCCCCGCCTCCATTCCCCTGGAAGTGCCAAAATCCTCCTATGAAATCCAAATCACCCAGGAGAGCGACCACCGCCGAGGGAAGATTTTCACTGTCAAAGTTATCAGCGAGGGTGACCCCCTGGAGATTTACACCAGCCGGGACGGCGAGGTCATTTTCAAAAAATATTCCCTGCTGGGGGGCGTGGAGGACTTCGCCGGACAGCTCTGTGAGACAATGAGCCGCTCCACCGGCTCCATCTGCGCCGTAACGGACCGGGACACAGTCATCTCCGTAGCCGGAGGCGGCAAGCGGGAACTGATGGGCAAGCGGATTACACCGGAGCTGGAGCAGGTCATGGAGAGCCGCCGCATCTATCAATACGCCGGTGACGGAGACCCCATTCCCGTCACCGACGGAAGCGACAAGCTGATGACCAATGTGGCCGCCCCCATTCTTTCCGAGGGGGACCTGCTGGGCCTGGTCCTCTTTGTGGGCACCACCCCCGGCATCGCCACCGGCGACGCGGAATACAAGCTGGCCCAGACCATAGCCGCTTTTTTGGGGCGGCATATGGAGTCCTGACGGACAGATGAAGCGTGGAAGCTCCAGGCGCCTTTGCGGCCTGGAGCTTCCTTTTTCTGATCAGGGCTTGTCCTCCGGAATGTCCAGAACATAGCGCTCATAGGCGTTGATGATGGTGGTCTCCCCCCGTTGGTGAATCCGCTCCATCTGCGCGCCGTAGTTCATATGAACATGGCCGTGAATCAGATACCGGGGCCGGTAGCGGTCCAGCAGAGGGAGAAGAGCGGCGAAGCCCCTGTGGGCGTAGTCCTCCCCGTCCCCATAGCCCTGGGCCGGGGCATGGGTGAGGACGATATCCACTCCACCGGCCCGGCGGAGCTGAAACCACAGCCGCCGGATCCGCCGGGCCATCTGCTGTTCCGTGTACTGGTGGGGGCCTCCGCTGTACAGCGGGCTTCCCCCCAGGCCCAGAATGCGAAGCCCCCTGACGGTGACCAGGCGGTCCTCGATGCAGTCACAGCCCTCTGGGGGACGGCTGGCATAGCCCTTGTCGTGATTGCCGTGGACATAGAGCAGGGGGGCCCGGCCCATGGTGACGAGAAAGGAGAGATAGTTGGAATTCAGGTCTCCGCAGGAGAGCATCAGGCCGTATTCAGACAGGCGGCCCGGCTGGTAGAAGTCCCAGAGATAGGAACTTTCCTTGTCAGAAAGCAGCAGGAGCTTCACAGAATGGTCCCTTCTTTCTCCGGCGGAATACGGTCCCGGTCCAGGCCCTGGAGGCGCACAAGATTTTGCGCGAAGGGCAGAAGGTCCTCAAAGGCGGGGATGGACCCCTCCACGCAGTCGCAGAGCCAGTTCATATGCAGAATCTCCTCCGGGGTGAACCAGCGGCTGCCGTCGCTTTGCAGTGTTCCATCCTGGGAGCGGATGGGCCGCTGGAAGGGATGGATGGCTCCCGCTGCCAGACCCCGGTAGAGAATCTCGGCCAGCTGCCTGGCCCCTGCGGGCAGGTCCTCCCGCAGCAGGACGCCGATGACCTGACTGCCCATGCCCCACCAGTAGTTTACCGCCCGGCCCGCATTCTGGGCGCTGAGGGCGTCCCAGCCGCCGCTGAGGATGCTGCGGACCAGCTTCACATAAAAGTTGCCCCAATGCCAGTAGGGCGAGGCCAGGGAGAGAAAGCGTCCCCCCTCCAGGGCCTGGCACAGGCCCCAGGGCTCCCGGGTCCGGTCGGGGGTGGGGATGTCCCGGTTGGAGATCAGCTCCGTGCCCTCCCGGGCCAGCGTTTCCATGGCATGCTCTTCCATGCAGGACCAGCGCAGGCGGACGCGGGCCCGGGGATTGGTGAGCCGGGCCCCCAGGGCGAAGGCGTTGATGCTGGCGGGAACGCCGAAAATGGGGCTGCTGGCCACATAGCCGATCCGTCCGCTGGGGCACATGGCGCCCGCAATGGCCCCGGTGATGAATTTTCCCTCATAGATGCGGCTGTAGTAGGTCCGGACTCCGGTGTAGGGCATGGAGACGGAGCAGTTCAGAATGCGGAGACCGGGATACTTGGCCGCCGCCTTCCGGCACACGCCGATGAGGGGCGGGGTGGTGGTAATCAGCACCTGTGCCCCGTTTTCCACGGCCTGGTCGATGGCCTCCTCGGCGGCTGCGCCGCTTTGGATCCCGTTGAAGACCTGCACCGTCACCAGGTCCTCCATCACCGTCTCCAGATACTGCCGGCCCAGATCATGGGCCCGGGCCCAGTCGCTTTCCTCCGGCCGGTGTTCGTTGAGAAAGGCCACATTCAGCCGCTTGGGCTTGAAGAGGCGGCCCAGCAGGCCCGGCTCCCCGGCGGGCTCCGCCACCTCCTCCGTGGCAACGGAGATGGGCTGTTCGGTGCCCAGAACCTTTACGTCCTGCCAGACTGCGCTGAGGGTTTTCACCAGCTCGGCGGCGGGGGTGGTGCGGAGGTCCTCAAAATCGTAGATTTTCAGCCAGACCAGCAGGGCGTCCGCCACGGTGATGGGCAGGCTCTCGCCTCCCAGCTTTCGGAAGGCGTCCTGAAAATAGGTGAACCCGGCGGTAAAGTGCTGGCGCTCATCCTCGGTCCAGACGTGGTCCGGCTCAAAGCCCAGGGCCGCCTGAAGCTTTGCAAAGCTCCCCGCCCGGCTGAAGGACACCCGGTAAAGCCTCGTCAGCTTATAGGACTCCATGAATTCGTAATAAGCCAAAATTTCCGGGTCCTGAGACCAGACGGGAATCATCCGGACCACATAGCCGGGAATGGTGGGAGCGCCGTAGCTTTTCAGAACGCTGACCCGCTTGTTGCCCTCCTGAACGTAGAAGCGGCCCAGGTACTCATAACAGCGGATGGGGTCCCGGATGCCCTCGTCTCCCAGGTGGTCTGCGCAGAGGGAAATCCACTTGGCGGCGAATTCCGAATCCGTCTCCATCAGCGGCATGAAGTTGGCCGCGAAGGCGGAGCGGCGGCCCTGGGTCTTGGTGCCGGCGATGTGGTCCGTGGGTATCTCGATAACGCCCAGGTCCACCTGACCTGCCGTCACCGCTCCCTCCAGAATTTCATCCAGAACCTGGGGATAGGGGTAGTGCCCGTGGAGCACACAGTCCTTATAGCATCTGCGGCCCAGCTTCAGGGCTCTGAGGTACTGCTCGGTGGATTCCTGTCTGGACATACGGCCTCCTTGCTGCGGGGCGGTTCCCGCTGACAGCCGATAACCGGCGCTCCTCCGGAGCGCTTTTCGGCGGATTGTGTCATCATGATTATAGACTATATCGGCATCTCACGTCTCATACATAAATAACAAAAACAGCGCAAAATATTTTTGGGGAAAAGCACAGATTTTGTTTGCTTTTCACAGGACTTTCTTGTATACTTGTATAAGCGGCGCAGAAAAGCGGCGCGGAGAGAGGGCGGTCCCGTCCATATACGGTCCCCCTCTTCCCGGTCGTGCTTCGGGTGCGCGAAAACCATGGGCTGCCGGGCTGCTCCACTCACACAGCCCCCAGCACCGAAAAAAAGGAGGAACGTCCCGCTACGGCTTGCGGTGCGGCAGTGTGGAGACCTGCCGTAAAGTCCCCGGGGCACGCTCCCCGCGGACAAGGTGCTCCGGCGGAGGCCGGTTCATCAAAGCCGGTGTGTATGGCAACACTGAGCCTGAAGAACATTGTGAAAATCTACCCCCACAGCGGAGACCAGAAAAGAGCGAAAAAGAAAAAGGGCGAGCCGGAAAAGAAAACCAATCTCCAGGTGACGGAAAAGGGCGTCATCGCGGTGCAGCAGTTCTCCCTGGACATCGCCGACAAGGAATTCATCGTGCTGGTAGGTCCCTCCGGCTGCGGCAAGTCCACCACGCTGCGGATGGTGGCCGGCCTGGAGGAGATTTCCGAAGGCGAGCTGTACATCGACGGCAAGCTCATGAACGATGTGGAACCCAAGGACCGGGACATCGCCATGGTCTTCCAGAGCTACGCCCTGTATCCTCACATGACTGTTTATGAGAATATGGCCTTCCCCCTGACTCTGCGGAAGGTCCCCAGGAACGAGATTGACCGCCGGGTGAAGGAGGCAGCCGAGATTCTGGACATCACCCAGTATCTGGACCGGAAGCCCAAGGCTCTCTCCGGCGGACAGCGCCAGCGCGTCGCCATTGGCCGGGCCATCGTCCGGGAGCCGAAAGTGTTGCTGATGGACGAACCCCTGTCCAACCTGGACGCCAAGCTCCGCAACCAGATGCGGGCGGAGATCATCAAGCTCCGGCAGAAGATCAATACCACATTCATGTATGTCACCCACGACCAGACCGAGGCCATGACCCTGGGCGACCGGATTGTCATCATGAAGGACGGCTTCATTCAGCAGATCGGCACACCCCAGGAGGTCTTCGACCATCCCGCCAACCTGTTTGTGGCCGGTTTCATCGGCACGCCGCAGATGAACTATTTCGACGCGAAGCTGGAGAAGGACGGCGGAACGTATGCGGTCTCTGTGAGCGGCATGAAGGTGGAGCTCTCCGGGGAAAAGCAGAAGAAGCTGGCGGCGAAAAACATTCAGCCCCAGTCCGTCACCCTTGGCGTCCGCCCCAGCCACATCACCCTGAGCGACGGGGCGGATGTGCTGCGGGCCAAGGTGGATGTATCCGAGATGATGGGCAGCGAGGTCCATCTCCACGCCAACGCCATGGGCCGGGACGTGGTCATCATTGTGCCCACCATGGACCTGAACGGAAACCACAAGGAGACCTTTGCCCAGGGCGCCGAGGTGAAGTTCACCTTTGCCGGCAGCGTCTGCCATCTCTTTGACGGCGAGGGCAAAAATCTGGAGGCCTGAGAGGGCCGTTATCCGGCACAGCGAGAATCAGGGCCCTTCCCGGCGCTTCTCGGGAAGGGCCCTTTCGCGTGTCCCGCCGGCGCTGGCCGGTGGAACTTATTCATACAGTCAGCAAAGTTGAAAACCGGCAAACTGCCGGTTTTCAACTTTATTCAATAGTCAATCCGCTCAATCCTGAAGATGACGGGCCGCGTGCCGTCGGAACAGCAGGCAATCATGGTGTTTTCGGCGCTCATCCAGCCCTTCATGATGGAACCGCCCTGGAGGCCGGTGTAAATATAGCGGGAGATTGCGTCCCACGCCTCCGAACAGAAGGGCATTTTGGGCCCGCCTGCCACGGCGTCCGGGTCGCCGGTGGTTTTCACCAGCGTATTCAGTCCCATGTGCCAGAAGTCGTCCCGCTCATCATCACGGTAAAAGATGAATTCGTCGCCAGGGTTGTAGCAGGGACAGGCGCCGGCAAGGGGATCGGCGCAGTACTGCCGCTGAAGCTCCGGATACAGCTTTTTGTCCAGTACGGTCACTTTCACTTTGTGCTTCATCGCGTCTTCCTCCCGAAAATTCCGGATTGCCCGGCGTCTCAGTTCATCAGACCGCAGACCAAATCGGTATAGCCGGAGGGATCCTCCAGGGGCAGTCCGGCAATCAGAAGAGCCTGGTTATAGAGGAGGACGGCGTAGGTTTTTGCCTTGCCGGGGTCTGCCTCCACGGCGGCCTCCAGAGCCAGGAAGGCCGGGTGCTCCACATTCAGCTCCAGAATGCGGTCCGCCTGGAAGGCGGCGTCAGGCTGGACGGCCTGGAAATACTTTTCCATTTCAAAGCTCAGGCCTTCGCCGGCGGTGAGGCAGACCGGATGGGATTTCAGGCGGGCGCTGGCCTTGACCTCCTTGACGGCGTCTCCCAGGGTCTCCTTCACAAAATCGAAAACCGCTTTGTGGGTCTCCGCGGCCTCCTCGGCCTTTTTCGACCCGCCCTCCTCAATCTCCTGGTCCAGCACGGAGCGGAGCTCCTTGCCCTTGTATGTCCGGAGCGTCTGGGCGCAGAACTCGTCCACCTCTTCGGTGAAATAGAGGATTTCCGTGCCCGCGTCCCTGAGCCCCTCGGTCTGGGGCAGCTTGTCAATCTTGTCCGCCGTTTCGCCGGCGGCGTAGTAAATATACGGCTGGTCCTCCTTCATCCGGGAGACGTATTCATCCAGGGTGACGGGCTTTTTCTCCGTGGAGGAGTAGAACAGCAGCAGGTCCTGAAGCAGGTCCTTGTGCCGCCCGTACTCGTTTACAACGCCGTATTTCAGCTGCCGGCCGAAGTTTTTCCAGAATTTCTCATAGGACTCCCGGTCCTCGGCCAGCATCTTGGCCAGGTCCGCCTTGATTTTCTTCTCCAGATTTCCGGCGATGATTTTCAGCTGCCGGTTGTGCTGGAGCAGCTCCCGGGAGATGTTCAGGCTCAGGTCCGGGGAGTCTGCCACGCCCCGGACGAAACGGAAGTGATCCGGCAGCAGGTCGGCGCACTTGTCCATGATGAGCACGCCGTTGGAATAGAGCTGGAGTCCCTTTTCAAAATCCTTGGTGTAGTAGTCGAAGGGAGTCGCGCCGGGGACAAAGAGCAGGGCCTTGTAGGTGACGGTTCCCTCCGCGTCGACGGGGATGCAGCGCTGGGGATCGGCGTAGTCATGGAACTTGTCCCGGTAGAATTTGCTGTATTCCTCCGCCGTGACTTCGTTCCTGGGCCGCTGCCAGATGGGGACCATGGAGTTCAGGGTTTCCACCTCCGTATAGGTCTCGTATTCCGGCTTGTCCTCAGGGCTGTCCTCCTTTTTCCGGGTCTTGCTGACCTCCATGCGGATGGGAAAGCGGATATAGTCGGAGTATTTCCGGACCAGCTCCTGAAGCTTCCAGTTTTCCAGGAATTCGCCGTATTGCTCGTCCTCCGTATTGGCCTTGATGTGCATGATGATATCGGTGCCCGCGGTTTCCTTTTCGCACGGGGTGACGGTGTAGCCGTCGGCTCCGGCGGACTGCCACATCCAGGCGTCCTCGGCCCCGTACTTCTTTGTCACCACGGTGATATGGTCGGAGACCATAAACGCCGAGTAGAAGCCCACGCCGAACTGGCCGATGACGTCGGTGTCCCTGGCGTCGTCACCCAGCTCCTGCTTGAATTTGTAGGACCCGGAGGAGGCGATGACGCCCAGGTTGTTCTCCAGGTCGGCCTTGTCCATGCCGATGCCGTTGTCGGAAACGGTCAGGGTCCGGGCGTCCTTGTCCACGGTAATCTCAATCTTGAAATCCTTCCGGTCCAGACCCACCGCCGGGTCCGTCAGCGCCTGATAGCAGAGCTTGTCGCAGGCGTCGCTGGCGTTGGAGATGATCTCCCGGAGGAAAATTTCCTTGTGGGTGTAGATGGAGTTAATCATGAGATCCAAAAGACGCTTGGACTCCGCTTTGAACTGCTTTTTTGCCATAACTGGAAACCACATCCTTTTTTGTTTTTTTGACAACACTAAAATATAGCACGGGCGTCTCTAAAAATAAATGACTATTTTGTAAATTTCCGTTTAAAACAGTTGTCTCTCCCGGCCCTTGCGAGTAGAATAGAGACAGATCACTCACACGGGGCAAAGGAGATCGTGACCTATGAGCTTTTTCCGGAAAATCGGAAACGGACTGGCCCGTTTCATGTATGGACGCAACGGCATGGATCAGCTGAACCGGGCGCTGTTCTGGCTGTACCTGATTCTGTGGGGGGCGGAGATCGTCAGCGGCCTGGTGCTGAAAAGCGTGCTGCTCATCCGCATATTCGAAGGGCTGCTCTTTGGGCTGATGCTTTTCATCTTTTTCCGGATGTTCTCCAGGAACCTGACCCAGCGCCGGTCGGAGAATCAGAAATGGGTCAACTGGGTCTGGCGGCTCAAGAGCCGCAGCGCCGGGGCCAGAGCCCGCCACACCGACAAGGACCATAAATATTTTACCTGCAAAACCTGCAAGGCCATCTGCCGGGTGCCGGTGGGGAAGGGAAATATTGTCATCACCTGCCCCAGGTGCGGCGCGCAGATCAAGGCCAAAAGCTGAAGCATGGGCATGATCTTCGTTTTTTCCCTGGCCTTCGCCCTGGGGGGCGCGGCAGGGGCCTGGTTCTTCTATGACACGGCCGGACGCCTCCGGCGGCGGGGAGAGGGAAACCGGGCGGCCCTCTGCCTGATTCTGGCCTTCGCCTGCGCCGGGCTGGCGGCGGGAGCGGCCCGGCTGGCCCTGAGCGTCGCCACATTTTACTGATTCTGGCCTTTGCCTGCGCCGGACTGGCGGCGGGAGCGGCCCGGCTGGCCCTGAGCATCGCCGCATTTTATTAGCCGCCGTCCGGGGCGGTCTCCGAAATTGGCGCAAAAAGACGCGGCAGCCTGCCGGCTGCCGCGTTTTTGCTTCCCCGGCCTGGTCAGGAACCCGGCCAAGCGGTTCCTGACCGGAGGCAAAGAAATGTTCCGTCCGGCGGAGCATTCCGCAAAAGGCGGAACGCGGAGGGGCAAGGGAAATCTCTGAGCTAGCCCAGGGCCACGTCCAGCACCATCATAATGAGAAAGCCCCCCACAAAGCCGCAGGTCCCCGCCCGGCTGTGGGCCTGGGGCACCAGCTCCTCCACCACCACATACAGCATGGCGCCGGCGGCGAAGCTCAGCAGCCAGGGCATGACGGGATGGGCCCAGGCGGCGATGAGCACCACCAGAATGCCGAAAATGGGTTCCACCGCCCCGGACAGCATCCCGCCGGCAAACGCGCCGAGACGGGAACGGCCCTCCTGGCGCAGGGGCAGGGCCACGGCGGCTCCCTCGGGGAAATTCTGGATACCGATGCCCAAAGCCAGGGCAACAGCGCCCACAGCGCCCTCCCCCGTGGCCGCCAGGGCAAAGGCCAGCCCCACCGCCATGCCCTCCGGCACGTTATGTAGGGTGATGGCCGTCATCAGCAGGGTGTTCTGCCGCCAGGCGTCAGGGACCGCCCGCTCCCGCCGCAGATAGGGCAGCAGGGCGTCCAGCACCGCCAGGAACACCACGCCCAGCAGCATCCCCGCCGCCGCAGGAAGCCAGCCGGGAAGCCGGCCCTCCTCCGACGTCTGTTCAATGGCCGGAAGCAGAAGACTCCACACGGAAGCCGCTGTCATCACGCCGGCGGCAAAACCCAGCATTGCCTTTTGAAATCGGGGCTTCGGCTCCCCGGACAGAAAAAATACCATGGCGGCGCCCAGAGTGGTCATCAAAAAGGTGAATCCGGTTCCCAGGGCGGCCCAGCCAAGCGCACGAAGCATAATCATCAACGCCTTTATCTGGAAATTCGGGCAGGCGATGCCCGCCCTATTCCAGTATAGGCGGCGGCGGTGCGGTTGGTGCGGCGCTCCGGGTCACACCTGAGTTTCCGGGGCCTTCCGGAGGGGTTCGGTCTCCGGTTCAGCGGCCTCCGCTTCTGCGGCAGTCTCCGGCAGCAGGTACAGCTTGCGGATGCGCTCCCGGATGACGGCTGTGTCGATGCTCATCCGGTCCGTTCCGGCAAAGGGGGCCCAGGTTCCGATCTGGCCCCTGGGTTCCGGGGTCCCCCGCAGGACGAAATGCGCTGTCACCCGCAGACCCTCCAGGCCCAGGGCGGTGTAAATCTCATCCCCCTGATGTGCCGAGACGAAATCCTGCATCCGCTCCAGCACCCGGTCCACCTCCTCCATGGACCCCACGTCGAGGAACGCCTCGAATTCGTGGCAGAAGGTCCAGTCCCGATAGGACAGCTCTGCCCGGGCCTCCGGGAAGGCCTCCTGAAAACCGGCGGCAAAGGCCAGCGCCGCCCGGTCCCGGGCCCCGGCGGCTTTGAGTCCGGCAATGATCTCCCCGGCGTCCAACCTCAGACGGTTCTCCTCAATGAGGTCCGCCCGATAGGTGACGGACTCCCCGCCAGGCCCCTCCAGCCGGAAGCAGAGCAGCCAGATGGTTTCAAGACGGTCGTAGGGGCTGAGGCCGCTGAGGCCATTGACATAGTCCGCAATCTGCCGGACGGCCCCCTCCCAGTCCTCGCCGGCAAGGGTCAGAACACGGTCGTTTTCCACGTCCTGCTCCCAGACGCCCAGCTCCTGTTCCGTGACGAACTGCCGGAGGGCATAGGCCAGGGCGTCAGAGGGATAGAGGTCCCTGAAACCCTCGCTGAAAGAGGGCCAGAGCTGGGGGATGGGGCCAGGACTGTAGGCATAGCCCGCCCACTGGGAGAAGTGGAATTCCAGGTCTGGCTGGTCCACGGGGCAGAGAACCAGGTCCTGACTGCGGGTGTGGGTGTCGCCCTCCTGGTACTCCGAGGCGGACCGGGACAGGATGGTCATTTCCTGGCCGTAGGTCTCCCGATAGTAGGCCAGTATTTCCCGTTCCGACATCAGCCAACCCCCGCTTTTGCCGCTGAGGACGAGAAACAGGACGGCGGCGCACACTGGAACCGCCAGCAGCGCCAGCCAGAGACGGCTTTTTTTGCTTTTTTTGCCTTTTTTGGGTGGCTCATCCGGTTCCTCCCCGGTTGAAGGCCTCCGCCGCCCCTGCACCCCGAAGGCGAAGGCACACAGGGCGAAGAGAACGGCGGCGGCCCCGTGGGTCATGTCCGCTGTGACGCAAAGCAGGAGGGCCTCCAGCAGGGTCAGGGCGATGAAAACCCATTTCAGAATTGAATATACACGTGTGTTCCTCCGCATCTGGCGGCACACTCCCTTCATATCTGTATAAAACGAGGGATTCAATACTCTCCGTTATATTCCTCGTAGCCCTGCGGCGTCACAAAGTCGATGTGATAGGGCAGGTAACAGTACCGGCAGCCGGGAATGCCGGACTCCACAAATTCCAGCAGGTCTTCCGTCATATCCGGCGAGAAATGAGCCGCGTCCAGAAAGCCGCTGAGAACCCCGTCCTCCCCCACGCATTGCAGGTGCAGAAAACCATAGCAGTCCGGCGGAATCACCAGGTTTGCCAGCGGGACCTGGAAGCCCGGCCCGCTGCCGTCATAAAAGCGGATTACCCAGTTGGCCCCATTATGAAAAAATTCCGCGGCGCAGGAAAACCCGCCGGACTGGAATTGTCTGTAGATGCCCTCGTTCATAGCCTGGTCCCTCCCAACCCTGTTTTCTCTGATGATAGCACAATGGTCCAGGATTGTCCACGGAGGAAGGGACGCTTTTCCAGCCCCCCGGCGGGAAGCATTCCAGCGATTTGCCGGAAAGAAGCGGCGATGCACAAAAAACTTGTTTCACGCCGGAATTTATGCTACAATAACACCCAAAATGCCGCGGCTTTTTTGGGCCGCCTCAGGAGGTTCCTTCTATGATTGCTTTACATGACAGCGGCGTGTTCCTCTCTCAGGGTGCGCTCTGTGCCGGCGCACCTGTCTCCCGGGAGGAGGGCCGGCAGAGGACTCTGGCCTGGAGTATTCTTCAGGCCCATAATACCAGCCGGGACCCTGAGCAGCTTAAAATCCGGTTCGATGCCATGGTCAGCCATGATATCACCTATGTGGGCATCATCCAGCAGGCCCGTGCCTCCGGAATGCGGGAGTTTCCCCTGCCCTATGCCCTGACCAACTGCCACAACTCCCTCTGCGCCGTGGGGGGTACCATCAATGAGGACGACCATGTGTTCGGCCTCTCCGCTGCCAAAAAATACGGCGGCATCTACGTCCCCGCCAACCAGAGCGTCATCCACTCCTACGCCCGGGAACAGCTGGCGGGCTGCGGGAAGATGATCCTGGGCTCCGACTCCCACACCCGCTATGGCGCTCTGGGAACCATGGCCGTGGGCGAGGGCGGGCCGGAGCTGGCCAAGCAGCTTTTGAAAAACACCTGGGACGTGCCCTATCCCAAGGTGGTGCTGGTGTACCTCACCGGCGCTCCCAAGCGGGGCGTAGGGCCTCACGATGTGGCCATCGCCCTGGTGAAGGCCACCTTTGAAAGTGGCTTCGTCAACAACTGCGTGCTGGAATTCGCGGGCCCCGGCGTCGCGGGCCTGCCCATCGACTTCCGCAACGGCATCGACGTCATGACCACCGAGACCACCTGCCTCTCCTCCATATGGGAGACCGACGGGGAGACCGAGGGCTTTTATAACGCCCACCGGCGGGGAGAGCTGTTTTTTGAGCTCCATCCCGGGGACTTTGCGTATTACGACAAGTACATCGAGCTGAACCTCTCTGAGATCGAGCCCATGATCGCCCTGCCCTTCCATCCCTCCAATGCCTGGACCATCCGGGAATTCCTGGACAACGCGCCGGAGATTCTGGCCCAGGTGGAGGCCGACGCCAGGAAACGCTTCCCTAAGGCGGAAATTCACCTGACGGACAAGGTTCGTGACGGCGGCGTCTGGGCGGATCAGGGAGTGATTGCCGGATGCGCCGGCGGCCTGTTTGACAATATCACCGAGGCGGCGGACATCCTCCGGGGTCAGAGCTGCGGCGACGGTTATTTTGCCCTGGACGTGTACCCCACCAGCATCCCTGTCAGCCTGGAGCTGACGAAAATCGGGGCCTCGGCGGACCTGCTGCAATGCGGGGCCATCATCAAGCCCAGCTTCTGCGGCCCCTGCTTCGGGGCGGGAGACGTGCCCGCCCACAACGGTCTTTCCCTGCGGCACACCACCCGGAACTTCCCCAACCGGGAGGGCTCCAAGCCCGGCGAGGGCCAGTTCGCCGGAGTCTGCCTGATGGACGCCCGTTCCATCGCCGCCACCGCCAGGAACGGCGGCAGAATCACCCCGGCCACTGAGATTGACTATGAGCCGGTCCGGCATCCCTACCATTTTGACGCGGGGGTTTACGAAAAGCGGGTCTACAACGGCTGGAAAGCAGGCCCCCGGCCGGAGACGGAATTGATCCTGGGCCCCAACATCACCGACTGGCCCCAAATGCGGCCTCTGGCTCAAAACCTGCTGGTGGAGCTGGCGGCGGTGCTCCGGGACCCCGTGACCACCACCGACGAGCTGATTCCCTCCGGCGAGACCTCGTCTTACCGCTCCAATCCCCTGCGTCTGGCGGAATTCACCCTCTCCCGCCGGGAACCGGAGTATGTGGGCCGGGCCAGGGCGGCGGCGGAGATGGAGGCCAAGCGCGTTGCGGGAGAGACCCCGGAGAAGCTGCAAAAGCTGCTGCGCCTGGCCGACGCCGCCCAATACGTGGCCAACAAGGTCAAGCTGGAGAGTCTCCCCAATGGGGAAGCGCTTTCCGAGACGGAAAAACACGCCCGTCTGGAAGCGTGCCGGGTCACGGCGGAAAACACCCAGTTCGGTTCCTGCGTCTTCGCCAACAAGCCCGGAGACGGCTCGGCGAGAGAGCAGGCCGCCAGCTGTCAGAAGGTCTTAGGCGGCTTCGCCAACATCTGTTACAGCTTCGCCACGAAGCGATACCGCTCCAACTGCATCAACTGGGGCATCCTGCCCTTCACCCTGGACGAGGGAACGGAATTCCCCTATGAGGCGGGGGACTGTGTGTTTGTCCCCAATATCCGGGAGGCTGTCCGGCTGGGCCGGACCGACATCCCCGCCAGGGTGCTGAAGGCGGACGGCGGCGTGGAGGATATCACCCTGCACATCACCGGTCTGACCGGCGAGGAGCGGGAGATCATCCTGGACGGCTGTCTCATGAACTACTATGCCAAGCGGGCGGACCCCCGTCTGCGGACCCTTCCCATTGACGCGGGCCGGGAGGAGATCATCGGCCTTTTGGAGGACTGGACGGAGCTGCTGGCCGGGGAGAAATACGAGGAAGCCCTGTCCATGTTCCTGCCGGATTACAGTGACAACGACTGGACGCCGGAGCTGCTGGAATCTGTGGTCTATGGCTACGGCTGCGGCGGCTATACCCGGGAGGAGGCCGAGAGGGAATTCGGCCGGGCGGATTATAAGGTCACATCTCTGAAAAACAGCCCCTGCCGGGAGGAAATTCACAGGGCCATTGATATCTCGTCGGACTACGGCTGGATGGGCCGGGACGACATCGCTGTCATTCACTACGACAAGGTGCCCCTGAACGGGGAACCCAGCGACCTGACGGCCCGGTTCTTCGTGCGGAAGCTGGACGACCGGACGGTGACGCTGGCGTTTATGGACCTGCATGTCATGTGAGCGCGGGGAAAAGAGGTTTTAACATGGAAAAGATTAAAATGACGACCCCCCTGGTGGAGATGGACGGGGACGAGATGACCCGCATCCTCTGGGGGATGATTAAGGAAAAGCTGATTCTGCCCTTTGTGGACCTGAAAACCGAGTATTACGACTTAGGGCTCCTCCACCGGAACGAGACCCGCGACCAGGTGACCGTGGACGCGGCCAACGCCGCCAAGCGCCTGGGGGTGGCGGTGAAGTGCGCTACCATCACCCCCAACCGCCAGCGGATGGAGGAATATCCCCAGCTCACTGAGATGTGGAAGTCCCCCAACGGAACCATCCGGGCCATTCTGGACGGCACCGCCTTCCGGGCCCCCATTGTTCTGCCCTGCATCCGTCCCGTGGTGAAGAACTGGGAGGCCCCCATTACCATTGCCCGCCACGCCTACGGCGACATGTACAAGGCCGTGGACCTGGAGACGGAGGAGCCCGGAACCGCCGTGCTGACCTTCCGGGGAGAGAGCGGGGCGGAACAGACCCTGAACGTCCAGACCGTCCGCGGCGGCGCCGTCTGGCAGGGCCAGCACAATACCGAGGCCAGCATCCGGGCCTTTGCCCGCTCCTGCTTCCAGTACGCCCTGACCCGGAAGCAGGACCTGTGGTTCTCCACCAAGGACACCATTTCCAAGGTCTACGACGGGGCCTTCAAGCGGATTTTTGAAGAGGAGTACGAGAAGACCTACAGGACGGAATTTGAAAAGCTGGGCATCACCTATTTCTACACCCTGATTGACGACGCCGTGGCCCGGGTCATCCGGTCCAAAGGCGGGTTTATCTGGGCCCTGAAAAACTATGACGGCGACGTGATGAGCGACATGGTGGCCGCCGCCTTCGGCAGCCTTGCCATGATGACCTCCGTGCTGGTGTCCCCCGACGGCACCATGGAATTCGAAGCCTCCCACGGCACCGTCACCCGCCACTACTACCGCTATCTCCAGGGTGAGAAAACCTCCACCAACCCCATGGCCACCATATTTGCCTGGTCCGGCGCTTTGAAGCGCCGGGGGGAGCTGGACGGTCTGCCGGAGCTGGTCCGCTTCGGCCAGGCGCTGGAGGACGCTTCTCTGGAGACCCTGGAGAGCGGCGTTATGACGAAGGATCTCCTGCCCCTGGTGGAAGTGGGCTTTGAGGCCCGGGGCGCGGACAGCGAGGAATTCATGGACGCCATCGCCGCCCGGCTGGCGGAAAAGCTGGCTTGATGCACTGAAGAAAAAGACCCCCGCCGAAGGCATTTTCTGCGCCTTCGGCGGGGCTTTTTGCGGCTTTGCGCTTTTGTGATTCCGGCTTTATGCGCCTGCGGGGGCCGGTTTCCCTCTCCGTCTCCGGGGCCGGGTGAGCCTGTGCCGGCAGTGGAGATAGGCGGGAAGCAGGAACAGGTCCGCCAGCACCCAGGCCGCCGGAGAGGCGAAGCAGGCGGCGGCGAAGCCAAGGGTGGGCACCAGCATGGAAATGACGGCCCGGCCGGCCAGCTCCAGCACGCCGGCCAGGGTGGCCAGGGGGGAAAAGCCCATGCCCTGAATCAGCAGGCGGAGGATATTGACCAGAGCCAGGGGGAAGTAGAACAGGGCCAGCGTCAGCAGATACTGCCGGGCCAGGGGCAGCAGAGAAGCGCTGTCCGCATCCAGGAAGAGCATGTTCAGCGGATTGGCAAAGACATACAGTAGCGCCAGAGAGAGGGCCGCGTAAACCGCCCCCAGCAGGACGCAGGCCCGGAGACCCTGGTCGAGCCGCTCCCAGCGGGCGGAGCCCACATTCTGCCCGCCGTAGGTGGCCATGGTGCTGCCCATGGCGTCAAAGGGACAGGAGACGAACATGGACACCTTGCTGGCGGCGGTGACGGCGGTGACATAGGCGGTGCCCAGGCCGTTGACTGCCGTCTGAATCATGACGCTGCCTATGGCAGTGATAGAGAACTGGAGTCCCATGGGCAGACCCATCAGGCACAGCTCCCCCATCCGGCGGCGGCTCCACCGCCAGTCCGCCCGCTCCGTGTGCAGAATGGGATAGCCCCGCAGCATCCGCACCAGGCAGCCCGCTCCGGCGACGGCCTGGGAGAGCACCGTGGCCAGCGCCGCGCCGAAGACGTCCAGGTGGAAGGTCAGGATGAAAACCACGTCCAGCACGATGTTCAGCAGCGCCGCGCCGCTGAGCCAGATCACCGGCGTCCGGCTGTCCCCCAGGGACCGGAGGACGCTGGCTGTGAAGTTATAGAGAAAATAAGCGGGAAGCCCGGCGAAAATGGTGAAGATATAGAGGTAGGCCCGCTGATAAATCTCCGGGGGCGTCTGCATACCCGTGAGGATGTGGCCGCAGAAAAGGGTGGTGGCCAGGGTTGTCAAGGCTCCGAAGAGCAGGCACAGCCACGCGCCGCCGGTGACATACCGCCGCAGCTCCCAGTGATTCCCCGCGCCGAACTGCTGAGCCGCCGGAATAGCGAAGCCGCCGCAGAGGCCGACGCAGAAGCCCACCACCAGAAAGTTGATGCTGCCGGTGGAGCCCACCGCCGCCAGGGCGCTGCCCCCCAGGGTCTTGCCCACAATGGCGGTATCCACTACGTTGTAAAACTGCTGGAACAGGTTCCCAAGGAGAACAGGGAGTCCGAAGCTGAGAATCAGCCTCATGGGGCTGCCTTTTGTTAAATCTCTTGTCATAAGCTGCCTCGCTTTGCTCACAATTGTTCAGGACACGACGGAGGGCCTGTCCTGAAAGCTCCGTTTATTATAGCTGTTTTGCACAATAAGGCAAGCTGTGTTTTGGATGATTTTACAGTTCCCCATTGAGGTAAAATTGTGCAAGGTGGCTGAATGGCACTGGGAAGCGGGCATGAAAAAACCGGAGCCCCACAGGGGCCCCGGCAGGCGGGACAGTGCGGAAGAGAGCGGGAATCCGCGGGCTGGAGCAGGCTCAGGCGTTCAGCAGGTCCAGCATTTCCGCGGCGGGGTCGATGATGGGCAGCTCCGTCCGCCGGGACAGGGCCTCCTTGAAATAGGGGAAGTGGGTGCAGCCCAGAAGCAGGGCTTCCATGCCGCAGGCGGAGAACCACCGGGCCAGCTCCGTCAGGTGGAACCGTTCCGTCAGCTCCTCCTGCTCCATGCCGTCCTCTATGGCGAAGACCACCGGCAGCAGGGCGGCGGACAGGGTGGACAGCTGGGGGTTGGCCCCCAGAAGAACCCGCTCAATGCCGCTGAGGCCCTGGGCGTTGGCGGCGATGAAGGCCAGCTTCCGGTACCGGCGGGCCAGAGAGCCATAGACCTCCAGAGGCGTGACAATCCGCTGGCCGGTCTCCTGGGCCAGGCTGGGGAAGTCCACAGCGGCGGAGAGGGAATTGCAGTAGACAAACACCTTCTGGCAGCCCAAGGACTGGGATTGACGCAGCAGAGCCAGCATATGCCGGCGCTTGTCCCCGGCGGGAGAGACCTGGAACAGGGTCTGCTCCTGGGGATTCATGGAGATGGGGAAGGGAATGCAGGGGAGACCCCGGCTCTTCAGGATGCTGACGCCCATGTGGGTGTCCACAGGCGTGCCCGCCATGACGGCGATGGGGTGACTCATAATGGGCCCTCCATAGTTTTTCTGAGGTGGAAGTGGATTGACTCCATCATACCACAGCCGGAGAGCATCCGGCAAGCATGAAAAGGCGGCAGGGAGTTAACGGAAAAAGTTAGACAGGCCGGGTGACGGTGCCGGAGAAGCAGAACCAGCCCCGGGGGTCCCGGAAGGCGCCGGTGAGGTTCTCCCGCAGGGTCCAGGCGGTGGATTGGGTATACAGGGGAACAACGGCGCAGTCCATCAGCAGAAGGGCCTCTGCGTCATGGAGGCAGCCCATTCGGGCGGTTCCGTCGGCGGCGCTGGCGATAATGGCCATCAGGGTGTCGTAGGCGCTGCTTTCATAGAAGGCCACATTGTGCTGGCTTCCGGATGTCCAGTCCATCAAGAAGCACTCGGCGTCATTGGCGGGGGCGGCCAGGGCCAGCCCCGCCACGGTGTATTCCCCGTTCCGCAGGGCCGACATCAGGTCCCGCTCCGTCATGCCCTTCGGGGTCACCTGGACAGAGAGGTTGTCCCGCCACTGGCGGCAGAGCTCCTGGGCGGCGGCATCGTTGGCGGGACTCTGGACATAGAGATATTCCAGCTCGCCCAGATCCAGGCCGCTGTCGTATCCGGCCTCGCCCAGCAGGGCCCGGGCCTGGATGCGGCGGGTCTCCAGGGTCTCCGGATCGTTGTCCAGCAGGGGGCCGCCGGCGGTACGGAAATCCTCCTCCTCGTTCTCCGGCACGCCGGGGGGCACCACGCCCTCCGCCATGCGGGCGGTGGGAGCGGCGGCCTGAACCAGGGCGGTCCAGTCGATGGCCAGACTCAGGGCCTGGCGAATCAGAACGTCGGAAAAGGGCTCACGGGCGCAGTTGAACACCGCCAGGGCGGTTTCCAGCTCCGGCGTGCCCTCCCATTCCGGAGAAGCCGCCAGCGTTTCCAGCTGGGCGTCCGTCAGGGGCCACACCGCGTCCACGGCGCGGGAGTCATAGAGGGTCTGGCCCTGCTCCGCCGTGTCCACAAAATGGAATGTGAGGCTCTGCGGGCCCGGCATATCGCCGTAATAACGGCTGCTGGCCGTCAGCTTCAGGGAGTGGCCCTCGTCTGATTCCACAGCGGTGTAGGGCCCGTTGGTCACCAGGGCGGTGGGGTCGGACCACCAGGGCTTTCCCTCATCAGCCGCCGCCTTCAGCTTCTGCACCACGTCCTGCCGCAGGGGACTCGTTGCGGGGGAGGTGCAGACCTCCTTTAAAAACCAGTCGTGCCGCCCGTTCAGCACCACTTCCAGGGTGCTGTCGTTTTTGGCGTTGATCTGAAGCAGCTCCAGATTCCCGGTGTCCCGGGCCTCCCGGTAGCCGCTGACCATGGACAGCAGTTCCGCGTAGGGGGAGTTGGTGCCGGGGTCCGCCAGCCGCCGCCAGGCATATACAAAGTCCGAGGCCTTGACGGCCTGCCCGTCGGACCAGCGGGCGGACCGAAGCCGGAAGGTATAGGTGACGGCCAGACTGCCGTCAACCGTTTCCTCCTCCTGCTCCACGCTTTTGGCCATGCCGCCGATGACGGAGGTCCGGCCGCTGCCGTCCACCGTCACCCGCATCAGGTTTTCATACAGGTGGGCCAGAATGGTCTGGTCCCCCGGTTCTTCGGCATAGGCCGGGTCCAGGGAGACTGGTGCGCTGCCGACGCTCACCGGCAGGGACAGGCCTTCCTCGGCTCCGGCGCAGCCCCCCAGCAGGGAGACGCAGAGCACGGCGGGCAGCAGCAGCGCCGCCAGCCGCTTCATAAAACGATCCATAAAAAACCTCCGCCCACATCCGGGGGATGGGGATTGTATTGCCCGCCATACGGCGGCGGACGTCAAAACTCCCGTCAGACAGGCCGCTGCCGGTTCTGACGCTGATGACAGGCTGATACCTCATTATAAAGAATTCTGCCCGCCTTGTAAAGACGGGCAGAGGAAAAAGTAACAAAAAATTACAAAATGTTCAAAATTACCGTACCGTCAGCTGAGCGGTTTCCGGCAGAGCGGCGGACAACAGCGCCTGAACGCTGTTGGCGGCCTTCTCCTGGGCCTGGTCCAGCAGACCCCGCTGGAGGGCTTTTTCCTCCATCAGGGCCTTTTGCTCCGCCTGGAAGGCAGTGACGTCCTCTACGGTAAAGGGATTGAAAATGCTGGTCCGCTCGTCGAAGACCTCCACGCTGTCCTCGTCCAGCTCGTGGGAGAGAACTCGGGCCGGGGGCAGGGCGACGGTGACGGCGGAGCCGCTGACGGTGACCTGGGCCGCGGAGAGGTCCACTCCGGCTTTGATGACGCCGTCATAGGTGAGGATAAACCGTTTGGTGGTAAAGGGGACCGTCATGCCGTAAAAGCTTCCGCTGTTTTCGTACTGGGCCATGTTGGTGTATTGATAGGTGACGCTGGCCAGCTCGCTGATTTCCAGCAGCCGGGCCTCCAGCACGACGGCAGAGATCTCCGGCTCCTTTGGGCGGTCCTGAACATAGCGGCCGCCCAGAAAGCCTGCCAGACCTGCGGCGGCGCAGAGCAGGACGCCCAGCACGGCCCATTTCAGGGCTTTCAGCGGACGGAGCTTTTCGCGGGTCTCAGACATGGGAAGGCCTCCTTTTTTTGAGAGTGGTGCGCGGGGATGAAGCGCCGTTCGGAACGGGCTCTGTGTTTCATCCTGCTCCAGACCGGGCTCCCGGGTCCGGCACGTTTTTTACTCGGCAACGGCCAGCTGTCCGTCCTCGCCGAACTTCACGGGGACGATCTGGTTCCGGGTCTTCCGGGCGATGTCGTCAATGCGCATTTTAGAGGGATAGTCGGCAATCAGCGACACCGCCACGCCCTGGCGCTTTGCCCGCCCGGTGCGTCCGATGCGGTGGACATAGTCCTGGTTTTCGTCGGGCACGTCGCAGTTGAAAACAATGTCCACATCGTCCACGTCGATGCCCCGGGCCGCCACGTCGGTGGACACGAAGACCCGCAGCTTTCCTTCCCGGAACAGATGCATCACCTGTTCCCGGCGCTTCTGAGGGATGTCCCCGTGGATGCACTCCGCGTCGATGTCCCGCATCTGCAAAAACTTGCAGATGCGCTCCGTGGAGCCCTTGGTGTTGCAGAAGACCATACAGCGGTCAAAGCCGGTTTCGTTCAGGATGCGGGCGATGACGTCGGCCTTTTCGTTCTGGGCCACGTCCATGCGGAACTGCCTGATGTCCGGCTTGTTCTGCTCATCCTCCCGGACGGTGACCTCGGCGGCGTCCCGCTGGTAGACCCAGGCGATATCCATGACCTCCCGGGAGATGGTGGCGGAAAACAGGCCCAGGTTTTTCCGCTTGTTCATACGGTCCAGCAGCCGGGTCACATCGTGGATGAAGCCCATGTCCAGCATCCGGTCCGCCTCGTCCAGCACAACGGTCCGGGCGCTGTCCACCCGGACGGTGCGCCGCTTCATGTGGTCGCTGAGCCGCCCCGGCGTGGCAACGACAATCTGGGGGCGCTTCTTCAGAGCCTCGATCTGCTTCCCGATGGGCTGTCCGCCGTAGAGGCACACGCTGCGGACCCCGGGGCGGAAGGCAGCGATGTCCCGGAGCTCGTCGGTAATCTGAATGGCCAGCTCCCGGGTGGGAGCCAGGATGACGGCCTGGACGGACTCGTCCTCGGGATTCGTGTGCTCAATGATGGGGATGCCGTAGGCAAAGGTCTTTCCGGTGCCGGTGGGAGCCTTGGCAATCACGTCCTGCCAGTCCATCATAGGAGGGATGCAGCCGGCCTGAACCGGGGTGGTCATCTCCAGGCCCCGGCGCTGAATGGCGCGCATGGTTTCGGGCGACAGACCCAGGCTGTCGAACCGGACGCCTTGTGTGTATTCCATGGTGTATTTCCTCTTTTCATAGAGTGAAGCATATGATAAAATAAAACAGGGGTGAGCCCGGAGGGCCCCCAGGCCCCCGCAGGGCCGCAGTTCATTATACAGGGAAAATGACCGCTTGTAAAGCGCTCCGGAGGCCTCAGAGGGGGGCTGCATTGGAATTTTCGGGAAAATATCAAACTTTAATGCGTTAAATATATGGAATTTGCCGGGTTTTGCCGAAAAACACGAAGAATTTATAGTAAAATTGTGTATTGTAGGTCCAACTTACCAGTTTTTTTATGATAAATTATAAAAAGCAAGACCGAAACGGGAAAAGTCCATAGGGGGTGTCGAACGTGGATGAGATGGAGTATGTACGTATTCTGCGTGATTTGCGCGAGGACGCCGATAAGACTCAGACACAGATCGCCGAGGTGCTGGGAACCTCCCAGACCATGTATGCGCGCTATGAACGGGGGGCCAATGAGCTGCCGATTCACCATCTGATTACACTGAGCAGGTACTACGGCGTCAGCACCGATTATTTGCTGGGTCTTAGTAAAGAACGATGAAACGCGGGCAGGAATTTTCCTGCCCGCGTTTTTTATGCCCGGCAAAAGACGGAGCCGGCGGCCGGGGGGATATCCCGGCCGCCGGCCTTGGCGGATGGCGCAGTCCGGGTCAGGCGTTGGCCAGCCGGTAGAGGAAGGTGACGATCTGGCCCCGGGTGCAGATGTTGTTGGGGGAGAAGGTGGTGGCGCTGGTGCCGGAGGTGACACCCTTGGCCACTGCCCAGGCCACCGCGTCGGCATAATAGGAGGGGCTGGCGGGGACGTCGGTGAAGGACACGCTGGCCTTGGAGCCGTCGCCCATCAGCTCGGCCATCAGCGTCACCGCCAGGATGCGGGTGCAGGGCTGGTCCGGCGTCAGGTTCGGAATTTCCAGGAAACTGGAGAACTCCTGGCAGATAGCGCTGATGGTTTCCCGGTCGGGGTTCTCTCCCAGGCCGCGGAGGAGGAAGGTCAGGATGTGGGAGACGGTGCAGGTCTGGCCAGGGCCGAAGGTGGTGGCGGTGGTGCCCTTGGTGATGCCCTTTTCCACGGCCCAGGCGATGGCGTCCCTGTAGGGGGAATCGGCGGCCACGTCGGTGAATCCGGCAGGCGCGGAAGGAGTGGAAGGAGCGGCGGGAGCGGTGCTGTAGTGGAGGTTGACCCGGAACAGAATGTCGTTTTTGTTGCTCATCTGGATTTCCTTCCACTGGGCTTCGGTGCCGCCGTAATACACATCGCTCAGAAGGTCGCACCGCTCAAAGATGTCCGATCCAATCTTTTGGACGCTGGCGGGAATGGTGACGCTGGTCAGGTTTTTGCAGTTTGTAAATGCCCGGCTGTTGATTGTGGTGACACTGTTGGGGAGGACGAGGCTGGTGAGGCCGGTTGAGCCAAGCGCGGTGCTTCCGATGGTTTCGACGCTGTCCGGAAGCGTCAGGGCGGTGAGGCTGGTGCAGCCGCCGAAGGCCTCGCTGCTAAGGGTTTTGATGCCTTTCGAGAGGGTCACATTGGACAGGCTGGCGCAGCCATTGAAGGCCATTTGGTCAATGTATGCGGCGCTGCCGGGGATGGTAACGCTGGTCAGATTCCGGCAGCTGTTGAACATGGCGTATCCAACGTAGGGCACGCCGGGGGAGAGGACCGCGGTGGTCAGGCTGTCGCAGCTCTCGAACACGGACATTCCAATCTCGGTGACAGTGGAGGGGACGGTGATGCTGGTCAGGCTCTCGCAGTCCCTGAATGCACTGTCTCCCAGGTAGGTGACGCCCTCCGGAATGGTGATGCCGGCCAGATTCCGGCAGTTCTGGAAGGCAGAGTCCCCGATATGGGTGAGACCGCTGGGGAGCGTGACGCTGGTGAGGCCCTGGCAGCTGGAGAAGGCGCTGTCCCCAATGGCGGTAACCTCATTGGGAATGACCACATCGCCGCCCTCGCCGTGGTAGGCGGTCAATACGCCGTTGTTGATGGCGAAGTCGCTGAGGGCAGAGGCGGTGGGAGGGGGGAGCAGGCCCAGACACAGCGTTAGGACCAGTGCAAGGGACAACCAGTGTTTCTTCATGTCGTTTTCCTCTTTTCTCTGATTTTTGGATATAAAAAGCCCGCCTCGCCCCGCCAAAGGAAGAGTGAAACGCGCCTGTTCCCAAGATATGCTTGATTATACCAAGAATCCTCTAAAGATGCAACAGCTTTCTGAGACCTGGGCTGGCCATCCCCCGGCCTCCAGGCCCTTGGCGGCTGATAGCCGCCCCTACAGGAAATACCGCGAAAGGGAGAGTCCTTTGCGGAAGGTAAAAAGAGGCCCCGCCGTTTCCGGCGGAGCCCCCTGCACAATCCTCACAGCCTCGTCACAACGGGAATAACCATGGGGCTGCGGCGGGTGGTTTTGTAAAGGTAGCTGCTGACGGCGGACTTCACCGTGCCCCGGAGCTCGCCGTCGTCCCGGGCCCGGCGGCGGGATACGGATTCCGCCGCGTCCAGGGCCACTCCCTGGAGCTCCTTCATCAGGTCCCCGGACTCCTTTACATAGATGAAGCCCCGGGTGATGATCTCCGGCTCGCTGAGGAGACCGCCGTCGTGGGCGGAGATGGGCAGAACCACCACCACCATGCCGTCCTCGGCCAGACGCTTGCGGTCCCGCATGACCACGGCGCCCACGTCTCCCACGCCGGAGCCGTCCACATACACCTCGCCGGCGGGGACGGAGCCCCCCAGCTTCAGGGTCTTGGGCATGATCTCAATGACGGAGCCGTTTTCCGCGATGGCAATGTGATTCCGGTCCAGACCCATCTGCTGCGCCAGCTTGCTGTGAATCTGGAGCATCCTCTGTTCACCGTGAAGGGGAATGAAGAAGCGGGGCTTTGTCAGGGCGTGGATGATTTTCAGCTCCTCCTGACAGGCGTGTCCGGAGACGTGAAGCATGTCGGCCTTGTCATAGACCACATGAACGCCCTTGCGGAACAGCTCATTGATGACGCGGCTCACCGTCACCTCGTTTCCGGGGATGGCGGAGGCGGAGATGATGACCTTGTCCCCGGGGCCCACCTCCACCTGCTTGTGGGTGGAGAAGGCCATGCGGTAGAGGGCGCTCATCTCCTCGCCCTGGGAGCCTGTGGTGACAATGACCTGCCTGTTTTTGGGCAGACCCTTGATTTTGCTGATATCCATGAGGGTGTTTTTGGGCACCTTCATATAGCCCAGCTCGGTGGAGACCTTCATGATGTTCTCCATGGACCGGCCCGTCACGGCCACCTTCCGCCCGCAGGCGGCGGCGGCGTCCAGCACCTGCTGGATACGGTGGACGTTGGAGGCAAAGGTGGTGACGATGATGCGCTCGTCGCAGCCTTGGAACTGGCGCTGGAAGGTCTGGCCCACCATGCGCTCGCTCATGGTGTAGCCGGGGCGCTCCACGTTGGTGGAGTCGGCGCACAGCGCCAGAACGCCCTGCTTGCCCAGCTCGCCCAGCCGGGCCAGGTCAATCACCTCTCCGTCGATGGGCGTGGAGTCAATTTTGAAGTCGCCTGTGTGGACCACGGTGCCCATGTGGGTGTGGATGGCAAAGGCGACGGAGTCGGCAATGGAGTGATTCACATGGATGAACTCCACGGTGAACTTGCCGGCCCGGACAGATTTGCCCGGCTCCACGGTGATGAGCTTGGTGCTCTTTGCAAGGCCGTGCTCCTCCAGCTTGAGCTGAATGAGACCGGCTGTGAAACGGGTGCAGTAGAGAGGCATGTTCACCTGCTTGAGGACGTAGGGAATGGCTCCCACGTGGTCCTCGTGGCCGTGGGTGATGAAGAGTCCCCGGATGCGGGCGCGGTTTTTAATCAGGTAGGTCACATCGGGGATGATGCAGTCGATGCCGTACAGGTCTTCGTCGGGGAAGGCCATGCCGCAGTCCACCACGATGATTTCCCCGCCGTACTCATAGGCGGTCATGTTTTTACCAATCTCATTGAGACCGCCCAGGGGAATGATTTTCAGTTTTTCTGCCATAGATAATAAAACTCCTATTCTGTTCAAGATGTACCGGCGGAAGTCTTTCTGTATGTACAGCCCCTGTCCGGCTTCCCGGCATTTCCCGGGCCGGCGGCGGAAAAATCCCCTGCCGGCCGGGCTTTTCAGGCTGCGGACACAGGCTTGTATACGGAAACGGAGACGTGTGGACGGAAAAAAGAGCGCACGCAAAGAAGAGACGCCCGCTGTCTGCCTGGCCCCGTTTCGCCCGGCAGACGTTTGGCTGCGTCACGCGGATCAACCGTATCCGTATTGTGAAAGACAGTCCGTCATTTATTTGACCGCAGGGGGAAACGCGCCCCGCAGCGGAAAAATACAAAAAAAGAAATGAATCATAGAGAAGAACGGGAAGCCGGGCGGTCCGGAGACAAAAAACCGGACGAAAAAGGAGGCTCCCGTCTGAAAAAAAGGGGATCCGTCTGCAATCAGAGACAGTCCATCCCCTATGAAGCACGATATAGTATAGCACAGAAATTTGAGTTTGTATACATCTATTTTTTCGAATTGGGAAAAGTTTCCTGGTTTTTCCTTCGCCCGGCAGACGGCGGGGCAACGGCGCGGAGCTTCTGAACCTGACCGGCGGGACCTCCTGTGGGAGGCCCCGCCGGTTGATTATGTCAGATAGCGCGCAGTGAGGCTGCCTCCGGCTCCAATCGAAAAGACAAGGGCCCGGTGAGGGGGCAGAGCGAGGCCGGGAAGCTGGGGACAGTCGGAGAACCATAGGGACGTGCCGCTGTCACGAAGCTCCTGGAGCAGCGCCGGGGCGGCGCTGTGGTAGCGCCGGTCGCTGGAGGCGCAGCAGACGGCGTGCCTGGGGCGGACGGCGCGGATCAGGGCGGCGTCCGCTCCGTCCCTCTGTCCGTGGTGCCCGACCTTGAAGAGGTCCGCGGCAAGGTCCTCCCGGGCAATCCCGCCGTAACCCAGGCGGTTGGCGTCCCCCGGCAGAAGGATGCGGGAGCCCCGGAAATCCAGAAGCAGGACGGCGCTGTAGTTGTTCATGGCCCCGTCCAGGGCGGTGAGTCTCCGGCGGAACACCTCCGGGCTGCAGGGCCGGTACAGGGCCTTGTAGCCCTCTGCCAGCTCCTCCGAGCCGGTCCGGGACGGACCCAGACAGCGGATGGTCAGGCCGGGACAGGGCCGGGCCTCCCAGCCGGCGGAGAGGGTACGCAGAACGCCGCCCCCGGCCTCCACCCGGCCGCAGAGGGTCCGGTAATCATTGATGGACTGAAGAAATTTCCGCTGGGAGGCGTCGGCCTCCGGCAGAGGCGGCAGAGGGCGGAGAGACCGGTGAAGGTCCGCCGGCAGAGTCTGCCAGAGCTCCCCGGGAACCCACCGGTCCAGCAGGGGGAGGAGCCCGCAGAGATGATCCTCATGGATGTGGGTGGCGGTGATGACGTCGATGCGGTCCAGCTCCCGGCCGGCCAGATAGTCCGCCAGGGGGACGCGGCCTGTGGAGCGGTCCCGGTATTCCTCCGCCTCGCCGCTGCCGCCGTCGATAACCATGACGAAGACGCCGCCGGGCCGGGCCGGGTCCGGGCACTCCAGCACAATGGCCTCGCCGTAGCCCACGTTTACAAAGGTCAGCTTCATATCTTCCATCGGCTCAGCCCATCGCCCGTTTGATATAGAGGCTGGAGAGGAGCAGCACCAGGATGGTCATGACAATGGCGCCTGCGCTGCCAAATCCGAAATCCAGCGATTTGATGCCGTAATTATAGAGGTACTGCGTAATGGTGGAGGTGGTGTTGGCCGGTCCGCCGCCGGTGAGGAGGTTTACCTTGTCGAAGAGGCGGAAGCTGTCGATGGTGCGCAGCAGGGCGCACAGGGCCAGACTGTTTTTGATGTTGGGGATGGTGACGTAAAAGAGGGATTTCACCGCGTTGGCCCCATCAATCCGGGCGGCCTCATACTGGGCCTGAGGCACGGACTGAAGGGCGGCGTAGAGCAGGAGAAAGACAAAGGGGGCGCTCTGCCAGATGTCAATCAGAAGCAGCATCCCAAAGGCGGTGCGCATGTCGGAGAACCAGTTGAACACCGGCAGATTCAGCGCCGTCAGGGCCTGGTTGACGATGCCGTAGTTGGGGGAGAGCATCATCCGCCAGCTCAGGGCCACCGTCACCGTGGGCAGCAGATAGGGAAGCAGCAAGAGGGTCCGCATGGTTTTCTGTCCCCGGGTCAGACTGTTCACCAGCAGCGCCATGGCAAAGCCGATGAGCATTTCAAAGATCACGGCCAGGATGGTGAACTTGACGGTGTTGAAAATGGCCTGGCGGAAATAGGCGTCCCTGAGCAGCTTTGTGTAATTCCCAAGGGCGATGAAGGAGGCGGGCTTTTGGAGATTCCGCAGAAGGTTGTAGTCCGTGAAGCTGTAAAAAAGAGTGAACAGCAGGGGATAGGCCGTCATGACCAGCAGCACCGCCAGGGTGGGGCTGATCATTTTCATGCCGAAGCGTCTGGTGGAGCCGCCGGCGGCATGGGGGTTCGCGATTTGATTTTTTTTCATAGGCGCCTCGCTTTTCAAGAGGTTGCGGCGCCGGAGAGGCGCCCCTGGGGAGACTGTCAGTGAGTGCGTTATCTCTTTTTCGGAAGCCGGAAAGGGGGATAGCTCGAAAGGCTGCGCCCGCAGGCGCGTTTCTGAGGCCAACCGCCCGCAGGGCGGCGTTCAGGCCGGAGGTCAGAGGGCCCTTTCGTTTTGAATCAATCGGTCTGCCGAAAAGATTTTTCGGCAGGCTGGGCCGGGACGCCGCGAGGGCGTCCCGGCGGGGTTCATGCTCAGCCGGCGGTCCGGCGGCCCGTTTCCGGGAATGGTCAGCCCATCAGGGCCTCCAGAGCGGTCTGGGCGTCGGCAAGACCCTGGTCCACAGTCTTGACGCCGTTGACGATGTTATCCATCTCAGTGCCCAGGGTGGTGTAGAACTGGGTCCACTCGGCAATCACGGGGCGGTACATGCCGCTCTCCAGAGCCTGGCAGACCACCTCATACTGCGGATAGGCGGCCAGGACCTCGGGGTCCTGGAGGCTGGAGTACCGGCAGGGCACGCCGCCGGAGGGCACGGTGGACTTCTGGACGTCGGCGTCCATCAGATAGGCCAGGAGCTTGGCGGCCAGGTCCTTGTTCTGGCTGTTGTTGGGGATGCCGATGGTCCAGACGCCGTAAACATTGGCGTTGTAAGTCTGCGCACCGGCGGAGGCGGCCCCGTTCAGAGCGGTGTAGTCCGCGGCGGAGTCGGCGGTGGGGGTGTACCAGCCGGGCCAGCCGATGCCCATGGTGCCTGCGCCGGTGTCCACGGAGGCAATGAGGTCATCCTTGACCTGGGCCTCGCCGGTGGCGATGAGCTTCAGATAGTATTCCATGGCGGCCTTGAATTCGGGGGTATTGACAGTGGGCTTGTTGGCGTCGTCGATGACCCAGCCGCCGAAGGACAGCAGGATGGGCAGGAAGTCCACCACCAGGTTGTTCGGATTGTCGCCCCGGTAAATGAAGCCCTTCTTGCCGGCGGCCTGGGCGCTCTCGCAGATGGCCAGCAGGTCGTCCAGGCTCTGGATTTGGCCGGCGGTGTAGCCGGCGTTGGACACGTTTTCCTTGTTGTACATCAGCACCGTGACGTTGCCGTAGTAGGGCGCCAGATACAGCTGGCCGTCCACATAGCAGATGGCTGTGGTGGCGGGAATGATGTCCTCGTCCAGGGCATAGCCCAGGTCGCCCAGATTGGCCAGCACGCCGCTTTCGGTAAACTCGGCCATCCAGGAGCCGTCCACCATGCACAGATCATAGGTGCCGGCGCTGTTGATGGCGTCCAGGGCGATGCCGGAATACAGGTCGGACTCAGAAAGCTCCTGCACCTCGCAGGTGACATTGTTCTCGGACTCAAAGGCGGGGAGACATTCCTTGATGACGTCGGCGTAAGTGCCGGCCCGCAGAATCAGGGTCAGCTTGGCGGGAGCGGCGGAGCTGCCGGAATCTCCGGAACCGCCGGCTGTGCCGGAGCTGCCGGAATCTCCGGAGGCGCCGGAGCCGCCGGAGGTCCCGCCGCAGGCTGCAAGAGACAGGACCAGAGCCAGGGACAGTATCAGCGCACATAGCTTCTTCATTTCTTTTCCTCCTAATCTTGATGACATGTTTTTGGGGGGAATATTTTGTTACTCTTTGACAGCGCCGCTTGAAAGACCGGAAATCAAGTAGTTCTGTGCAAAGATCACAAACAGGGTAATGGGGATGACAGAGATCACGCCGCCGGCGGCCACCAGACCGAAGTTGGTGAGATTGTCCTCCGTGTTCAGCAGGGCCAGAGCCAGGGGAACGGTGTTGTTGGCGGGACTGCGGGTGAAAATAACGGTGTAGGTATATTCGTTCCAGGCGTACATGAAGGACAGCATGGCAACCGCCGCGATGCCCGGGGCCACCAGGGGCAGAACAATCCTCACAAAAAGCTGCCATTCCGTGGCTCCGTCCACTTTGGCGCTCTCCTCCACCTCCTCGGGCAGGTCCTGGAAGAAGCTGATAAGGAACCAGATAATCAGCGGCACATTGATGAGCACACAGGCCAGGGTTACAGGGAGCTTGGTATTCAGGATGCCCGCCTTGTTGAACATGATATACAGCGGGATGGTGAAGGCCACCGGCGGCAAAACCCGTACCAGCAGCACCCAGTAGGTCAGGGGCCTTTTCAGGCCGAAGCGGAACCGCTTTCGGGCCAGCACATAGGCTGCGCAGATGCCCACCAGCAGCGAAATCACCAGGGAGCTGAAGGTGGTCTGAAGGCTGTTGGCAATGGCCTGGCCGAAGCCCTCGCCGGTAAAGAGCTGGGCGAAGTGCCCAGCAGTCAGCGTCTGGGGCAGGAGGGAGATGTGGCCCCGCATTTCGTCCGTGGGCCGGATGGCCATGGCCAGCAGCCAGTAGATGGGGAACAGGGAAATCAGCAGCAGAACGCCGCAGGCTGCCGCTTTGGCGAAGGAGATGAGTTTTTTCCTGGTTTTCATGGAGCGCCTCCTTGTGACATTTGACCGCGGACTCCTCGCGTCCTCGGGACCGGCGGAGCTATGGATCAGAAATAGTATGCATGTTTTTCCCGAAAAAATTTCCGTGCACCCTTCCGCCGCAGCTGGAAGAGGCAGACGGCCCGTAAGGGCCGGAAAAGGAAAGCGTTTTCCAATCCGGACCGGATTATGTGGAGCCCCGGACCCGAAGTTCGGCGGGGACGACGGTGACCTGGGGGCAGTCCTCGTCGTTTAAAAGGGCGTGGAGCCGGTCCACACCCAGCTCACCGATGCGGCGGCAGTCAATGTGGACGGAGGTCAGCTCCGGTTCCACCATGCCGCAGACGGTGGAGTCGTCAAAGCCCACCACGGACAGCTCCTCCGGCACCCGCAGCCCCAGACGGTGGGCGGCCTTCAGTACGCCGGCGGCCACCACGTCGTTGCCGCCCAGTATGGCGGCGGGGCGGTCCTTCCGGCCCAGCAGCTCCAGAGCGGTCTGGGCGGCGCTCTCAACGGTGGGGTCACACATGCGTATGTGCCGTGCGTCGGTTTCCAGGCCGTATTCCCCCATGACCCGCAGGAAGGCGTTGTAGCGCTCCCCGGTGATGTAAGGGGAGATGCGCCCGGCAATCATGGCAATGTCCCTGCGGCCCCGCTGGAGCAGGTGTCCCACCGCCAGGCGCATGCCGCCGTACTCGTCGGATACCACGCAGGGGATGTCAAAGCCGGGCATCCGATGGTTGACCAGCACCACGGCGATGTGCTTGCGCTGAAACTCGGACACCATGTCCGCCTGGGCGCTGCCGCCCAGGATGACTCCCTCCACCTGCTTGTTCTGAGCGGTGCCTGCCGCCTGGGCCCAGTCGGCGGCGGTGGAAATGACCAGCTGCCGGTCCGAACGGATGGCGCGGCGCATAATGCTTTCACAGATGCGGGCATAGAATTCGTCCAGAATGGTGGCGTCCCGCTTGCAGATTAGAAAAGCAATCTTGTCCGTCCGCTGCCGGGCCATGGCCCGGGCGATGGCGTTGGGGGAGTAGTGGAGAATTTCCGCCGCCTCGAAAACCTTCTGCCGGGTGGCGTCCCGGACCCGGTCCGGGTTGGAAAAGGTGCGGGAGACTGTGGCGATGGAGACGCCGGAGAGGCGGGAAACGTCGTAAATCGTGGCGTTCATTTGGACGTGCCTCCTTTCTCCGGAAAATGTAAGCCTTTTCATTTTTGCTGAAATTACTCATAAAATAAGAAAATACGTTTTGCTGCCAATCTGTTTGCTGAATTGAGTCTACCATATTGACAAAAAGAATGCAAGTATATAGCGGACTTTTTGGATAAAGCTCCATGTTTTTCTCTGGAATCTGTGCAAAACGCCTCAAAATGTAATCGCTTACAGAAAATAGAGGACATTTACCTGTTTTTTCGAGGCGATAACTCTTGGGTGCAGTCCCCGGCGCAATAAAGAAGTATGACTGCTTTTCACGCCTGCCTGATCTGCCGGTCCACAGAAGAAAGCTGCTGCGCGGCCTCACCGAATCCTTCAAGACAGATGGGCAGGGAGTCAAATGGGGGCTCAGTGTCAAATGAAGGAACCTGTATTCATAGCCGTGGGATGCTGAATGAGCGGGAATTTTTCCTGTCAGACAGGATCGTTTGCGGCCCCCTGCAATCCTGACGGATTGCAGGGAAACCGACTCGATATGGCGGGAAAAAGACCCTTCAGACGGCGTTCAGCGGTTGTGAATACAGTTTATAGCAGCCTCTATAATTGCCGCCAGTAAGTTGCCGGGGGGGCAACCCCTGCACATCCCTGTAAGGGCCGGCACCCTGGCCGGCCCGTTTGTCAGGATTTGTCAGGAATTATGACGTTTGCTATAAGAAAACCCGCCTGTCCTCACAGGGGCGCCGGAGCGGGAGCCGGACTGTGCCCAGCCGCAGGGTCAGCCGCAGAAAGGAAAAGAAGAGAAGGGAGTTGCCAGGCCGCCCGTGCTGAAAACGAGCCGGTAGGGGAAGGAACCGGAACAGACGGCGGCGTTTTCGGGGATTGCGTTCCAGTATCCGCTGCCGTGCGATGTGAAGGTGCTTGCTTGTCAGGCTTTGGCGGGAGTTCCTGCAGCCTGCTGGCATGCTGATTTCCATTGTGGGCGGCAGGCTGTTTCGCCGCCTGGTTTCATCCTGACGGGATGTTATTTCGTGTTTTGTTTCGTTCCACCTGCCGCGGACAAAGGAATTCTGCAAATGCCCAGGGCGATTCTGGAAAGAGAGAGACAGAGCGGCTTGTTTGGTTCCCGATGCCTGTTTCCGCTGGTTCGCTGCTGCATGATTCGGTGCCGCCAATAATTTTGATAATATGATAATAATTTAGAAATTAGGGGTTGACAACAGGGGCGATCTGTGCTATCCTAATCATTGCCGACAAGCTGCCGGTGTGGTGGAATTGGTAGACACAGGAGACTTAAAATCTCCCGGTAGCAATACTGTACCGGTTCGAGTCCGGTCACCGGCACCACAAAATGAAATATCGCGGAGTAGAGCAGTTGGTAGCTCGTCGGGCTCATAACCCGGAGGTCGCAGGTTCAAGTCCTGTCTCCGCAACCACAAAAGTCCTGAAATCTCACGATTTCAGGACTTTTTCTTCGATTTTGCATTGAAATAATCCGGCCAAAAATTTGGGTCAGCGCTCTGACCTAAGCGCTGACCCAGACGGCGAAATGTCCGGAAACTACCGGATAGCACCGGAGAGGATGTCGCCCATCGTATTCGCTGCTTCCCTCTTCGCGGAGGTGGTGACGTGGGTGTAGGTGTCCAGGGTGAATCCGGCTGAGTAGTGACCCAGCATCCCGGAGACGGTTTTAATGTCCACTCCGTTTTGCAGCGCCAAGATTGCGAACGTGTGTCTGAGGTCGTGGAAGCGCACTTTTGGCAGCCCTGCCCGCTTCAGCACCCGGTGGAGCATATGGAGTACGCTGTCCGGCGAGATGGGGCCTCCGGTGGGAGACGGAAATACATATTGGCTGCCGCCGCTTTTCCTTCTCTGCTCTCTCAGAACTTCCACCGCGTCTGCTGACAGCGGCAGAACCCGGTAGGCGTTCTTCGTTTTCAGAGGCGCTTCCACGATCTCGCCATCGATCCGGCAGACCTGCCGCTGAACCCGGAGGCTGCCCTGCTCCAAATCGATATCCTCCCATTTCAGGCCCAGCAGTTCTCCACGCCGGAGGCCCGTCGCCAGTTCGATGTAGTACATCTCAAAGACGCCAGTTTCTTTCGCCTCCCGCAGGAACGATGCCAACTGCTCTACGGGCAGCGTCTTCATCTCTCGGTGCTCCAGCTTCGGCAGGGCGCAGCCATTTGTCGGGTTGCTTGCGATGAGTTTCTGATCCTTGGCGAAATCCATCGCCGAGGAGATTACCTGATTGATGTTCCGCACTGTCTTGGCGCTGAGGCCCTTGGCCTGCTTTTTAGACTCGATCCGCTCCACTCTGCCGCCGTTCAGCAGCTTTTTGTACAGCTTTTGCAAATCCAGAGAGGACAACTTGCTCAGCGGAACACTGCCGATGTTGGGCTTGATGTGGTTGTCGATATACCCTCGGTAGGTCTGATGGGACGAGGGCCGAACCTTGATCTTGGCGCAGTTCTCGAACCACACGTCCATCCACTGGCCAACAGTGTACTGCTCCACTTTCACAATGTCCAGATTCGTATTTGCCTCAATCGCCGCCTTGAGTTTTGACTTGACTTCCGCCTGGGTCCTGCCCAGCACATTTTTGTAAATCACTTTTCCGGTCACCGGGTCACGTCCTGCGGTGTATCGCCCCTCCCAGCGGCTATCCTTGCGTTTGCGAATATTCCCTTCGCCGTTTGCCCTGCGCTTTGCCACTTGCTATTCACCTCCGCTTCTGATATCGCCGTCGCTGTCATCCATGCACTCCGCCATCAGCCTGATGCCCAGCCGGAAGCCCAGGATGAACTTTTCCAGGGCTGTCCGGCTGTCAATCTCCTGCTGGGAGCGGGTGAGCCTTGTGAGGATGTGCCTCCCTTCTTCATTAAGGAGTTCTGTCAACTGTTCCTCGCATTTGGAGACACGATCCACTGCCCGCTTCATCTCGGAGTCAGGCGCCATCTGTTGATCGCAGGGTGTGATGTTGCCGTAGTAGAGATCCTCCAGAATTTTTCTCATTTCTCTGCCCTCCTTTTCAACTGCACAACATACCAGCACATTGTTTCAATAGCCAGAGTCGGAGGGCAGAGTTATCAGAAACTTATCATTTCCAGCCGCAGCTTCTCTTTGCAGACAGTGGTGCAATCGATAACCGCATCTGATTATCCCATCGTCATCGACTGCCCCTGAGACTGCTCCTCATGATCGTCCGGCTTGTGACCCATAGCGATTTTCTTTTCTCTGAGCTGCTGTAGACGCTTGCGGTCGATCTGGATTCCGCCGGGGATGGTTGGGGCAGGTATCTGCTCTTGGAAGATATGTCTCATGTGGTGCAGCAGCCGCGTGACGGACAGCATGACCGAGGGAGGCTTCAGGCTGTCCCAGCGGTCTAGAAAGAACTGCGCACACTCGTTTCCCTGAGCGGCAGACTGTGTGAACCGATAGTGGGCTTCCGCTTTATCGTTGCGCTCCAGGTACAGCTTGCCGAGAGCGTATTGGGCATATTGGTTTCCAGTGTCAGCAGACTGCGTGAGATACTCCTCTGCTTTGAACGTGTTTCGACTTACAACCTCTCCCTTGAGATATTCCTTGCCCAACCGATAGTCCGCACAGTCATTCCTGTTGCGGGCGGCGTACTCCAGCCACTGAACTCCCAACTCGGCGTCATGCACTTCCGGATCATCAGAGAGAAGCAACACACCCAACTCATACTGCGCTGCAACTACACCTTGACGAGCGGCCCGGTCGAGCCAAGCTGCCGCCTCCACACTGTCCGGGATCAGCACCGGGCCGTCTCGATAGAGCCTGCCGATGAGATACTGCGCGTCAGGGTCACCATTTTCAGCCATGCCCATGAGTTGAGCTGCCGCTTCATCTCTGTCTGCCATCGGAGCAGTGTCATCCTGGGTGACCATCCACAGCTCCCAGCAGTCGTATGACAGGCCGGGGAACTCTGTAGGCTCCTCCATCCCCTCATCCTCGAAAGTGACTTTGCCCATGCGGATGTTCTCCGCCTCCTGAATAACCGCGTTCTTGATAGATCGGAACTCCTTCTGTTCAGAGAGTGGCGGACGCCGGCGCTCTTTCTCCGAGTAAAAATCTTCTATTTGACACTGGAGAGCCCACCAGACTTGATAGCACTCATTGATGACAGGCAGCTGTTCCATTAGATCAACGATCTCATCCACCGTTTTCTTCACGGCTTTCGGGAGATAGCCGTATTTTTTCTTACCTGTTACTGACTCCAACTGAGCGACCAACGTCATCATCAGCGATTCCGCTTCCGGATGGTTGCCGAGGCTGATGCGCATTTCCTGTGCCAGAGCGTTCATTTCCTCTCTGGCCCTGCGCACCAGCTCTTCTCTGGAGGAGGATTTCTGCTCGTAGGTATGGAGCAGCTCCTGCTTAAAAATATCGTTGGTCAGGGCAGACTTGATTTTGTGGATGCCATCCCTGGAGAGATACGCCTGTCCCGGCTTCCCCGACCACGCCATCATGTGGATGTGAGGGTGGCCGCCCTCATCGTGAAAGGCGGCGTACCAGCGGAAGTCGCTGGGCGGGATATTCATGGCAGAGGCGATATCGTTGCGGTGGGCGCGGATTAGATTTCGCCACTGAGCGGCGTGGTCGTATCCCAGCCGCTCGGCATCCTCCCGCTTGAGGGAGATGATATGTGTCCAGATGTTGCCAGGGTACTCGTTCAGCTCTTCCATAGCGGTGTCCATATCCACGCTGTCCTCGTCACCGAAGAGGCCGTGAGAGCGCGGGCGCTCCGCCATGTACTCCATATAGCCGGCGGGCAGCAGCTCCACGCCCTCGCGGGTACCGATGTACTTCAGGTAACCTCCCGGACCACCACCAGCGCCGCCGCCCTTGATGTAGGGGCTCTTGACGATCAGCCTTGCCACTGCTCATCACCTTCAGCACTTTCCTCACGCTCTCTGGCCTTCTGCCCAAAGGTCAGCAGCCCGTTGGTTGCTTTCACATTCTTCACGCTGTCCGCTCGCAGTTTTCGCAAGTAGTCAGTATCCACTCGGATGCAGTCCAGGACGGCGCTGCTCCCCATATCTGTCTCTACTGCCAGCTTGTAGAGCAGCTGAGCCAGTCTGTCCTCGAACATCCCCAGCCGCCCATCAATAGCGGACTGGATGGCCACAGGGAGAACGCCATTCACCTGTCCCGCCAAATAGTCTGCGTAGAAATTCACCGCTTTGACCACGAACTCGTTCCGGCTCTGGCAGTCATCCTTCTTGTACCAGCTTTCAATTTTCCACCGGGTCACATCATCCAGCCGCAGTGGAAATCGGTTCTCATTCTTGTTATCCATCAAAATGCCTCTTTTCTCGCCCAAAGACATCATCCGAATGCCTTGCAACAGGCGGATCACCTCTTTGGGCGACCTCAATTCGTGATTTCTCCTGTGTTTGTGATCCCACTCTCGTCCCCCGCAAACTGTCCGCACTGCGGGCAGAAGTGGACCAGCGGGGCGTCAACAAGGCGGCACGCGTTTATCCTGCTTCTTTCTGTCCCCTCGCACACTGTCGTTCAAGGGGCACACACGGGCTTGCACTGTTGGGACGGGTCAAGTGCTGCCTCAGCGACAGCCGAGGCACACAGGGCCGCTTTGGGGTGACAGCGGTCGTATTCCTCTTGCCTTCGCAGAGTACGTCGGCGCTCCGCATCCAACTCCAGTTGGCAGAACTGCCGACGGTGGAGCGTATCCACTGCTGACCTCACCGGCAGGATCGTGTAGAGGTTGTTGCCCTTCCACTTCATTCCGCACTTGTCGAAGTAGCTGCTGGACTCCACTGCGATGAGGCCCACCTCCAACAGTGTGTTGATACTTTTCATCGCAGTGTTCTTTGCCAGACCAGTCGCGGCGGCGATGGTGTTGGAACTGGGATGGCAGGTGTGTGTCCGCCGGTCCTCAATCAACAGTAGATAGGCGTAGACCATAAACGCAGAGGATGGCAGCCGCAGAAGGAAGACCTCGTTGGGCAGAGTGAAAAATTTATTGTCCCTACACTTGAATGCAGGAGTTCTATCTTCGCTGATAAGTTTTTTAGTGACCAAGCAGTCCAGATACTTTTTCACTGTGCCCGCCGTCATATGGATACCTGCTGCGATTTCTTCCAGGGTGGGTTCGCTGGTGGAGCTGTGATAGCAGAGGTAAGAAAAAATCACAAACTCAGCAGGTCTGAACTGATACTCCCACACTGCGTTGGGTATAGCGAATCGGTAGTGCCTTGGGTCACGGTGGGGCCAGCCAATAGGGGCGGATCGTCGTCTCATCAGTTGACACCTCCGCCCCTGTTCTGCTCTACCCACTGGATGAATTTCTCCTTGGGCACCACCATACGGCTGCCGATTTTCAAGACTGGGAATCCAGGCTCGTGCATCAGTTCAAAGCCGCTGGACGGCGACACGCCCAACACCTTTGCCACTAGCTCCGCGTTGAGGAATAGCGGTAGCTCGCTGTAGTCTTTGAATTGAGATACTTTCATGTTGGTTCCTTTCTTCTTTTTTTGATTTTGGCCACGCACCGTACACCTTCCTGCCCCAGGTCGTCTGCGGCGTTTTCACCCTGTTGGCACGCTCGCTCCGTCTATGGGGGTTCTGGCGCTGCTTCTCCCAGGGAGTATGAACTCCGGTGGTGGGTATTCAGTTGTCAAGGTACAGCTCACAAAATTGATTTTGTTCTTCTGTATTCAATTCTCTATTCTGCGCTTCCAGCTTAACATCCCGCTTGACATTCGTCAATAGGTTTTGTATCATATAGGCGAATACACTATTTTATGAGTTACATTATCGATTGGAGGCAGAGCCATGGGCGTTTTGGGAAAAGACCTGTTTGACATAGACCGACCACGCACACACGTGAAAGTACAGTTCGGACAGAATGCCTACTGGGTGGAGCATGACCCAACGCCCCATCCATACGGCGAGGTCTTGACTGAGCTGCTGAACTACGATGTCGCATCGTATAAGCACACGCTTTGTGTTTTGGAACAGGCCATAGAGGAGAAGGACGACCAGACAGCACCGCAGGCATTTATGGATGCGGTAAAGGGGCTGTCTTCCCTTCCCTATTTTCGCCTGTTCCTGTCTGATCTGCGCCAGCTCAACGATGGTGGGGAAAAGGATGCTGCCTATATGCGGGAGCAGGTCAGCGCCATCTGCTTCATCCGGGAGAGGTACTCCTGGTTTTTAACGGAAGCATTCCAGCGGAGGGCCTTTGAAAAAAAGAAGGGCCAGAGGAAGGTTCCTCTGGCCCAGCAGATATATGAAAACTGTTTGGACGCTTTTGTAAGCGGTGTGAGCTTGGGAAAGTCGCCGGATGTGGACGCGCCCCAGGTGAACATTCAGTACGCCGTGTTAGAGATCAACGAGGAGCACCATGAGCTGGTGGAGAAGTTGTACTTCGACCGGCTGGAAGATTTCGTCTATGTGGAGTTGATGCGAGGCCTGCAGCGAGGTTTTGTCCCCAAGCGGTGCGCCAACTGCGGCAGGTGGTTTTTGCAGACGCCGGGGGCCAGCTACAACTACTGCGACCAGCCCGCGCCCAACAGCGAGGAGGGTAAGACCTGCCGGGAGGTGGGCTCCAGCAAGAGCTTCCGGGCCAAGGTGCTCAACAATGAGATCTGGGCCATCCACCAGCGGGCATATAAAAAATACTTTGCCCGCACAAAAAAGGGCACCATGACCAAGCCGGACTTTTTGACATGGGAGATGGAGTCCGAGCGGCTCCGGGACGAGGCGCTGTCAGAGTATAACCGAGCAAAAACAGAGGACGAGAAGGCCGCTATTGCGGAACGGCTGCGTGAGGAACTGAACCGTCAGTGAGTGCAGCCCTATCTTTGGAGACGCTGGTGCAGAATATTTAACGAGGAGGAAGCGATATGTCTATTCTTGGCGCAGTGATCGTCCCTCACCCGCCGCTGATCATTCCCACAGTAGGACGTGGGCGGGAGCAGGAAGTCCAGTCTACCATCGATGCTTACCAGACCGCCGCAAAGCAGGCGGCGGCCTGGGAACCGGAGGTGCTCATCATCACCTCGCCCCACCAAATTATGTACGCCGACTACTTCCACATCTCCCCGGGCCAGGGCGCTGCCGGAGACATGTCCGCCTTCGGCACGGCCCAGACCAAACTGCGTTTGGAGCATAAAAGAAATCGGCGGAGGGACTGTGCTATATGAACATCATTGGCCACGTTTTCAAGAAAATGACGGCTGTTATTTTTGTGTTCCATGTAAAGTTGCGGAGTCCTGTCAGTCGACAGAACTCCGCGGCTTTTTGCAGTTTTTTTAGTTATTTGGAAACTGCTGTTCCCCATATCCCAAACAGCTTCCTGCTCTTCAGAGGATATTGCCGCCCGGCCCCGTTCCCCCTGTTATCTCACACTAAACAGCAGGTCGCCATAGTTGGGAAATGGCCAGTACTTCTTTGCGGTGACGGTCTCTGCCTCATCGCAAGCCCGGCGCAGCCGTTCCATCTGCGGCAGCACCCGGTCCCGGATGCGCTCGGACTCCGTCCTTATATCGCCGGCTCCTGCCAGTTCCTCCACCAGCCGCTCCAGCTCCGCTGTCCCGGTGTCAATCTGATCTGTGAGACCGGACAGCTTCTCTACCAACGCCATCTCATACGCACAGGCACAGCTGGGACTCAGCGCCTTTTTGCCGGCCGCTGCCCTTGCGGTGTCGGCAGCAAATGCCTGTATGGCGGGAAGGATCTCGGTACGGGCCATGTCCGCCATGGTCCTGGCCTCAATGAAAATGGTCTTACAGTAGTTGTCCAGCGTGACCTCGCAGCGGGAAACCAGTTCCGCCTTGGTATACACGCCGTGGGAGGTGAGCATATCCACGTTCTTCTGGTCCAGCAGATGGGGAACGCAGTCCGGCGTACTGGGGTAGTTCATCAGCCCCCTCTGACCGACAGCCGTCTCGATCCAGGCGGCATCGTAGCCGTTGCCGTTGAAGATAATCCGCTTGTGGTCACGAATGGTATCACGGATCAGGCCCTGCAGGGCGGATTCAAAGTCCCCTGTTCCCTCCAGCTGATCGGCAAAGCGCTTCAGGCTCTCGGCCATGGCGGCATTGAGCATAATGTTGGCACAGGCGATGGAGTCCGAGGAACCCACCATGCGGAATTCAAACTTATTTCCCGTAAAGGCAAAGGGCGAGGTTCGGTTGCGGTCAGTGGTATCCCGGCGGAACCGGGGCAGAACGTCCGCTCCCAGCTTCACCTTCCCCGCCTTCACGCCGGTGTAGGGTGCGTCATGCTCGATTGCGTCCAGAATGGCCGTCAGCTCCTCGCCCAGGAACATGGACACCACGGCGGGCGGAGCCTCGTTGGCTCCCAGTCTGTGGTCATTTCCGGCGGTAGCCACTGAGATGCGCAGAAGGTCCTGAAAGTCATCCACCGCCCGGATAACGGCGCACAAAAACAGAAGGAACTGGGCGTTTTCATAGGGCGTCTCTCCGGGAGAGAGGAGATTGACGCCGGCGTCAGTGGACAACGACCAGTTGTTGTGCTTGCCGGAGCCGTTCACGCCCTCAAAGGGTTTCTCGTGGAGCAGACAGACCAGGCCGTGGCGGGCGGCTACTTTCTGCATGATCTCCATAGTCAGCTGGTTGTGGTCTGTGGAAACATTCGTGGTGGAGTAGATGAGGGCTAGTTCATGCTGAGCCGGAGCCACCTCGTTGTGCTGGGTCTTGGCCAGGATGCCCAGCTTCCAAAGCTCCTGATTCAGATCCTCCATGTAGGCGGCCACCCGGGGCTTGATCGTGCCAAAGTAGTGATCATCCATCTCCTGTCCCTTGGGAGGCCGGGCGCCGAAAAGCGTGCGTCCGGTGAAGCGCAGGTCCCGGCGCTGCTCCCACAGCTTGGCGTCCACCAGGAAATACTCCTGTTCCGGGCCCGCAGCGGTGCTTACCCGCTTTACCTCCGTGTTTCCAAACAGGCGCAGAATGCGCAGCGCCTGTCGGTTCAGCGCCTCCATGGAGCGCAGCAGAGGCGTCTTCTTGTCCAGCGCCTCACCATTGTAGCCGCAGAAAGCGGTGGGAATGCACAATGTCCGGTCCTTGATAAACGCGTAGGAGGTGGGGTCCCACGCGGTGTAGCCCCGTGCCTCAAAGGTGGCCCGCAGTCCGCCGGATGGGAAAGAGGAGGCATCCGGCTCTCCTCGGATCAACTCTTTGCCGGAGAACTCCATGATGACGCCGCCGTCCGGAGCGGGTGAGATAAAACTGTCGTGCTTCTCGGCGGTAACACCGGTAAGGGGCTGAAACCAGTGGGTAAAGTGGGTTGCCCCATGGGCCACCGCCCAATCCCGCATAGCGGAGGCCACCGCGTTGGCCACGCCAATATCCAGCCTCGCGTCCTCATCAATGGTCCTGCGAAGAGACTGGTACACTTCGGCGGACAGATTCGCTTTCATCACCCGATCATCAAATACCAAACTTCCGAAATACTCTGGCAGTGCTGCCATGTTCGTTCACCCTTTCCGCGATCATCGCATAAAAAGGGCAAAGGCGCCTTCCGGGAATACTCCCTAAAGACGCCTTTGCCTTTATGGGGGCATTATACGCCCTCGCCGGGGCCCTGTCAATCATTTTTCAGGGGTTTCAGAAATCTTGGCCGAAACACCGGAAAATTCCGCTGCCGCGAAAAATTTTTCATGAACTTTCCACGATGGGCATTTCTCTTTCCAGAACCTATACCACCCGTACAAGATTGGTGCAGCCATTGAGGTACGCATCCACCTCCGCGGCGGCACTCCGCCCCTCCGCTATGGCCCATACCACAAGAGACTGGCCCCGGCGCATATCCCCGGCGGCAAAGACCTTCTCCACGGTGGTGGCAAAGCCGCCCTCCGAAGTCCGGACCGTCTCATCCCAGGCCACGCCGAAGGCCTTGCACACTTCGCCCGCGCATCCGGCAAAGCCGGTGGCGGCGATCAGGAGCCCGCAGGGCAGAGCGTCTCCCTCCGTGGTGGTCACGGCGGTCAGTGCGCCGTTCTCCACACGGAGCTCCTTAATTTGCACGCCAAACCGCCTGGGATCCTCTCCAAACAGGGCAGCAGCCTCCTCATGGGCACAGTCCCGGGGCAGAACACCGTTTTGCAGGTAGTCTGCCTCCGGACGGCGCACCAGCTGTGCAATGGACCGGCATCCCTGCCGCAGGGCCGTGGCCACGCAGTCGGAGGCGGTGTCGCCGGTACCGATGATGATCACGTCCCGCCCCTCCGCTGTGGGAACGGCGGGCGTTTTACCAAACTGCCGCTGTTCCACAGCGGCCTTCAAAAACTCCGTGCCGTAGCAGATGCCGGAGATTCCTTCTGTCTCCAATCCAAGGGGGCGGGGCCGCTCCGCGCCGCAGCAGAGGATTACCGCATCATAGTCCCGCAGCAGCCTCTGGGCCACCTGGGGGTCCGCCGCATCCACACCGGTGACAAAGCTGACCCCCTCGTCCGTCATCAGGTTAATTCTGCGCTTTACGATGTCCTTGGGCAGCTTCATATTGGGAATGCCGTAGGTCAAAAGCCCTCCGGGCCGCTCCTCCCGCTCCACAACGGTGACAGAGTGGCCCCGGTGATTCAGCTGGTCCGCCGCCGCCAGGCCCGCCGGGCCGGAACCCACCACCGCCACCTTCTTTCCCGACCACTGAGGCGGACGGCGGCGCCGCACCGCCCCGGCGGCAAAGGCCTCCTCTATGACGCTCAGCTCGTTGTCCCGGATAGTCACGGCATCGCCGTACATTCCGCAGATGCACGCCTCCTCGCAGGGCGCAGGGCAGACCCGCCCGGTGAACTCCGGGAAATTATTGGTTTTCAGCAGGCGGCTCAGGGCATGAGAGGGGTTCCCCGCATGGATCATGTCGTTCCACTCGGGAATCAAATTATGCAGGGGACAGCCAAAGTCCCGCCCCTCCCACCGGATGCCGGATTGGCAGAATGGGACGCCGCAGTTCATACACCGCCCTCCCTGTTCCCGGCGGGCATCCGCCGTCAGGGGGATGCGGAAGGGCTCCCAGTCCCGGACCCGCTCCAACGGCGGGCGGTCCGCCGGCTCCCGCCGGTCATATTCCAAAAATCCAGTGATCTTTCCCATATCGTCACCCCTCCTTATCCTCTCGCGGTGGCATAAAACGCCTCGATCTCCGCCTGCTCCCGGCTCATGCCCTTTTCCTCCTGCTGGGCAATAGCCCGAAGCATCCGGTCATAGTCTCTGGGCATGACCTTCTTGAAGCAGGGAATATAGGACTGGAACGCCGCCAGAATTTGCTTCCCTCTGGGGGAACCGGTGGCGGCTACATGCTCCTCAATCAGGGCACGAAGCTCCGCAATATCGTGGGCCTCTGTCAGTTCCGCAGCCTGAACCTGCTCCTTATTGAGGCGGAGATACAAATCATGCCGTTCGTCCAGCACGTAGGCCACGCCGCCGGACATGCCCGCCGCAAAGTTCTTCCCGGTGGGCCCCAGGATCACTGCCCGGCCTCCGGTCATGTACTCGCAGCCATGGTCGCCCACGCCCTCCACCACAGCGGAGGCACCGGAGTTGCGGACGCAGAAGCGCTCTCCGGCCATACCGTTGATGAAGGCCTTGCCGCCGGTGGCTCCATAGAGAGCCACGTTGCCCACGATGATGTTCTCCCCCGGCTTAAACCCGGTCCCCCCCGCCGGCGGATGCAGAATCAGCTTGCCGCCGGAGAGGCCCTTGCCGAATCCATCGTTGCAGTCCCCCTCCAGGTCTAGCGTCAGCCCCCTGGGAATAAATGCCCCGAAGGACTGCCCGCCGCCGCCGCGGCAGGTGATGACATAGCTGTCCTCCGGCAGGCCGTTTTCGCAGGTTCGGGTGATCTCTGAACCGAACAGGGTGCCGAAAGCCCGGTCCGTGGAGGAAATCCGGATATCCAGACGCCCGCTCCTCCTGTCCCTGAGACTTTTTCCCAGTTTTTCCATCAGCACCCGCATATCCGCCGTCCTCTCCAGCTGAAAGTCGTAGACTGCGGCGGGGTCGAAGTGGGGCACATGGTCACCACAGGGATTTTGCAGCAGTGCGTCCAGATTCAGGGCCTCCGCCCGGCGAGTTATCAGTTTTTCCCGAACCCGCAGCAAATCGCACCGGCCCACCAGCTCGTCCACGGTCCGTACGCCCAGGGAGGCCATGTACTCCCGCAGCTCCCGCGCTACAAAATACATAAAGTTCTCCACGTACTCAGGCCTGCCGGAAAACCGCTTCCGGAGCTCTGGGTCCTGGGTGGCAATACCGGCGGGACAGGTGTCCAGATTACACACCCGCATCATGCAGCAGCCCATGACCACCAGGGGCGCAGTGGCAAAACCGAATTCCTCCGCCCCCAGCATACAGGCAATTGCCACGTCCCGGCCTGTCATCAGCTTGCCATCGGCTTCAATCACCACCTGCTGGCGGAGGTCGTTTTGTATCAGGGTCTGATGGGCCTCCGCCACCCCCAGCTCCCAGGGCAGGCCCGCCCCCTGAATGGAGCTGCGGGGGGCCGCTCCGGTACCGCCGTCGTGGCCGGAGATCAGCACCACCTGCGCCCCGGCCTTGGCAACGCCGGCGGCAATCGTGCCTACTCCCGCCTCGCTGACCAGTTTGACACTGATCCGGGCGAACCGGTTGGCGTTTTTCAAATCATATATCAGTTGGGCCAGGTCCTCGATGGAGTAGATGTCATGGTGGGGCGGCGGGGAGATCAGGGTCACGCCGGGGGTAGAACACCGGGTCCTGGCAATCCAGGGATATACCTTTTTCCCCGGCAGGTGCCCCCCCTCGCCGGGCTTGGCCCCCTGGGCCATCTTGATCTGAATCTCATCAGCGCTGACCAGATACTCACTGGTGACGCCGAAGCGGCCTGAGGCCACCTGTTTGATGGCGGAGCAGCGGTCACTGCTCAGCCGCTCCCGTGCCTCGCCGCCCTCGCCGGAGTTGGATTTTCCGCCAATGCGGTTCATCGCAATAGCCATGCACTCGTGGGCCTCCCGGGAGATGGAGCCATAGCTCATGGCCCCGGTCTTGAACCGCCGGACAATGCTCTCCACCGGTTCCACCTCTTCCAGGGGGATTCCCCCGTCCTCCGAAACACGGAAATCCAACAGGCCCCGCAGCGTGTGGGGTTTGTCGGCAAAATCCACCAGGGCACTGTACTCCTTAAAAATCTCATAGCTCCCTTCCCGCGCCGCCTTCTGCAAAAGGAGAATGGTGCGCGGGTTGTACATATGGTCCTCTTTGTCCGGTCCGGAACGGAGCTTGTGAATCCCTGCGGAATCCAGCGTGGAGTCAAAACCCAGACCCAGAGGGTCGAAAGCCTGACTGTGATTCCACTCTACGCCTTCTCCGATTTCCTCCAGCCCCACGCCCTCCACACGGCTGACCGTGTTGGTGAAGTACCGGTCCACAGTGGCCCTGTTGATGCCCACGCACTCAAAAATCTGGGCGGACTGGTAGGACTGGATGGTGGAGATTCCCATTTTGGAGGCGATCTTCACAATTCCGTGGAGAATGGCCTCATTGTAGTCCCTGACGGCCACGGAGGACTCCTTGTCCAGCAGTCCCCGCTCCACCAGCTCCTCCACGCACTCCTGGGCCAGATAGGGATTGATCGCCTGGGCGCCGTATCCCAGAAGCGTTGCAAAATGGTGGACGTCCCGGGGCTCCGCGCTCTCCAGAACCATGGAGACCGCTGTCCGTTTTTTGGTCCGAACCAGGTGCTGCTCCAGGGTACTCACCGCCAGGAGAGAGGGAATCGCCACGTGATTTTCATCCACGCCCCGGTCCGAGAGAATGATAATGTTGGCACCCTTCTTATAGGCCCGGTCCACATTCACCACCAGACGGTCCAAAGCGTTGGCCAGAGGGGATCCCTTGTAGTACAGCAGGGAAACGGTCTCCACATGGAAGCCCGGGCGGTCCATATGCCGAATTTTCATCAGGTCCACCGAGGTCAAAATGGGGTTTTGGATTTGAAGAACCGTACAGTTGGACGCTTTCTCTTCCAGCAGGTTGCCGCTGGGGCCCACATAAACGGTGGTGTCGGTGACAATTTCTTCCCGGATGGCGTCGATGGGGGGATTCGTCACTTGGGCGAAAAGCTGCTTGAAGTAGTTGAACAGGGGTTGGCGGCGCTCGCTGAGTACTGCCAGCGGCGTGTCCACCCCCATGGCGGAGGTGGGCTCCATCCCATCCCGGGCCATGGGGAGAATGGCATCCTTCACCTCCTCATAGGTGTAGCCGAAGGCCTTATACAGCCGGTCCCGCAGCTCCTGAGGATGGGTCTCCACCCGCTTGTTGGGAATGGGGAGGTCCCGGAGGTGAATCAGATTGGCGTCCAGCCACTCGCCGTAGGGCTGGCGGCGGGCATAGCGGGATTTGAGCTCTGCGTCGTCCACCAGCCGGCCTTCCCGGAGGTCCGCCAGCAGCATCCGTCCCGGCTGAAGGCGGGACTTTTTTACAATGCACTCCGGCGGCACATCCAGCACTCCCACCTCGGAGGAGAGAATCAGTTGTTGATCGTCTGTGAGATACCACCGGCAGGGCCGAAGTCCGTTCCGGTCCAGCACCGCCCCCACGGTGTCGCCGTCAGAGAAGACGATGGCGGCGGGCCCGTCCCAGGGCTCCATCATGGTGGCGTAATAGTGGTAGAAATCCCGCTTCTCCCGGTCCATCCGCTTATCCTTAGCCCACGGCTCCGGGATGCAGAGCATGACGGCCCGAGGCAGCTCCATACCGTTCATCATCAGGAACTCCAGGGTGTTGTCCAGCATAGCGGAGTCTGACCCGTTCTGGTCCACAACAGGCAGAATCTTATCCATATCGTCATCCATAACGGGAGAGGAGACGGTCTCCTCCCGGGCCAGCATCCGGTCCGCATTTCCCCGGATGGTATTGATCTCCCCGTTGTGGAGAATATACCGGTTGGGGTGCGCCCTCTCCCAGGAGGGGGAGGTATTGGTGGAGAAACGGGAGTGGACCAGGGCGATGGCGCTCTGACAGTCCGGGTCCGTCAAATCGGCATAGAACTGCCGCAGCTGCTCCACCAGAAACATTCCCTTATAGACAATCGTCCGGCTGGAGAAAGAGGGGATATAGGTATTGACATTGGACTGTTCAAATACCCGCCGGACAACATACAGCCTCCGGTCGAACTCCAGACCCCGGGCACAGTCCTCCGGGCGCTTCACGAAGCAGTGGCAGATATGGGGCATACAGCTTCTCGCCTTCTCCCCCAGCACCTCCGGATGGACCGGCACGTCCCGCCAGCCCAGGAACTCCAGTCCCTCCTTATCCACAATGATCTCCAGCATCTTTTGGGCCTGGGCCCGCCTGACCCTGTCCTGGGGGAAGAAGAACACCCCCACGCCATAATCCCGTTCACCCCCCAGAGCGATTCCGAGGTTACCGGTGGCTTTTACCATCAACCTGTGGGGCACCTGGAGCAGCAGGCCCACGCCGTCGCCGGTCTCTCCGGCGGCGTCCTTTCCGGCGCGGTGCTCCAGCTTTTCCACGATTTTTAAAGCGCTGTCCACCGTCCCATGGGATTTTCGTCCCCGGATGTCCACAACCGCGCCAATGCCGCAGGCGTCGTGCTCAAACCGGGAGCTGTACAGCGGAGACACAAATGACATAAAAAACACTCCGTTCGCTGGCAAAATAAAAAAAGAGCAACGGGACCCCTTGGGAGGCCCCGTTGCTCTCTCATATTTTTTATTATACGTGCAAAAATACGCAGCTGTCAACGCTTTTTCCTGAAAATATCGGGCTATTCTCCCGTTTTCAGTAACTGCGCCAAAAGATTTCTTTTTGTGTCAGCACTCTTTGTGCATTTATGCGCTGCGGACGAATGTTCTCCATTCACATACGCACCGATTTATTTTGCCTCTTCGTCCTGGAGAGCGTCATAGCCCTGCCCGCCAGTGCGTACCTTCACCACATTTTCCACGTTGTAAACGAAAATCTTTCCATCACCGAAAGCGCCGGTGTACAGCACCTTCCGGGCGGTTTCCACCACCAGACTCACCGGCACCTTGCTGACCACGATGGACACCTGGATGCTAGGCAGCATGGTGGCCTCCACCTTGGCGCCCCGGAAGTAGCCCTCCGTCTTGCCTCGCTGCTCGCCGCAGCCCATGACATTGGTTGCCGTCATGCCTGTAATGCCGATATTGAACATGGCCCGCTTCAGCGCGTCGAATCGCTCCATCTTACAGAGAATGTCCACTCTGGTTATTTTCACGCCGCCCCGGGATGCTTCAACGGAGACGGCGGGGGGCACGGTCTCCACCGGTACCGCCTCCTGCAGGGGAACGGCTTCGGGCGCTGCAGGGACCGGCAGGCCGTCCGGCGTATCGTCGTAGACGAAGGCGAAGCCACCGTAAGCGGAGGGCAGGCCGTGCTCCGTGATGTCCAGGCCCTTCAGCTCCTCCTCCTGGGAGACGCGAAGCCCGATTGTGTGCTTGATGACCAGGAAAACGATGGTAATCATCACCGCCGCCCAGAGGGCCGTGCAGACTGCGCCCAGACACTGGATCAGGAGGAAATGGGCGCCGTGGCCGTAAAGCAGACCCTCGCTGGTGGAGAAGAGGCCGACGAGGATGGTCCCCGCTGCGCCGCAGATGCCGTGGACGGAAATCGCACCCACCGGGTCGTCGATCTTCAAAACGGAGTCGAAGAAATTCACGGAGACAGGCAGCAGCAGTCCGGCGATGGCTCCGATGGCGGCGGCTCCCGCCGGGGAGACCACGTCGCAGCCGGCGGTGATTGCCACCAGCCCCGCCAGGGCGGCGTTAAGGGTCATGCCCACATCCGGCTTCTTGTAGCGAACCCAAGTGTAGATCATAGTCACGACACTGGCCACCGCCGGGGCCATATTGGTGGTGACAAAAATCAGCCCCGCGCTGACGATCACATCATCCCCCTCCATGCCCACGGTGGAGCAGCCGTTGAAACCAAACCAGCAGAACCAGAGGATAAACACACCCAGAGCGCCCAGGGACAGACTGTGGCCCAGGATGGCCCGGGGCCTGCCCTGGTCGTCGTATTTGCCGATCCGGGGACCCAGGATAGCTGCGCCGATGCAGGCGCACACGCCGCCCACCATGTGAACCGCCGTGGAACCCGCAAAGTCATGGAATCCCAATCGGCTCAGCCAGCCGCCGCCCCAGATCCAGTGGCCGGAAACGGGATAGATGAAGGCGGAGATGCAGAAAGAGTAGAGGCAGTAGGAAATGAACCTGGTCCGCTCCGCCATAGCCCCGGAGACGATGGTGGCCGACGTGGCGCAGAAGACCGTCTGGAAAATGAGGTAGGCAAACAGGGGCACCCCGGCGGGCAGGACGGCGGAATAGTCCCCTCGGACGAAGGGGTCCAGCCCTCCGATGATGGCCCCGGGCCCGGCAAACATCAATCCAAAGCCCAGAAGCCAGTAAGTAGGTGTGCCAATGCAGAAGTCCATGAGGTTCTTCATCAGGATATTGCCGGTGTTCTTGGCTCGGGTAAAGCCTGCCTCGCACATGGCGAAGCCCGCCTGCATCAGGAAGACCAGAGCCGCTCCCAGCAGAACCCAGATGGTGCTGACAGATGAATACATAGTACTCCCTCCTTAAATGAAACGGGCAAAGGCGTCCGAGAGTCACGCTCTCAGGACGCCTTTGCCCTTGTGATGGGTACACTTTACCACGGCGCCGGTAGCTCCGTCAATAGAGGGGGATACAAGATATTAGAGTATCTACACAAAAAACTTTTGCAAAATTATACAATTCACCCAACGTCATACATTGTAAGACTCCACAACCCAACGGGCGGCCTCCGCCAGCTTCATGCCGCTGTCCATGGCCCGGCGCTGGAGAAACCGGTGGGCCTCCTCCTCGCTCATGCGGTTTACATCCATGAGGAGCTCCTTGGCCTTCCGGATCAGCTGCTGGGCCTCTTCTCCTCTCCCGGAAACAGGGTGGCGGAGATGTGTGCTCTCAAAATCCAAAAGCAACCTTAACGAGGCCATGAACTCAGCATGTGTGGCGGGCAGAGGCAGCTTGTAGAGATTTTCTCCGCCGCACAGGTCCAAATAGGAAGCCCTGGCTATGACCAGCAGCACCGCTGTTCCCCGCAGCTCCGCCGCCAGGGTATCCGCCGTCATATCCGGCAGGTGAAAGCCACAGATTACCATGGCGCTGCCCAGCTGCCGGGCCATGCGGATCACCTCCGCACCGGAAGCGCAGACCATGGTTTCCCAGCCCTCCCTGCTCAGCAGGCACAGGCTCTTTTGCCGGATGCGCTCATCTGCAAAAGCGACAATCGCTCGCTCCATCTGCGGCTCACCATGTAATCAGGCAGCGGTCCAGCTCCCACTGGGATATCTGTGTTCGGTATTCCTCCCACTCCTGCCGTTTGCCCTCAATATACCGCGCAGCATAAGGCCCCAACGCCTTTATTACCACCGAATCTGCCTCCATGGCCCGGAGGGCGTCCTCCAGCGACGAGGGCAGATTCCGGATTCCCCGCGACGCCAGCTCTTCCGGCGACATGTGGTAGAGGTTTCCGGCAATCTCCGGCGGCGGCGCCAGCTCCCGCCGGATGCCGTCCAGCCCTGCAGCGAGACATGCCGCCAGCGTCAGATAGGGATTACAGGTGGGGTCGGGGCTCCGCAGCTCCACGCGGGTCCCCTGCCCTCTGGAAACGGGAATTCGGATGAGCGCAGAGCGGTTGCCGGAGGACCAGGTCAGGCAGCAGGGAGCTTCGTAGCCCGCCACCATTCGTTTGTAGGAATTCACCAGCGGATTGGCCAGCGCACAGAATCCCCGGGCGTGCTCCAGAAGGCCCGCGATAAACTGCCGGGCCAGAAGGGACAATCTCTGTGGATCCCTTTCGTCATAAAACATATTCCGTCCCTCACGGAACAGAGAGAGGTTGATATGCATCCCGTTGCCCGCCGCATCCCGCAGGGGCTTTGGCATGAAGGTGGCGTGGAGTCCGTTCTTCTGGGCCAGGGTCTTCACAGCCAGTTTGAGAGTCATAATGTTGTCGGCGGCAGTAAGGGCATCCGCGTATTTCAGGTCTATCTCGTGCTGTCCGGCAGCGACCTCGTGGTGACTGGCCTCCACCCCGATTCCCATCTTCTCCAGCGCCAGAGCCACCTCCCGGCGGGTGCTCTCGCCGTGATCCAGGGGACCAAGGTCAAAGTATCCCGCTCTGTCGGCGGTCCTGGTAGAGGGATTCCCCTCCTCATCAGTGAGAAAGAGGAAAAACTCCAGCTCCGGCCCCACATTCAGGGCCAGTCCCATATCCTCTACCGTCTGCAGTGCCTGCTTCAGCACGTTCCGGGGATCTCCGGCAAAGGGAGAGCCGTCCGGGTTGTGGACATTGCAGATCATCCGGGCCACCTTGCCATACTGCGGACGCCAGGGCAGGATGGCGAACGTATTCAAATCCGGCTTCAAATACTGGTCGGACTCCTCCACACGGACGGAGCCCTGGATAGAACTGCCGTCCAGCATGATCTCCCCGTCCAGTGCCCGCTCAATCTGCGATACCGTAATTGCCACATTTTTCAGCTGTCCAAAGAGATCGGTAAACTGCATCCGGATAAACTGGACGTCCTCCTCCTGGATCAGGCGGAGGATTTCCTCTCTGGTGTATCCTTCCATTCTGTGCTCCTTTCGGCCCAAGGCCCGCTAATTGAGATAATACCTGACATAAAAAGAGCAAAGACACCCCCTGAGGGGGCGCCTTTGCTCTCTCTGGAAGAGATTATACCGTAAAGTCCGCCGCTGTGTCAATGGGCGGTGGCCGTAAAACAGTATTAAGCAAAAGCCTGAAAACCTTGTATTTTCAAGGGGCGGCGTGACTCCGGTCACGCCGTTTCCCCTTTCATCAGTTCATCCAGAGGGATAAAGCCCATGCCGTCGTACTTGATGTGGATGCTCTGGCGGCGCTTACCGCTGGACTTGTCCGGTGCCTCCACATAGATGGCCTGCACCAGCTCCCGGAGGGCATACGGGTCAAGCGTTTCGATGCCTACATACTTGTGCGCTTTCTGGATGAACTTTTCAATATTTTCGTTCTGCTGCTCCTGCGCCTCAATCTCCTGCCGCAGGGTGATGACCTCGGCCTCTAACTGCTTCTGCTCCGCTTCGTAGTTCTGGCTCAGCATATCAAACCGGTCATCACTCAAGCGTCCGCTGGCGTTGTCCTCGTAGATTTTGACGAACAGTCGCTTCAACTCGCTGATCCGCTTCTCGTCCCGGTCAAGCTGCTTTCTGCTGGCCTGAATCTTTCCGGCACTCTCCACCCGCATCTGCTGTTCCATCACGGTTCGGAAGTAGTCCTCATGCCGGAGGATATACCCCATCACCAGCTGCATATGCTTCAAGACCAACTGCTCCAAAACCTTGACCCGGATGAAATGTCCGCCGCATTTCTCCCTGTGCTTCTTGTGCAGGGAACAGTCGAAGAAATCTTGGGCGAAATCCCCATTGTTGGAAGAACCGTACTGCATCTTGGAACCGCAGTCTGCACAGTAGACCAGCCCGGAGAAGATACTGCTCCTGCCGGTGCGGGTCATGCGGTGGCGCTGCTGGCGGATGGCCTGGACTTTCTCAAACACATCGTCCTCGATGATGCGCTCATGGGTGTCGGGGAAAACCGCCTGCTTCTCGATTGGCGTCTCACGCTGCTTCTTGTCCCAAATGGAGTTGGTGTAGGTCTTGAAGTTCACCGTACAGCCTGTGTACTCCCGGCGTTCCAGAATTTTGACAACAGAACTGTCCTGCCAGCCATAGGGGTTCTCTGGGACAGGGTTCGGGGTACTGCGCCCCTGCTGTTTCTTGTAGGCGGTGGGCGTCAGCACCTTGTCCGCCCGAAGCTGATTGGCGATCTGCTGCGGCCCCCGCCCTTCCATGCACATCTGGAAAATGCGCCGTACCACCTGGGCGGCCTCTGGGTCGATCAGCCAGTGGCGGGGGTTCTCCGGGTCTTTCACATAGCCGTAGGGGACATTGACTGTCAGCGGTACGCCGTGCTCACCTTTCGCCTTTTGAACCGCCCGGATTTTACGGCTGGTATCCCGGCAATAAAATTCGTTAAACCAGTTCTTGATGCCCGCAAAATCATTGTTAATACTGTTCTGGTCGGCGGTGTCGAAGTTATCGTTGATGGCGATGAACCGGACGCCGTTCTGCGGAAAGGTGAAGTTGGTGTAAAGCCCGGTCAGCGCGGAGTTTCTGCCCAGACGACTGAGGTCTTTTGTAATACAGACCGCCACATGGCCCGCCTCGATCTCTGCCAGCATCGCCTGAAAGCCGGGGCGGTCATAGTTTACGCCGCTGTAGCCGTCATCAATGAAAAACTTCGGATTGCCGAAATGGTGATCCTTGCAGTAGCTGAGCAAAATAGCCTTCTGATTCTCAATGGACAGGGACTCCCCAGCCCGCTCATCCTCCTGCGACAGGCGGCAGTAGAGGGCTGTGATCTTATTTGTTGCTCCCGACATTTCTGTCTCCTCCTTTATTGGAGCAACTGTCAGTACAGGATTGGTTGACTCTATTTTAGCATGATTCGCTGGATTTGTCACCGGCCCACCTCCATTGTTTCCGCAAAATTTTTGGCGGCGATGCGCTCCAGTCTGCGAACGAAGTTCTCCGTCCCCTCATAGCTGCCCGTGATGGTGTAGACAGTGCCGCCAATCTCCTCCGTGACCGTCAGTTCCGGTATCCAGTAAGCGGACAGGTTCCGAACATGGATGCGCCCCGCTTCGTCAAAACGAAACCGATATTCGGCGGCTTCAATCGCCGTGTTTTTCTCACTCATAAAATTTTCACTCCTCTCTCAGAAGTCAATGCTCGACTTCCTGTTTTCTTTGCTGCTGGCGCTGTTGGTCATGAAGAACAGAATCCACCTTGAATTGAATATCCCGCAGTTTTTTCAAATCGGCATAGACAGGTTTCAGTTCAGCGGTTTCGGCAGCGTACTGTTCCATGAGCATTTCCAGTTCCGTCTGCCACTGCTTCGAGGTCAGCTTTTTGCCGGGAAGGCCAGCGTTGTCCAGCTTGCGCTTCACCGCGTAAAACTGCCTGATCTCGCTGTCATGCTCGGCCTTGTATTTTTCCTGCTTCTTTCCAAATCCGCCTTTGGCAGGGATGGCGTCAACGATGGGCTTCAAGCGGGTGTAGTCCTCTGCCAGACGGATCAGGTCTTTCAGCTTTTTCATCTGTGCGGCTTTTGCCTTGGTGGAATCATTCAGATCAAACACCTTGCTGTTCATAGCGGACACAAACTCATGCAGTTGGTCGATTGTGAAAATGCCCTTGGATTCCAGAAACGCAAAGTCCTCGGTGTACCGCTTCAGGTTGCCGACCTTCGCTTTTTGCGAGTAAGCCCCAGCGTTGCGGACGGAATAGTAGGAAGACAGGGCCTGCGCCAAATCCGGCGATTGCTCCGCAACCAATTTCTCTTTTACTTCCGTCAGCCACTTCATCAATCCAGTGATTTTTTGCTTGATGTTGCGGAGCATACTGTTGGTGGCTTTGATCCAGCGATTGAGGTCGCCCTTGTCGGTGCGGATGCCTCTTGCCTCCATCTGCCGGACAGCGGGTCCCTCATGAACAGTGGGTAGTTGCTCGATTCCCTGGCGCTCATAGTTGCGGTGGTCGATGCGGCAGGACAGCCCTTTTTCTTCAAAACGGGAATTGCACAAATCTGCCCATGCCTTTCGCCATTCCTCCAATGTTTCCGGTCTGCCCCAATTCGTGGTGGGGACGGCGTTGAACACATAGTTGCCAGCCTCGTCCCGAATGCGGTTTCCATCCTCGTCCAGCACATAGACACGGTGCTGTTTGGCGTCCCATTTCCCGTTTTCTTTCAGAGGGCGGATAGGACACATCACATGAAAATGGGGATTGGCAATACCGCCGTCCTCTTTGTCCGGCTGATGGACAGAGAAGTCGCAGATCATGCCCCGGCTGACAAACTGCTCCAATAAAAATTGCCTTGCGAGGGCGATGTTCTCCTCCAAGGAAAACTCGTTCTGCAAGGCGACGTCAAAGCTATATGCCAACTGTGCCTGAGGATGTGGTTCCGCTTTCTCTACGGCGTTCCAAAGTGTCTGGCGGTCTGCATATTCCGGCGGAGCATGAGGCGGCAATAGGATTTCAGAATGAGATACGCCGCCCTTGCGGGTGTAGTCGCTGGCCTCACCGTAATACTCGCTGAACAGCTTCTCTCCAGAACGGTAGGCAGCGGAGGCGATGGCGGACTGTCCCGCGCTCCGCTTGATCTGTGTTGCGTGGAAATGGTAAAGAGCGATAGTCAGTCACCTCCCAATTGCTCGGCAGCGTTGTGCGCATTGACCGCCTCCATCACCATGCCTTTGACCTCCGGCATGGAGAAAATGCGCTCTACAAGAGTGAAGAACTCGACTTCGCCCAACACCTTCACCAACGGGGACACGCTCTCGACAGCCGCGCCGCGGGTGATCAGGCGATGCGCCCTCGCGGTGCGTTCTCTCTTTTTGTAATACTGCTCCCGGTTGCAAAGGCGCTGGTATTTGTGCTGTTCTCTCATGAGCTGTTGCTCAGCTCCGGCCTTCTCGATCTCCAGTTTTTTGAGTTCCGTACTTGGTTCATACATTCAAATGACCTCCTTCCAGTTTCGATTCGGATATGAAAAACCGCCTGTCAGTTCGACAAGCGGTTATGTTGCACGTATGTAATTTCAATGGGGATAGCCGCAAAGCGGCGCAAGGGGCGGACAGCCCCTTGTTTGGAGCGCCAGCGACGGAAAACGGCCCTGACTTTCGGAAGTCAGGGTCGTTCAGCCTCGCAGAGCGCACATACGGGGAACACCCCGTATAAAAGTGCGCCATTTGGAATTTTCAATAGTCAGGACAGCCCACCGAAATGCTGGTCTACCAGCTTATCCAGTGTCCCGGCTTTTGCGGCCTCTGCCGCGTCAGCCTGAACAAAATTATGAGTGCTGTCCTTCAACTCATTATCAAATCCCAGTATGTAGTTTGTGGCAATCAGATAGATAATGCGGGTCGGGGCCATGCCGTAAACCTGCTTTTGCAGGATGTGGCGGATGCGCTCCTTCTCGTCCGGGAACGCCGCTTTCAAGCCCTCGCTTCGATAAAGCCGCTTGACAATCTCTGTGATGTAAAGCCCGGACTTCATATACAGGTCGGCAAAGGTCTTGTCCGGGTCATCGAAGCAGCCGGGGTTATTTTCCTCCAACTGATCCACCATCATGGACACCACCCAGCGGGGTGTGAAGATCTGATTAGTCTTTTGGGGCGGGATGTAATCAAAAATATCCTCGTTATGGCTTTCGTCAAAGTAGTCGGCCAACTGTTGCTTCTTGCTCCAGAACTCCGCCACGGAGTCGTTGAACACAACCTCATCAAAGAGATGCCCATTGAAGTGCTTGACCTCGCCAGTGTCTGGGTCAGTGTACTCGCCGCCGTCCCGGAGAAAACGAAAATCGGCCATCGTGATGCCGGTCACTTCCAGAAACACATCGTCCTCGGTGTAGGCATCAAAATTTGCAAGGGTCAGACTGCCATCCCCGTAGGCCATGATGAAGCTGGGGATGGTACGGGAGAAGCCCCGGAGATGTGCGCGGACTTCATCCTCCACGGACTGCTTTTCCTGCTCCGCCTTGTGCCGCTCCGCCTGTTCCACAACTTCCCTCGGCTTTTCCTCAACGGTCTGCTGGACAGTCTCCTGCACCGTTTCCACGAAGGATTTTAGGGCGCTGTCCACAGCAGCGGCGTAGTCTGTTTCGGCCTGCTTGACCTCCTGCGCCGTGGTCGCCGCCTGCTGTTTCCGCTCCAACTCCGCTTTGGCAATGCGGGCCTGCTGCTCATAGTCGCCCTGTATCTGCCGGAATGTCTGGTCGATTTCCTGCTCCACCTGCCGCTCCAGACGGTTTTGCGCCCCCTTCTTCATGCCGTAGCCCTCGGCGGCGGGAGCAACTACATTCTCCTTGATATGGGCCTTGACGGCCTCGGTCAAAGTCTCGATATGTTCGGCGGTGGGGCTTTCCGCGATGGCCTCCACATGGGCCTGAAGATCCTCTGTAACCTCGTAAATCTTGGGGCCAAACAAATCTTTCGTTCTGCCGATGACGGTTTCGTTGGAAATCTCCACCTCGCCGTCCTCGTCCACAGTCACGGTGTTCATGCCGTCCAGCCGCTTGGGGTCTGCTTTCTTGCCCTCCTCCTGAGCCGGCGTCAGCTTCTCCACGATCTCCCGGACGATAGCCGGAGCGCCGAAAATATTGCTAATATTCTGGAACAGGAAGTTGGACATGAAGCCTCGCCGTACGACCTCCTGGCTTTTCAGCCGCCGGGGGATGGACAGGACGGAGGCGGCGTCCAGTTCCACCATCCGGCCCTCGCTGTCCTCGCCCAGAACGGGGAAGAAATTCAGCAGCCGCCGAATATTCTCCTTGCGGTCATCGCCGGTGCCGCGCCCGCCTGCGGTATCAGTAGTCAGATTGTTGGCAAACTCGTCAAAGATAACCAGCGTTCGGGCGGGGTCGAAGTCAAAGACATAGGCGGTCTCCTTGCGGAAACGCTGGCCGTCTCGGGTCATAATGCAGGGATTTTGCGCCCGGAACGCCGCCTGCATATAGCTGGACGGGCTTTTCATGTTGCACAGCATGAGAACGCCGCTCCACTCCGGGATGGTGACGCCCACGGTGAGCTGCCCCACGGTCAGGGTGATGGTCTTATCATACTGAGCAATCGCCGCTTTCACCTGGTCGAAGGCTTTTGCCGCCTGTTCGTCCTCATCGCCGGTGCGCCCATCTCCCGCCGCGAGAACGACCTTATACTCTCTGAAAACCTCGTCTTCCCGCAACAGCTTATCCAACGCCTTGGCACTGGCCACCCGGTTCAGATACCACATGGTATGGGACAGCTCCCGGCGCAGTTCCGGGGTGGAGAATGGATATTTTTCCTGTGTTGTCAGAGCGTGGAGGAACTTTCTAATCTCCTCCTCATGGACAAATCTCCCCCGCTCATCCGTGGTGAAAAACTCATTCAGGTCAAAAGCGTAGTCCACAGTATCCTCGCCGGACAAGTCCAGCCCTTTTTCGATGCGCTCCCGGATCATGCCGGAGAGTTGGTAGGTGAACATAGCCAGCCGGGGCAGTATCTCATAGGGGTTGGCGTCCTCGCCGCTCCAATTCGCCTTGGCCTCCTGCTCGTCGGCGTAGGACCAGTTAAAAATCTGCTCTTTGGAAAACTGCTCACTGGCAAGTTGCTTGAAGGGCGTACCGGACAGATAGAGGGTGTGCTTCCGCTTGATGTTCCGGAAGGCACGCTCAGTCTTCATGGTGTCCACGCCCTCCTGGGCCTCGTCCACGATCAGCAGGTCAAACTCCAATTCGCTCATCCAGCGCAGCTTATCAAAATTGCCGCCGAAATAGACGGAACCTTTTAAGCCTTGCAGCGACTCAAAAGCGATCATCCGCTTGGGCGGTTCCCCCTCCCGGTGACGCATGGCCGAGAGATACGCATCCCGCGACAGAACGCCGGGATTGTCCTTCAAAGCGTCGGTGTCGGATACAAAGGAATACTCGCCCCGCCAGCCGATGAACTTGAAGAAGTCTTCCGCCCAGGAGTTGGCGATGCTGGGCCGGTTGGTAACAATCAGCACCTTGGTAAAGCCCATCTGTCGAACCAAATCATAGGAAGTCAGCGTTTTGCCAAATCGGGGCTTGGCGTTCCAGAGAAATTCCTCGCCGCCGCTCTCAAAATATGTTTTCGTCATAGAGACAGCTTCCTGCTGCTCTTTCCGAAGTTCGTATGTCAGCCGTTCGCTGCTGACCGCCGCCAATTCCCGCTGGGAAAAGGTGTCAAAGTGCTGGTGGGAGGTGGGGCCGTCCACATGGAACCACTCTGTTCCGGGGGTGCGCTCCACGCCTATCTGCGACTCCAGAAACGAGTGAAAATCGTGGTCGGTAAAATACTCCCCGGAGCCGTCCTTGAAAATGGCGTTGTCCTGCCAGGCCAGCCGATACTGTATCCCGGCGGTGTGGGTCTGTTGCTTGATGCGCTGGGAAACGGTTTGTTTCTCGGTATAGCCAATTTTCGTCCAACCCTCATGGTAAGAAACGCCGGGGGTATTGTAGGCGTAGATCATGGGGACGACACGGGAGAAGGATTGAATTTTTGCAGCTTCCATCATGTCATCTCCTTCCTGGATTTACGCAGATTATTTACCGTATTTTCAATGTGGATAATTTCTTCTTCCGTTAGTTCCATCAAATCATAAAGTTGCTTATTCAAATCTGCATTGAAGTCAACTAATATGTTTGCATCCGAATAATCCATCAAATCCGGCACACGCTTCCCCAAAGAAGTCAAGGCTTCATCTGTCATGAGGAACATAAATCTGACAATGTAAGTCTGAGCATACTTGAAGAAATTCTGTGCTTCCTGATATGTCTTGAAGGAAGCCAACGCAACACGCGCACGCCCGAATGCGGAATGATTGTCGATAATTTCAAGCTGATTGTCTCTCTTCTGGCCGCCCGCATTCGCACTGGAAACGACCACCTGCCACTCATCAAGGAATTGTATGTTGCTGGTTATGGTACTTCTGTCTACAACAAACCATTTAGCACGGCCTGCTTTTCCTGCCTTGTCATTTGTAAAAAGTTTGATCTGCTTTGAGTAGTCCACAGATGAAGTGGCTTCCAAAGTAGTTGCTTTTTCCGGGTTCTCCTGTACAAAACTACTTTCAATGCCAAAGAGAGAACGAGGTAAAATTCTTTCGTGAAGATACTTTAGATTGTTGCTATGAACGAAAGCATTTACCCTTTGAGTAATAATCAGATCACTCGGATTCAGCGGTATCAATTCGCTTCCTGGGCATTCCAACATCACACTGGTTTCTGAGCATTTCTTTCGATACACATATTCAAATCCAGGTATTGTTTTCTTCATATCTTTTATTACAATACCAACGCCATCCGCAATTGCAACACCAGAAAAAACTTCACTCGAATCTGGATAAAAGATTACCTTTTTAAGTTTTGGATCATTGATTTGCTGTAGTCCAAATTCTTCCATGCCCTTTCCTGACCTGTGAATCCAGCGTCCCGCAGGATAAATTAGAACAGCCGCTTCTCCAGCCAACTTGTCTGCTCCAATTTGATAATAATGGAAAATATTTTTTCTGGGGGCTTGCCCATTTGTCTTGGAAACTTCTTGTACGGTTTCTTCCTGATACGGCGGGTTTCCAATTATAAAATCAAATTTCATCGCCCGTTTCCCCCTCGTCGGTAAATCTGAATATTCAACGCTCCCGCCGCCAAGCCAGTTATAGACCCGGCAGCGCGGCTGCTTATTTTCTTTATCAGGTTCGGACATTCCGTCCAAGAACTCAAACAGGCTGAACTGCCGAAATTCTTCCTCGGCGGTACTGTATGGAATGGTCCCATGCAAACCGTCCATCTGCCACACATTCCAGACAATCATCGTGATGAGTTTCCCGTATTCGGAAAATATAGGCTTCCGCCGCCAGCGCTCCCACAGGTATTCCTCAAAGGTCATCAGCAGATTGACACGGGCAATCAGAAGGTTGTCCCCTTGGAACTCATAGCCATAGGTGGCATGAAATGCCCGAAACACCCATTTGAGCCAATCTTCCTCTGTTCGGGTGTTCTCGTTCACCGCTTGCAGCTTCCGATCCAGTAGGCCGATACGCTTTGGAATGGGGATGGCCTCGCCGCTTTCTACGTCATACCGACTCACCAGAAACGGGGCCTCCCCGCAGGTGATCTCCAACACACGGGCGTCCACATACTTCTGCCAGCGGGCTTTGCTGTTCCACATCTCATCTGCGTAGTCACACATCCTCTCGCAGACCCACAGAGGTGTGGAAACTTCTCCATGTTGCCGTGTCCGGCTGGATTGCTGCTCCATCTCTTTCCGGGCGCGGGTCTTGATGACGCTGGCGTTGGGGCCGGTAATCAGCTCCGGTGTAATCTCCTCGTTCCGGCCATAGCGGGGGCCGAGGGCGGTGTAAGCGTCTGTGGCCCACATGATGCGCTTTCCGGTGGTCTTGTCCAACAGCAGCTTGTCCAGAAGTCCCAAGGAGTGGAGCTTTAGAATGTCGTCCTGAATATTGAGTATCACTCCGCCCCTCCTCCTGGGCCTGCGGAATGGTGTAGGTTTCCGTTGTCATAGAGCAGCAAGACTTTTGTTCGCCGCATCGCAAAGGAAATCACAAAATAGCTATGGAAAATTTACAAATTCCGTGGTATACTGTGGGCAAGCAAGAAAATGGGCGTTTACGGAAACCTACACCTTTCCGCAGAAACGTCCATTTACGGTAATATGGCTTTTTCGTAGACCGCCGCCTTGTCACGAAAGGTGGACAGTGGTAGCCTGCAGGCTCTTGCCGCAGTTGTGCAGGTGATCTCACCGCTTTTCCAGCGTTGATAGTTCTCATGGAAGTTTTCCGGTAGCGGCAGGGGTGGTCTGCCGAACCGAATTCCTTTAGCTTTCGCCGCCGCGATACCCTCCGCTTGCCGCTGGCGGATGTTGGTGCGCTCATTCTCTGCCACGAAAGACAGCACTTGCAGGACAATATCACTGAGGAACGTCCCCATCAAGTCCTTGCCCCGCCGGGTATCTAATAGGGGCATATCCAGTACAACAATGTCAATGCCTTTGTCCTTTGTCAGGGCTCGCCACTGATTTTGGATTTCTTCATAGTTGCGCCCCAGCCGGTCGATGCTCTTGATGTAAAGCAAATCGCCCGGCTTGAGTTTTTTCACCAGCTTCTTGTACTGGGGCCGGTTGAAGTCCTTGCCGGACTGCTTGTCCATAAAGATGTTCTTCTCAGGAACAGACATTTCGCGCAGTGCAATCAACTGGCGATCCTCGTTCTGTTCCCTGGTGCTGACACGAATATAGCCGTAGATATTTGACAATTTCTCACCTCCGCTGTTTGATTTTCTTTCACTGTGCCATGCCGAAGTGGGGTGAGTCAAAATGGCCCAAGCCACTTTGGAATATTAAAGTCCATCACAAGCAAGATCAACGGGCCGTTTTGACCCGTTGATGCTTGCGCTGATGATATGGTGCGGTCATTTTTTGTCCGCACCGCTTTGATCCACCACATATTGGCATCTGCCACATCAACTGCTCAAATTGAACAGTTGATGTGCTCTCTAACAGCATGACATGGTGCGGGTCAAAACGACCCGCACCACAATACCGAAAATCAACGGGTAACTTTTGTCCGTTGATTCCATATTACGATAGCTGGTGGTGACCAATCTGGTCACCACCACAAATTTCGGCAGCCACTGCTGAAAATCACTGATTATAGCTGTTTCTATCTTGGAAAAGTGGGGTGGACAGAATTTGTCCATCCCATGTTGACGGCATCAGTGGTTCGTTTTGAACCACTGATTTTGCTATGTGACCAAATTGATCACTTACCAGGGCAACGGTTCAAAATGAACCGTTGATCCAGAAAGATGTGGTAATGGGTCATTTTGGACCATTATCAAAATCAAATGACCAGTTTGGTCGCCTGGTCTTATCGCTCATGCTTCTTCCAGATGATGTCATAGCCCAGCACGTTGGCCAGTTCCACAGCCTCGCCGTAGCGGAGGGAACCGCGCCGTAGTTTGCCGGACAGGTTGGGAACACTGGCACTCCAGCCGTACTCGTCTGCCAGATAGTCCACCACCTCCGTCATGGTCATGCCAGCCCGGACGATATAGGACTTGATCTCATTTCGATAGACTTCTGCTTTTTTCATGTTCATGGGTAAATTTTTCCTCTCTTTTGGCTCACCCTGTGGTATAATGGGTATGCGAGTGTGCGAGGCCTGTTCGCCGCAGAGTGTTGTTTGTCGGTATCGGATTGTTTGTTCAGATTTTCGCCTGTGATGCCTTGCCCGCATAGACTGTCCTTTGACTTTGCCGATGAGTACGCTTTTTTATTGAATAGAGAAAAGGTGTACCGGCTAGCATACTGCATTCATCATTGAGCGCAGTGCTCTTTGATACAGATACAGGTACGCAAACAACCGATTATTCGCAGATTTCACAAGGCTTGAATCTAAACTGCGATTTTAGGCGCCGTTCTCCCCGAATGCCGTTCCTGCCCGGAATCTTACCCCGGCGTACTGCTTCCCTTGGTGCGCTCCTATCATGGCGGCACTTCGCCGGAAAGCATATCCCATTCGGACGGTCATGCAATTTTCAAGGTTCAATGGTGTGTGTCAGGTACATTGTAGCGAAAAAATACGCCCCTTCCCGTATATCCAAGAGGATGGAAAAGGGCGGCAAATCGGCGTGATTTCCACGCTTATGGAGAAATTGTAAATCGTTGCATAAGCTGTTGCCTGGCGTAGGACAAAGTGGTATAATAAAGGAAAAGGTACGACATGAACATAAAACTTACCATTCAAGAGCGATTAAAGGACTTGCGGACAGAGCGGAAGATGACCTTGGAGCAACTTTCTGAAGCTACTGGCCTATCCCGCGCTGCTCTTGGAAAATATGAAGCAGATGATTTCAAAGATATCAGCCCGTTCAGCATCGCTACCCTTGCAAAATTTTATGGCGTATCTACGGATTACCTGTTGGGCCTGACAGAACAAAAAAATCACTCAGACACAACCCTTGCCGAGTTGCATCTGAGTGATGATGCGATTGATGTACTTAGAAATGTAAATTTCAATAAGCGGCTGTTGTCGGAAATGCTTTGCCATCCTGATTTCCAGAGAATGATGCTGGATGCGGAGATTTTCGTTGACCGAATCGCCGATATGCGGATCAACGATATGAACGCTGTCTTGGAAGCTGTCCGACAAATGCTCTTGGCGAAACAGGAAACAAAGAATGACTTGTATCTGCGAACACTGGAGTTGGCACAAGTCCAGGAGGAAGAGTATTTTGGCTATGTAGTCGCTGAGGATTTGAACCGGATACTTCATGGAATCCGGGATGCACACAAAGCTGACCGAACAACTGCCGATCAAACTTCTGTCGCAGTTGAAACACAGGCGCAACTGCAAGAAATTATGTCCTTTGAGGGCAGTGCCGAAGAAAAGAAGGCCAGATTTTTCCTTGCTAATTTGGGAATCGACTATGACGCTATTACCAAAGAGCAGTTTGTAACTGTAATTGAGGTGCTGAGGTTATCAAAACATATGAATAGCCCAATTAGTCAAAGAGGCAAGACAAAACAACATCGTAATATACAAAAGAGTAGAAAATGATAGGAATTAAAAACTGGATATTATGGTTGTTTAGAGACATATCCTTTCACACATTGTAATATCGTTTGCTGTTGGAAAGCAGGTAACTAAATATGTATTTGAAATATATTCAAATTGTCAATTTCAAAAACTTAAAGTCTGCTCGTTTTGAGTTTTCTAAAGGAGCCAATACGATTATTGGTGAAAACGATTCCGGAAAATCCAATGCATTAACCGCTATGCGGATATTGTTAGATGACAGCTATTACTATAATACAAAGCGGCTTAAGGAAACTGATTTTTCATATGCATTAGGTGATTGGAGAGGTCATTGGATAATAATTTCTGCCTTTTTTGATGAAATATCCAACGAAGATAAAAAAAGCGAATTTTGTTCTGAATTAACACCAGCTGAAGAAAATACTGATTTCTTAAAATCGTATATTCGGTGTAGCGACAAAGGATATGGTACGGTCACTTTATTTATTCGTCCGTGTAAATCTAAGCGGTCTGAATTAGCGGAGGCATCTCAAAATGGAAGATTTGAAGCCGTCCGCTCTCAAATAAAGTTGAGTGATTATGAATTTTATTATACGTCGAGATCTCAAGCAGATTTTACAGATGAAAATTTGTATCGTTCGATTGTAGGTGACATCTTAGCTGGGGAATATGCTTCTCCCGAAAATGATGATAGTGCTATTCTCGGATCAAAAATTGATATGATGAATGTCTGGCAGCATATTTCAACTGTATTTATCGATGCTCTGCGAGATGTTGAGAGCGAACTTCGAAAGCCTAAAAATCCCATACGACAAATGATTGATACTATTGAAGGTGACATTCCTGAGTCAGATATTATTGACATTAAAAAGAAAATTTCTGCGCTCAACTTAAAGATTTCAAGTATTCCTCAAATTTCTGATATTGGAAACCAAATTAACAAAAAACTTCTTGAAATGATTGGAACGGTATATTCTCCTGATATAAAGTTAGAATCTCGTTTAAAAGAAGATTTTGCGACACTTGCCCGATATTTAGCAATAGCTCCTTCAAAGCAGAACGATATTGATTTGTTGGGCCTAGGTCATCTTAATATTTTGTATATTGCCATGAAGTTGGTTGAGTTTGAAGCTAATAGAAGTCGTGAACTTTTAAACATTATGATTATCGAAGAGCCGGAGGCCCATATCCACACGCACATTCAAAAAACGCTATTTGATAATCTTCAAGTTACACATTCCTATACACAAGTTATAATGTCTACACATTCTACGCACCTCTCAGAAGTATCTGATATTGAAAAAGTAAACATTATGAAAAAAGTTGATGAGCAATGTTCTTGTGTGATGAGGCCCACCAACGGATTAGACAATTTTGGAAAAGACATGCTCAACCACAAAGGATTACCATTTACACAAGTCCTATCCAGATATTTGGATGCCAAGCGAAGCGTTTTACTGTTTTCAAAAGGAATTATCCTTGTTGAAGGAGATGGTGAGGAGATTTTGATCCCAGCTCTAATTAAAAAAGTCCTGGGAGTTTCTCTCGATGAAATGGGGATTGGACTTGTTAATGTCGGAAGTGTGGGTTTTGAAAATATCGCCTGTATTTTTGATGAAACCCGCTTGCAAAGACGATGTGCAATTGTGACGGATTTAGATGCAACCATTGATGGTGCAAAAAGATGCAGTGAAGAAGCAAAGAAAAGAGGCATATCAAGGAAAGAGAAACTATTTAATCTTTTTGGTTCAAACCCTTATGTTGAAGCTTTCTATGCTCCCCATACGCTTGAAGTGGATTTCGCTAATATAGAAAATAATAAACAATTTGTATATTCAGTTATAAAGGACACTTATACACAAGCTGATGCGAAAAATAAGCATATTAAAGCAATTAAATCAGGGACACCCGCTGAAAGATATGATTCTATTCTTACCGTTGCAGAGCATCTTCATAAAGGGTGGTACGCCACATTACTTGCTTCAAAAATTGATCCCAGTGCCATTATTCCAATGTATATACTTTATGCAGTTGCTTATGTTGCAAAGGATGTTGCATCATCAGACTTACTTTGGAAGATGGTGAGGTACTCATTTGGCACATACGATTTAGGTGCTGAATATAATGAAATGAAACTACAATTTACGAATGCTACTACAGAGGAAATTGATAGTCTAATTGAGGATTTTTGCAGTGAGTTTCCAGAAGATATGGTTACTGTTTTCATCAAAAAGGTAGGTATGCTGAATGCCTGATTTATCCGATGTTTTAAAAGGGCTTTCGTTAGAACAAGAAGTTGCGTGTACAGACCCTGGTAATATTTTGCTCACTGCTTGTCCAGGTAGCGGTAAAACCCGAACACTGACTCGCAGGCTGGCATATCAGGCGTTTCAAAAACCATTTTCTCAAAAGTTAAATATAGCAATAACATATACGAATAGGGCCGCAGAAGAAATCATGAACCGTCTTACTGACATGGATGTTGACTTAGCAAATATTTGGACAGGGACGATTCATCAGTTTTGTATGCGATTTATTATTCGTCCCTATGCCATGTATTCCAATAGATTAAGCAAAGGTTATACAATCATAGACGAGTTCGTAAAAAGCGAATACGGAAAAAGATTTGCTAAAGAGTTAGGGATAAATTTAAACTATTATGATAATCCTTTTCAATACTCAGATGTTGTCAACAAATATGAACAAACTCTTACAGAGAAAAAAGAAATTGATTTTGAAATGATTCTTCGGTTTTCCGATGAACTGTTGGAGCATTGTCCATTCATTTGTGCAAACATCGCCTCTACAGTAAACAGCATTTTAGTAGATGAATTTCAAGACACAAATGAACTCCAATACACCATTCTTGCTAGAATTTTTAAGAAAAACAAGGCAATTAGTATCATGTTTGTCGGTGATACCAATCAGGCAATATACGGTTCGCTTGGAGGAGTTGCAAAATGCAAGATAGAATTAGATTCACTTTTTGAAACAACATTTCAGGAAATGGCACTTACGGGGTGCTATCGTTCCACTCAGCGTTTAGTGGATTTATATAGTAATTTTGAAGTTTCTAAGATTTCTGCATATTCGGTTGCAGAAATTAAAAATATTACTGGAACAATAAGCTAACGCAAATCGATTTCCAAGGATAGTTTAGCTACTGAAATTGTAACTATTATAAATTCTGAGTTAAAATCCGGAAAGAAAGCAGAGGAAATTTGTGTTCTGGCACCACAGTGGTCTATGCTACTAGAGCAATTCTCAAAATAAACAATAGCCAGCGCAACAGAACCAGCCAACGCAATCGGCAGCAGAAACACAGTTGAGAGCAAAGTGAATTGCGTCATCAAGAG
>CAJTFK010000021.1 GCA_910575505.1 Oscillospiraceae bacterium
AGCGAAAAAGCACCCACAGTTTTTTCCTTTTGTCAAGTGTTTTTGAACATTCCATTCATATTTTTATTCAGATATCCCTCCATGGGCTTAGGTTATTGACATTGGGACCTGGGGTGGTCCGGCGGGTCCCTGGAGCCCTGGGCCCCGGGCATGTGCATCGGCGGGAACCGCTTCGGGAACTATGAAGGCCTGCTTCCCGAGGCCGAAGGCCGGTCCTATACCGAGTGCGACATCGACACCCTGGGAGCCGGAAGCCGGGGGGCCAAGCGGATTGTCTTCTCCAACGACGGACTGATTTACTACACGGAAGATCATTACGCCTCCTTCGAACTGCTGTATGGAGAGGAATAGGCTCATAACGGTGGACGGCCAGACCCTCCGGGATCTGGAGGCCCTTCACGACGGCTTCGCCCCCCTGTTTCCCGCCGGATACGGCCGGAACCTGGACGCCCTCTATGACTGCCTCACCGACCTGGGGGAGGATGTGACGGTGACGCTCCGGCGTCCCCGGGCCCTGGAGGAGCGGTTCGGCCCCCGGGGCCGGGCCCTGGCGGCGCTGCTCCGCCGGGCGGCGGAGGAGAATCCCCATGTGTGCCTGCTGGAGGAGCCGGAGGAAAGCGGGGCATAAGGAACCCCGGCGCTCCGAGCCGCGTACATCGAAAAACGGCAGGAAGGGAAAAGTCCCTTCCTGCCGTCAGCCTGTCGAAAAAGTCTTTTCGACAGGCTGAGCAAGTTTACAAAACTTCAAAAAAGTTTTGTAAACTTATTGATTGAACATGAAAGACACCCCTGATGGGTTTCTTTCATACTATCTTCCTTTCCGAAAGCTGAAGGCAATCCGTTTTTTCGACAGTCTCACGGCAGGAAGGGAAAAGTCCCTTCCTGCCGTTTCAGCATCTGTACCTGTTTGAAGCTTTTGGGCCCGGCGCCCGGGCGGTTCCGTACATCCGCCGGTCCAGAGAACAGGGGCGGTGTCCTTCCGTTCCCCGTCCCGGAGGCAGCAGGCCGTTTACCGGAACAGCTCTTTCATCAGGCTCTTGCAGACCTCCGCCAGCTTCTGCATCTCCTCCTCCGAACACATCTCGGACAGGTCATAGTCCAGGGGGGCAAACACGAAGTCCGACAGGGCCTGATTCATCCGCGTCATCTCGTCCTCCGTGGCCGTGATACGGACGCGGGAAACCGGGCCCCCATCCCCTCCCTGCAATTCCTCCAGGCTGACGCTGCCGCTGACACGGCACTCCAGCAAAAGGGCGGCCAGGTCGGTGACCAGGTCTATGGCGTAGTGAAATTCGGAGAAGTATCCCTCCCCGTCCTGATATTCCAGCACGCCGCTCTCCCGGAACTGCCAGCCCTGCCGGTCCAGCCCCGTGTCGGAAAAAATCTCGCTGAGGGGAATCTCCTCCTTCCGCTTGTCCGCCAGATAGTCAACCAGCGTCAGACTGTCGTCGGTGTCTCCGATGAAGTTGTTCCAATACCTTCCTTCAATATACATGCCGGGTTCCTCCTCTGTCCGCACTTTTGAATGCTGGAGTGATTTCGATTTGACATGGATTATACAGCAGGCCCCGCCGGGTGTCAACGGCGGAGGAGCCGGGCCGCCTGACGCCGTGGGCGGACAAACGATTCCGGCAACGAGGGAAGGTCCTGTTGGCTGATTTTATTTTGCAGAGGCGCTCCCCGGGCGGCCCGATGTGAGGCCCGGGCCTTGTATCGGCAGGCCGCCGGGGGCGGCGGACCCTGCATCATGATCCTGTTATAAAATGCGGAAACGGCGCTTTGGCCAGGGAAATCAATTACTTGAATCTGGAGATTGTTTTGCTTCTCCGGCATATGCCCGGGTGTGTTTTTCGGCTTCCGGCAGGAATTATGTCAGCCGATTGTGCTGTGCCGCATTTGTTCTGGCAGAGATTCGGAAAATTAGGGAATAAAATTGATTTCCCTGCACTCCGGCGGTCCCCTCTTGACAAGCGGGCGGCGTGGTGCTATAGTGTACTCTGTTAAACTGGCAATGACGGAGAAGCACCGGGCCAGCGGTATCCAGAGAGGGGCGCGTCTGCTGCAAGCGCCCTATATCCGCCCCCGCAGTACCACTCCCGAGCCGCCCGGGACAACCGGGCCGGGCCCGCCCGTTACAGCGGACACGAGCGGCGTGCCCCCTGGGGGACGCAAGCAGGGTGGAACCGTGGAATACGTGTTTCGTATCTCACCCCTGATGAGTCATCGGGGGTGGTTTTTTTATCTCCGCCCCTCAATACAACAAGGAGGCTTTCCCATGAGCGAAGAGAACATCTATACCTTTGAAAACGAGACCTACCGCAAAACCTACTGGCATACCTGCTCCCACATCCTGGCCCAGGCCATGAAGCGGCTCCACCCGGAAGTGAAGCTGGCCATCGGACCCAGCATCGACAACGGCTTTTACTACGACTTCGACACCCCCGAGCCCTTTTCCGAAACCCAGCTGGCGGAGCTGGAGGCGGAAATGCGGAAAATCTGCAAGGAGAAGCTGAAGCTGGAGCGCTTCGAACTGCCCCGGGACGAGGCTGTGAAATTCATGGAGGAAAAGGGTGAGCCCTACAAGGTGGAGCTCATCAACGACCTGCCGGAGGACGCCGTCATCAGCTTCTATAAGCAGGGCGACTTCACCGACCTCTGCGCCGGCCCCCATGTGGACTCCACCGGGCGCATCAAAGGCAACGCCATCAAGCTCACCGCCTGCAACGCGGCCTACTGGCGGGGCGACTCCAGCCGCCAGACCCTCCAGCGCATCTACGGCGTGGCCTTCCCCAAAAAGGACGAGCTGGACGAATACCTCCAGCGCATTGAGGAGGCCAAGAAGCGGGACCACCGGAAGCTGGGCCGTGAGCTGGGACTGTTCATGCTCCGGGACGAGGGCCCCGGCTTCCCCTTCTTCCTCCCCAAGGGCATGGTGCTGAAAAACACCCTGCTGGACTACTGGCGGGAGGTTCACAAGAAATACGGCTATGTGGAAATCTCCACCCCCATCATGCTGAACCGCCAGCTGTGGGAGCGCTCCGGCCACTGGGACCACTATAAAAACAACATGTACACCACCGTTATTGATGAGGTGGATTTCGCGGTTAAACCCATGAACTGCCCCGGCGGAATGCTGGTCTACGCCAGCGAGCCCCACAGCTATCGGGACCTGCCTCTGCGGGTGGGCGAGATCGGACTGGTTCACCGCCACGAGCTGTCCGGCGCTCTCCACGGATTGTTCCGGGTCCGCTGCTTCAACCAGGACGACGCCCACGTGTTCATGACCCGGGAGCAGATGCAGGACGTGATTCAGGAGACCGTGCGGCTCTTCGACGAGGTGTATTCCACCTTTGGCCTGAGCTACACCATTGAGCTCTCCACCATGCCGGAGGACCACATTGGCACCGTGGAGGAGTGGGAGCGGAACCAGGACATTCTGAAGGCCGCCATCACCGACATGGGCAAGGACTTTGTCATCAACGAGGGAGACGGGGCCTTCTACGGGCCCAAGCTGGACTTCCATCTGGCGGACTCCCTGGGCCGGACCTGGCAGTGCGGCACCATCCAGCTGGACAGCCAGCTTCCCGAGCGCTTTGAGCTGGAATATGTGGGCGAGGACGGCCAGAAGCACCGCCCCGTCATGATTCACCGGGTGGTCCTGGGCTCTATTGAGCGGTTCATCGGCGTCATTACCGAGCACTTCGCCGGGGCCTTCCCCGCCTGGCTGAGCCCCGTTCAGGTAAAAATCCTGACCGTTACCGACCGGGCCAACGGCTACGCCGGCGAAATCGCCGCCGCCCTGGACGCCCGGGGCTTCCGCCCTGAGACCGACCTGCGCAACGAGAAAATCGGCAAGAAAATCCGGGAGGCCACCCTGGAGAAGATTCCCTATATGCTGGTGGTGGGCGACCGGGACATTGAAAATCAGACCGTTTCCGTCCGCACCCGCGGCGGCGAGGACCTGGGGGCCATGAGTCTGGAGGCCTTCGCGGCGCTGCTGGAGGAGGAGGTCCGGACCCGGACCATCAAATAATCAGGCCCGGGGAGGCCGGGGAGGAGTCCTGTCCCATGACCTATGTGTGTTCGGATATCCATGGCTGCTATGACAAATATGCCGCACTGCTGGCCGGGCTCCGGTTCGGCCCCGGGGACACCCTGTATGTCCTGGGGGATGTGATCGACCGGGGGCCCCAGGGCGTGCGGGTGCTGCTGGACATGATGAACCGGCCCAATGTGATTCCCATACTGGGAAACCACGAGCTCACCGCCGCTGTCTGCCTGCCCTGGCTCTTGAAGGAAGTGACCCAGGAGAGCATAGCCGGTCTGGACGAGACCCGCGTGGGCGCTCTGGGGGACTGGCTGCTCAACGGCGGGGAGCCCACCCTTCAGGAGCTGGGCCGGCTGCGGCAGGAGGAGCGCCGGGCGATTCTGGACTATATCCTGGAAATGGACCTCTATGCTCAGGTAGAGGCCGGGGGGCAGTCCTATCTGCTGGTCCACGCGGGACTGGACCGCTTCTCTCCGGACAGGGACCTGGAGGACTACGCACTGGAGGACTTTCTGTTTGCCGGGCCGGAATCCAATGCCCTGTACCGGGGCAGGGATTTTCTGGTCTATGGCCACACCCCCACCCGCCTGCTGTTCCGGCAGGCGGGGGAGGCCCCCCAGGACCGGATTTTCCGGAGGGGCCAGCAGATCGGCATAGACTGCGGCTGCATTTTTGACGGCCGCCTGGGGGCGCTCTGCCTGGAGACCGGGGAGGAATTCTATGTATAAGCGGACCCTGGACCGGTGTCCAAAATAAAAAATAAAAAGGGCTTGCATTTTCAAAAAAAGTGTGTTATTATAATGAGGCTGTCCGGGAGGGCAGAATGTGCGCCCTTAGCTCAGCTGGATAGAGCGTCTGGCTACGGACCAGAAGGCCGGGGGTTCGAATCCCTCAGGGCGTACCAAGAAGAATCCCCGTGTTCTTAACGAATACGGGGATTCTTCTTGTTTTATCGCCTGGTTTTACGTTTAAAAGTTCGAGTTTCAAGACATGAAAATCAGCTTACCCCTTCAAATACCCCTTACGGGAGATTTTTCTGTTTTGGGGCACGCACACTGGAAAAATACGTTCGGGGTTCCACGGGTGGGGTGTGAAAAGGCGGTTCCATGTTCTTCTGAACAAAGAGCCGCCTAATCGTTTTAACCGCTCTTTTTGATTTTCTCGATGTACTGCTGCATCCGGTCAGCGCTCTCGCGCTTCATCTGGTCAGTGACGTGGCCGTAGACGTCCAACGTGAAGGACGCTGTGGCATGGCCCAGGTTCCCCTGGACGGTCTTGACATCATCCCCGACCCGGAGAGACGCCACGGCGAACGTATGTCTCAAATCGTGCAGACGGGTCTCAGGCAGGCCAACGGCCTTTACGATACGCTTGAAGTTACGATACACGGTGTCAGGAACCAGGTGATGGCCCAGCTCATCCGTGAACACGAAGTCGCCCAGGGCATCGCCTTCCCAGCAGGGGCCAGCTTTCAGACGCCATTCCGCTTGCTTGGCCTGCTGGGCCTTCAGGGCGTCCATGACGAACGGAGCAGGAACTACCACCCGGCTCTTATCACTCTTGGTGGTGGGAAGGACGTACTTGCCGCCCGGTCCCCGCTCCTTTTGGAGCTGTTTGTTGATATAGATGCTCCCGGCCTTAAAGTCGATACAGTCCCAGGTAAGGCCACAGACCTCGCCACGGCGCATTCCGGTGAATATATCGGTCAAATAGATGGTCTCGAAGCGGTGCCCTTTGATGGCCCCCAGAAAGAGGGCCGTGGCATCATCATCCAGGGGCTTGATGGCTTTCTTCGTCTTCTTCGGCAACGTACAGGCATCGGCGGGATTAGACCGCAGATAGCCGATAGCTACGGCCTTTTCCAAGGCGCTGTGCAATACGCCGTGGCAGTTATGGACGGTCTTGGGGTTCAGGGCTTCATGGCCGTCCTGGGCCTCCAGTAGACCATTGTAAAATTTCTGAATCGTATGGGGGGCGAGGACCTCCAGTTTCACGGCTCCAAGGCAGGGCTTGATATGGTTTTGGATATGAGCAGCATAGGACGCCTTGGTGTAGTTCTTAATGTCGCTCCAATATTCCTTGCACCAGATGTCCAGCCATTGGCCCAAGGTCATCTTACAGGGTTCCCGGTAGTCGTCTTTGTCCAAAGCGGCAACAGCCTCGGTCATCTTTTTACGGACTTCCTTCTGGGTCTTGCCATAGATGGACTTGCGGATGTCCTTTCCAGTGCCGGGGTCCACGCCAATGACGAACCGGGCTTCCCAAGTTCCGTTGGGCCGCTGGCGGATGCTGCCTTCGCCTCTGGCACGTCTTTTTTTCTCTGCCATGGTAAAAAAACTTCTCCTTTCGGGTTTGACACCATGGCCCCTACGTGCTATACTATAGGAGCACAGGTGCTTTAGTAGAATGGGATTATAAATCAGGGCTTTGTGCTGACTGTCCGTGTGGCTGCAACCATGCGGACAGTCTCTTTTTTTAGAATTTCCACATTTAATTTTGGGGGTTCGCTCGCTTGATTGCGCCTGTAATAATTTGGGCAATTATCTCATTTAAACCGGCAATCTGTTCCGCGTTCTCCCTCATCTTTTCACTGTCTTCCGGCTCATGGGCCTCCATCAGCTGAAATCGTTCGTACTTCACTTCATTCAGCGTACCAATCACGCTTTTCAGCTGCGCCCCTTCTTCTTCATTCAACCCAGAATAAACATCCGTTTTTTGGGGATGAAGCTGGAAGGTTGGGACCTGAACCATGATTTTAAGATATTCCAAGGCATTTAGCTGGCCCGCATCGTTGAGTTGGTTAAACATGGTGTCAAATTTTGCGGTACGTCTCCGGCGCTTTTTTAATTCCGGTTCTTGCGAGTTTTCGGACGATGCCCCATCAGGACCAGGCTCAGCGGCGGCGGTGGCCAACTCACGCTCAATCAGCTGTTTTAAAAACTCCATCGACTGCGGAATCCATTGGTCGGCCTCTCCGATATAATCCCCATTATAATAGCGGTCTTCGAAATTAGATATGATTTTTGAAATCTGCTTGAGCTCCTCCTTCTTCTCCGGAGAGATGTTGACCAACTCATAGGGCGGAACATCCAGCAGATTCGCCAGAGTATAAAGCTGGTCAACGCGGAATTGCCGCTGGCCGAGCTCGCATCGGCTGACAGCGGACTTGGAAATACCCAAGCGAGCCGCAATGTAGTCCTGGGCGAGACCCTTGGCTATCCTCGCCTGCTTGACTTTTTCACCTGTTGTCATAATAGCAGTTTGCTTCCTCCTCTTCTTTGATTTTTCATTTTTATTATAGCACGTCATCTTCATATGTCAACAAAATTTTAAAAAAGATTTCTGGGTCTATTTTTCTTGCAAAATGTATGGGAAGCGGAAGGGCCGCTACTTACAGGAAAAGGGAGATTATTATTTAAATAAGGTATAGTGGCCGCTTTAGCCCACCAAGTAGCCTCTCGGTTGCCCGCATTTTCGTGGGACTAAATCTTTTTTCAAATTCCCGGGGATTTTTTTTGAAAAAATGTTGACAATCTAACCGGGCGGTGGTAAGATAGCACCATGGGACCGGGCCAGAGGTCCGAACCCAAAGAATTTAAAAAGGAGGATTTCTATCATGAAGAAATCCGAAGCGATGCAAAGCACGCACTTGCCTCCGCATGTCCCTAAGATGAGGCACCATTCCACCACCTCCGGCACCATGTGTAATTGCAGTTGCACAGGCGGCCATCCCCAGCACGAAGCCCTGATTTATAATCCCACTTCTATCAATGAACTCTCCCCCTGCCATGGCAGGGGGCAGGGCGGCCACGATGACCAGCCGCTTCTGGAGCAGCTGAGCGCAGACACCACCGGCAAGCTGGCAATCAGCGTTCCGGAGATGGCCAAGCTGCTGTCCATCAGCAAGCCCACTGCCTATGCCTTGGCCCGGAGTGAAGGGTTCCCCGCGTTCCAGGTCGGCGGCCGAACGCTTGTGTCCGTTCCGGGCCTCATGGCCTGGGTGCAGCGGGCTTCGACCGAGGAGGTGCTGTGATGATGCCCCCGAGCATGAATCTGAACAACACCCCTGAGAGCGCGAAGAAACGGGGAGGTGCTGTGATGATGCCCCCGAACATGAATCTGAACAACATCCCTGAGAGAGCGAAGAAAGAATGCGCTTTCGTTATCTGGAAGTACCAGCCTCGGGGCAACGGTGTGAAACCGGCCAAGGTCCCGTACAATCCTAAGACGAGTGCGCCCGCCGACACCGCGGACCCCAGCACGTTTGGGGGCTTTTCGGAAGTGCAGAATTACGCCAAAGCGAGGTACGACGGCGTGGGTATAGGCATCTTCCGCCTGTCGGACGGTTCTTGCCTGGCCGCCATTGACATCGACCACTGCATTGACGAGAACGAGAATCTTTCCCCGATGGCCGATGACATCATGAAGACCATGCGGGCTTACACGGAAGTCTCTCCCAGTGGGCGGGGTATCCGCATCCTGTTCCTGCTCACGCCGGGGTTCGTCCTCGATAGCAACAAGTACTACATCAACAACCAGGCCAAGGGCCTGGAGGTCTACGTTGCCGGAGCAACCAACAAGTATGTGTCTGTGACCGGCAATACTCAGACACCCGGAGCAGACTTGGAACTGCGGGACGCGGAACTGCTGCGGGTCTTGGAGAAGTACATGGTCCGGCCGGGACAGCTGGTTTCCCAGCCCGCTCCCCAGCAGGCCCAGCCCGTGGCCCAGGACAGCGGTCAGCCGGACAATCCGCTGCGGCCCGAGGACCTGGCTCTGATTGAGAGCATCAAGAACGGCCCCAGCGGCGAGAAGTTCATGGCGCTTGGGCAAGGCGACATATCCATCCATTATAGTATTTTTCCTTGCGTTGCTGGCACACCTGCTCCTCCCATTGAAAGCAAGAATAAGGTTGCCGGTATCCTTGGCCTGATTAACTGGGGAGGAGGTGACTAACTATGGCTGTCCCTATGGACGACCTTTTGCTCAGTACCGTCGATGATTACTTGAGCCAAAACCCCCAAGGCAAGATGAACGGCACGTTTCCAAATCGTGCGAAAATCAAAGAAGACATTGTCAATCAGACACGAACGGCAATTGAGATGCAGAACGCGTTGCTGAGCAAGGGGACGAAATTGAGAATTCCGGACCGATTGGCGAACGTTCAAATTGCTCGGATTATTTACAAGGTTGAGCTCGTCGCAGTTATTTCTTGTGAGAAGCGCGATGTTGAAGAATCGCCATTCGACTTGATTGGTGTATATAATGACGATGGACCTAATGCCGGGATTTATGATACGTCAGATAGGACTCTGAACCATTTGATATTTAAATATAATGGGGCGGCAACGGCTAAGGATTTAGAAGAAGTCAGGCACTTTCTTCGTGAGCTGCTTGACCGGAAGCGTCGCTGCATGGACCAGGACTTAATCGCAGTCAACAATGGCATTTTCAATTACAAGACCAAAGTTCTGGAACCGTTTGACCCTGACAAAGTGTTCCTGACGAAATCCCGTGTGGATTACAACCCGAATGCCCAGAATGTGGTCATTCACAATCCTGACGATAATACGGATTGGGACGTGGAATCCTGGATGTCTGGGCTTTCCAACGATGCTGACATCGTCGAATTACTCTGGCAGATTTTGGGTGCGATTATCAGGCCATTTGTCCGCTGGGACCAATGTGCCTGGCTGTATTCGGCGTCGGGCAATTCCGGCAAGGGCACGCTCTGTGAGCTCATGCGTAATCTGTGTGGACGCGGGAGCTACGCAAGTATATCCCTGAGTGACTTCTCGAAAGACTTCCATCTGGAGCCGCTGATACATTCCAGTGCGATTATCGTTGACGAGAACGACGTCGGCGTGTATCTTGACAAGGTTGCAAATCTAAAGGCCGTTATCACGAATGACGTGATTTTGATTAACCGGAAGTTCAAGTCGCCTATTTCATATCAATTCTTCGGATTCATGGTCCAGTGTCTGAACGAGTATCCCAGAATCCGGGATACGTCCGAGAGTTTCTATCGCCGGCAGCTGTTTATCCCGTTCGACAAGTGCTTTACCGGCATGGCCCGGAAGTACATAAAAGACGATTATCTGAGCCGGAAAGAAGTTCTTGAGTACGTCTTGTTCAAAGTCTTGAACATGAATTATTATAAATTATCTGAGCCAGCGGCTTGCCGGTTTGTCTTGGAAGACTACAAGGAATATAACAACCCGATTCAGCTGTTCGCTGAGGAAATGATTCAGGAGACCGTTTGGGGTATTTTACCTTTCACGTTTTTGTATGACCTGTATAAAGCCTGGTTCGTTCAGAACTCGCCGTCTGGTAAAATCCAGGGCCGTAACACGTTTGTGAAAGAAATTTCCGATATGGCCGAAGCTGGCAAGATTCCCGGTTTCACGACGTTTGGGCGCAAGATTGCTATGCGACCGAAGAAGCTCATGGATATGCCAGAGCCTTTAATCTTGGAATACCAGCTGAAACTCTGGATGAATCCGGATTACCGTGGCACTGATATTAAGCAAATCTGTGTGCCTAAATTAAAACCCTCGTACACTGGTCTCATTCGCATTGGTAATGAAGATGAAGCGGCGATGCCTCCCAAGTCTATTAAAATGGACGACTTGATTCGGCAGGCTTTAGCCGAAACCGGCGGAGAAACCTGCGGCGAAGATAAGGCCACTTAAATATACAGAACAATGGCACCTACCACACGGGTGTCATTGTTCTTACTTCTGCCGGAAATATACGCAGGAATGTTTGAGCCTGAAAAACCATTTTTTGCAACTTTTGAGAGAAAATGCCCGTCTGAAATTCAAATCTGAAAAAAACGTACAAGGCCATACAGACCAGGGAAAAAGAGCGCAAAAGCGTAAGAACAGCGGCAGACACTCCGGCTTTGTAGGTTTTTTCGATTTCAGAGTCAGAAAAAACGCACAAAGCGAAAACCTTGAAAGCCTTGCGCCGCAAGGAATACACTGGAAGCTCAATTCCTTGTATGAAATCCCGAAAAAATATCATACAGGCTCAAGTCATACGGCTGCAAGGGATTGACGTATGTTGTAGGGTTTGTAAGTCTTTTTTTTAGAAAGTTTATAGAAATATCTATTTATAACACATATGTGTATTAGGGAAATATATAGGAGCGAAACCTGAAAAAAAGTCCTACAAATCCTACAAGTCAAATCCGGAACTTTTTCGCTGTTTTCAGCTCCAGCGTGTATTTCTCCATTCTTCTCGCCGGATGTATTGGGCAGAGCTGTATTACTATCCCTGGCGGCGAACCGCCGCTGAAAGCTCCAGAACTCTGCCAGCTTCGCAATCCAACTTTATCCCCCTGGCTGCTTCTTCCAAAAACGCCTGGGGCCGGGGGCCGGAGAAAGCGGCCCGCAGGGCCGCTCCAGGCCCCAGGCGGGAGGAGCGGAGCCCATAGCCCTGCCGACGTGGCGGAGCGAGGGGACCGAGCGACCAGCCACGACGAGCAGGGGCCGTCTTGGGGGGACCCGCCGAGGTTCCGGCGCAGAAGGGCCGGAGGCGAACCCGCAGTGGCGCGTAGGGCGGGCCGCAGGCCCACCCGGAGCAGCCCAAGGGCGAGCCGCAGGACCGAGTGCCGGAGCCGTCCGAGCCGCCCGCAGGGCGTAGCGAGGCGAGCGGGGGGCCGAGACGGCGGCGGAGCGACGGGCGGGCACAGGCGGCGATAGCCCGAGGCCAACGGAGCCGGGGGCCTGGGTCCCCGGCGGAGTGGTGACGCGAAGCGGCAGGCCGAAGCCCCGGAGCAGCGGCGGTCCGTAGCCAGCGGCCCCCCTTCGCGGGGGCCAGTGGCGGAGGGCGGAAGCCGCTGCGCAGGGGGCCGATGGGTGCCCGCATACCTTGATGTTCCGGCGCAGCGCCCCGCATGGGGCCGAGCACGGAACAGGGGACCCAGCGATGGGGCTTGGCGGGCACTGCCCGTCAAGCTCCCTGAGCGGTCCCCCGCCATGCGAACAAGGGCGTCTGCCGACGGTCTCCGTCGGCGCTTCAAAAAAGAATGGCCCCGGAACAGCCATTGGCCGCTCCGAGACCTTATCCGGAACCGTATTGAATGCAAGTGCTTCAATAGCCCCAGTATTCAATATACCCCCACTCTGTATTTGTTTCCGTCCGGGCCCGGAGGGACCGGACGTAGAAAGACTATTTCCGTCCGGGTCCGGAGGACCCGGGCAGAGAAAGACTATTTTCGCTCCCCCGGAGTGCGTGAGCACTCCGGGGGAGCCTGTATTATCTCATGGTATCCTCATTGTTGGGAACTCTGCTGGTGATTTCCTCCGGCTTCACGTAGACGTCTTTGGATGCATCATAGTTCCCACACATAAGGCGGAACATCAGCCAGTTGATACGCAGTTCAGCCTCTGAGCAGCAATCGGGCTTCTCCAATTCGGCGATGAAACGTTCTACCCAATCACTCATCTTGGAGTAATCCACTCTGAGTTCGCGTTCCATTTCTTCCTCCATTTTTTCCACATGCCTGATTTGCCTACGCTCTTCGTCTGTGTATTCTGTGAACTTCATTCGGCGGCCCATAATCGCTACCATCCTCTCCACAATATTTTGCTGCCAGGAAATTGGCTTAAAGGCCCCTGCCGACGGCGAAGCCGTCGGGGAAATTTGAGAGAGTTAATATATTTTGCTGACACAGCTGACGCAAAGCCCCTGCGCTATATTATGATTGGTCCGTCCCCGGAGGGGACGGACCATAAAAGACTATATTCGTCCCCCGGAGTTCGTGAGCACTCCGGGGGAACCTGACTGATTACAGAATTGAATAAATACAAACTCCTTCGGTCTTTTCGGATAACTCCAGAACTTCACTTGCCATTTCCGGAGTCGTTCCGGTGGGCTGGCTGTAATAATTGCAGAGTTTCAATATAGCCTGTTCAAGATACTTTTTTTCGGATTCTAAAAACGAGTTCTTACATTCCAAATCATAATTCTCGTAACGCGAATCTCTGTATTGGGCTTCCAGGCGCTCACACTTGGCTTGCAAAGCCGCATCTCTGGACTGCAAAGCCTTTATGGCTTCTATACCCTGGAGCAGTTGAAGTAAAGGCTCATTCCCCGCCGGGTTCTTGCGGAGGTCATCTATGTACATCGCTAGGTCCAGGGAAAAATCATCCTCATAGCTCTTATATACCCAGTTATCATCCAGAGGAAAGCCCATGTAATCATAGGGACCTTTGGAACGGGTACAAAGATAAAGAGGGATAGGCGGCAATTTGCGTTCCAGCTGTTCCAGCTCGCTCCAAAGGCGTTCCAACATAGGATACCGAGGGTCATCCTTCGGATTGATACCGTCTTCTTCAATCGTGGCTTGGTCCTCCCTGCGTTCAATACGCCATGTAAGTTCATCTAATTTCCACATGATAAACTTCTTCGCAGCCTCACAATAACCGGGTCTTTCCAACTCCTTTTCGATAAGGTCTGCGCATTCGTTTCCTGTGGAATATCCAATGCTGATTTCAAGGTCTCGGGCTTCAAAGGACTTTGTTAAATACTTGAATTGAATCTTTTCCTGTGGGATATGGTCCTTCGCTTCGTTTTGGTTTTTCATAGTGTTTATCTCACTTTCGTAATTTTTTGCCAGTCTTTGAAAATGGCCATAAGGCCCATGCCGACGGCGAAACCATCGGTAAATTAAAAGACTTTCTTGGCCTGCATTAGCCCACAATCGCGCCAAGCCGCCGCTTAACTTGTTTGATTGCGTTTTTATAACAATCTGAAGTCGGCGACGTTTGGTCTGGCAGTGCTATCTGTGAGCAGAATGGCGCTGATGCTGAATGCGGTGATGATGGACTGAACGAGGGCATGTACAAAATTGCCGAGACCAAAGCACCTAACGGTTATTTGCTGCCCTACAAAAATTAGGTGGAAATTCATATTGACCCATCTAATATTACTCGGGGCGAAGAAGAAGTTGACATCCGCCACCCGCATGTATATCACCATTGCCTTTCTGCAACATATTATACCGCAAACATGCCGTAAGGTCAATATATTTTGCCATTTTTCGAAACTTTTTCTGGCATTAGAAGCCCAAAATGGAACCAATAAAAGGCCAAAATGGAACCATGCAATTCATAGTGCATGTTACGCAAAAAAATTGGTCGCCGCAGGCTTTGTTTGGGCGCCGTTGATTTAAATGTAACCATATGGTTCTTGTTTGGTCCTGCGGTGTGCATTTGATTCATGCGACCGAGAATCTGTTCGAAATTTATTGATATATGAGCGTTTTCGTTTTGTTGATATGAATTTTAAGGCGTTGTTGTTTTCGATTTTTCCAATATTTTATTGGTTATTTTGTTTATTTTCTTTGATTTCTTTATGCGTTTGTGACTCGTTTTAGAAAATTTTGCTTGTATTTCTGGCAAAACCGGTGTAATATGTTAGCGTAAATGTGGATTGCAGTTTTCAAAACTTTCTTGTTTTTCAGCTTTTCTTCTTGGGCAAGAGGAATTTCTGTTAGGCAAGGCCGTTATTTTTATGGAGGTGCTTATGAATTCCAGTTAATATCATTCGAGTCATCCAAAAATTTTTGCATGTATAAGGAGGTTTTAGAATCGTGCAAAAATGTTTTTCTAAGCTGAAGCGTGGTTTTGCTGCATTTCTGGTTATGCTCTCGCTTGTCGGCATGGTGCCGTTCGAGGCATTTGACTTGACTATGACAGCGTTTGCTACAGCTCCGGCGACCATTACGTTGAAGGACTTTCCGTCTGCAACGGGTACAAGTAAACCGTATTACTACTACAAGTCGCCTTTGCTTGGCAATGGGTCTTCTGGTAAGGGTCAGATGGCGCATGAGATTACTATCAAAGCGCCTGATGAAAACAACCAGATTCGCGAGCGTATTGCGTTTTGTGCGAATAATGGCAAGCGGCTTGGCGGTGGCTGTGAAGGTTCTAAGTGGGGCCGCCCGGTTGAAATTACCAAAGACAGCAATAAGGCGCTTCATTTTGTTTGCTATATTGGTTTTTACCAGTATTATGCAATCAAAGATAACCAGGACTATTTAGGTGATGTGCCTTGTTTGGATGCTGGCAATACCCGGTATTGGTCTGAGGCTGCAACACAGGCTTATATTTGGTCTGTTAAAGCACAGCCAAACACGTTTGCGGCATTGTTTAGTGATTGGGATGATTCTCCTGAGAACCGTGCGCCCGGTACAGAGCCTACAAGTGCTGGCGGCAGAGCTCGTTGGCTTTTGGCTCGTGAACGTGCATATGCCGGTGCCGGTAAGCTGGAAGCCAAGAATCAGCCTATGAAGTATACCTGTACTGAGGGCGCTCTTGCCGGCAAAGTTGTCAGCCCGACTTCTGCTGAAGCCATCTGGGATTCTGAGATGAAGCTCTATAAGATGGCAAAAGGCTATGAAGACGGTTCTCTCGGCTGGGCTATTGCGCCTGAAGAATATTCTTTCTGGGAGTACGCTGGAAGCCGATGGTACACTTCTGGATGACACGCTGATTACCGGCGTCGACGGCTATATTGACTATGGCCCGCTGGTTCCTGGCGAGAGCTATGTCGTTACCGAAATCGAAGTGTGTGCAGACGCGTTCAAAATTTATAAAATCTTATAAAATATTTTGTAATTTTTGAAGACGCCTGATACGCAAAAAAAATTGGCCGCCGCAGGCTTTGCAGCCCACGGCGGTCTGATTTTGTTTTCACACGCGTTGTATTCCGGTGTAGTTCGCTCTGCCAATATAGCTTGCAATATTTACGTCATAGGCTGCCATCAGGGGCTCGTCGCCGGTCATCATGCGTTTTGGTCGTACAGGATGTTTGCGGCCTGGGCAATACCAGTTTGGGATGTTTCCGGCATCGGCCATGCTCGCGATAGTTTGTACGAATTTGTTTCTGCCAAGGGGCTTTTGGCAAATATGCTCACGGTTGACCCAGTTTGTGTATAATTTGAATAAAATTCCGAACGAGTAAAACTGCCACTGAAATTGCGGAACAATCTGGTTCACAAACATTTGCACACTGTCTTGCGGTGAGACTTGTTCTGGTGCCGGCAGCGCTGACAAGGCAGGCGGCTGTCCGTAGATTTCTTCATATGTTCCGACTGGATAGCCGCAGGCCCGCAAATAGTCAAGTACAGCGGGCATTTGTTCCATAGGTGTTTGCCGAAGCTGCTGTATAATTTCGATATTGACGCAGGGCTGTGTATTATTCGCGTCTGTAATCTGATAGCTGCCTGTCTTGCGTATCGCTGGCAATACTTCGGATGTGACCCAGCGCTTGAACTTCTTGGCATCAGGCAGCTTGCTGGAAAGAACCAGAGAGTACAGGCCGGACTCGTTGATGATGGTCATTGTCTGGGTTCCGGAGGGGGTGGTGATTTGCCACCCCCCTCGTTTATCCTCTGTATCAACATGGGACTTCAAGGCATTTACGGTATCCTTATACCCTAATGCCTTCGCTACATCCTTGCCAACAAGCCACGGCTCGCCGTCGATTAGTACAGACCGGATTTCGCCAAATTCCGGATTTGCGAAGACTTGTAATTTCGTATCCGGCGGGCTTGTGGTGTTGCTTTTCATATTTCAAATCCTCCTTTTGTATAAAAAAATGGCCCCTGTCGGCCCCTGGCGGCGCTCGGCGCCGCCAATGAAAAAAATTGACCGCCGCAGGCTTTGCAGCCCACGGCGGTCTGATTTTGTTTCGCGTATGCCTGTATATCTGATTTTTGGGGGATTTGCTCCTAATACTATAACAAATACTAAGACAAAATGCTCCTAATCATTTATTCAGGTTCTTTGCGATTCTCAGGCAATAAATGCCTTACCAGAGGGTGTAGCGTAGCAGCTGTTGCAGATATGCTTGCTGCGGTCGGAAGACCAGAACCAGTTGGTGCTGGAATTGCCGCAAAGGTCGCAGGTGCGGCCAGTGCTGGGAGTCGTACTCGGAGTCGTGCTGGGAGTCGTGGAACTGGAACCAGTGTTGCCGGAGTTATTGGAGTTCGAACCGCTGGAGCCGGTCCAAGGGGTTCCATCAGTCGGATAGCGAGTCCAGACTTCGACATAAGTTCCATCAAGCATGTTGGATTTAGTTCCGATGGGATAGTAAGTGTCATATGCGACTTTACTGTTATAGTTGCCGTGGTATGCGGTTATGACAGGATACTTATTGCCATTCACTTCGTAGGTGTCGTGAATGGTAGAGGCTGCTGTGGCAACATGTGTGAGTTTCCCGTCAGCATTGAGGATGATGATTACATCGCCGGGACGAACGCATTCCACAGGCACTTTTCTGGCAGGATTGGCGTCACCAGAGCCGAAGATACTGTCACTGACAAGGCTGGCAAATCCGCCACAACCCCCTTGCATACTTGTGGTGCCGCCGCCTGCTCTGGTATATGCCCTTGCAATAAGGTTTAATGTGCTGCTGGCAGTTCCGGTTCTGTAGGTGCTTCCTCCCCACGCCATACCCTTGGGATACTTCTGCAGAAGCTCCTGAATCATCGCGAGAACATTCGCCTCGGTGATGGTTTTGCCGTTAGCCAGAACGCCGGTCGAGCTGGTATTGCTGGAATTACTGGAACTGGAGTTGTCAGAACTGGACCCGGTGCTGGGCTTGGTCGTAGGCGCAGTCGTAGTGCCAGGCTTGCCGTCATCGTAGGTCGTATCGCCGGTGCTGGGCTTGCTGGTCGCGGGCGTGTACTGCATCATGCGGTAAATCACGACACAGCCCTGTCCGCGGTTCATGTTCTTGCTGCCGCCAAAAGCGCCGTCGGAGTAGCCCGTGATAATGCCCAGAGCATAGACGTTTTTGACCGCATCCTGGTTCTTGGTGGGAATGGACTTGTAGTCCGTAATCTTAGCCTGCGCCTCAGTCTTCTGAGCGTTGGTCGCGGTGAATCCCTTGGCTGTCATAATATTGGTCATGAGCTGGGCCATGTCATACCGGCTAATCGTCTGGTCCATGATGGACGCATCACCAAAGCCGTACTGGAAGCTGGTATTTTTAAGAACGCCTGCCATAGACAGCGCCTTCGTATTGGGCCCAAACCAGACGGCCTTATACGCGTCCGTGTCGTACTTCTTAACTTCATTGGGATAAAACGCACGGGAGAGCATGACGCAGAACTGGGCGCGGGTGACGGGATTGGTCGGCCGGAACGTGCCGTCAGAATATCCGGACGTGATGCCCTTGGCGGCGCAGTCCATGATGGCCGAGTAAAACCCGTGGGTGCGGGGAACGTCGCTGAAGCTGGAGACCAGAGGCAGTTCGTCATCAGACGCAATAGCATCTTCGGCGGGCTGGATAACATCCTCAGCCGGGATAATATCCACGACGGGCTGGACTTCGCCAGGGTCAGACACAGGGTCTTCCAGGTAGATACCGGGGTCGGTCCCACTGGTATCGTCGTACCCGGCAGCGAACACCGGAATGGCCAACGACGCCATCAGCGTCAAGGCCAAAATCAGGGACAGGATTTTCTTCATGGTGATTACCTCATTTCTCGCATATATATTTTGATTTGTGAATTTATCGCCTGAAGCGGCCGGGTCTGCCCGGCCGTTTTGGGCTTTTCTCTTCATTATGACTCCCGCCGGCGCTTGGCGCCGGCCGCTCCCGCGCCGTTATCTCACCGGCGCCGGCTGCTGCTGGCGCTTGCGCCAGGGCCGGCTTGCTCGTGGCGCCTGTATTTTATACGATAGTTTGCTGTATGTCAACATGTCAGTTTTATAGCTTGTATTCAAGTAAAAACTTGTCATTTTACATAATCGCCTCATATATGAGGATTTTTGAGCAAGGCTTTTTCAAAAAATTTTTTGACCCTGCCAATCGCACGTTTTGCCAATAATTTATTGGGTATTTGAAGGATTGGACCATAACTTTCAGGGCGCATTACTGGCCTGTTTTAGAAAATTTTGCTTGTATTTGATAACTAATCGAGGTAAAATATCAAAGTAAATGTGGACCGTGGTTTTCAGAACTTTCTTGTTTTTCAGCTTTTCTTCTCGGGCAAGAAGAATTCCTGTCAGGCAAGGCCGTTATTTTATGGAGGTGCTTATGCAAGGCAATGATTCCAGTTGAGTGTCTTAGCAATTTTTCCAAGTTTTTGCATGACAAGGAGGTTTGATTGAACGTGCAAAAATATTTTTCTAAGCTGAAGCGCGGTATGGCGATGCTCTTGGCGTGCCTGTGTATTATTACGCTGGTGCCCATTGAGGCGTTTGCGGCTGACGGCGGAAGCAGTTTTCCGCAGACCATAAAATGCTTAAAGAGCCCGCCTATGGACCAGGGCTTTAGTATTCCGGGTATTTCCTCCGGCGACCGTGGCCTGCTTCACATTTTTACGTTTGAAGTAAACGGCGTGCCAACTATCGCTTTCTGCGCGAACCATCACAAACGGATGAACGACAGCATGGAGGGTAAGACATATACGTTCTCCCGCATTATTGATGACCCGCTGTTAAAAGCGTTCTTGTCTTACTATTATTTCCTAGTAAACAAGAATGGCTGGCCTGTTGAGCAGCCGCCAAAGTCCCAGTGCGGAAATGAAATGATTGAAAATGGCTGGATACAGACGATTGTTTGGGAGCTGATAACAAACGGAAGCGCGTATAAGCATTGTTTGGAGCTTGACTTTGAAGCGAAAAAAGCTTGCGTCGAGTCAGGCGGAAATCCAGGAAATATCAAGTTTGGTCTTTCTGATGCCGGCTTTTCCGAAATGCTGAATCTGGCAAAAGCCAGATTAAAAGGCTATAAGGCTGTCAACGGCACGTATATCAAGTCTGACCGGGCCGAGCAATTTGGATGGTCCGACGAATACGAGTGTGTTGACCTCATGACGGCGTATCTGGGCGCTGCGATGTCCGGCCAATACGGTAACTGGACGTTTGCGATGTATAACGCTCCTGACAGCGCGTTCCAGCCTATGATTGTGCCGATTCCACCAGATGCTGATAATCCTGAAGGCATCTGGGCGAAAGTCAAGAAGGTTGATGGCGACGGCAATCCACTCTCTGGCGCTGAGTTCAAGTTCTCGTTCACCACGCCGACAACTGGTGAGCAAGTTGCCGGAACCGCGACTACAGGGTCCGACGGTTATGCCTATATCCAGATTAGTTCTACACAGCTCGGTGGTCAATCGCAGGCCGAGATTTTCGCTCAAGAGACGAAAGCTCCTGCCGGGTATCAGTTGATTACGACAACGGTTTCCGGAACAGGCACGACTGCCGCGAATAATGAACGTTCGACGGCAGTTGACTTGGCTGTTGGCGGTGTGGTGAACACTCCTCCTCCGCCTCCTGGTCCGCCTACGGATATTATCCGTAAAATCGACTCCCGGACAAAGCAGGGTGTTGGTCCGGCCACGTTCCACTTTGAGGGCAACTCTCAGGGCGGCGTTGGCACCGGCGGTTCCGCAGCGGCTGCTTCTCTTTCCGCTCTGGCGGTTCAGTACGCGGCGGCCGGCAATTTTGAAATGGAAGTCGCGGGTTCTACCGGCTTTGTTGGCTGCGACTTGCCAATCAAGTTGACAGACGGGTCGACCAAGACACTGAAGGCCGGCACGGCGTTCACGATTCTGTCTGAAAATGGCAAAACATGGGCTGTTCGCACGTCTGAGGCAAATGGCAGTCTTGAGGGCTTGGTTGATAATACATATTGTATGATTAACCTGCCTGACGTGCTTCCCTCTATCGAATACGACATTCTGAACGCAAATTCTGCCAAATACGCCGTTGGTAATCTGCCATTGTCTGGCGTAACAGGCGAGAACCTGTACGGCAATCTGAAAATGCCCAACGCCCGGCTTGGCAGAGACGAGTATATCGTGCCAATTATGTATGCCACGGCGAAGAAATGGGCTGCCGTGCAAAATGCATTGACGGCATCCGGCGATGGTCTGATTTTCTACGACGCGTATCGGCCGTTCGACGTCCAGAAGAAGGTCAAGGCGGCTGTCGATTTGGTTGAGAAGAAGCCCGAGTATAGCGCATTGCTGACGGATTCCAATGGTTGGCATAAGGGCTGGTTTATTTCCCAGAACATTTCCAATCATCAGCGTGGAACGGCTGCTGATGTTGGCCTGAAAAGCGCCCGCAACAGTATGCCTTCTCAGATTCATGACCTGAGCATCAACGGCGTTGTGTATAACAAGCCCAGCCAAAATCCACCTGAGAGCGATTTGAAAGCGTCGGTCAAGAATAACGCCGGTGCCATGAAGCTGCATACGACGTGCATGAACGCCGGTTTGTCCCCGCTCGCGTCCGAGTGGTGGCATTTTGACGATGACGCGACCCAGGCTGTGGTTAAGACCCGGAATACAGGCGGTTTTTATGTGTCCGAGTGCCTGAGTACGGCCCCCGATAAGGCCGAGGAAGAAGGCGGTTCAGGTTCTTCTGCTACCACGCCAACGCCCGGCGGCTCTGGTTCTGGTTCCGGAACGGGTTCTGGCTCTGGAACTGGTTCTGGCACAGGCACAGGCTCTGGCTCTGGTACAGGTTCCGGTTCTGGTTCCGGTGGTATGACTGGTTCCAGCACGACGGGTTCTTCCGGTCCGAGCATGGGATATGTTTCTCATGACATGGATACAGATGAGAATGGTAATCTTGCCATCCAATGGTGGGACCCCACTGGTGACAATTATATCGCCCCCGGTGATTATACTGTTACCGAGAAGACGCCCCCTCCGGGTTATAAACTCGACACGACGGCGCGGCATCTGACCCTTGGCTTTGATGCCGACGGTAATCCGATGCATTCCGGCAACCTGGAATTTGCCAACGACCCGCTGCGGCGTATTAAAATCAAAAAGGTATCGGCTGATGGTGAGCCTTTGGCTGGCGCTCAGTTTGATATTTACCGCAACGGCCAAAAGGTTGGCTCCGAGGAGACCGGCTCTGACGGTACGTTTGTTTGGGCCGGCGATGGCGGTCTTGAGGACGGCTATTACACGTTCATTGAGACATCTCCGCCTCCTGGATACCTGCTGCCGTTGGAAAACGAACATTCCATTTGGCTGGAAGCGTCTGACATTCATGACGATATGGAAGTCATGTTGACGTTTGTAAACTATAAGGAATCCAGCATCGTTATCAAGAAATATATTGAGGGTACTACGCTTCCGCTGGAGGGTGCGACGTTTGAAGTCCAAATCGAAGGCGAGATTCTTGGCACGTTCAAGAGTGGCCCGGATGGTACGATTGAGATTACGCCAGACGTGTATGGAAAATTCTTGCAGAAATACGGCTGGACCAATCGTTCCAGTTGGACAATCGGCGTCCGCGAAGTAACTCCGCCCGCTGGATACCTGCTCAGTGACGACCAGTGGCAGTTTGCGGAGCTGCATCAGGGTGAAATTCTCAAAGAGTTCGTTTTCGAGGATATTCCGTATCCCGAAATCCAAATCATGAAGCGCGATACGAACACTCGCGAGCCTCTGGCTGGTGCAACGTTTGAAGTCATGGTTGACGGTCATTCTATCGGCGATTATACGACCGGCGATGATGGTATGATTACCATTAACTATGAATCTTACAAGCGCTTCTTGGGCGACGAGGGCACCGACGACGGCTATTCTGACAAGAAATTGTTCGACATTTCCATCCGGGAGAAAACCGCTCCCGAGGGCTATCTGATTGATGACAATGGCTGGCAGGTCAAGCCGCTGTATCGCAGCCAAAGCCCGTTGGTTTTTGAAGCTAACGATACGAAGTATCCTGAAATCTGGGTGCGCAAAATCGACCATGAAACCGGCGAGCCTCTTGCTGGCATGACTTTTGAAGTCGAAATCGACGGCAAGAAGTTAAACGCTCAGTGGACAACGACCGAAGAAGATGTCGTTGAACGCGAGGGCTGGCATAAAATCACGTTCGAAGAATACAAAGAATTCTTGAACACCCAGGGCGGCAATGAGCTTGACGAGCGCGGCTATACGATTAAAGTTACGGAGACGTCTGCGCCGCAATTTTACAACAAAGACCGCCAGCTTGGTTCTGAATCCGGTGCGGATTACACGATTGTCCGGCAGTTAAATTCTAACTCCAGCCGTGTCGAGTTTACTTTCGAAGATACCCATTATCGGTCTTTGAAAGTCCGCAAAATTGACTCTGAAACCCAATGGCCTTTGCTTGGCGCAGAGTTCACGCTCAAGCTTATTCGTCTGGAAAACCAGGACCTGAACGCAAGTCAGCCGAATGGCTGGGGCGACGGTGTTTCTAAAGTCGGTAAGACGAACGACCAGGGCGAATACGTGTTCGAAAACCTGCCCAATGGCGAATATTTATTAACCGAAACACATGCTCCGCAGGGTTATCATGGCATTGATGACACGGATACGACTAAGCGCGGTTATTGGACTGATACAAGACTTCCTGGCAGCCGGACTATTGTTATTACGTCCAGCTCCGGTTCCGACGGTGCCGGTGGTAATCCTGACGCGGCAAACCGTGTTATTGAGTACACGTATGCCAACGAGCCCAAGTCCGGTATCAAAATCTTCAAAAAAGATGGTGTGACCGGGCATTCCATTGAAGGCGCGAGATTCAGAATCACGCCGCTGTCTCCTCTGGAAGAAGCCTCCTGGGAAGAAGTCACGGATTCTAACGGTCTGATTGTTATCGAGAACGATTTGAAGTACGGCACTTACATGATTGAGGAACTTGAAGTTCCTGCTCCTTATCATGTGGACCATACGCCTCAGTATATCGAGCTCAATGACCAGCATGACGCGTATTCTGTGACGTTTAACAACTATGCCGACGGCATGGTGTATATTCGGAAACTGGATTCCAAGACCGGTCTGCCGGTTGCCGGAGCCCGGTTCGAAATCCGGAAAGCCGACGGTACGCTGCTGGATGACACGCTGATTACCGGCGTCGACGGCTATATCGACTATGGCCCGCTGGTTCCCGGTGAGAGCTATGTCGTGACTGAAATTGAGGCGCCTCCCGGATATACGATTTCTAATCCCAGTGTGCAGCCGTTTACTGTTCCTGAAAATGCGTCCGGCTGGGTCAAGAGCCTGATTTTCAAAGATGACCCGCTGTGCAATCTGTGGTTGCGCAAAATTGATGCTGAAACCGGCCTCGGTCTGCAAGGCGCCGTGTTCGAGATTCGTACTGGCGAAGGCACTATCATTCGCCAGAATGAAGTCACTGACCAACAGGGTTATGTGAAAGTCGACGGCCTTATCGAGGGCAGCTATATTGTCCGCGAGACCAAAGCCCCGAACGGCTATATGCTGGACGATTCCGACCATCATGTGGTTCTGCGTTCCGGTCAGACAGAAGTCGTTTTGATTGAGAACACAAAGCCGGGCGGACTCGTGATTTACAAAATTGACGCCGCCACAAAGCAGCCCCTGGAAGGTGCTGTGTTCCAGCTGTATGACATCAACGATACGCCGATTGGCGCTCCTGTGAAGACCGGCAAAGACGGTTATGCCCGTTGGGCTGATTTGACTCCCGGCCAGTATCAGGTTGAAGAAATTACTGCGCCCGATGGCTATCAGCGTACAACTGGCCGCAGAAAGTTCGAAGTGAAAGAGTTCAATTCTATCACTTATGAATGGCCGAACGCTGAGGAAGCGACGATTACGATTTATAAGCGCGACGGCGAGACGCTGCTGCCTCTGGGCGGGGCGGAGTTCGAGATTCGCAAAACAAAATGAATTTTTGGAAGATACACTGATTGCCTGTATGGTAATCAGTTTTATTATATAGTCTCCTTTCTTTTCCTTGTTTTTCTCACGGCAAAGCAGAAGATTTTCAGAGCAGGGTCAGGGGGACGATTAACCGTCCCCCTTCCTGCTTTGCTGGGGATACGCCGGGGGCTTGCCGTGAGGAAAACAAAAATCGTGCCGTGCGGACGCAATAATCCCAACACGACACGATATATCATAGCAACACAGCGGTTTCCCCTTGCCAAAGATTCCAGCAGAGGGTATAATAAGCCCGTGGTGCGTTTTATCGTTGTGTGGACAAGAGCGATTTGTCCGCATAGTCTCAGGAGGGTTGCCGCCCTCCTGGGACACCGCACTATTCAGTTTTCCTCACTCGTTATTGTACGCTTATGACTCTGAAATAGCAAGCCCCATTTATAAGATTTGCAAAAGCAAGACGCCTCTTCCCGGATTGCTCCAGGTGAAGGCGTCTTTTCTTCTGCCCATCTTTAACCGAATATAGTCTTTTCTTTCCCCGTCCCCTGCGGGGCCGGGGAAAATAGTCTTTCTCCGCCCGGCCCCGCAGGGGCCGGAAATACACTCTGAGGGTTCGCATGAAGCCGGACAAGAAGCCGAAAAACTTTTCGGAAAAGCCTTATACAACTTATACGCTTCAAGACACGGCAACGGCCAGAATGAATCCATCAGGTCAAATAGAAGCCAGAATAAATCCATCAGGCCAAAATGAAACCATAAGGCCAAAGCCGAACCAGAAAGCATGTGAAAGCGCACGGAGGGCTGTCTGCGTCACATCCCCTTATGCCCTTCCGTGGATTTTGGGTGTTTTAGTGGTAAATAAACAATTTGCGTTGAAAACGCCTGATATATCAGTCGAAAAAGGTGTTCAACTTTTTTTCAGAATGCGAAAAAAGAGTACAACATTCTTGAACTTTGTTGAACAATGGTTTCAATTGTTCGCATTTTTCAACAGATTGAATTCCCCAAAAGTTGTACAATTTTGACCCTCCGGTGACGCAGCTTGGCACCGAGTATAAGCCGCTGATTGTAAACCCAAAATGGAACCATTGGACAAAACAAAACCCCAAAGGAACCATTCTGACCGGGCGGCAGCTGATGCCCGGCTAGAATGGAAGCTCACAGAATTCCGTCTCATCTTCTATTATCAGTTTTTCCAGTTCTCGCAATTCTCGCTCGCGTTTGAGGGCGAGTCTTTGCATCCGGCGATACAGGGGGTGCTCTTTCAGGTCATACTTCTGAACAGCCTTGGGCGCTTCGCCTCGCGTGAACAGCCACGCGTCATCCAGAGGCATGTTCAGAACCGTATTGACGGACTTGTTGGCCTTGGTCGCGATATATCGGGCGGTCTCCACGTCCTGGCCTCCAAGATACAGGAGATGGTCGCAGTTATTGACAATCGTCATGGCCTTGTTATGGCCGTAGCTGGCCTCCAGCTGGGACAGGCTTTGAAGAATCACGCTGACGGAGATTTCACGGGACCGGATGACCGATATAATCTTGTCAAAGTCCGGAATATAGCTATCAGCCCCAGCGGCAAAGTCATCCAGAATTAGCCGGACCGGGACTTTCAGGCGATTGTTTTTGCTCTCATCCGCAGAGTTGCAGAGCACATGAAGAATCTGGGTGTAAAGCAAAGCCGTCAGCCGCCCCATGGAGCTGTCCGTGTCAGAGATATGGACAAATACAGCCGCCTTACGCTCACCGATGCCGGAAAGGTCGACTTTATACGGATGGTCCAGCAGAGACTGCACCCCGGAGAGTGTGAAAGTCGAGAACTTCTCGGCCAGGATGCTCTGAATACTCGCGTATGTCCTGTCGGATTTTTGGGTCATACGGAACATCTGGTATTGCACCGCCGCAAGGCACTCCGGGTTTATCTCGACCAGCTCACTCATCAGCTGGTCGAACTTGCCGGAACCCATCTCGCGAAACAGCCGGGTAACGCTGCTCATGGTGCGCTCTTCGTCCGGCAATTGCTCCATCACATAGCCAATCATACAGGCCAGCATAGACCGGGCGGCAAGCTCCCAGTAGGGGTCGCGCTGGTTTTCAAGAGGCACCAGTGCCGCAGCAGCAGTCATTACGTCCTGTTCGTGGCATTTGCCGGAGGACATACGGATATAGTCAAGCGGGTTATATCCGTTCGGAGACTTCTCACAGTCGGCCAAGTTGATTTCCATAACCGCATAGCCGCGATTTTCGAGAAGTGGGCGAACCTGCTGGCAAAGATTGCCCTTGGTGTCTGTGATTACAAGGCTTTCGCCGGACTGCAAGAGATTGGGCAGCACATAGCCCCTGGTCTTGCCGGAACCGGACGGGCCTATAATCAGGTCATTGTTGTTCAGGCCCGTGGTCCAGGTGTCGTTGCTGATACACTGGTCACGGGCCAGGATACGGCAGGATTTGTTTTTCATCTATTCACCTCTTTTCTCAAAATCTCTCTATTACTCGGTCCGCCAGCCCCCAGGCGACGGCCTCGCTGGCATTAAAATAGGAATTCGTCGCGGTCTTGCTCAGGACGTCCTCCAGGCTGTGGCCTGTATGCTTGGCGAGAATCCTGCCCATGGTTTCACGGGTCTGCATCAGGTCTTTTGCAACGCTGTCAAGTTTCAGGGCGCTGCCGCCGATACTGCCGGAGATAACCGGGTCGTGAATCAAAATACGGGCATGGGGCAGGATTTCCCGCTTGGCTCCGGATGCAAACAGAACAGCCGCCATACTCGCCGCCATGCCAACACAGACGGTCTTGACCGGACAGGAGACGGCCTGCATGGCGTCATACATGGCAAGTCCGCTGCTAACTTCTCCGCCGGGGCTGTTGATATACAGGGTGATTTCGCCAGTGGGGTCCTCTATGGAAAGGAAGTGCAGCTGGACGATGATACTGTTGGCAGTCTCAGCGTCAATCTCCCCGGTGCAGTAGATTTCCCGGCGGCGAAAAAGTGCGTCCTGGAGGGGGATGCAAACAGTACCCTCGCAGGTCTCTTTGATGATATTGGGTGTAGTCATGTTACCTCCTGAGAGTAGTCGAAGATGGTAGCATAAGCCCAAGGCCAGGACCGCCCGCCGGAGGCGGGCGATCCTGGCCTTGGGGGTGCCTTGTGAGAGGGGGCGAAATTCTTATATGACGGCGGCTACGCTGACAGCCCCCCTAATCGCTGCACAAGCACTTTCCAGGCCACGCAGAAGCCGCTTATCCGTACCCTTTCATTCAGGGAAGGGCCGCGAACGGCTCCACCAGAATTTTATACAGCAGGGCCGTTCGCTCCCGGGAGGGATAACAGTTGAATTTGCAAACCGCCTCCTGAAACTGGGTCTTCTTATCGCGCATGTGGGGCTGGATATGGCCCAGGTAGATGTCCATGACCTGTTCATCTCCGGTGAGGGCCCATACACCCAAGAAAAACCTCCAGATGGGAAGACGGTTACAGTTGTAGGGAGGCCCCGCGATTGTTCCGACATGCTCCAAACGGCTCGCGAGATTCTCTTGCCGGGACTGGTGAGATGCGATTTTTTTGGGCTTGCAATATGGAAGCATGGCCGGGTTATGCGCGTCGTAGGCCCTTTGAATTTTGATAATAGGTGAGGCAAGGGCTTTGACAACCCGCTCTTTGTCCTTCGGCTTCATCTGACCGGCGGATACAAGCTCAGTGATAACTTTTGCTGTCTCCTGATACGGCAGGTCTTCGCGCACTTCCGTGTGCATCTGTAAGTCGCAAAAGGTATTGTAGTTACCTATGTATTTTGCGATGGGCATCCGGGCCATGCTCTGAACGATAAAGCCGTCATACTCCGGGTGCGCGGCCTCACTCTCGCTCAGCCTGTTCAGGCGGTCAGCCAGGGAAATTTTTTTAGTCTCCATGCTTGTCCTCCTTTCGGATGAATACAGGGTCGTGGCCAGTTCGGGGAATCCCTCCGGGCCAGTGGCCGCCGGTCGAACAGTCCCACTCGATGCTGCCGTTCTCAAGCCGCCGGACCCGATGGGCGATTAGCGTCCAGCCGTCCGTCTCCCGGACCATAACAGCGGTCTCGCTGTCGATACGCCGGGTACAGCGATAGGCAGAGCTGTTATTGTTCATGTAGATTCTGCCCTCCACGGGGTCAATCAGCTGGGGATATTTTTTCATGCCGGCTTCTCCTTGATAAAAAGTCAGGGGAGGCTATACGCCCCCCCCGTTGGTATTTTCGGTTTAGGACGCCCAAGGAAGTTGGCCCTCATCCGTATCCCCCTGAGCCTCGGCGGGCTTGGAATCGGCGAAGTAGACGCTCTCGGCCACGATTTCGACGGAGACACGCTTGTTGCCGTCGCGGTCAGTCCACTGGCGGGTCTGGAGGCGGCCATCCAGCAGGACCTTGCGGCCCTTCTCGAAATATTTGCAAAGGAACTCGGCGGTCCCGCGCCAGGCAACGGCGTCGAAAAAGTCAGTGGCTCTCTCGCCGGACTGGTCGGCGAAGTCCCGCTCGACGGCAATACGGGCGTTGCAGACGGCAATCCCGCTCTGGGTACGGCGAAGCTCGGGGTCAGCGCACAGACGGCCCATGATAGTCACTTTGTTCAGCATAGATTTTTACCTCACAATCACAAATTTTTGAGCTTATCACTCTGTCATCGAGACTCCTGGACCGGCTTGCCGGTCAAACCCGTCTCTTTCGTCATATCATCTGACGCCAGCCCTGCGCTGGCGTTCCGTGGGCCAGATACCAGGGGTCAGTTTTTTGCAAAGGGGGCACTGCGAAAAGGTTCTCTCCTTTCCTTCTGTTGTCTGTGAGAATTGAAATATAGAATTTGTTTGATTAGCTATATGGGATTTGCAATTCAGGCCGCGTCGGTCAGAACACGGAACGCCATAATCAGGTTCTGCTCCGTGTGGTCCTTATCGGAGTACAGGCCGCACACGCCGTCCTGGAAGGCCCAGAACGGGGCGTTGCTCCAATGCAGCACGGGGCCTTTGCCCTCATTGCCCTGGTTCAGCCTACTGTCAGGAGGTTCTCCGTCCACAATGGAATAGAAGCCCTGGGTGTTCGCCAGCGTGACTTTCCGCATCTCGCCAATACACTCCGGGCGGCAATGCCCGATGACCTCCAGCCTGCTGCCAGCCTTCAGGCATTTCTTCAGCTGAGACAGGTTCTTGATTTGACATGCCGGAGCCCGCAGAGGTTCGACTGTGTTCCTGGCCCGCTCCATCAGCTCAGCGAACTGGCAGATATGATAAATCTCTTCGCGGGGATAGGAGCCAATCTCCAGGTGGTATTCGTCAACATAGCGGCAGGTCCGCTCCAGCGTCCGGCCGTCCCAGGTCGTGATGCGGATTTTGTCACCGTCCTGGAGGCGGAACAGGTCAACGTAGCAGGGCGTGATAAACCGGATACCTCTCCGGGCGTGTCCCATATGCTGGTCCAGCCACTCCCGGAAGTAGCAGTAGATGTATACCTCACCTTCGCGGGGATTCAATCTCAACAGATAGGCGTACTTGTCTGTGTCCATACGGAAGCCGTATTCCCGGCTCTCGCGGTCCATGGCGCTGTCCAGATGCTCCAGGCAATACGCCTGCATCCGCTCCCGGTTTTCCAGAATGCAGCCCTCATGCCGGAGAGCTTCAAGCGTGATGCCCAGGTCAGCCCGGAAAGCCTCCGTGTTCAGGTCCGACAATTCCGGGCGGAACCCCATACTGTTCAGGGGTCCCCGCAGGTATCCGATACATCCGGTCTGGCCGGCGAGCTGCCGGCTCTGCTTATAGCTGTACTTATGTTCTTCGCGGTTCATGGGTCTGAGATTCATTTGATAGTCCCCCTCATGTCGTTATTTGCCCATTGAGATAAGCCGTCCAACCGTTCCCGGAGATAGCAGAAAATGACAGCAATATATTGGATAGGCGTTCTCCGGGAAGCCTGAACACGCATCAGGCGCAGGATATATGCGTACTTCTTCGTGTTGATACGGAATCCATAGGTATAGTGCAGCTCATCCATAGCGCTCTCCGGATGGGCGCGGCAATAGGCATGGGCCGCCGCCGGTCCCGCCAGGATACCGCCGCAGGTGATGTTGTTCCGGAGGGCGTCGAGAACGGCGTCAAAATCCGGCTGGAAGTCCTCGGCCTTCAGGTCCTTTCGGCGGTCTGTCCAGGTCGATTCATTGGACACGCCGGCCTCCATAGTCTCGATATAGTCCCCGATACAGCCGGCGATGGATAACAGCAGGGGCGAGTACCCATAGCTGAAATCGTACTCGGCAGGGGCCAGCGGCTGGATTTCAATATTCATGATATGGTCCTCCATGTACTTAACCAGTTTTTCGATTTTTGCAACTTTTGAGAGAAAATGCCCGTCTGAAATTTGAATCTGAAAAAAACGTACAAGGCCATACAGACCAGGGAAGAAGCGAGCAAAAGCGTAAGAACATTGTCAAACACTCCGGCTTTGTAAGTTTTTTCGATTTCAGAGCCAGAAAAAACGTACAGAGCCAAAATCCCGAAAGCCTTGTGCCGCAGTCAATACACCGGAAGCTCAATTCCTTGTATGAAATCCCGAAAAAATATCATACAGGCTCAAGTCATACGGCTGCAAGGGATTGACGTATGTTGTAGGGTTTGTAAGTCTTTTTTTAAGAAAGTTTATAGAAATATCTATTTATAACACATATGTGTATTAGGGAAATATATGGGAGCGAAACCTGAAAAAAAGTCTTACAAATCCTACAAGTCAAATCCGGAACTTTTTCGCTGTTTTCAGCTCCGGCGTGTATTACGCTCCGGCGTGTATTTATCCACTCTTCTCACCGGACGTATTTTTCAAAATAGCCGCAGCTGTTCTTCTTCCGGCGGTTTCCGGGCTTTCATATCCTCCCGCTGCCGGAGCAGTTCCTGAATCCGTTTGCCGCCCAGCAGCTTTCCCAACTGGCACTGCTTTGAGGTCTCAAGGCTTGTCCAGCCGGATTCCAGGATTGTTTTCTCCGCCTTGCGAATCCTGCGCTTTCTGGCCTCTTCCCGCCGGGCCCGCTTCTGTTCCTTCGCCGCCTTGAGATTGTCGGCGGCATGAGATACCTGGATACCGCCGGCGACGTCCCGGAGGTCCTGTATAATATCCCTGGTATCCATCCGGGCGGCCCGCAAGTTCAGAACCTCAATTTTAAGGCTGGGGTCGAAGTGCAGGTCACGGTGATGCTCCAGCATGACGCGCCTGACGGCCTCCTGATGCCCGTACTTGACAATGGCCTCGCAGACGGTCAAAGATGCAGTCTGGTCCAGCAGCTTGCAGCCCTTCTCCACGCTGGTCCTCTGTTCGTCCGGGAACAGGCCGAAGCCTTTGTGGGTCCAGGTCTTTCGCAAATCGTAGAACACATTGCCCTTCTTGGATGAAAGCTCCTTGTCGAGAACGGCGCAGTGTATGCAGCCTTGATACAGATGGGCGCAGTCCATGGGTCTGTACCAGGCCCTCCAGGTTTTGCTCGTGCGTCCGTAATGGCTTTGCCGCTGGCAGACACGGCCCTTGTGAGCCGCCTGGAATATTTCCCAGCGCCGTTCCGCCTCCTGCCAGACCTGCTTGTGAAGTTCGTCCACGCTGCCCTCGAAAGTATAGGGCCGGTCCGTTTGATGGCAATTACACTGGTAAACTATGTCGTCTGACTGGCCGCAGAGCTTCTCGGATTCCAGAAGCGGATGCCGGAGCGGGCACGGCTCAGAAGGGAACTGGGGGCACGGAAGCACAGGGTTGTCGTTCTCCGGCCGCCAGTCAATTCCGTGCCAGGACATGTAGCCGTTCGAGAAATGCTCTCCCTTAGCCAGCAGGCCGCAGGGGGTCTCAAAGACCATATCCCGCAGCGTCTGGTATTTATACGTCCAGCCGCCTTCATAATCCTCGTACTCCCGCATCCCCGGAGGCGTGTCCTCCGGTGTATAGCCCTCCGCCAGCAGACGGCGGGTCAGTTCGTTCAGTTCTTTGCACATGGTTTATATACCAGGGCACGGAATAAGGCCGAAGTGGTTCTGCATTGTATCCCGGAGCTGGGGAACCGTCAGGCCGTATTCTTCTGAAATACATTCCTCGCAGACGATAGCCTTGTAGCCCAAGGCCCTGGAGATACGCTTTTCCCATGAGTTGGTCCGCTCGGCCCCGCAGACTGGACAGGGGATGTTGTCATACCAGATTATCTTCCGGGGTTCTGTGTACTCCGGCACGGCTCACAGCCTCCTTTCTTGTGTTTACATACCCTTATTCTTCACTTATCACGATGGGATGCTCGTTGAGAATGGGGCACTTGGAGGGCCGCTGCTGGTAAAGATTGCGTTTCAGGAGCTTGAAGTGTCTCCGGCCCTTTGTGCAGTACGAATTGCCAAAGGACTTCATGCACCCACCGCTGCAAAGTTTCACGATGTCCCAATGGGTGTATACCCCGGAACAGCCGAAACACGCTTCTGGGAAACTTTTCATCTTCTTTCTCATATACTCTCCCTTCCGCCATAACCATTTTTATCCATTTACCCCCTTGGCCGCAACAAAGTGGGCGGGAGGGGGGTTGTCAATGGTGCGCGAAGCACAGGCATAAGCCCTTGCCGTTGACAACCCCCCTCCCGTCCGCTATCATCTGCCAAGGGGGAGAATGGATTCCACTTTGATGTCTGCGCCGAGTCAGGATGTTTGTTCCCTCCAGCGCTCTGTGGATTCGCCGGGAAAGCAATGCCCACTGTATTCCCAGACGCCGGGCCGGCCTGGATTCACGGGATAAGTAATGCGCTTGAAAGTTATGTAGGTTTCCCGCCATTTGCCTGTGGCCGGGTCCAGCTTCTCACCAAGCGGCTCCCCCACCTGGACCAGCTCGGAAGTCATACAGAGCGGCGGCAGGCTGTCTATCAGAATATCCACCGTATCCTCGGTCACATAGTTTCCGACATGCGAAGCCTGACAGCTGAAATTGTCCCAGGTCAGAACTTCCTTTCCATTATACGTCATGATTTGCCCCCCCTTTCGGATTCTGATGAATGTCTATCTTGTCACGCGGTTTCTGTGGCGTTGACTGTTCCGGAGGTCCAGGCCCCCAATACCGGGAAGCCGCTCCCAAAGACAGGTTTTGACTTCTTCGATATACTTTTTGGAATATCGGCCCTGAAGTCCGGTCCGCTTGTCAGAATAGCCGCTGGCGTCCTGCGAAGGACGCAAAAAAGAACCGGACAAAAGCCAATCCCGCAGCTTCAAGCGGCCTCATACACAACGGCTTGCAGGACTTCTCGCTTCCAATGGTCTATAAAATCCTGAACCGTATGTGTTGGGTCCTGATTACCCTGGCCGCGCACCTGGACGATTCTCCGGTGACGGACCTCAATCGTATAAAAGGGCTTGGCCTCGTTTTTACTTCGCCGCAGGAACAGAATCAGGCACTTTTTTTGGGCGATTCTTTTGACGTATCCACCGACACAATGATGCAGGACATTGCCCTCCCGGATGATTTCGTCCGGCGTATTGGGGCGGACGATTTTCAAGCCTTTGTACTCAAAATCCAGGCTGTTCCCGATATGGGCGTAGGCTGATTGGAAGCCGCGCTGTATGTTCTCGTCTTTTTGGGCCTTGATATTCTGCGCAGCTTTATCGTGGGATTTTTGCAAATCTCTGGGATACAGCACAAAACTGCTGCGCATATTATAATCCTGTCCATTACACATGTCCAGATAGTCCCGGTACTCGCTCAAAAGGTCCTGCATGTTCCGGTATCTCGGGGTTCCGGTCGGAGTTTTCCGGTCTTTCATGTACAAATATTGGGCGTCCAGATATTTGAGCAGCTTGTGAACCGTCATGTACTCCAGCGTCTCCAGGATGTCCCGCTCGACGCCATATTCCAGTTGCCAGGAGAGGAGCTCCTGTCTGTCCTTCAGATTCTCCCAGCAATATTCCTGGTACGTCTTCAGCGTTTTGAAATCAATATCCAAGCCCCGCAGGAAATCCACGTCCTCGGCGCGGACCTGCAATATTCGGTGGGTTCTGTTCTGGGTCTGGTCCAGCGGAATCTCGTTTTGGGAATCATGACCGTATACCAGGTCCCTGGCAAGCGAGAAAAAGCCCACTTTGACAAGATGCTCCAGCCGGGGATGTTTCAAATACGCCGCCAGGAACGGAATCACCGCCATGGGCCTGTGGAAGCGCTGATAGAACTCCGTAAGGGGGCAATACCGCCAGGGCGTATTTTCAAACACTTCGGGAAGATTCCTGCAATACACATGGCCGCAGATGTCCGCCTCGTAATTGTAGTTCCAATGGCTGTATACAGGCCGGGCGCCAGACTTCCAGCATTTTTCCGAGTAGTTATAATAAAATTCTTCCCAGTGGGTCGGGCCGTTCTTGTCGAACTGGATGAACAGGCGGGCGTTCTCGTAGGCTTCTTTTCGGGGCATGTCTCCGATATAATAGCAGTTGGTCTTGATAATACGGATGACCATTTCATCCGGGGCGGTTTTCTGAATTATTTGGCAGGTGTCCCGATTTTCAATCCAGCCCCTCCGGCCCCTGGATTTCAGTGTAAGCTCCCGCTTGCAGTGGGGGCAGGTCCCCTTGGCGTTGTATTTCAATCCAGAGAGCGTGACTTCATGGCCGCAATTGGTGCAGATACCTTTCACGGATTTCTGTTTCTTTTCATAATCATAGAAGAAATAGGCGGGCAGGGTCTGATACGCCCAGGATTGCCAACCACGGGGCAGAGGCGGCACACAGGCCATGCGGTTTTGAACTTTCTGGCGGCGCATTTCAAGGCGCTTTTCCAGCCGCTGGGCTTTCATGGCGCTTTGGGCCTGAATTAAAGCGTCAAAGCCTTTGTTTATGCCGTCATGAAAGTAGCGTTCCAGGCGCTCCTGGTCCTCCGGCGAGTAAAAGGCGCAGTATCTCGCAAAGCGCCAATCTTTTCCCAAATTATCAAAGGACGCCGTTCGCCAGAAGGTCTTGCCATTCTCATTCCCGGCCAGAGTAATATAGCCGTCTTTGGAGTGGAACATGGTCCAGATGGGCCGAAAATCCTCCTGGGCGGCATGTTCCCGGTCATGTATGTACAGTACCAGGGTCTTCCTGTGACTGATAATTCTGACCGCCGTTTGGACAATATACTTGACCTGTTCCGCATGGAGAAGGCCGCTGTCCATAGACATGGCAGCGCCGGGAGCGGCGAACTCCCGGCAGGCTTTTTTATTTAACATAGATTATACTGCCTCCCCCAACAGGCTGATTTGACCGTCAATAGCGGCCTTGGACTTCTTCTCGGGTGCCTTCTTCGTGGCGCTGCCGGAAGCAGGCTTGGATACGGCCTTGGGTTTGTCCTGGTCCTCGGGAGCGTCCGGGTCGTTGAAATACGCCTCGGCCCATTGATAACAAAGGCCGTCCGGGATGTCGAGAGCGTAGACGCCGTTCTCGTGGGATTCCCCCAGGTCTTTCATTTCCCGCTCGGCGAACTCACGGGCCTTGCGATAGATATAGCGAAAGCAATGCGCCATAGTCTTGCGGGGATGCAGGACCCGGCGTGCGAACTCCGGATTCTTCCGGCACAGAGCTTGAATATGTTCGGACACGCAGTCTTTCATGTTGCGCCGGGTAATACGCTCCGTGTCGGCGCTGACACGCTGGACGGAGAAAGCCGTCACGTCCTGGTCGCTCATGGCGGCAATGCGGTCAAGCTGGAGCTGTCCGGCGGTTTCACTGGGGCTGGGCATATCGGGAGCCGGTTCAGGCACGGGGGCCGGTTCCGCCGGTTTCGGTTCCGGATGGCCCGCCGGCTTCGCCGGAACAGCCGCCTGGGCAGACCGGGCCTTTGCCCGTGAATCGTTCCGGGCCTCAATCGCCATGTCGGAGAAAATACTCATGGGGACCTCCTTTTTTTCGATACAGGATTTTTGCGCAGGCAATACACGCATAGAAGAAGAAAGCGGGGAGAAATACAGGTCAGAGCGTAATACACGCTGGGGGTTGAAAACAGCGAAAAAGTTCCGGATTTGGCTTGTAGGATTTGTAGGACTTTTTTTCAGGTTTCGCTCCTATATATTTCCCTAATACACATATGTGTTATAAATAGATATTTCTATAAACTTTCTTAAAAAAAGACTTACAAACCCTACAACATACGTCAATCCCTTGCAGCTGTAAGGTTTGAGGCTGTATGATATTTTTTCGGGATTTCATACACAGGATTAAGCATTTCAGTGTATTCCTTGTAGCGCAAGGCTTTCGGGGTTTTGGCTCTGTACGTTTTTTCTGGCTCTAAAATTGAAAAAACCTACAAAGCCGGAGTGTCTGACACTGTTCTTACGCTTTTGCTCGCTTTTCTTCCCGGCTGTATGGCCTTGTACGTTTTTTTCAGATTCAAATTTCAGACAGGCATTTTCTCTAAAAAGTTGCAAAAAACGGATATTTCCGAAATAGCAGCCCCGGCATGTATTCCTGTTCCTTTGAGAATCCACCAGCCGGAATTGCTTTCATGGATACCCTCTGTGCCCACTGCCGTCTTAGTGCTGGTTAAAATTGCAGAAAATAATGAAAATGATTGCAAGAACAGCAAAAACGTGGTATAATAATTATTAGAAAAGCAGTTTTCAACTATAAAAAGACGAGAGAGTTTTACTTTCTCTATAACCTGTACTGCAAAATAAAATAGAAAGCAGGTAGTCACCATGACTGGCGAAAAACTGGTCCATGTGATTTTCAACACGGGTGCCCGAGAGGAAATCATGCGGCGAAACTTCAAATTTCCGCATTTGGAGCGGGCAAATTTGGATTGGGTCATCAAAAACGCGAAAAACACCGCGGGCGTGGACATTGATGAAAACATCATATTGCAGCTGCGTGTAAGCACGGAGCGGAACAGAGCCGCGTTCATCAACTATTACGAAGCAGTATTTTATTACGGTACATATACCAACAAGGAAACTTTCTTGATTTCCTACGGGGCCAAAAACAGGGATATATCCAAGCAGCTTTGGCCTATGCTCAACCGAAAGATGATTGACAATTATGGCATATCCTCTACGATTGACACTCCGCCCGCTACCCCGGCGGTGGTTGACGTATTTGTGCCGTGCAGTCACCTCGAAGCGTCTACGTATTTGTACAAATTCAATTACTACGACTTCTGCGCGCGGCTGGGCTGGGCTATATTCCACCCGAACAGTATAAAGATGTAATCAGAACCAGGAAAGAGGACTGGCCGTTCGCACAGCCAGTCCCCTTTTTTCCAGGCAGAACCATCAGCCAGCGGCCGCTTCCTCTCTGGCCCGGCGCTGGAAGTCACTGGGCTTCTCTCTGGTATCAGGCCAGATGTCCTTGATGCCATCAGCGGCCCAAACCGCGTTGTCGTTCAACTGCCGCTGCCAGACGCCGATGCTGGGGGCCCAGTGAAAACCGTTGTGTTTCAGAGCAAGCGTCAGTTCCTTGTCCGGCCTGGCGTCAAATATGATTTGCAGGCGGTTCGCTTCCTTGTCGATTTGGACCTCGCCGCCGGAGAACGTCCAGCCGAAGTAGCCCTGCTCCGTCTGGCGGGTCAGCTGGGCGATACGGTCCTTGTTGCGGCGAATCTCGGCATTGTTGCTGGAGAGCTCATAGGACAGGTAGGGCTTGTCCGTTCGGTACTGGGACATCTTGGCTTTCAGCCGTTCGATTCCCGTGGGCGGCAGGCCGGGGCAGCCGTCCAGGGTCTTGTGCTTCCGGTAGTAGGCATTAACGGCCCGCATTTCTTTCTGCTTCGCCTCCAGCTTTTCAAGCCGGGCCTGGAGCTTCTCCAGGGCCTGGGGGTCGTCGGCGCTGATAACATTCTTGTTCATAGTCAGGATTCCTTTCGTTAGTTAATTTTTTATGTTCAAGGCCGCCAGAGGAATCTCTCCCATGGCGGCATCTTGCCTGGGTCTTTTCCCGCAATGAGGCGCTTAGCGGCGGCTCAGGGAAATTTACAATTTGTTTACAGGACTTTCTCTTGACAAGACCCAAATTTTTCTATTATAATTCTCTATGCTGAAAAAGCGTATTTGCGCGTGCGGTCGTTTTCTATGAACGGCTGCTTTTTATTTTTCCGGGTCCCGAACGTTTCACGCTGTATACACTGGTGGCATCAGCGGGATGCCGCCAGAGGAATTTCTCCCCCTGACGGCATCCTGCTTGGGTCTTACGCGGTCTTGGCGGGTTCATCCGGGATATGCCGGTTATTGAGATTTAACTGAGCGTCCAGTTCCACCAGACGGGCGGACTTCCGGCGCAGTTCTTCTTCCCTGGGGAAGGGCTTGCCAGCTTCCGCCCTGGCCGCTTCTGCCTGCTGCCGCAGGTCTTTCAGCCGGGCTCCAGCCTCGTCCAGAAACTGCGGAAGCCTGTCCAGCGTATTGTCCAGCCGGGTAATATTACCCCGCAGGTCGCCGCCCAGGTCCGTTTTGTAAGACCGTGCGCCTTGCAGCGTCATGTGATGTCCAAAGATGTTAAGCGAGAGAATCAGCTTGAAGCCCCGATAGCTGCCGATTTCCACGGGCGGCGCCTCGAAATCCGTGATTTCCTGGCAGGCTTCCAGGATAGCCGTCCCGGCCTTTTTCGCAGAAGAATAGCTCTTACCATGAATCACCATTCCCGCAAAACCGTTCTCCGGTTCCGGATGCTCTGCCAGCGTATTCAGGTCAATTTCCAGCCCAGCAATATCGCTTTCGCACTCCCGGATTTGCTCCGGGAAGTATTTCAGAAGCCTGTCCTCCAGGCGGAACTGCTTGCTCTGGTGGTCGGCCCGCATGACTTTGAGCTTCGCTACGTCCACGTCCAGCTCCATACGCTCCTTGATGCGGGGGTCTCCGGCGCACAGGGCCTTGATTTCCGCATACGACAGGGCCGCCTCGTCCACGTCCTCGCAGGACCGGACCGGGGCTTTGCTGGTCATGATTTGGGAGATAAACTTCTGCTTGTTCTCCACGGTCTGCCAGAGATAGGCGTCGAATGTCGATTCTGTAACATACCGGAACACATGGACTTTGGGATTCGTGTTCCCGCGCCGCTCAATACGACCCTTGCGCTGTGTCAAATCACGCGGCCGCCACGGGCAATCCAGGTCATGAAGCGCGATAAGCCGCTCCTGGACGTTGGTGCCAGCTCCCATTTTCTGGGTGCTGCCAATCAGGACCCGGACCTGACCGGAATTGACCTTGCGGAACAGGTCTTTCTTCTGCTTGTCGCTATTGGCATCATGAATGTACGCGATTTGCTCCGGAGGCATCCCGCCCGAGATAAGTTTCCGGCGGATGTCGTCGTAAATATTAAACCCGCCATTACTCGTGGGCGTGGAAATATCGGAAAACACCAGCTGGGTCAGCTTTCCAGCCTCGCCCTCGCGCCAGAATTTCAGAATATTCTCCACGCACCTGTTGACCTTGGTTCCAGGCTCGTCCGGCAGCAGGGGATTGATAATACGCTGGTCCAAGCCCAGTTTGCGGCCATCCGACGTAATCTTGAGCATGTTGTCGATATGGGCGTCCACGGCCCCGGAATGGACCTGCTTTGCCCGCTTGGAAAGTTCTTTCACCATGGCCTTTTGATTCTCCGTAGGCTTGGACGCAATCACATGGCACTCGACTTCCGGCGTAGGGAGGTTCAGCTGGTCGGCGGTCTTGATGTCCGCGACTTCCTTGAATACGTTCATCAGTTCCGGCAGATTGAAGAACTTGGCAAATCTGGTCCTGGCCCGATAGCCGGTCCCCTCCGGGGCCAGCTCCAGCGCCGTGACTGTTTCGCCAAACCGGGAAGCCCAGTCGTCAAAATGGCACATTCCCATTTCCTGCAATCTGTCATACTGGAGATAACGCTGAATCGTGTACATTTCTGTCATGGAATTGGAGATAGGCGTGCCTGTGGCGAAGATAATGCCGCGATTATGGGTAATCTCGTCCAGATAGCGGCACTTTGCGTACATATCGCTGGATTTTTGGGCTTTGGATGTGGATAAACCCGCTACGTTCCGCATTTTTGTGTACAGGAACAGGTTCTTATAATTGTCGCTCTCGTCCACGAACATCCGGTCCACGCCCAGCTGCTCGAACGTGATTACACTATCTTTCTTGTGGCTTGCCATGAGCTTTTCCAGGTCGGCTTTCAGGTCACTTTTGGTCCGTTCCAGCTGCTTAATCGTGAAATGCTCGCCTCCGCTGGCTTTGACCTCCCGGATGCCTTCGGTGATTTCAAGGATTTCTTCCTGGATAAGCCGCTTCTGACGTTCCTCGCTGACGGGGATTTTCTCAAACTGCGAATGCCCGATAATCACGGCGTCGTAATCTCCGGTCGCAACTCTGGCGCAGAACTTCTTCCGCTTCGCCGTCTCAAAGTCCCGCTTGGTCGTCACCAGGATATTGGCCGCCGGGTACAATCTCAAAAATTCCGAAGCGGTCTGTTCCGTCAGATGGTTCGGGACAACGAAAATGGACTTATGGCAGAGGCCCAGACGCTTGGACTCCATAGCAGAGGCAATCATCTCAAACGTCTTTCCCGCGCCGACTTCGTGGGCCAGAAGCGTATTGCCGCCGTAAAGAACATGGGCAATGGCTCCCAGCTGATGGGGCTGGAGCGTAATACTGGGATTGATGCCGGAAAACACGATATGGCTTCCGTCATACTCACGGGGCCGGATGCAGTTCATAGTATCATTATAATACTGCACCAGCTCCTGCCGCCGTTCCGGGTCCCGCCAAATCCAGGATTGGAACTCGTCACGGAGGGCCTGCTGCTTCTGCGCCGCCAGGGTCGTTTCTTTGCCGTTCAGAACACGACGCTCTTTCCCGTCCGGGTCCTGAACTGTATCGTAGATGCGCACATCCCGGAGATTCAGGGAATCCTCCAGGATGTGATAGGCGTTGGCCCGGTTCGTGCCATAAGTCGTATAAGCGGCGATATTATCATGGGAGACGGCGAATTTCTGCGTCACCAGCCATTCGCCTGTATGCTTGGAATACAGGACCCGGATTGCATCCCGCAGGCGTTCGGGAGTATTTAAGACTTCATACATGAACTGCTGGATATATCTCGGGGCAATCCAGGTAGCGCCCAGGCGGACTTCGATTTCGCTGGCGTCCAGGTCTTTGGGCTGGGCCTGAATCAAAGCCTCCACGTTGGACTGATACGCCGGGTCTTGTTCTGCTGCCCTCCGGGCGATAATCAGCTTGCGGCGAACATTGCCGGACAAATACTCATCGGCGGTCTGCCAGCCAGCAAGAGGGTCATCGCCGGCCTGCTCCGGGTCCTTGTAGATTACGCCCTTCAAGTCTGCGATAAGGCCGGATTCCGGTTTCCCGGTGAGCTGGGCCATAAAGGGCAAATCCACGTGGGCCCGCTCGCCAATCGAGACGGCAAGGGCTTCGGAAGCCGTGTCCACATGGGTGACAGCATGGTGCCGCTTAATCGTCCGCTTGGTGAACATGTCCGCCTTGGATTTGAGCTTGTTGTCTTCGTCCAGGATTTCCAGGGAACAGAGCAAGTAATAAGAATCATCCCGGTCAAAGGCCAGCCGGTTGGCCCGGTCGTTGATAAGGCCGTATTTCTTGGTGTAGGCGTCATACATGTGGTTCAGTTCTGTCTGCTGGGCCTGGATTGCGCTGTCCGGGATATTCTCGTCCATCTGCAAGTCGATTAGACGCCGCACGCAGTCCCGGAGCTCCACCATGCCACGGATACGCCGCATGGCTGTGGCATTCTGCTGGACTTTCACCATGACGGAATTTTCACGGTAGTAAACGTCCCCGTCTATGACCGCGAACGAGTGGTTCTTCACGTTCGGGTCTGCGGGGATGCTCTCGACCGTGATTTCACCCTCATCGTCGGCCAGTTCCGTGGCCTCCGGCTTCTGGTATTCGCCGTGGATGTACTGGATGGCCTCCTGAAGCTGCTGGGACAGGTCCGCGCCGGGAATCGGGGCGACCGTGTATTCATCACTGCTGTATTGGGTGCTCTCGGAGGTCGTGACACCAAGGACCATCTGCGGATGGCTGACGAAATAGCTATTGATGGCATAGCCTTCCGGAGTCTCGGAAAGATTCACCCATTCCGGCAGCTCGGATGCAGGAGCGTCGTTCTTTTGCAGGAAAATAATATCCGATACGACTTCCGTTCCGGCATTGGCTTTGAAAGCGTTGTTGGGAAGACGGACAGCGCCCAGGAGGACAGCCCGCTCCGCTAGATACTTCCGGACAGTAATATCTTTGGAATCCAAGGTGAATCGGCTGGTGACAAAGGCCAGAACGCCGCCGGGCCGGAGCTGGTCCAGGGCCTTGGCGAAAAAGTAATTGTGAACACTGAATCCCAGCTTGTTATACGCCGGGTCGCTGACCTGATATTTGCCAAAGGGAACGTTTCCAACGGCTAAATCGAAAAAGTCCCTGGGAAACCCGGTGTTCTCATATCCAGTGACTTGAATCCGGGCCTTGGGATAAAGATGTTCAGCAATACGGCCTGTGATGCTGTCCAGTTCCACGCCGTAGAGTTTGGACTTCGACATGGATTCTGGCAAGAGGCCGAAGAAGTTGCCAATGCCGCAGGAGGGCTCCAGGATGTTCCCGGCCTTGAAGCCCATGTTCCCAATAGCGGCATATATAGCTTTGATGACAGCCGGACTGGTGTAGTGGGCGTTCAGAACGCTGGACTGAGCTGACGCATACTCGTCCGGAGTCAGGAGCTTGTTCAGCTCCCGGTATTCTTTTGTCCAGTCTGCCTTGTCCGGGTCAAAGGCGTCCGCAAGACTCCCCCAGCCGGTGTATCGGGACAGGATTTCCTGTTCATCCGGGGTCGCGTTCCGGCTCTCCCGCTCAATGGCGTGAAGCGTGGTGATGGCCTCAATATTAGCGCGGAACTTCGCCTTGGGTCCGCCGGTTCCCAGGTCATCGTCTGTAATGCGATAGTTCTCCGCTGCCTCCTGGACAGCTTTGGAGGGTTTCCGAGAGACCTCCGGGGGTTCGGGCGCAGTTCCGTTATTGCGGCTGTCCTGGCGTAATAGCTGCTCAAAGCGTTCTTTCGGTTCAGCGCGGAGGACCGGATACGCTTGGGATGGGTCCAGCAGATGCACGTCAAACAGGCCAACACTGTCGATTTGATACAGGACGCCCTCCAGATACACGGTGTCTCCGGTCTGATAAGACGGAGTTTCGAGCGGCTGTTCCTGCGCAGAAGAAGCAGGTGCATCGGAGGATACTTCCGTGCTCTTTTGGGGTTCAGATTTTTGCCCGATATGGTTCTCCTGCGCCTTGGCCTCTTGGGGTTTGGGATTCCCCTGGACTTTCGGCCGCGGCCTGACGGCATTTTCCCCGGCGGCTGGTTCCCTGGCCGGAGGATTCTTCATGACCGCCTCAATCCGGCGGAGCACCTGACCACAAGCCTCGCTGACGGCCTGTCCCAGCTGAGTAATGACCGGGACCGTGTTGAAGTTCGGAATGTCCCGGAAGTCCTCGGGTTCAAAATATTTCCTCGGGCCCAGGCCGCAGCGGGACATGAGGGTATAGGCGATACTGGCGGCGGCAAGCTGCTGGAACGCCAGACTGATGTTCAGCTCGTCCAGTTCTTCCAGGAAGCTGCCCTCAGCTGCGGACAGAATATACTCCCGATAGTTGTCCCAGCGTTCTTCGGCAAGCTGGACGGCGATGCGGGCCAGCTGCTTTACAATGCCGTCCCTGCCGGGAACTTCAAACCTCGATTCCAGGGCCGCCGTGACAGACGGTTCATGCTTTCGCCCGTATTGCCACAAGTCCGGGTAGAGAGCGCCTTTCTTTTCGCCGGTGTCCGTGACGTCGAACACAAACCGGACGTATGGCTCGCTGCCCGAATAGCTGACCAGGCCGATTCCCGTAGTACCCCGCCAGACATACCGGCGCATACGCTTTTTCCAGAGGTCATACTCGGCGCAGGCAATGGCGTCCGGCCTCTGGGCGAAAATCATGGCCTGTTCCAAGAACTCATACTTGTATACACGGCCTGCGGTCACAAGGAACTCCGTCCAGATTCGGTAGTCTTTTGTAAGCCGGAGCGTGGCCGCGTCCGCTTTTTCCATGTAGATTTCCAACTTGCTGGGCATCTTGCCGGCATCCTCCTTTCAAGTATTCGGGCAGGTAATTATTGGACCTGCGCCGCCAGCAAGCACCCGCTGCCCTTGCCAAAGGGCAGAAAAAAGACCCGTCCATAAGGATAGGCCGGATAACAGGAAAGCCGCCTGCCTATGGGAAGGCATCGGCTTTTCACTGACTCGTGAAGTTTTATCAAAAAAATAGCTGGTCCCCTTGATTCTTCAGACAAAAGGGCTATACTGGAAATGGAACCAATAATTACCTGTAAGCGGGTCAAAAGAGAAAGGGGATATTATATGGTCACGTTTGATATTGATAGGTTCTATCTTTATTTGGCAAATTCCTGGGTGGCCTATAAGCAGGAAAGAAAATTTATAGATAATCTATATCAGTCCCAAAGGTTTCGTTTTTATAGCAAAGCTAGAGCAAATCCACTCTATAATGATAGTATAGTGCGGAATAGTCCACTTGAGGTAGACGTAACCAGGCGCCGGGCTTTTGGTATCCTACTTTGCAGCCAGGACGATAAAGAACTGCAAACAATCATAATTGAGGAATTTTATAAGCTCTACCCACCTATAAAAAAACTTTGCGCACAATTTTCATGGCGGGAATATGAAGTTTTGTGGCATGAATATCGTAATTTATGCATTGCAAAGAACCTTAGTGCGAACGAGATGAACGTATTTGTTTACCTGGTAGCATATGTTGTCCATTGTAATCATGGGTTTGACACCGACGATGCCGACATCCAGCTCTTGTATGAAGATGCAGCTGCGAATATCACCCGTATGTTTAATAATGCTACCGAACACCTGAGACGAGCAATAGAATCAATCAAACCAAAAGAGCGCATGACTATCCCGAGAGAAATGCGCAAATTGCAGGAAACCATACTAAGCGGGAAAGATATTAACGATTTAGTTGCTATCTTCCAAGATTATTGCAACCCGAATGAAGGTTTATGTTTGAACACGCGCTCTTTCAAATACAAACAAGAGTTACTCGAGCCGTTTTGGGATAAATATTGGAACGACTTTTATATGGCTATGATGCCTTTAATGATTTTGGGACTCCAACTTCAATTTCAAGATTTGTCTCTTGCTTCTTTTTTTGTTGATGTTGAATTTAGTAAAGAAGAACGAGATATGGGGTTGAAAATCGCAGCATACGAACTGGAGGCTCTTTATCATGAGCCTGTTTCTTCATACAGGTTCCACCTCTATTTTCAAGCTCTGGTATTTGGCAAAGTTGCAAAGTTTATCAGAGAATGCAAAGACTTTTACTTTGCAAATAATAGAGAAACCCAGTATGATGAAATGAAGAGAATCCTTTTAGCTAATACGGCGTTACAGGAAGAGAATGACCGGTTAAATAGAACTTTGCAGGACAAAGACCGGACAATACGCTCCCTGCAAGACCAGATTCATGCGCTGTCTTTGGATTTGTCAAAAGATGCAAGAGAAGCGCAGCGGCCCTTTAACGATGCGATAGTCACACTCCAATCCCAGGTCGCTTCTCTGCAAGAAGAACTTGAAGCAGAGCGGGAAAAGAATACTGAACTTAATCGGTTAAGAGAGTTTGCGTTTTCCATTCAAAGTGGTGTAGATATTGAGGAAGTGAAAACACCGCTAAAGGATTTGATAGCCGGAAAGAAAATCTATATCTGTGGTGGACATATCAACTGGAGGAACAAGATGAAATCTACTTATCCTTCTTTGATTCTTCTGGATGGACATCAAGAATCCTTTGATGAAAAAATCCTTTTGAGTGCGGATATAGTGCTGTTGAACACAGGTAATATGTCGCACAAAGTTTATTACAAAATTATTAATATGTTACGAAAAAGCAAGATACCGTTTGATTATATTGGTAAAACTCAAAACACTGGATTGCTGGAGCGTGAGATTGCTGAGATATTGCAAGGCAAATAGCAAATAGGAACTATGCCATGGACCCCTTATATGGTGATTCTTGGCATCCTGAGAAAGACATAATAAGATTGGTCTTGATTTTTTACCCAAATGGACTATACTAGGGTTACAATTCAGTAATATTATAGAGTTTGGGGGGATTCACGATAATTTCTTCTTCGAGTGCAAAATACGCAAAGATATGCTCTTTTTTGATATTGGCTTGATATACAACTCCGTTCGTCCTCGGTGGGAGACAGGGCCCCGCTGGGCGGCGGGAAAACCATTCCGCCTGGTCTTTACTTAGTGTCCAAGAGAAAACTTGTACGTTATTTTCCCTTCGCTGGGCCACTCCGCGATAGATAGTCAATTCATCAGGAAGGTTTCGGAAAACTTCACGTTCTTCTTCGTCCATAAGATATTCTGGGTCACAAGAAGAAAATAACTCTGCGAGTTCCTTTTGAGTGAACACGGATGTATGATTTGTACCTTCATTATTTACCCATACATCAGCGAATAGCTCTGAAAAATCCTCTTTTGACAAAAGATTCAAAACCGCTTTTAGAAACTCAAAGCGGTATGGTTTATTCACCATATATAATATATCAAAAGGTTTCTTGCTTTCCCGCAAAATTAATCTTCTGTCTTTTTTGTACAGCTCCCAAACTTCTGGGCTATCCAAGATGCTTAAAATATGCTGACCACCGATATTAAGAAGTTGAATGTTTCTGCTATTCAACTCTTGGATAACATCAGGATTGCTTACCCCAGTAACCGAATTATTTAAAAACGGGTGGTCCACATCATGAGGAACAACAGATGGCTGATATATATATTCTCTCTCCAAAAATGTCTCGGCAATTTCAATGATGCTTTTCATATCTGTTTGAGCCTGCACAGGTAGATACTTCCCCTCTATGTGTATTTTATCCGAAGTCCTTCACTGGCTTTACAGTATATCACCATTGTAGTTAAAATGGAAGCTAAAATTTCCCAAAAGATTAAGGCCCGCCCGGTATTCCCAGACGAGCCCCTGTGGAATGTATTGCAGGGAGTTTCGGCAAAAGTAGTAAATTAGTAGTAAATTCATAGGTTCTATGCCATGTACCCTTTGCGCCGCAAGGGGTACATGGCTTTTACTATGTTTTCACCGGTTGAAACATTCTTATTTTCTCTCTTGTTTCCGCCGTCCATATAGGCTATAATATAAGCAAGAGGTGAGCGCCATGGCGGAGATGAAGCGAAATTTCAAGGACAGTGTGTTTACTTATCTGTTCAGTGAGCCAAAATACACCCGCGAACTGTACCTGTACCTGCATCCAGAGGACCAGAACGTAACTGAAGACGAATGCAGGCTCATCACGACGGAAAATATTCTGGCTATAGGGGAATATAATGACCTGGGCATTCAGGTTCGGGATAAGCTGATTCTCCTGGTTGAAGCCCAGAGCACATTGTCTCCCAATATGCCGTTGCGGATGCTGATGTATCTGACGTCGGCATACAAGGCGTATATCAAGGAGAATGATTTGTCCCTGTACTCGACCAAGGCCATGGTCATTCCCAGGCCGGAACTGTACATGGTCTATGCAGGAAATCAGGTCCACGTACCGGAGGTCATGCGGCTGGCTGACCTGTACGAAGGCCATGGCGATGCGGATGTAACCGTGAAGGTCCTGAGGGGCGAGGATGACAGCATCTTAGGCCAATATGTGGCATTCTGCAAGATAGCCGATGAACAGCGGGCTTTGTATGGGTTGACAAGAGAGACGATTCAAGAGACGATGCGGATTTGCCAGGAGCAAGGCATTCTAATACCGTTCCTGGCATCCAGGCGGAAGGAGGTCATCGATATTATGGAGATGCTGTTCAGTCAAGAAGAAGTTTGGGAGATGACCAAGCGGGAACTCGAAAAGGACGCCAGAAGAAAAGGTCGTCAAGAAGGGCGTCAAGAAGGGCGTCAAGAAGGACTCCAAGAAGGTCGTCAAGAAGGGCACCAAGAGCGTGATGCTCTTTATACCGAGCTTTTGAGGAAACTGGAGCCTCTGGGAAGAGGAAATGAACTGCTTGCCGCTATCATGGACAGAGCAAAGCTGTTTGACCTCGCGCACGAGTTCGGTCTCCAAGTCTGACCTCTTAACTTCCCGGATTCACACCCCAAAACTTACCCCAATTTACCCCTACAAATACCCCTGACAGGATTGTGTCTATTTGTACGCATCTTACTTTTTTAAGCAAAATAGTTGCAAATATCCGCTTGAATTTACTTATTTGCACCCATTTTGCCCTCATACAGCGTTGCCTAGTAATTCGAATCCCTCAGGGCGTACCAAAACCGCGGAAATTCGTTGAATTTCCGCGGTTTTGCTTTTGATCTCTGTACTTTTTCAGGTGGTCGGATTTTGCGGTGGACAGTTGACCCAAGCCGTGACCCATACGGGAACTTGGAGCGGTCAGGGCTGGAGAGTACCGGAGAGGAAACTTCCCACCGCGTTTGCCGCCTGCTTCTGCATAGAGGTGGTTACATGGGCGTAGGTGTCCAACGTAAACCCGGCGGAGTAATGGCCCGGCATGGCGGAGAGAGTTTTCACGTCCACCCCGTTTTGCAGGGCCAGCACCGAAAATGTGTGACGAAGGTCGTGGAAGCGTATCCGCTCCAGTCCTGCCCGTTTCAGAACCCTTTGGAGCATGTGCAGAACGCTGTCCGGGGACATCGGGCCTCCGTATGGAGAGGGGAATACGTACTCGTCTTTCTGCTCCATGCCTTTAAGGACTTTGACAGCATCCGCGCCTATTGCAATATTGCGGTAAGAGTTTTTCGTTTTCAGAGGGGCTTCTACGATCTTCCCATTCTGTCGGAGGACCTGTCGCCGGACATGGATGATGCCCTTGTCCAGATCAATGTCGCTCCATTTCAACCCCAGCAGTTCTCCCCGCCTGAGGCCAGTTGCGAGGTCGATGTAGTAGAGCTCGAACACGCCGCTGCGCCGGGCCTCCTCGAAGAAGGCGCCCAGACTTTCCGGCGGCAGAATTTTCATTTCCTTCCTCTCCAGCTTTGGCAGGACACAGCCCTTGGTTGGATTACTGGGAATCAGCCGCTGTTCTACGGCGCAGTTCAGGGCGGAGGAGATCATCTGGTTGATGTTGCGTACCGTCTTGACGCTGAGGCCCTTGGGCTTGCTGCGGGACTCCGTGCATTCCACCCTGCCGTTCTCCAGCAGGTGTTTGTATAACCTCTGGAGGTTCATCGCCGTCAGCTTTTCCAGAGGAATATCCCCGAGGGCAGGCTTGATGTGGTTTTCAATAAAACCCTGGTAGGTCTTGTGGGACGAGGGGCGAACTTGCAGCTTGGCATAGTTCTCCATCCAGGTGTCCAGCCACTGGCCTACAGTGTAGCGCTCTGTCCGCAGGGACTGGACGCCGCTCTTCTCAATTGCCGCCTTGAGTTTCTCCTTGACCTCCGCCTGAGTTTTGCCGAGGACGTTTTTGTAGATCACCTTTCCGGTTACCGGGTCGCGCCCTGCTGTGTAGCGTCCCTCCCAGCGGCCATCCTTTCGCTTGCGGATACTCCCCTCGCCGTTTGCCCTGCGTTTTGCCATAGCATATCGCCTCCTTTGGCAGCAACACACAATACCAGCACCTCGCGGAAATATCCAGCGGCTATATGTGGTGTTATCAAAAAATTCGCATTTGCTGGTTTGGAGCTTCTCGTTGGATACAGCGATGCAGATTTTCGACTCGTCACATGGACATCGGCGGACCCTGGTAGTCCTCATGATCGTCCGCCTTATGTCCCATGGCGATTTTCTTCTCACGGATTCGCCGCATGGGCTTGCTCTCCACGTGACTGGCCGCCGGATTGGGTGGTAGAAGCGTCTCCCGGAAAATGTTGCTCATGTGGTGGAAAAGCCTTACAGTACCGAGGAGAACAGACGGGTCGCGTTGACGATGGTCCAGGCGGAACTGAGCGTAGCTGTTGCCCTGATCGGCAGACTGCGCCAGCCAGTACTCCGCCACTCCCTGAGCCTGTACCACCTCTTTCCCCTGGAGGTACAACTAACCGTAAGAGGAATATGCGAACTCCTTCGGCTCATCATCTTGTTGGATACCAACATCCTCAAAACTGACTGCGCCGCATCGGATGCGTTCCGCCTCACGGACGACGGCGTTCTTGATCGCCCGAAACTCTTTCACCTGAGAAAGCGGAGGACGTATTCTCTCCCGCTCGGAATAAAAATCCTCCACCTGACACTGGAGCCGCCACCACAGTTCGTAGCACTTTTCCACCCCCGGAAGTTTCGCCAGTTCATCCAAGACAGCATCCACCTGAACCTTGACTTGCTTTTTCAAATAGCCGTAGACTTTCTTGCCCTTGACGCTCTCCAAGGACTTGACCAGTTCCAGCATCTTTGCTTCCAGTACAGGACTGTCGCAGAACTCCGAGCGCATACGCTTTGCCCGTTCCAGCATAGCCTTGCGGCTTTGCCGTACCAGCTCGTCTCCGGACGAGCTCTTTTGCTCGTAGAGGCGCGGCAGTTCGCCCTGAAAATATCCCGAGTGTGCTCTGACTTGATTTTGCGGATGCCGTCTTGGTTTAAATACGCCTGCCCCGACTTCGCTGACCAGGCCATCATATGAACATGAGGGTGATGGCCCTCGTCGTGGAAGGCGGCGTACCAACGGAAATCAGCGGTCGGAATATTCATAGTGGCGGCGATTTCGTTGCGGTAGGTGCGGAGCAGATTCCGCCAAGCCTTCGTGTTATCATAACTGAGGCGCTCGCCATCCGCCCGCTTAAGGGAAACGATGTGCGTCCAGATGTTGCCTGAATATTCGCCCAACTCTGTCATCGCTTTTTCAAGATCAACCGTATCCTCATCGCCGAACAGTCCGTGACTGCCCACCCGTTCCGCCCGTGGACGGATAGCGATGTACTTCATTAGACTTCGGACCGGCTGACTTCTGGCCGGTGATTTTCCAATACAGAGAATATGAACTCTGAGGCGTGATACCTGGTTGGCTCTTCCGTGTATTCCGCGTACTGCGCTGACGTTTTACTGTCCGGGAAATCTTTCGTCAGTTTTTTGATGAGTTGTTCCTGTTTGTGCGTCAGCGGACGGTCATCCGGCAGGAGCTCCACACGTTCACGGGTGGCGATGTACCGAAGGAAGCCGGCGGCATTCCTGCCGCCGGAGCCGCCTTTGAAGCAGGGGCTCTTGACGATCAGTCTTGCCACTCGTCCTCATCCTTCCAACCCTCCCATGCGTATTTCTCCAAAGAAATCCGGCCATTGGTCCGCTTCACGTTGTTCACGCTCTCCGCCCGGCGGCGCAGGCCCTCCTCGCTGAACCGAAGACCGTCCGCCAAGATGCCGGCCATCATATCCGCTTCTACCGACTGCCTGAAGGACAGCGAGGAGAGACGGCCCTCCAGCTTCCCCAGCCGGCCATCCACGTAGGATTTTAGGGCTGTCGGGAGAAAATCTCCGGCATTATCCGCCTCTAAATAATCCAGATAAAATCCGATTGCCTTTTCCGCCAGCTCGTTCATACTGCGGCATCCGGATTTCCTGTACGCTGTGTGCAGCCGGTAGCTTATCGCCGGGGACACCCGCAAACTCAGCCGCTCTTTCTCATTGCTCATAAAACCTCCGATTTTCGCCGTCCGCCCGGTGCAGAGCCTTCTGCCCCAGAGAGTGTGCCTGGCAGAAGGCCTCCCGGCAGGCGCTGAGGCTGTCGTCATCCAGCCGCAGGCCCGGGGCGTCCACTCCCGTCCCATAGCCCATTCCTATGAAGCGCTGGGACTCGTTAAACGTGAACCACCGGCGCACCCGGCCCCGGAACAGCTCCGCCATTTTCTCCGCGCAGGCCTCAAAGCGCCGGGCGGTCTCCGGGTTCTGCCAGCCGCCCTGCCGCTGCAATGCCTGGGGAAGGTCCCTGTGGAACAACGTTACCCAAGGCTGTATCCCCTCTTCCGGAAGGCCGTCCACCGAGTCACTGTAGCAGCTCACCCCCGCCTGGTTCCAGTGTTCGCCGCCCCCGGTGTCCACCTGGGGCCAGGCGGTGGAAAATCGATAGGCATAAAGTCCTATCTCCTACATGATGGCAACGTCATCACGCCGGCGGTAATAGGCGTCGGTGGCAGCATCGCCATTATCTCCCCATTTGAACTTTTCACAGGTGTGGGGAAATACATCCCAAATACTCTCTCCCCAGCCGTCATCTTTCATGGCGACTCAATCTGACACGAGACGGAGACAGTTCCCCCAGGCGGGCGTGAGCCAGCCTGGGGGAATCATTGACGCGGCAGAGTATATCATGCCGTCTGTGGGCGATCAAACGCTCCTGCGGTTAAAACTCCAGGTTCTTTCCGTCCTGGCCGAAGACATGGCAGACGTTGCCGCTGAACGTCAGATTCATCTTGTCCCCGGCGTGGAAGGAGTCGATGTGGGTTCCTGTGGCGTCCATGGTAGGCACAATCACTACCACGTCCCGGCCCTCGGCATTGGTGTGGAAATGGACCTCGCTGCCCATCATTTCCGAGACCTCCACCTTGGCGGTAAGGGTGTTGCCGGGCTGCTTGGCCAGCACCATGTGGCTGGGCCGGACGCCCAGGGTGATGGCCTGGGGCTGGACGCCCTGAGCCGCCAGGTTCTTCTGCTTGTCGCCGGACAGCTCCACCTTGCAGCCGCCTACGCTGACGAAGTATTTGCCGCCCTCGCAGAGGAGCCTGGCGTCGAAGAAGTTCATCTGGGGCATTCCGATGAAGCCCGCCACGAACAGGTTCGCCGGATGGTCGAAGACCTCCTGGGGGGTGCCGATCTGCTGGATGAAGCCGTCCTTCATGATGACGATCCGGTCGCCCAGGGTCATGGCCTCCGTTTGGTCGTGGGTGACATAGATAAAGGTCGTATTGATTTTCTGGCGCAGCTTGATGATCTCGGCGCGCATCTGGTTGCGGAGCTTGGCGTCCAGGTTGGAGAGGGGCTCGTCCATGAGAAGCACCTTGGGCTCCCGGACGATGGCCCGGCCAATGGCCACCCGCTGGCGCTGGCCGCCGGAGAGGGCCTTGGGCTTGCGGTCCAGGTACTGGGTGATGTCCAGGGTCTCCGCCGCTTCCTTCACCCGGCGGTCAATCTCCGCCTTGTCCACCTTCCGCAGCTTCAGGGGAAAAGCCATGTTCTCGTAAACCGTCATATGGGGATAGAGGGCATAGCTCTGGAAGACCATGGCGATGTCCCGGTTTTTGGGCTCTACGTCGTTGACCAGCTGGCCGTCGATGTACAGCTCGCCGCCGGAGATCTCCTCCAGGCCGGCAACCATCCGCAGCGTGGTGGACTTGCCGCAGCCGGAGGGGCCGACGAGTACAATGAACTCCTTGTCCTTGATGTCCAGATTGAACTTCTGGACGGCAATGACACCCTCGGCAGTCACCTGGAGATTGACTTTCTTCTCGGTGTCTCCGGCCTTCTTCTTGCCTTTTTTCTGTCCGCCGCTGTGGGGATAGATTTTGGTAATGCCCTTTAAATTCAAACTTGCCATAACACCCGGCCCTGACGAAGGGACCTCCGCCTCCTTCGCCTCGCCCCGGTCAAGGGGCTTTACGACAGGTCTCCACACTGCCGCACCGCGAGCCGCCGCGGTCTTCCTCCTTTTTCAGGCGCCGGCCGCTGTAAGCGTGGAGCAGCGTGCCGGCCCTTTTTTATTTGCACACCCTCTCGGGAAACGGAATCACGATGCTCAGCGGAAGGGGTTCTCCGTGGGATAAGGCAGGCTCTTGGGCTGGTTGTAGGCGATATCCTGAATCCCAAGGAACTTGAACACCTCGAACAGCGCCTTGCCGTAGTGCCCGAAGGCCACGGCCCCGTGGTGGGGATAGCGCTTCTGGATGAGCACATGGCGGTAGAACCGGCCCATCTCGGGAATAGCGAACACGCCGATGCCGCCGAAGCTGCCCGTGGCCACCGGCAGCACCTCGCCCTGGGCGATGTAGGACCGGAGATTCCCGTCACTGTCGCACTGGAGGCGGTAGAAGGTGATATCGCTGGCGGCGATGTCGCCCTCCAGGGTGCCCCGGGTGAAGTCGGGTTCGCCGCCGTTTTCCAGCAGGCGGTTCTGGATGAGCTGATATTTGACGGCCCGGTCCGCGCACAGCTTGCAGGCGGGGGTGTTGCCGCAGTGGAAGCCCATGAAGGTATCCGTCAGCTGATAGTCAAACTTACCCTTGATCTGCTCCGCCCACAACCGGGCGGGGACGGAGTTGTTGATGTCCAGCAGAGTCACCGTGTCCCCGGAGACGCACATGCCGATGTACTCACTGAGCGCGCCGTAGATGTCCACCTCACAGGCAACCGGGATGCCCCGGCTCACCAGACGGGAGTTCACATAGCAGGGCTCAAAGCCGAACTGGCTGGGAAACGCGGGCCAGCACTTGTCCGCGAAGGCCACGTACTTCCGGGCCCCTTTGTGCTTCTCCGCCCAGTCCAGCAGCGTCAGCTCAAACTGGGCCATCCGCTCGCCCAGATCGGGGTAGTAGCGGCCCTCGCCCATCTCGGCGGCCATTTCCGCGCAGACCGCCGGGATGCGGGGATCACCGGCGTGCTCCCGGTAGCTCACCAGCAGGTCCAGCTCGGAGTTCTCCTCCACCTCTACGCCCAGCTCGTACAGGCCCTTGATGGGGGCGTTGCAGGCAAAAAAATCCTGAGGCCGGGGGCCGAAGGTGATGATTTTCAAATTCTTCACGCCGATGACGGCCCGGGCGATGGGAACAAACCCGGCGATCATTCCGGCGACGTCCTCCGCCGTGCCCACGGGGTACTCGGGGATATAGCCCTTGAGATGCCGCATCCCCAGGTTATAGGAGCAGTTCAGCATCCCGCAGTAGGCGTCGCCCCGTCCGTTGATCAGGTCCCCGTCCCCCTCGGCGGCAGCCACAAACATGCAGGGGCCGTCAAAATTCCGGGCAATCAGCGTCTCCGGCGTCTCGGGGCCGAAGTTGCCCAGGAACACCACCAGGGCGTTGCAGCCCTGGGCTTTCACGTCCTCCACGGCTTTCAGCATTCCCTGCTCGTTTTCCACCGTGACAGGGCACTCGTACAGCTCGCCGGAACAGGCGGCCTTGACGGCGGCCCGGCGCTTCTCGCTCAGGGCGACGGGAAAACAGTCCCGGGAGACGGCGACGAGGCCCAGCTTTACCTCGGGAATATTGGTCAATTGCATAGAATCTTCCTCCTTTTCAAAGATCGTTTTTGATATCAATGTTTTCACCTGTCAGGCCCACCCAGGCCCCCTGTCCGGCCTCGCCGGAGTCCGGATGCGCCAGCAGCCATTTGTTTTTCGCCCACAGGCGGTCATCCTCCGCGTTCAGCGGCGTGAGGATAGGCCTGGCCTCGTTGGTGCCCCTGGGCAGCGCCACCGCCACCCGGAACCCCTTTGCCCCATCCACATGGCAGGGGGCGTAGTGCAGCGTCGTGGCGTAGACCTCCACCACCGCCCCGGCAGGGACCCGGAAGGCCCGGACACAGGCGGTATCCAGCCGGCCGTCCACCGTTTCCTCCTGTTTCGCCAGCAGGAGAATGAAGTCCGACGCTCCGATGTTGACCTCGCTGTCCCGATGGTACTCCAGGCAGTTGAGCCTGGTATTGCGGCCCCAGCACATGCCGATTTGTACCGGCATTCCGCCGTAGGCGTGGTCCCGCAGCTGGCCGAAGAGGGCGCTCTGCTCCAAAGAGGCGATGGACGGCTCATAGGCCGTGCCCTCCTCCGGCAGAGGAATGTTTTCCATAGCCCGGAGCAGCTCCGCCGTGTCATAGCCGGTGAGCACCTGGCCGCAGGCCCGGAAGGCAGGACTGTAAACAGATTCAATCTTCATGGGGTTCCTCCTTTAAAGAAGCTGGGGGAACAGCGCCTTGCAGGCGGGGTAGATTTTTTGGAACTGCCGGTACCGCTCCTCATAGAGGGCGGTCAGTCCAGCCTCCGGCTCCACGGTGCCGGCAACGCGCACCAGGGCGTCCGCCGCCACCTGGACGGTGGGGAACCGCCCCGCCGCCACCATGGCCAGCATGGCCCCGCCGTAGCCAGGCCCCTGCTCCGTGGCCACGATGTCCAGGGGGATGCCCAGGACATTGGCCATGATGGTCCGCCAGAGCCCGGACTTGCTGCCCCCGCCGCAGATGTTGGAGCGGGGAATCTCCACGCCCAGGCTCCGGGCCACCTCAAAGCTGTCCCGGATGGCGAAGGCCACGCCCTCCAGCACCGCCTGGAGCAGGTCCGCCCGGGTGGTATCCATAGTCATGCCAATCAAGCAGCCCCGGGCGCCGGTGTCGTTGATGGGGCTGCGCTCTCCCATGAGGTAGGGGAGGAAAAACACATGGTTCCGCCCCAGCTTCTCCGGGGTAATCGCCGCCTGTTCCCCGGCGTAGTCCGGGGTTTTCAGAATGTCCTCCATCCACCACTTGTTGCAGCTGGCGGCGGAGAGCATGCAGCCCATCAGGTGGTATCCGCCGTCGGCGTGGGCGAAGGAGTGGAGGGCGTTGTTGGGGTCCACGCCAAAGGTTTTGCTGGAGATGAAGATGGTCCCGGAGGTGCCCAGGCTGATGTTGCAGCCCCCGTCCCCCACGGTGCCCGTGCCCACTGCTGCTGCGGCGTTGTCTCCCGCCCCGGCGCAGACCGCCACGGTCTCCGGCAGGCCCAGGGTCCTCGCCATGTCCGGCTTGAGGGCGCCCACGGCCTCATAGCTCTCAAAAACCTTTGCCATCTGGGACTCCCGCAGACCGCACAGCTCCAGCATCTCCGGGCTCCAGCGCTTGTGCTCCACGTCGAAGAGGAGCATCCCCGAGGCGTCGGAGACGTCGGTGCAGTGGACGCCGGTGAGGCAGTAGTTGATGTAGTCCTTGGGCAGCATCACCTTGTCGATTCTGGCGAACAGCTCCGGCTCGTTCTTCCGCATCCAGAGGAGCTTAGGGGCCGTGAAGCCCGCGAAGGCGATATTGGCGGTATACCGGCTGATTTTTTCCCGGCCCACGATCTTGTTGAGGTAGTCCACCTCCTGAGCGGTGCGGCCGTCGTTCCAGAGGATGGCCGGGCGAAGGACCCGGTCCTCCCCGTCCAGGGCCACCAGTCCGTGCATCTGCCCGCCGCAGCCGATGGCCGCAATCCGGGTCTTATCGCAGTCCGCCGTCAACTCCCGGATGCCAGTCACCACCGCTTCCAGCCAGTCCGCCGGGTTCTGCTCGGCCCAGCCAGGCCTGGGAAAAGACAGCGGGTATTCCCGGGAGACGATGTTTTGGATTTGTCCCTCCTCGTCCACCAGCAGCAGCTTGACGGCGGAGGTGCCCAGGTCGATTCCAATATACAGCATGTCGTTTCTCCTTATGTCCGGCGGATAGAAGTGCTGACTGCGGTCTTTCCCGTCAGCCGGGCGGTGCGGGCGTCCGGCTGGCCCAGGCCCGCGTACAGGGTCCAGGCCCCGCTGCCGGGAATCCGCTCTCCGGCGTCGTTGACCACGGTGAAGGCCGAGGGCTCTATGGGAATGTCCACTGTCTTCGTCTCCCCCGCCCCCAGCTCGATCCGCCGGAAGCCGCAGAGGATGGGATTGGGCGGCGCGTCGGGGGACGCCTCGTCCTTCAAATAGAGCTGCACCACCTCCTGGGCGGCCCGCCCGCCCCGGTTCTCCACTGTGACCCGGGCGGAGGCCTCCCCGGCGGTGACGGCGGTGACCGCCGCGTCGCCGTAGGTCAGGCCGTAGCCGAAGGGATAGAGGGGCTCGCCCCGGTAGTAGCGGTAGGTCCGGTTGGTCATGGCGTAGTCGGTAAAGGCGGGCAGCTCCTCCAGGGCCCCGTCCCGGTAGAAGGTCACGGGCAGCTTGCCGGAGGGAGACGCTTTGCCGAAAATCAGGTCCGCAATGGCCCGGCCTCCCCCGGCGCCGGGATACCAGCCCAGGAGAATGGCGTCCGCTTGGGTCTCGGCCTCGCTGAGGTCGATGGCGCTTCCCGCCAAAAGGACCACCAGCGTGGGCTTCCCCGCCGCCAGCACATGCCGCAGCAGCATCCGCTGGGGCGAGGGCAGAAGAAGATCCTCCTTGTCCCCGGACCCGGCGGCGTTGCCCTCGTCGGGCTGTTCGCCCTCCAGAGTCTCGTCCAGGCCCAGGACCAGGACCACCACGTCGCTGTGCTTCACCACCGCCATGGCCTCCGCCATGCGGTCGCTGGCCTGTGCCAGGGGCTCTACCCGGTCCCGCCAGAGGTGGCAACCCTCGGCGTACAGCACCCGGCCGCGGCCCTCCATGGCGTCCTGGATGCCCTCCAAGACGGTGACATAGCGGGAGGCGGTGCCGTGGTAGTTCCCCACCAGAGCCGCCCGGCTGTTGGCGTTGGGACCGATGACCCCGACGGTGCCCACGGTCTCCGGGTTCAGGGGCAAAAGCCCGCTGTTCTTCAGCAGCACGCAGGACTCCAGAGCGGCTTTGTGGGCCAGAGCCAGGTGCTCCGGGCACTCCACCGCCTCATAGGGGATGGAATCGTACTCGCTGCCCTCCCCCAGGACGCCCAGGAGATACCGGGTGGTAAAGAGCCGCTCGGCGGCAATTGTAATATCCTCCTCGGAGATCAGCCCCTCCCGCAGGGCCAGGAGCAAACAGCGGTAGCAGTCGCCGCAGTTCAGGTCACAGCCGTTTTTCAGCGCCAGGGCTACGGACTGGGCGGTGTTCTCCGTGACCATATGTCCGGTGTGGAAGTCCCGGATGGCCCAGCAGTCGGAGACCACATGTCCCTGGAAGCCCCAGCGGCCCCGGAGGATGTCTTTCAGCAGCGTCTCGCTGCCGCAGCAGGGCTCGCCGTTGGTGCGGTTGTAAGCACCCATGACGGCCTCCACCCCGGCGTCCTTGACACAGGCCTCGAAGGCGGGGAGGTAGGTCTCCTCCATATCCTTGGGGGAGGCCACGGCGTTGAACTTGTGCCGCAGGCTCTCCGGCCCGCTGTGGACGGCGAAATGCTTGGCGCAGGCGGCGACTTTCATGGTTTCGCCGCTGCCCTGGAGACCCCGGACGTAGGCCTTGCCCAGCCGGGACGTGAGGCAGGGGTCCTCGCCGTAGGTCTCGTGCCCCCGGCCCCAGCGGGGGTCCCGGAAGATGTTGACGTTGGGGGACCAGAAGGTCAGGCCCTTGTAGATGTCCCGGTCGTCCTGGGCGGAAAGGGCGTTGTACTTGGCCCGGCCCTCGGTGGCGGCCACGTCCCCCAGCTTTTCCAAAAGCTCCTCGTCAAACATGGCCGCCAGGCCGATGGCCTGGGGGAAGCTGGTGGCGGTGCCCGCCCGGGCCACGCCGTGAAGGGCCTCGTTCCACCAGTTGTAGGCGGGGACCCCCAGATGGGGAACAGGCGGCGCGTTATAGCTCAGCTGGCCGGCCTTTTCCTCCAGGCTCATCTGCGCCACCAGAGCCCTGGCCCGCCGCCGCGCGGTTTCTCGATCCATAAGCAATTCTCCTTTGGGTTCAGTTTGGTTCTCCGTCCTCCGCCGGAAGCACCCGGCGGAAAATCCTCCACAGCACCCGGGAGGCCAGCCACACCGGGCCGGAGGCCCCCGCGATGAAATACACAAAGCCCAGCATCCGCAAGACCGCCAGGGGCAGAAACAGCGGGACGGCGACGGGCAAAAGCGCGATCAGCCACAGCAGCAGCGTCCGCCCCGGGGAGCAGAAGGCCAGGGCAAAGGCGTTTTTCACCTGGCCCTTCCAGGTGTTCTGAAACCTGGCCTGGAGAGGGAACACATAGCACAGCAGGGTCAGGGCGATCACTGCCACAACGGTGGCGACGGTCAGGAACAGCACCCGGAGGGCCCCCTCCTGCCGGAGGGCAAAAAAGGCGTCCCCCGCCGCCACAGCCCCCAGGGCCAGCACCAGCAGGCCCAGGGCCGCGCCCCGCTTGAAGTTGGCCCGGAAGGCGTCCAGGAAGCCCCGCAGGGTGCGGACCTCCTCCCCCCGGACCAGCTTCAAGGTGACATAGTACAGCGCGCACAGGGCAGGCCCGGCGGTAACCACCGGCAGGGCGCAGAGGACGCAGAGCCAGTTGAGGATCATCAGGTCCCCCAGGGTGCGGAGGACCTGTCCCAGGGAGGCCCGGAGGGGGCTTCCCTCCTCCGGCCCGGCCTTACGCGTGTCCGCCATAGTCTCAGCCCTTCACGCCGCCCAGGGCCACGCCGGCAATGATGTACTTGGACAGGGCGAAGTACACGATGAACAGGGGCAGGATTGTCAGGGTCAGGCCCAAATAGATCGCGCCGTGCTCCGTCTTATAAATATCGCCCCGAAGGAGGCCCACCATGATCGGCATGGTGTATTTACTGTTGTCCGTCAGCAGGATGGTGGGCAGGAAGAGGCTGTTCCAACTGGAGACGAAGCAGAAGATGGCCTGGGTGGCCATGGCCGGCTTCATGATGGGCAGCGCGATGCGGTTGAAGGTGTTGAATTCCCCGGAGCCGTCGATCCGGGCCGAGTCCAGCAGCTCCAGAGGCAAAGAGGACAGCATGAACTGCCGCATGAAGAACACCGTGGCCGGAGCGGCAATGGAGGGGAGGATCAGCGCCAGGAAGTTGTTGGTCATGTGGATCTGGTACATGAACTGGTAGAAGCCGATGCTGGTGACCTGGGCGGGAATCATCATCACGCACATAATGACGGTGAAAAAGGTCTTGCGCCCCTTCCACTGGTAGGCTACCAGGGCATAGGCGGTGAGGGCGGAGAAATACACCGTGCAGGCCGTGGAGCCCACGGAAATGATCATGGAGTTCATGAAGCCCCGGATGGGATTGAAGGTCTTGCCCAGCAGCACGCTCAGGTTGCTCATCAAGTAGGTGGAGGGCACCAGGGAGATGGCGTGCTGCTGAATCTCATAGGTGCTGCGGGTGGAGTTGACAAGCATGATGACAAAGGGCATCAGGCTGAGGATGGTCAGCAGGATGCACACGGTATAGGCCACGATCTTGAAGGCCCTTCCGCTGGAGTGTTTCGCGTGTTTCATGTCCGGTTACCTCCCCTCGTCCTTGTCCCGCATCAGCAGGAAGATCACACCGGAAAACACCGCGATGATGAGGAACATAATCATGCTGGCCGCGGCGGCCCGGTTGTAGAGATAGCTCCCGCTGAACGCCTGGTTGTAAATAAATACGCTGGTGGTCAGGGTCGCGTTGTCCGGCCCGCCCAGCAGGAACAGCTTGGGAATGTCGTACATGTTCAGTCCGCCGATCATACTGGTGATCAGGGTGTAGAGCAGGATGGTTTTCAGGTTGGGAATGGTGATCTGGAAGAACAGCTGCACGTCGTTGGCCCCGTCGATCTCCGCCGCCTCGTAAATCTCAGGGCTGATGCCCAGGACACCGGAAATCAGGATGATCATCGTGTAGCCGTACCACATCCAGAACTGGATAAAGGCCACGATGAGCTGGGCCGCCGTCGCATTGATGGAGAAGTTGAAGGGCGTGCTCAGTACTCCCGTGGTCACAAGAAGATCGTTTACCGGGCCGGTGGGATAGCCGAAGAGGGCGTTGAACAAAATGGCCACGGAGGCCGCCGTGATGATGTTGGGCATATAGAAAACGACCTTGAAGAAGCCCTGTCCGGCCAGCTTGTGGCGGTGGCTGGTGAACCAGGCCGTCAGCAGCAGGGCCAAGGTAATCTGGGGGATAAAGTTCATAATCCAGAGCTTCACGGTGTTGCCCAGGGATTTAATAAAAGAGGGGTTCTGAAGGACGCTGACAAAGTTCTTGAACGGCTCGTCCGTCAGGAAGTGCCAGGTCGTGTTTCCCAGGCCCTTGCAGTCCGTGAAGCCCAGGAGGGCGGTGTAGATGGTGGGATACAGGGAGAAGACGCAGAAGGCCACGATGAAGGGCAGGCTGAACAAATAGCCGTACCTCGCGTAGCTGAAGCCTTTTCGCTGCTTCATGAAATCTCAGCTCCTTGAAATCAGATTGGCCGGGCATGGCCGGAGAGGAAGAACGGAGCGAAAGGGGCCCGTTCCGGGCCCCTTTCGCCTGGAAGCAGTCTCTCATCATCTCGGAGCCCGCTCCGAGATGGTCTGGGCCACTGGCCCAGGAATCGGCTTAGCCCAGATCCACCGTCACGTCCAGGTTGTCGGCCACGTCCTGCTTGAAGTCCTTGATGGCCTGATCCCGGGTCTTGGTGCCGGAGGTATACTGCCGGACCTGATCCCGCCACTTGGTGTTGATGGTTTCATCGTACTGGGTCAGGCATTTTCCGTTGGCGTACTGGTTGGCGGGGACAAAGGCGTCGAACATGTTCTGTCCGCCCAGGAAGTCCAAGGAGCCGTCGCTCATTTCCATGACCGTGCCGGAGGCCACGCAGTCCTTGGTGCCGCCCTCGCCGTTCAGCGTTCCGTTGGCCCACATATACTGGAGGCCGGTCTCGGAGCAGTCCAGGGTGATCCAGCGGATAATCTCGCCCACGGCCTCTTTGTTGGCGGAGCTGTTGCTGGCCATCAGCCAGGTGCCGCCCCAGAAGAAGCCCACGGGAGGCGCGCAGACCGCCCAGTCGCCGTATGTACCCTCGCCCACGGCGGAGCCGCCGCAGTTGGGGGCGATGGTGTAGTTGATGAGCCAGGCGGGGCCGAAGAAGCCGAAGATGCCCTTGTCCCCTTCGCCCTTCATGTCGGCGAACCAGGCGTCCTGCCAGTCCTGGGTGTCATTGTGGTAGTTGTTGTCCTTGAGCTCCTTGGACAGGTCCAGGAATTCCTCCCGCTTGGGGTCGATGTTCAGCTTGCCGTCCACGATCCAGCCCTGCTGGGAGCTGTTTTCCACGGCGTGCCACAGGTCGCCGTCGCCGGAGATGATGCCGTAGCCCTTGCCCTTGAGGGTCTCGGCGGCCTCGTAGAATTTATCCCAGCCATTGGAGCCCGCGCCGATAGCCGCCCCGATGGCGTCGGGGTCGTCGGTGCCGAAGACCTCCTTGGCAATGGAGCGGCGGTAGATGAACGCGCCGCCGGTGGCCTGATAGCCCAGGCCCACCACCTTGCCGTCGTCGGGCCGGGTGCCGATGTCCACGGAGTACTGGGCGATGTCGGCGGCCTGGATATCCCCGGCCACGTCAATGCCCAGGTCCTCATAGGGGGCGGCATAGTGGGCGGCGTCGCCCTGGGTGTACTTCATGACGAACGCGGCCTCGGCGCAGTACATATCCGGGGCGTCGGAGCCGCCGCCGGCCAGGGCCTGGTCCAGGGCGGGCTGGTAGGCGCCGTCGGTGGTGGCGATGACGGTGGTCTTGACCTCATACTTTTCGGCAAAGTCCGGACGGCTGGCCAGGAACTTGTCGACCATCTTGGGCACCTCGTCGGTGAAAGCCCAGAGATTCAGCACGGTCTTGCCGCTGGCGGAGCTCCCGCCAGAGCCGCCGTCACCAGAGCCGGAACCGGAGCCGGAACCGGAGCCGCCGCCGCAGGCGGCCAGGGAGAGCAGCATCACGGCTGCCAGAAGGAGCGCAGAGACTTTCTTTTTCATGTACCTTTTCCTCCAATCAAAAATTTTGGTATGTTAGGCGATTAAATTTACTAACTTAGGTTAAAAAAATTTACCGCCCGACCTTGCTCCTAGTGTAATAGACGCTCAGAAAAATGTCAACAGAAACCATAGCAATCCGCCAAATTTTGTACAGAACGCCCTGGAGATGACCGTTATTTTGTAGGAGATGATAGTTTTTCCTAGCTCCGCCACTGGAGGGCTCTTTGGTTTGGCAATAATATAACCTATCTATCCCCGTGTTGAAATTGAAATTAGGCTGTGTTATAATCGAACCAAGTCAACAAGGAGGGGCAACTATGGAGAAGGCGGCTGCCCAGAGAACAAAGGAGCGCGGAGGCGAGTCCATCCCCGCGCTGCCCTCAAATTTAAAGATACAGAACCGAAAAATGGTGCTCTCCTGCTTCCGGGACAACCGGCCACACTCGGTGGCGGACGTGGTGTCCCGTACCGGCATCAGCAAGCTGACGGTCATGAAGGCCATCCAGTTTTTCTGCAGAAAAGGAATTCTGGCCAGCTCCGGCAAGGGAGACTCCACAGAGCTGGGCGGAAAAAAGCCGGAGTATTTCCGGCTTTCCTGCGGAAAGTACCTGCTGACCGTTCGAATGTGGCCGGAAGACCTGGGGCTGACTCTGTTCGACATGCGTATGAACAAAGTTACCAGCTCCCACTTGGCCTGGATCATTCCGGATACCCCGGAAGAGGCATTTCAGCAGATTGCGCACAATGCCTACGCACTGCTGAAACAGGCCGGAATCTCCCCGGAGGAGCTGTACGGCGTCAGTCTCTCCTCCTCCGGCATCGTGGACTATGACCATCTGACGCTGAAATACAGCGTCCATACCCCCAACTGGGGGGCGAACGTTCCGGTCGGAGGCTTCCTCCGGGACATCTTCGGCCCCGGCCCGGTCCTGTTCGAGGAAAACGCCGGCAAGTCCATCAGCCGGGCCATCCTCAGCGAGCAGGAGGACCCGAACCGGTCTGTTCTGGTCCTGTTCACCTCCTGGGGGCTCTCCGGGGCGCTGATTCAGGACGGGCGCATCCTGAACGGGCGGAACTCCCTGGTGGGAGAGATCGGCCACATGATCCTGGACCAGAACGACCCGGAGCTTTGCAGCTGCGGCAGCCGGGGCTGCGCAGAGCGTCTGGTGTCCGTGGCCCGGGTGCGGAAGATGATCGCCGGGGACCCGCCGTCCGGGGACTCTCCCCTGTCCCGCCTCCCGGCGGAGGCGGTGGAGCTGCGGCACCTGTTCGCCGCCTCCCGGCAGAAGGATGCCTACGCACGGAAATATGTGGCCTATATGGCGGACCGGTTCGCAGCGCTTTTGCGGAATGTGTCTCTGGTGTTCAGCCCGGAGAAAGTTGTGTTTGTGGGCGATTATGCCGTAGCGGATGAGTACTTTGACCAGCGAATGCGTCAACAGCTCTCCGCTTTCCGCTATCTGTCTCTGAGCCAGCCCATGGAGATTGTCTATGACACCCGGTCCCTGACGGACTTGGACGCCTTGGGCGGCGCGGCGGCGCTCATCGACCACTATCTCTCCCGGCCGGAGCTGTATGAGGAAGCGCTCTGACAGCAAAATCCGGCCATGGTCTTTTCTTTGTTTGTATCAGCGCAAACAGCACTCCACAAAAATGAGCAGATTTATACCTGCGAAAGCCTTTGGTAACTCCCTCAAACCTACCATTTCCGCAACTCCTTTCGCCTGTCCATTATGAGCGTTTGCATTCTGACCACATATTTGCCCACAGACAGAGAAAAACTGGCCCACCGGGGGTGTCCCGGTGGGCCGTAACTCTCAACTCGCCTTATTCTCTGCCCTCAGCCGCTCCCTTTCGGCGGCTACCTCCGTTTTCATCTCGGTTATCATTACCGCCAGCAACTTTTCGCATTCTTCCTCTGAGTCAGCGTAGATGTCCCGGGTGCGTTTTGTTCCATCGGGCCAGGTCACCGTGTACCTTCCGTTCCAGCGCCCACCTTTGGTCCGCCCCAAGTATCCGCTGCCCCAGTAACGGCACTTGCCCCGATGAGCCTTGAAGTCCGTCATGGTGTGGCTGGTTGTTGCCTGGGAGCTTTCTATGGGAGTCTCCGCTCTACCAATGCCCCGGTCGATTTTTGTGGCGGCTCGCCTCTGCATATCACCAATAGTATGGGTGTAGGTATCCAGAGTAAAGGACGCTTTAGTGTGGCCAAGGATTCCAGCCAGAGTTTTGGCGTCCACTCCGCTGGACAGCGCATAAGTTGAGAATGTGTGCCCTTATGGCATAATAAGGACAAATCGAAAAACCCTTGCATTGCAAGGAGTTGGCGGTTTGTCCTTGTTCTTTTTCCACCTAATCCCCTGCAAAAAATAGGCGTAACGAGGGAAGCCAAAAAGCGAGGTGTAACGTTAAGGACAAAGACAGTGTATAGCATCCAGCCGGGACCGCATAGCGTCCCGGCTGGGTGCTTTTTACCAGCAGGAGACAGGACGGTGAGCTTTGCGGCGGGTCTTGTGCCTGGGACTGCTCAGGCGGACCGGCGCGGGTTAGTCCGTGCGCCTCGTGCAAGTGATTAAGCTGTCCCCGTTCCGAGCACCTGCAAGGAACGGGGCACTTCTATACATGGCCTGCGGCAATGTACTTGTGCGCTCTGCGAGGCCGCCGCCTGGATCGCTGACTTGTCACCGCTCCAGGCAGCTTGCGTCGCTTCGCTCCGTACAAGAGGCACGCCCCTTGCGCCGCTCTGCGGCTATCCCCATAACGCTGCTGTGTCACTTTCTCCCTGCTGGTCATGCGAAGCATGGAGCCGCACCGACATGTGCGTTCGACTGGACGCAAAGCGTCCAGTCCGGGGCTTGGGGGAACCCCAACAAGCTGCATCGGAATATCGAAAACGATATTCCGATGCCCTGCTTGCCTGTTCTAACACTTACAGCTTGTACCGGCTCTCTGCGTGTGCTATACTGTACCCAGAAACAACCCAACAAATTGCCAGTTTATAGAGGTGATGTATATGGCAAAACATGAGTTTGGAATTATGATAGATGCTCCCCAACCGGGTAAAAGATATGACGAGTACGAACCGTGGAAATATGCCTGCATTTCTGTTAATGATGACTATTTAGAAGGCGTTGTTGAAAAGCTTTCCTTCATTGATTTCTATTGGCATACGCTTTCTGCAAAGGGTAAGGGGCTTGCATATTGTGGTATTACACTTGTTCCACCTTGCTCGTTAAAAGCATTTACTGATGTTATTGCTGATATTCCTGAACTGTACGAACTAAAGAAGCTGTTAGAAAAGGCATTGGTCGAAAATAAATGGGTCATTCATTACGGACTCTGATTAAGCAACAATTTCCAGTTTATCAAGGAGACCGGCAGACAGGATATACTCCGATGCGCTTAGATACATGATAATTTATTCAAAAAGAGCGGATAAAAAATTTGTGTCTTGGGCTTGACATTTGGGTGTCTGAGGTCATGGAAGCGGATGTCGGGAAGACCAGCTTCCAACAGAAATTTCTTCAGTTGTCGATAGGCACTGTCAGGATTCATAGGGGCCTCAGGCCGAAGTGGATCGTGAAATATCCAGGGCGAGAAGGATTTCCGCTTTCGTTCTCTCAGTAGTTCCACTGTGCTGGGCGGCAGGACGATCTTCCGTGTGCCGGCGCAGGTTTTGGTATCTCCTGCCACCAGCCTGCCGCCCTTTTCTCGGTGAAGAGTTCGGTTGACTTTCAGGATACCGCTGCGCTCGTCGAAGTCAGACCACATGAGGCCGCAGATTTCACCCCGGCGCAGGCCCGTGGTCAGTTCAGTATAGAAGAAGTCGTACCATATTGCGTTTTTCTGGATCACATCCATAAAGGTATCCAGCTGTTCCTCATTCAAAATTTTCATTGGCTGATGCATCACCTTGGGTGGGTCCACTTCGTTGGCCGGATTGACAGGAATGAGTCCCTGGTCTCTTGCTGCTTTGAGTGCGTGGTGGAGCGTGGTGTGGATTCCATGGACAGTGGTGCTGGAGAGTCCGGAACTTTGACTGGAGCGAGGTTTCATTCTGCCATTTCGCTTCAAGGTATCATAGAGTTTTCGGAGGTCAGCCGCTGCCAGCTGTGTGAGCGGTTTTGCTCCCAGGCGGGGGGTTATATGGTTTTCCATATCACGACGGTAGTGCTCCAATGTGCCAGGCCGGAGGGTAATTGCCATCTGCTCCAGCCATGTGTCCAGCCACTCCCCGAGTGTCATCCTGCTCTGCTCCGTTAGGTCAATGCCTTGGTAGGCGTCGATATTCTGGCGGAGCTTTGCAGTCAACTCTTTTTGATTATCAGCGTAGACGTAGCGGAAGATAGAGTCGCCGTTTTCTTTGTGACCTACCACGATGCGGCCCTCCCAGCGTCCGTCGTCACGCTTGCGTACCATGCCGTCACCAGATGGTCTGCGCTTCGCCATGAGTTGTCACCTCCTTGTAGCCACACACCATACCACACCTTGGCGTGAATAGCTACTGATTTTTCGAGAATTTTTATTCTTTGTTTTGCGGCGCAGAATTTGATGGGGACAGAAGGAATTTTCAGTTTGCAACCATTTAGCCTTTGTGCTACAATGCACATAATAACTTCTGAACAAGCGGAGGTGTGATTTATGCCGCATTCCATCGAGCGCTCTATTGAAGCTGCGGAGGTCTCTCTGCGGATGGAAGGGCTCTCTGTTACAGAGACCTGCAAAGAACTGTGCCGGAAATTGCTTGCCGGCGAAATTACGCTGGAGCAGTACTTGGCCCATATCATTCCCGAAAGAGGAGAGCGCTGATATGTCATACAGTATTGACTCCACAACAGACGGCTGCTATCCGGGAACGACTTGTCTGATCAACAAGCTGGGCATCCAAGATGAGACGGAATTGGCAGACACAGAGGCCGCTATCGTTTTGGGCAAGGCGAGTCTGCTGGATCAGCAGCCGCTTCCTGGTAGCTTTGACTTTGAGCACTACAAACGTATCCACCAATTCCTGTTCTGTGATCTCTATGACTGGGCTGGACAAATACGCAGCATCAATATTTCCAAGAAGGGAACCGCTTATGTTTCCGCCGTGGAGATCGAACCGTGCGCTGATGCGTGCTTCAAGCGCTTGGCTGATTTCGGCAGCGAGGGATTGTCCCATCGTGAGCTGGCGGAAGAGATAGCGGACTTTTACCACACGGTCAATATGCTGCATCCATTCCGGGAAGGCAACGGCAGAGCACAGCGGGTCTTTTTTACACAGTGGATTCGCAGCCTTGGGTGCGATTTTGACCTGAGCCCTGTGGATTCAGATGCGTTCATGATTGCCACGATCTATGCGGCGCAGGGTGTTATGGATCAGTTGGTTGACTTTTTTGAGCAGACGATTGAGCGGCCGCAGATGGGAATGCGGATGAACTGACGATCTTGGCTTTGACGTTATGCTGGGCGGCGACTTGCTGCTCAGCATTTTTGCTCTCTGGGGTCTCTACTTTTATCTTCGCAGATTCTTGCACATATCCCCGCCGAAATCCGCCTGTTTTGCGGCGGCTGTAAGGACAGAGGAAAACCAGACCCCCGAGTTGACCCCAGAGGGTGAAAACTGACCCCCGCGCTGACTCCCGCAAAATTTCTGAAAACCACCTGTGACAGCCACCTTATGGAATGGCGAAACACTGCGGTTTTCTTTCTGAATTTCCTGATATCGGCCACCTGCCACAGCAAAAAATGAAAATTCCGACCACCTATGGAAAAGCCCCGACCCGCTCATCTCCGGCCTAAGAGCCGCCCGCATTGCGGGCGGTTGGCCTCCGAAACGCGCCTGCGGGCGCAGTGCGGGGCGGTGTGGCTGGCTGGGTGGCGCGTAAGCGACCCCCGGCCTTTATCCTGCACTTTTTTCGACCCCCCAGTTCTCGTCGTCACAAGCTCCGTATCATTCGCCTCGCCGCAAGCGGCGAGGCTCACTCACTCCGATGTTCCTCCTCT
>CAJTFK010000022.1 GCA_910575505.1 Oscillospiraceae bacterium
AGGTTCTGCCCCTGCCGAATCAAGCATAGAGTTCAGATTTCTTGCGAAATCTGCCTTGTTTTATTGCGTATTTCTACGCAGATTGTCAAGGAACAAAGCGCGCGAACTTGACGCCATAGATGCCCTCTCCGGTGAGGCTGTCCACCTTGCGAATAATGGCGCTCCCGATCTGACGGTTGGTAATTTCCAGGGTGGCGGTTCCGCCGTCCTTCACTTCGATCTGGTAGGGCTGGCTGTCCAGGCGGTAGCCCTTGGCGGCTTTCAGCTCCGTCACCTGATACCAGCCCTTGTCCGCCTGGGGCAGCGTGATAACGCCGGTGCGGTCTGTGGTGTAGGTCCCGACAACCTCGCCGTTGAGCCTGCGGATTTCAAACTGGACGCCGCTGATCCGCTCTCCGGTTTCCTCGTCCTTCTTAATGATGGTGAGGCCGCCCATGGGCGTGTTTTCAAAGGTGAGGGTTTGGGTGTCGTTGGGGTTTATCTGGACCGTCTGGCTCTTGGCGTTGGGGTCCAGGACATAGCCGGGCAGGGTCTCCAGCTCCGTGACGATGACAGTCCCGGTGATGCCGGAAATGACGATCTGGCCCTCGGTGTTGGTGGTATAGAGGCCGTTGGAGGAAATTTTGCCGCCGTCCAGGTCTACGTTGGAGCCGTCCGCATAGGTGATCTTGAATTTCACTCCGGCCAGGGGCTTCTTCGTCAGGGCGTCGATTTTGTTGATAATCAGCCCTCCGGCCTTCTTGTTCCAGAAGGTCATACTCTGGACCTCGCCGGTCCTGATGGTGATGCTCTGCGGGGTCCCGTCCAGGAGATACCCCGCCTGGGTCCTGGTCTCCCTGGCGGTGATGACGGTTCCGGGTTCCAGGTTGGGGATGGTAATGCGTCCGTCCTTATCCGTGGTGTAATAGCCGTTATTGGGTCCAACAACGGCCCCGGTCTGATCCGTCACCAGAAACTCCACGCCGGAGAGCGGGGTATTGTCGGTGCCGTCAATGAATTTCTGGATCACAAGCGTTGTCGTGGGGTCGTTCTCGATGGTCAGGTCATTCCCGCCGCCAGAGCTTCCGCCGGGATTTCCGGCGCTGCTTCCTCCGGTGGTCACGCCGTTGCCGCTTCCGTTTTTGACGGTGATGGTCCTGGGGGTGCTGTCCAGGACGTAGCCCTTGGGCACCTTGGTCTCCACCACCACAACGGTACTGCCGGGAACGAGGCCCGTTACCAGAACGGTCCCGTCCTCTCCTGTGACATAGCGGCCCAGGATATTGCCGTTTCCGTCCTTCACCGTAAATTCCGTTCCGGGAACGGGCTTTCCGGTGACAGAATCCAGCTTCGTCAGCGTCAGGCTGCACAGGGGTTCATTGAGGAATGTCAAGGTCTGCGTGTCCATGGGATTCACCGTGACGGTCTGCGTCTGCGTGGACTGGTCGATCACATAGCCGGGGGCGGGCTTCGTCTCCTTGGCGACAATGGTCCCTACCACGCCGGAAACACGGATTTCTCCCTTGTCGTCCGTAGTGTAGAGGCCGTTGCTGGAGAGGTGTCCGTTGTCGTTGTCCACAAAGCCGCCGCCCGCATAGGTAAGCTGGAACTCTGCTCCGGCAATAAATGCGCCGGAAACCTTGTCTTTCTTCTGGATCACCAGCGTTCCGGCCCGCTTGTTCCAGAACGTGAGCTGCTGCACATGGCCCGCCTCGATCTTGATGTCCTGGGGCGTGCCGTCCAAAACAAAGCCCTCCACGGTTTTGACCTCCCGGGCAATGACCACAGTCCCAGGCTCAATGCCGGTCAGGACGATTTCCCCGGACTTGTCTGTGTAGTAGAGGCCATCATCCGGGCCGACAGCGGCCCCGGCTCCGTCCACCACCCGGAAAGCCACGCCGGAAAGAGGCTCGTTCTCGGTGCCCTCGATAAACTTCCGAATAATCAGCGTTGTCGTGGGGGTATTGTAGAAATTGATGGTCTGCGTGTCGTTGGGATTCACCACAACGGTTTGGGTCCGGGTGTTGGGGTCGATGCGGTAGCCGGGGATCGTCTCCAGCTCCGTTACTACCACTGTCCCGGTAACGCCGGAGAGGATGATCTGTCCGTTGCGGTCCGTGTAGTAGATGCCGTTGGAGGAAATCTGCCCGTTCTTGTTGTCCACCACCTGCCCGTTGGCGTACTTGATCTGGAACTTCACGCCCTCCAGGGGAGAGTTGTCCAGCGAACTCAGCTTATTGATGATCAGATTGCCGAGAGGCTGGTTGAACACTTCCAGGGTATAGGTTTGGTGGTTCTTGATCTCCACGGCGTGGGGCATATCGTCAAGGAGGTATCCGGGCTTTGCCTGGACCTCCCGTACAATGTAGCTGCCCGGCTCTAAATCCGGCAGGGAGATGAAGCCCCGCTCGTCTGTCCGGTACTCGCCGTTAGAATTTCCTACGACAGTCCCATCCGTCCGGGTGATTTTGAAAATCACATCGGCCAGGGGTTCCTTCGTGGCGGAGTCCATTTTCTTCACCAGCAGTCCGCCCAGGGGCATATTGGTGAAGGTGAGGACCTGGGTGTCCGCCTCGCTGACAACGACCGTCTGCGGAGCGGCGTCCAGCAGGTAGCCGTCAATAGTTTCGACTTCCGTGACGACATAGGTATTGGGGTTCAGCTTGCGGAGATAAATCTGGCCGTTCTCGTCAGTGGTGTACAGGCCATTGCTGGAAGTAAGGCCCTCATTGTCGGGAATCAGCTCGCCATTGGCGGCGGTGATCTTGAATTTGACGCCGGGGAGGGCCTTGCCCGTCACGCTGTCGGTCTTGCGGATCAGGAGGCCGCCCTTGGGGGTATTCGTGACCACCACCGTCTGGGTGTCGCCGTTGGTTCCGATGACCACGTTCTTGCTGGGTTCATCCATGACATACCCTGCCGGGGCTTTGATCTCCGTCAGCACATAAGCGCCGGGGGCGAGGTTGGAAACGCGAATCTCGCCGTTGCTGTCCGTCTTGAAGATTCCGCCCTGGGTCAGCGTGGACGTGCCGATCACGCCATCCAGCCCTACTTCACAGCCAGCAGCCGTTGTAATGCGGAACTCCGCGCCGGGGAGAGGCTGGCCGGTGATGCTGTCCCGCTTCTGCACAATCAGCTTTCCGGTGGGCTGGTTCTTGAAAGTCAAGGAAACGGTACGCCCTTCTTTAATTTGGATCGTCTGCGATTGCGTGTCGATCAGAAATCCGGCGGGGGCCTTCGTCTCGGTGACGATCACACTCTTTCCGGGTTTCAGGCCGGAAATGCGGATTTCGCCGTTCTCGTCCGTTCGGTAAATCCCGTTGGAATCGCCGATCAGCGTTCCGTCCGCATACGTTACCTTAAACTCGGCGTCCTGGAGGGTAATGCTGGGATTGACGCTGCACACCTTGCGGATCAGGAGCATCCCGTCCGGTGCGTTGTCAAAGGTGACGGTAATGACATTTTGAACGCCGTTGTCGGAGATGTAGACTGTTTCAGAGGCTTTGATGATGCTGTACCCGTCAGCCGGGTCTACTTCCTCCACGATATACGTCCCTGCGGTGAGGCCGGTCCAGATGGCGGTGCCGTTCTTGCCAGTGACTTTCTGTCCGATGACGGTTCCGCCTGTTCCGCTGGTGCCGCCCAAAAATCTTAATTGGAAGGTACAGCCGGGCAGGGCTTCGCCGGTCACGCTGTCGTACTTTTGGACAATAATTCCATTGAGCGGTTCATTCTGGAACGTGAGAGTTTTGCTCTCGCCGCCGCGAATGATGACTTTCTGCGTGGTGGGTTCCTTCATCTGGAAGCCGGGGGCGGGTTCTATCTCTGTCACTGTGTATTCGCCGGGATAGAGCTTCTTCCCTTTTTCATGCAGCTTGATCTCGCCGCTGGCGTCAGTGATGAAGTATCCGAAATCCACGGAGGCGGGGGCGTCAGCGGATTCGCCATTGGATGTGTAGGTAACGTGGAACTTGGCCCCCTCAATGGGAGCGCCCGCCACGCTGTCCTCCTTGTAGATCGTCAGCTCTGGGGCCTTGTGGTTGCGGAAAACCAACGTCTTTTCATCGCCGGGGTTCAGAGAAATTGTCTGCACCCGGTCCTTGTCCTTATCCGGCAGGTAGTAGGGCGCGGGAACGGACTTCTCCGTGATCTGATACGTTCCGGGGACAATACGGAGAGAAACCTTGCCGTCCGCGCCGGTGGTCCAATCGTCCTGATAGTCCCCGTTGATGGCCTTGACCGTGAACACGGTTCCGGGGACAGGCTTGCCGCTGTCGGCGTCGATCTTGGAGATGGTCAGCTCCGGCTTCTTCAAATTCTGGAAGATCACTTCTTTTTCATCGCCGCCGTTCAGGCTGATGGTCTGCGTGGGTTCGTCACTGATGCAGTAGGGTTCCGGGACAGATTTTTCCGTCACACGGTAACTGCCGGGGGCAACCCGCAGCTCCACGGAACCGCTGGCCTCGGTGGTGACTTCGTGGCGGTAATCGCCGTCAATGGCCTCCAGGAGAAAGACGGTGCCAGGGATAGGTTTGTTGGTGCCCTTTTCGATCTTGGTGATTTTGAGCAGGGGCTGCTTCTGGTTATCGAAAATGAGCTGCTTGCTGTCCCCAGCCTCCAGCCAAATGGTTTGGGTGGGTTCGTCGCTGACGACATAGGGGTCCGGGACGGAAATTTCTGTAACCTCGTAGGAATCCACGGGGATGCCGGTCAGGGTGACGGTGCCGTCCGGCCCGGTGGTCACGTCATGGTGAAAGCCGTAATGGATGCCGCGAATTTCAAAGTTGGTGTTGGGGATTACGTCTCCAGTCTTGGCGTCCCGCTTCAAGATCGTGAGGTTCGGGAGTTTCTTGTCGGAGGCGGTGACAGTGACGGTGCCGCCCCCATTGATGGTGGCCTGATCTACATGGGCGATGACCGGCTCGGTGAGCTTAGCCCAGGGGGCCGGGACGGAGACCTCCACAAAGGCGTACATTCCCTCGGTCACGTCCGTCACCGTGATGGAGCCGTCCGCCTTGGTTTCCTCCGTGCCGACGATCTGGCCGTCCTTGATGATATTGAATACAGCGCCGGGGAGGGGATTGCCGCTGTCATCCAGCTTCACCAGCCGGACCTTCACCTTGGCGTCATTCTCGAAGATCAGGGAAACGTCCGACTTGCCGTCCCAAACGAAAGTCTGCTTCACCTTATCCTGATCCGGGCTTTTGGTGTAGCCCTCCGAGGGCGTCATTTCCTCGGCGGTATAGCTGCCGATGGGCATGGTGTCCCAGGGGATGTCTGTGATATAGCCGCCCTCCCGGGTCATGAAGGTGCCGGAGAAGTTGTTGTCCACGCCGGTGATCTTGATAATGGCCCCGGCAAGTCCCTTGGTGGGGTCGTCCGCGTCCACCTTGCGGATGCTGCCCTCACTGATAATGGTGGGGGTGTCCCGGAATGTGACGGTTACGGTGTTGTTCCCGTTGCCGGGGAGAACGACATACTCCGGTCCCGCGTTGTCGATCTCATATCCGGCGGGCGGATTCGTTTCCGTCACGGCATAAGTTCCGGGGGTCAGGTTTTCCAGAGTGGCTGTTCCGTCCTTCCCGGTCGTCACGTCTTTGGAAAAGGAGCCGCTTTCCGATTCAATGTGGAACTGCGCCCCGGCAAGGCCCTTGCTTGGATTAGTGGAATCCACCTTTTTGACGATCAGCGTATAGGTGTCCTCTGTTGTGACCTCCAGCTCCCCCAGGATGATCTTCTGGACACCGCTTGCGGGGTGTGCGCTGGAGCCCGCGCCGGTGAAGCCGTACTCATAGGCCGTACACTGGCCCCATACGCCCCGCTGTCCCAGGTCGAGAATATACTGCGCCCTGGAGCGGAAGGAGGAACCGTCCTTTTCCTCGTCAATGCTGGTGTAGTGGGTGCCCTCCAGGGAGTTGAATACTGCCATCAGCTCCTCGGCGCAAGCGACAACCGGGTCGCTCATGCTGCCCTGCTGATAGCGCCAGATGACCGCCTGCACCCAGGCGTTCATGTACCAGGTATAGCCGGCGCTCCAAATGTTGTCTACGCCCAGGGCCTTTGCCTCGTCCGTAAAGACGCCGGTGGAGTGGGCGTAGTAGTAGGCCATCATGGTCAGGACGGTGGGATCGGAGATGGGGGTCTTGTTCCCCCAGGTCTGGCCGATCAGGGAACTCCCCATTCCGCCGCCCTTCGTGCCGCAGAAGCCCACAGAGGTTTTATTTCCGCCGGAAAAGTACATCTCGTGGAGGGAACAGCGGCCCAGCGCGGCGGATTCGTAGGATACGCCGGACATACCGAACCGCTCCAGCTTGATCGTGTCGCTGGCGGCCAGGGCCGTGGCCGGAAGCAGGCCCAGGACGCAGACCAGCGCCAGCAGCAGCGCCGTCACGCGGGTGCGCAGGGGATGGTTCATTTTCTTCATAAACCGTTTCCTTTCTTAATTTGATTTCAAAAAAGAAATGCGTCTCACCGTGAGACGCAAAAGGGGATGGAAAAGCCCTCCCAGCTTTTTGCCGGGAGGGCTGCGAAAGGATTGGGCATTTACGCGTAGGGGTTGACCCCGTTGGAGTTTCCCGCGAACATGTAGCAGTAGGCCACATCATCCCGGAGCATGACGCCAACGCCGATGCTGTCATAGCGTTCCGCGATCATGGTCTGGAAGTGTCCGGGCGAATACCTCCAATGGGAAACCGCCGTCTGCGCAATGTCCGTATTGCAGTTGTATGTGAACACCGTGAGATTGCTTCCAATGCCGTGGGAATAGCCGTGCCGCAGGGCGGATTCATTCTCATATTGAACATCATGGGACCTGAACCCCTGCCGGGCGCAGTCCTGGGCGGCGTCCATGAGCGCCGTGCTGACTGTCAGCTCTCCTACGCCGTTCTCCCGGCGTACCTGATTGATCAGGCGGATCATTTCCTGGCGGACCTCCGTCAGATCATCCGTGGATTCTGTGGGCTTGGCCGGGGCCTCGCCGGTATAGGGGGCCTTGCTGTCCACCTGGACGCCGCTCTGGAAATAGACGTTGAAGCCCACGGCCTTCCCAATGTCCCGGAGCTTCACATAGTTATTGCCCAGGATGTTGTAAGCCGTCATCTGGACCTGCTGGCCGTCCACGAAGATGGGGGACCATGCGGGCTCTGCCGCAATCCCGGCGGCTACGGCGGAGGCCCCGCCGAACAGCGCCGCCCCAGTAAGAACACCCAGAATGAATTGCAGAAACTTTCCCTTCATTTTTAGATACCTCCTGTTGGTTTTTGGTGGGTTTCCTCACTAATATTGTACCAAAAATGTGGAAAAGCGTCAAAAATCTGCCTGTCAAATGAATCTCACGGTGGGATTCATTTTATACCGCTTATACCTCGACTGCCCGGACGCACCAGCGGTATTCTCTCTGATCCCGGACGCAGGTAAACAGGGTGATGCAGTTGTCAGAGGTGGATTCCAGCATGGAGTTGTCCGTTTCGCTGATCTTGGAAACACTGGTGACGGAGTACGTCCGGGTCCCCTCCTTGGTCGTCAGGGTGATCCGGTCTCCGTTCTCCAGGGTGTGGATTTCTCCGAAGTAGCTGTTGGTCCCCCGGTTGTGGGCTGCAAAGCAGGCGTTTCCGTCCCAGATGCTGGTGTTGGTGAAGTGACCTGCTCCCTTTTTCAGCGTGGCGCTGCCAGTGCCCTGGTAGATCTTCACTGTCAAGTCAATGGCCGGGATTTTCAGCGTTCCCAGACTGCCGTTGCTGTAATAGCTGTCCTCGGTTACTTCCGTATAGCCTCCGCTGGTGCTGGCAGTCCCACTGCCGGAGCTGGATGCGGCAAAGGTGGGCGGGGTGCTGGAGACAGATCCCACGGGTCCCGGCAGGACCACGGCCCCGCCGGAGGTATTGGACCCGCCAGCGGAGGCCATGAGGGAAGGACTGTTCAGCGGCCCGCCCGCCGCAAGGTTGGGCGTCAGGAACTCACCGGAGTTGGGGAGATAGCTGGTCGGCGTCCCAAAGCCGGGCGGGATCAAGGCGCTGTTCTTGCTCTTGTCCGTGTTGGGGTCCTCCCGCTCCCGGATGGTATCATCGGCGCTGGTGGGCGTTCCGAAGTCCCCGGCGGAGGGACTGTCAAACGTGTATTCCAGGGCGCTTGCGGAGACAGAAAGAGCCGCCAGCAGACAGCAGGCGGCCAGCAGCGTGATCAAGCGTTTCTTCATTACACATACCCCCGTTTCTTATTCTTGTAGTATTTTGTGAGCTTCCAGCCCCCAAAGCCAGCAGCCCCCAGCAGCGCGGCCAGGGGGATCAGCAGGACGGCCTTACCCGCGCCGCCGCTCTCCGTCAGATCCGCCCCGCCGGTCCCGGCGTCATCCTTCCCGATTTGCGTCTCACCATGAGACACAAAAACGGCGGTGTAGATCACGCTGTCGCTGCGGGTCCGGGTGACTTCTCCCTTGTACTCCACCGTCACATGATATCCGGTGGCGTACTTCCCCGTGGCGGTGCCGGAATAGGTGGCGGAGGCGTTGTAGTACCCTCCGGCCTCCTGCCACTGCACGTCCGCCAGGGTCAGGGTCCGCCCGCCGTCCGAGATGGTCTTAGGGATCAGGGATGCGTCGGCGTCGGAGAGGTTGGGATAGCTCCGGGAGGCCGTGACGGTGCGGGAGCTGGTCTTATAGCCCGCCGCCTCCACCTTGACGTCGGGGTAGTCCGGGGCGAGGACGCCGGAGAAGCCGTCCTCGGTGGTGACCTCCAGGGCGGGCTCCAATTGCTGAATGATCTCCGACATGTTGTCCGTGGAGCTCTCCACCGTGACGACCTCGATATGCTCCTTGCTGTCCGTCTCGCTCTGATCGTTTTTCAGCACGTCCGGCAGGGTATACGTCCGGCCCTCCCGGTCAAAGTCCCCGGCGGGGATGGCGGTGGGGTCGTCCCGGCGGGTCAGGTAGTAGACCTTCTCGATCCGGTGGACGCCGTTTTCCTCGCTCTCCCGGACCTCGGCGGGATAGACGGAGGGAGGGGCGGGAATGGCCGTGGCCTTTTCCAGCTCGGCGGCCAGGGCCGCGGGACACAAGGCCAGCGCCAGAATCAGCGCGGCCAGGGCGGGGGCAAGACGCCTCCATGTTCGCTTCATTTGCAAAACCTCCAATTTTAGTTTAGGGTAGGCTGGGGGGACCAACGGTCCCCCTGGCCGGAAGGGGAAGAACCACTTCCCAGGATAGACAAAGCCGCCGTCAGGCGGCTTTGGGGGTGTGTTCCCCTTGACTGCCGGAAACGCCGGCGGGCGCTGCCTGTCAAGGCACGGCCAGTTCTCAAACTGGCCGGCTCGCGGGCGATTGCGCCAGCAATCGTCCGGCCTTGACTGGCAGGGACCGGCGGCGTACCCTCCCAGGGGGGAACACACCCAGATATTGCGGCCTTATCGTCTCCCGTACTGGCGGGACGTTTTCCGCTCCTGCTGGCGGGGATTCAGCTTCTGGTCCAGGCCGTCTCCGATCTTCCGGGCCGTACCCCGGAGCTGTTCCAGGGCCTCCCCACGGTTGGGCGCGGGGTAGCCGTCATAGAGGACGTTTACATACTTGGCGTCCGGGGGAGCGCACTCCACGCCGAACCTGCGGCATACCATGTAGCCCACGCTCTCGGCGTCCAGCTTGTAGATCTCCCGCTTGAAGCCCTTGTTGTAGCCCCGCTCATGGGCGCGGGCATAGGCGATCTCCGTTGCCAGGGCCGCGAACACAGCCGACGGCTTCTGATCCGGGTTGATGTAGATGGTGTAGCTGGCCTCGTCATAGAAGGCGGGGGAAGAAATCTCCTTGTCCTCCGCCAGCACAACCGGGGACTGGTCCATGAGGGCGGTGAGGGCTGCCATCATCCGGGGGCTCTTGTCCGTGAGGGGTTCCGCTTCCCGCAGGGGCCTGCCGCTGGTCTGGCTCACGTCATAGTAGTAGCCCATGTAGTAGCCCCGGCGCTTGGGGTCCCTGGGGGGAATGTACACCTTCGCGCCGTCCCTCATGGCCTCGTCCAGAACATAGCGGCCCTGGTCGTGCCAGAAATCCGTGGTGCCGATCCTGGTGGCCTCCGGCATCTGCGTCATGGTCAGAGCCACGTTGCCCACGCTGCACCGAATGTTGTCCGCCTGCAAGGTGAGATACTGCCGGTAGCGGTCCGGCTTGGTGGTGATCTCCTCCAGGGCCCTGTCCCGCATGAGGGACAGGTTCTCCCGGTCGGCCCGGATTTCCGCGGTCCTGGCCTCGTCTCGGGCGGCCTTGCCCTTGAGGATGTCGCTGATACTTGCCATAAAAAATTCCTCCTTATCTCGTTTTGTCTCTGGTCTTTTCCCTGGAACGGCTCTCCGCCATAGCCCGCAGCCCCTCCAGCCTCGCCCGCACGGATTCCTTCATCTCAATATCCGGCCCTATCATCGGGGAGGGATTCAAGCCACTCCCGCGCTCGGGCGAGGACCTCTCTTGTGGAGCAGGGGCTTTCGCTTTTTTTGGCGGTTTGCCCTCCTGGGTCTCCTGGGGAACGGGATAGCCCAGGGCGATCATGACGGCGTTGAGCTGGGCGGCGTAGTTCTGGTTGGAGACTACATTGATCATGCCGCTCTCGTTCCCCTTCTTCTGCGCGAAAAAGTACAGGATTCCGTACTCCTTCGCCAGCTTCTTAAACTTGCGCATGTCCTCCTTTTTCAAGGGGATGACCTCGGCGGGAGCCGGGTCCCTGCCCAGCCGCTTGGCGGTGGTCTTGCCGATGACCTTGTTGTCCTGGCGCTGTAAGGCCAGCAGCAGCGCCGCCACGTTCTTCATGGCGGACCCCGCCAGCTTCACGGCGCTCTCTGTGGCCTGGATGCCCTCCTTGACCACCAGATCGGCGGCCTCGGCGCTTACGTCCATTCGCTCACTTCCTTTCTGACAGAAAATAAAAAATTATCTGGATTTTTTGATCTGCCGGTCCCGCTCCGGCGCGGGGGCCTCCTGTTCCCGGCATAGCCGGACCTGCTGGCGGACACGGGGGATGTCCGCCTCGATCCTGCCGCAGATTTTCAGCTCCCGGCGGAGCTGGCGCAGTTCTCTGTTGACGGCGGCGATCTCCGCCTCCACGTTCAGGCCCTCCCGCCTCTGGCCGTACAGCTCCTTCCGGCTGTCCGTCAGGGCGTCGATCCGGGCTTGCAGGGCGTCCTCCAGGGTGGATAGCTGGCGGTCCGTGTCTACGCGGTATTTTTGCAGGAGGGAAAACTGCCGCTGGTACTGGTGGAGCCTTGTTACCTCCGCCCGGACGGAGAAGGGGGGCGGGCGGCGCTTCTTCCGCTGGGGGCCGCCCAGGAGAAATAAGTAGTACACATACAGAGCCCGGAACCCGCGGAGCTTCCTCCGGGGCTGCTGGCGGATACTTCCTTTGTGGACCCGGTATCGCTTGGGGATCATAGGAGGCGGCGCGGGCTGTGCCGGGGCCTCGCCGCTCCGAACAGCGGCCAGCCGGGACCGGATGTCCACCTCGGTATATCCTTCCCCCAGGCTGTCCAGGCGGAAGGCCCGCCTGCCTCCCAGCGGCGTGACGGCGGTGTGCTTGATGTTCTCGCCATATTTAATGGTATAGCCCTGCCGCCGCAGGGCCGCCAGAAAGGATTCAAAGGTGAAGCTCTCCCGGATGGCGGCGTCAATGTCCTGCCGCACAAGGCCGGAGATGGTGCCTCTGCCCGTTTTTTCCGCCTTCCACTCGGCGTAGTGCTTTCCACCGTCCTCCGGCTCTATGACGGAAAGGCCCCGTTCCCGGCTGACGGCGTTGGAGGTCTCCCGCAGAGTGCCGAAATAACTCTGAAAATCGCTCCTGTACTTCTTCCTGTCCATGAAAGAAACGGAATTAAATACAATGTGGCAATGCATGTGTTCCTGATCCGTATGGGTGGAGACGACTGCCTCGTAGCGGTCCCCCAGCAGGCGGCGGGCAAACTCCACCCCGGCTTCGTGGGCTTCCTCCGGCGTCACTTCGCCGGGGACGTAAGAGTGGATGATGTGATAGCCCTGGATGCCGCCCCGCTTGTCCCAGCGGCGCTTGGTGGCCTGCATCTCCCTGTGTGCGCGGTCCGGGTCGCAGTTGATCCCTGTCACAAGGCGGGCCTTCGCTAGGTTCATGCCGTAGTCCAGGGCGTTTCTCAAATCCGTCTTTTCCTCGTTCAGCGTGTAGTCCAGGCAGTGATCCAAGCGGCTGTGAATAACGATGATCTTGTCGTAGGCCATTACAGCGTCTCCTTCACCAGCCGCCACGCCTCCCGGACTAAGGCGGCGGCCTCCCGAATATCTCCTTCGGAAATGCTTCGCTGTGCGTTGGCCCAATGGGCGATCTGGTTGGCGTTATTGCCAATAGCGGACAATTCCCGAAGCAGGGCGGCGTAGGCATCGGGCGGACGGGGGCGGAGTTCTATGCCCATGACGCTGTGGCGGATCAGGGCGCTGGTGTTCAGACCGGAGATGGAGCATTGCTTCAAAAGATGCTTGTACTCCCTGTCATCCAGCCAGAGGCCGATGAAATGTTCCCGTTTTCGCATGGCATCTTCCTTTCCTTGGATTTGCGTCTCACCGTGGGATTTATTTTTGGGCGGATTTGCGTCCCATGGTGGGATTTATTTCGAGTGGGCGGCGCTGTTCTCCGCCGCCTCGTTTCGCGTCTCGCAGTGGGACGCATTGATTCGTTGGGGTATTAGGGGCACCAGCCCCTAACAAGGGTCATTTGTTTAACAAATGACATACTTGCCAGGACAGCGCCGCAAGCGGCGCTGTGCGGGGTGGTCTACCGGGTCTGCGGCTTCCGGGGACGGCGGGCCCGTTTCTTTGCGGCGAAAAAAGTACGCTCCGCCTGGAGGATGCAGGTCAGTTTCGCCTCGTCCTCCGGCTTATAGCGCATCTCTTGAATCTTGCCGTGATACTGGGTCAAAGCACGGACCTGCCTGCGGTATTCCTCAAAGGTCATGGTACAGGCTTCTCCGTCCTCAAAGGTCATTTCCACGGTCTCAACATGGAGTGCATCTCGCTTAACGCGCTGTACCTGTTCTCCGTAGTTCAAGGGCTGGAGCTTGCCCAGCACAAAAGCGCCGGGCAGCCCAGGAGCCACGATGACGCGGAACGCTTTGATGTGCTCAATGTCATAGTCGTAATGCGTCCAGATACTGTGCGCCCCGGTTTCCTGCAAGAAAACCTCCCGTTCCAGAACACAATGCGTTCCGCAGGGGCGGCTCATCCAGAGAAATGTCCGGTCCTCCTGGTACATTTCCAGCATGGCCGCTTGAAGGCGCTTTTCATCATAGGCAAAATCCGATTGATAGCTCCGGGTGTTTTCCTCCACGATGCTTTCCAGGAACGGGATAATATCAGCCTTCTTTTCCATACCGTTCCTTCCGCGTGGCGGGGTCATAGTCCGGGGACAGATACTTTTCCTCAAACTCGGAGGGGGTGTAATACCCGGCCCCGGTGTCCAGGATCAGCTCTCCCGGCCCGATCTCCCGCTGGCCCTCCATGGAAACGGGGACCGGGGTCAGAACAGTCCCCAGGAATTTGCCGCCCGGCCCCTCCGCCAGACGGTGGGGACGCTGGCCGCTCCCGGTTTGCAGCTCGTAGCGGAACATACCGGGATAGACGGCCTCCGGGGGGATGGCCCTGCTGGTGAACAGAGCGGGGATGACGAAAATCTCGATCTCCCTCATGCGCTCCGGGATGGTGTTGGGGTTCTCCATTTCGATTTCCTCCTTATCGCTGCGGGCCGGATCTCGGCTTTCGCTTGGGCTGGATTTTAATGGGATCGGAGCCGTCGGAGGGCCGGATAGCCGGGATACGGCTTGCGGCGTAGATGGCGTTGCTGGTCAACTGCCGCTGCCACGCGCCCACGCTCCGGGCCCACTTGAAGCCCTGGCCTTTCAGCTCCCGGCGGACTTCTTCATCGGGGATGGCGTCAAAAAAGATTTGCAGACGGTTCATATCCTTGTTGGCAACCACCTTGCCGCCGTCAAACTCCCAGCCCTGGTAGCCAAGCTCCTTTGCCTCGGTAAGCTGGGCAATGCGTTTTTTGACAGCGTTGATATTCTGGTTGTTATTGGACAGAGCGCAGGCGGCGAAGGGCCGCTTATCCCATGGGTGGTACTGTATGTTCGCCTCCAGCTTGTCCGCCAGCTCGTCAGACAGGCCGTGAAAGCCCCGGCAGGTGCCGTTTTTCTTGTAGTAGGCGTTGATCTGTTTCATACGGGTTTGGGAAATTTGCAGGCTTTCCAGCTTCTCCTTCAGCTTGGCAAGGGCCTCCGGGTCATCAGAGGAAATGGTGGTGTTGTTCTCCGCCGCTTCTGCTCTGCGCTCGTAGTAATCCGCCTTATCCGAAGCGGCAATGGACTGGTCCATTTTTTTGCCGATCTTGTCCCGGTAGCGCCGGTCGGCGGCGCCGTGGACAGGCTGTCCAAACGGAATGGCGGACGCCATATCGGTGGACTGCTTGTATAAGGAATGGCTTTCGGCGCGGGCCTTCTCCGCTTTTTCGTGGAGGCGGTCGATCCGGGCCTGTTTTCGTTCCTCGTAGTCGTTCAATTTGTCACTTCCTTTTCCTGGATTTACGATAATTGGTCCTCCGCTGGTACTCTTGGGACAGCTCGTCCCTGGTCAGCTCCGGCGGAGGCGGCTGGATGGCGTTGATAATCTCCCCGGCGGTGGCGTGGATCACGTTCAAGGAGGCTTTCAGCTCCGCCAGCTCCTTCCCCCGGCTCCACCCGGCCACATAGCCCAGGGAGTAATCAGAGGTATCAATGCCAAAGTGCTGGCAGACGACATAGGCCACGCTCTCCGCCTCTACCTCCTTCTCCTGCCTTGGCTTGGGATTCTCCGACAGGAAGTCCGGGGGATGGAGCTTGGCGTGGGCGGTCTCATGGATCAGCGTCTTGATGGTCTGTACCTGGCTCATGCCGGAGCGGACCACAACGCGGTTTTCTGCAAAGCTGGCGTAGCCCTTTGCTGTTCCGGGAACGGGGCCCAGCTCCACGGGGAGGGGACACAGGGCGGCGAGGCGGGCGTATACATTCTCAAAATCTGGAACGTCCCCGCTCAGCTCGGAGACGAGGCTGGGCAGCTCCCGGCCCTCCGTCTGGCTTACGTCAAACACAGTGGCGATCCGAAAGCGGGTGGCGTTTTCCCTCCGCTTCTCTGTCAGCGGCTTGCCGTCCGGCCCGTATAGCGTCTGTCCGGTGTCCGGGTCCCTCTTTTCATACTCCACAAGGTAAGTAAAATGGCAGGGCGCGAGAATTTGGATGCCCTTCTCGTACCGCTTGACCTGCCGTCCAAACTTTTTCTTCCAATCGTTGTACCCGGCCACGCTGGTAGCAGTGGGACATTGCAGCAGGATCAACAGCGCGTTTCCGAAACTGTAATGATGAAATTTGGACATGGCGGCGAGGTATTCGGCATAGCGCCCGCTGGCGTACAGCTCCTTGATCCCGTTCTCCAGGCGGTCCGTCAGCTCCGCCAGCCGTTCATCTGTTACCGGGGGCATAAATCAATGCGTCTTGGGCGGACGCTTGGGCGGCTCCTGGCCGGGCGGTTTGAGCGGGTCAATCTTGGCAATGACCGGCCTGCCATTGTTGACAGCAAGCAGGACCTCGGCTTGCTGGAATCTCTTTTTGAAATAGTCCATCTGATCCGGAGTGAGGGAGCAAAAGTCATCCCCGCTGTTCCCGCAGATAAAAAACGTGCCGAAAACACCGCCGCGTTTATCGTCAATTTTTCTGTTGAACTCCATACCCAGGCATATGCTTTCATCATTGCTGACAATGACAGCTCCCTCCTGGGGTAAATCCGTGGTGGCGATTCGTCCTCCCACAATCGCCTGCATTTCTTTTAGTAATCCGTTGATTTCTTTCTCATAGGGCGCCATTCTCGGCTCCACGACTAAAACGTTCAACGCATCAGCTCCTTGTTAAAATTTGATATGAACAAAGCGCCCTTATGGACACTTATGGGAAGGGCTGTCCCGCCCCCTGCCGGACCGGACCGGCCTCACCTTCGCTTGCAGGGGATAGCGGAACACCTTGTATTTCTCCGGGACGTGCTGGCCGTCATAGACCGCCTGGAACGCCGTCCGGTTGTTGAAGATATAGCCAAGTTCCGAAAAGTCCCCACCCTCATTGATGCAGGTGTCTCCGCCGTAGGATTCGTAGTCGAAGTAGAACTTGGCCTTCTCCGGCAAGCGGAACTCCTGGCGGTGGTCCACCAGCCAGCGCCCGTATTCTTCCTCCGTCCGCACATCCGGGAGAAAATCATAGCAGTCCAGATTGTATGTCAGGTTGATTAAATCCTGCATATTGTCCCCGTACTCTCCGTGGCTGACAGCGGCGGTGAATTTCGCCGTTTCCTCCGGCGCCAGGGCTCCGATCCGGCTGGCGAGATAATTCAGCTCGTCAATGGGGACGAACTCTCCCAGCCGTCCGGCGAGACCCTTGATGCTGGTAGAGTATTCCAGAATAATGGCTTCCTCGTACCGCAGGCCGTCCACGCCGATCTCCCGCAGAACGGCTTGTACCTGTTCCGTAGTGGCGGGGAAGGACAGCCACGCGGCGGCCAGGACCCCGGCGTTGTATTTGCCCAGGTTGGCGATATTGGCGGAAAACTCCATACCTTACCTCTTGGGGGCGTTTTTCTTGAAAATGTCCTCCTTCTGCTGGGCCTTCATCTGCCGCTGACGGCGTTCCTCCAGGGCGTCATAGACGCTTTCCTCGATCTCCCGGGGCGTCATGGACACATCGGGAAAATACTTCCGTAGACGGTCCCCGGCCAGGATGACCTTGGTGTACTCAGGCCGCTCCTGCTCACCCTTGAAGGGCGTCTTTTCCTCTGCGGGCTTGTCGGGGGCAGGGGGCGAGGGAGGACTGGCGGGCTCCGGCACGCTGGGTTCGGGATCGTTGGAGCCCGCAGGCGTTTCCACTGTCTGCTCCGGCTTCACGTCCGGGGAGGGCGGAATGGGAGGCGGAGCGGAGGGGCTGTTGGGCGGGGCAGGCGGCTGCGGCGTGGTCTGCTTGGGGGCCAAGTCCTTGTCCTCCAGAATGTCCCGCATGGCCTGTTCATTCAGTTTTCCGGCCTTCTCCGTTTTTTTCATACGCTCCACCCGCTCGGTGGTGATCTTATACCCCATGTCGGACAGGTGGAGGACTTCATCCTGATTGTCCGGCTTCAAAAACGAGATGGCGGAGGCGATGGACAAAGGCAGGGAGTTGTCATCCACCCGGTCGCACACGTCCTTGGTGGCCTCGGACAGACGGATGATCCGGTTGAGCTTGCTCACCTTCATGCCCATCTCCTGGGCCAGCTTTTCATCGCTGTCCAGTTCTTCCGCCTTGACCGTGCCTTTTTTCTTCCGGCCAGCTTTCTGCTTCATGCCCTCCATTTTCATCCGCAGGGAGCGGGAGAGGTCGTACATGGAGATATGGGGCCGGTGGAGGTTGCCGTCCGCCACCAGGATTTTCGCGTCAGCGTCGAATATTTTCTGGATGATGGTGGGGACGGGATAATTCAGCTCCGTGGCGATCAGGTGGCGGCGCTGGCCGGAGAGGATTTCCAGGGTGCCCTCGTCCCCGATCCGGGCGAGAACAGGGTCCTTCACGCCGTTCAGCTCAATGGACTTTTTCAGCTCCATGTAATCTTCGCTCCTGGTGTCCACGGAAATGGTGTTGTACTTGGATTTTTCCAGATAGGCGGGATGCAGGAGGATGAAGAAGGATTCGTTCTCCTGGGGGCTGGGAACATCCCGCTTGGCCTTCTCGTCCGGGGGCGTCAGGCGCTCGTCAAACACCTGGGAAATGGCGGTCCCGGCGGGGCCCTTGGCGGCGGGGCCGGTCACGGGGGCCTCCTTCTTCTCCCCCTAGGCGGGTTCGGGGGCCTTGGGAACCTCGGGCGGCTTGGCCTCCTTGGGCTTCTTGCCAGTGACAGGAGCGGCGGGCTTGTCCTCCTTCTTGGGGGCCGGGCCCTCCTTCTTCTCGCCTGTGGGCGGTTCGGGGGCCTTGGGGCCCTCGGGAGGCTTGACTTCCTTGGGCTTTTCACCAGTGGTCGGATTTCCAGGCCCCTTGATGTCGGCTCTTTCCTCTTTTTTGTCCTTGGTCCCAGGCTCCACCAGCTTGCCGGGGATAGGAGGAGTGGGCTTCCCATTCGCCAGTCCGTGATACCGGATGGCCTCCTGCAAGCTCATCTCGTAGACCAGGGCGGGAATGTCCTGCCTCTTCATGAGCTCGCAGGCCCGCTTGCGCCGGTAGCCGGTGACAAGCTGGTACTCGCCGTCCTCCCGGAGCCGGAGGATCACAGGCTCCTTCACGCCGCCGGACTGGATGCTGGTGACAAGGCCGCCGTAGTTCTTGTCCGGCTGCCTGACAAGGGGAATGCCGGGCAGATCGTGGATCTTCGCCAGGGGGATGCTCTGGGGCTTGGGGTTCGTGGGGTCTCTGCTGTTTTCGTTTGCCATAAATACCTCCGTTTTGAAATATATTTGCTAAAAATCGCGTCTCACCGTGAGATTTGATTTTCAACAGAAAGTTAAGCGTTTCCGCTTGATTTGCGTCTCACCGTGGGATTTATTTTTCCTGGAATTGCGTATCACGGTGGGATTCATTTCAGCGGAAGTCATGCCGCACAGCGGCGGAATAGTAAGGGCCTATCGTCACCGGCGCGTTGTAGAGCGCCGTCAACAGATAGGCCCGGATGTTATTAATTTTTGTGGTGGTCTGTTTCAGCGCGTCGATCACATACTGGATGTGCTCGCTGTCAAGCTGGAGGAAACGGGCTCTGACCGCCTCCGTGGGAATGTCGCTGCCGCCGATCCGTATGGCGGGGACGGTGCTGCATACCGTGTCCAGCATCAGCTCCAGAAGGTCGTCTATGTCATCGTAGGGGTACTCCCTCCGCAAACGCTCGTAATCAATATTCGCTTTCAGCTCTTCTCTCCGCTCGTATCGGTCTATCCTCAATCCCGATGCCGGGGGCTTTCGGGGGGAGATGGATGGATCAGGCTGGATAAGCTCTGTCTGGTTTCTCTTAGTATGATTAGGGTCGGGTTTTTCGACTTCTGGAAGTCGATTTTTCCGACCTCTTGAAGTCGGAATTTCCGACTTCTGCAAGTCGGGAAAATCGACCTCTGAAATGGGCACAAAAGGCTCCGGGGGAGGCGGGGCCGGTTTGGGCGGCGCTGTCCGGGTAGTGAACCGCTTGACGTAGATTTTCGTGGGCTTCCCCTGGCCCTGTTTGATTCGCTCGATCAGGCCAATGCCCTTCTTCGTATCAAGCTCTGCCAGCAGCTTCATGGCCTTGTCCCGCCCGCAGGTCATATCGCCGCATATCTCGTCCACGGAGTAGTAGATATAGACGCGCCAGGTGTCGCTGTCATACCAATCGTTCCGGGCGGACAGGCTCATGCGGTCCAGCAGCATCCCATACAGCAGTTTGGCGTCCGTGGAGACGTGCTTGAATTTCGGGTTGGTGATCAACTGGCGGGGGATTTTGAAAAAGACAAATTCCTCCGATTCATCGCCGTAGAAATAATCTGATAAAATGATTTCCGGCATGGTAGGGGCCTCCTTTGGGCAAAAGAAAAAGCACGATCTTTCAATCGTGCTTTCTCCAGGGTGTTAAATTATGTCACATTGGCTTCATTTCGCGGTGACTGCCTGATGTTTTTGGGTTTTGCGCGTCATTCTTTATCAGACATGGCCAAAAGGCCGTGCTCCTTGACAATTTTACACCAGCAGTACGGGGAACCACCCGGACAGACGAGCGTCCAGCAGTGCGCGTCGGAAGAAATTCCACTCTGCTCCGCCGCCGCTTGCGCCGACGGCTGCGCCCGCTCCATTCCTTCCTCCTTTTCCCGCCGGACCCGCTTCGCCGGGTTCCTGCGGGGGCCCTAGGGAACGGCTTATGCCACCTGTTGGGACAGCCTTTGGCAGGGCCGTCAGCGTTGACCCTGTCCGGGTACATAATGAGACGCCTTTGCATAGCCTGAGATCCAGGCCGTGAGGCTGCCCTGGGGTTGAAAGCAGTAGAGACCCCTGGTACACGCCCGCGCGGGTTTTGCCGGGCCCGACCCGTACTGTTCCCGATCCACCGGGGCGTGTGCCGCAAATACGGTGGAATTGACAGAAGAAATTGAAATTGTTTGAGGGAACTTTATGGATGATTTACCAAATTTTCAGGGACTTACTCCCCGTTCAGGGGATGCCGGAACGCCCGGAGCAGATTGCCCTGAGTCACCGGATGCTGGAGGCCATGCGGGACGGCGGCATCGCCCTCTGCGCCGCCGGAAAGGTTAGCGCCAACAAAAGCGAAGAAAGCCGCTGAACGTGCGACGGACGCATGGGAGAACGAAGTCCGGGCGGAGTATCAAAAGAAGAAGAACGCGAAAGCCCAGGGCCGCGCTTACATGCTTCCACCGGAGAAACGGCATGATGATTTTGTCAGTTTTGTAAATGATAACTGGCTGACCCTGCAAATTCGCGGCGGCAACGCAAAGCCCTCCACCGTGGCCTTTTACGAATACATGTCCAAAACCATTACAGAGTATTTCCAAGGCGCGGTATTGCAGGAAATCAGCCCCGCCGACATTCAACGATTTTTCACCTACTTGCGGACGGAGCATAAAAGCAAGCTGGGCAAGCCGCTTTCTCCCAAGTCTATCCGTCACCAGTATGTAACGCTGAATGTAATCTTTGAGTATGCGGAAAAGCAAGAGATGATAGCAAAGAATCCCATGAAGAAGGTTGACGCGCCAAAGAAGGACAAGAAGCCCGTTGACGCTTTTACGCAGGAACAGGCCGCAAGGTTTTTCCAACTGCACCCCTCTTGTTCTCTTGAATTTCGCTGTATTCTCCAACTGCTGATTACAACAGGCTTTCGGCGCGGTGAGTGTATCGGCCTGAAATGGGGAGACCTTGATAAAGCGGCCTCTACAATTTCCGTTGAACGGAATGTAACTTACAATCCATGGGACGGTGTAACTGTCAGCACACCTAAGACCGCAAACAGTGTCCGAACGATTCCTATTGTACCCGCTACGTTGCACCTTCTCCAGCAGTTCAAGCAAGAGACGCAAAAGCGGAATCCCGGCACGATTTTGAAAAGCGCATTCATCTTTCCGGCGGAGGGAGATATTTTCGCACCGCGTGACCCTAGCTCTATACCCCGGCGCGTCAGAAAAATGATGGCTTTCCAGATCTCTCCCCCCATGATCTAAGGCATAGCTGTGCTACCTTATTGCTTTCCCAGGGCGCAGACATCAAGAGCGTACAGGAGATTTTGAGACACGCAGCCGCAAGCACCACTTTGAATTTCTACGTCAAAGCAGACTTGCGGCAGATGCAAGCCGCAACGAATAAGTTAGCCGCCGCATTCAATCTCTAATAGCATCAAGAGGACAGAGGCTGATTGTCCCTGTCCTCTTTCCTATTGTTCGGCGAGATTTTGAAAATACACGTTTAATTATTCACAACATCTTTTCACATCTTTACTACGACTTACAACAACTATAGTCGAGTATGGACATCTCTGAATATCTCAAAGCATCGGCGGTATATAAGTCAAGGTATATCATCATAGGGAAAGGAACCCTTCAAAGTGCTATTAACCCAACTATCTGGAGCCTCGCCGTTTGCAAGGCTCAAAAATATTCTCCCATTTCAGCTTCTGTATCTTTGGGACAGATGATTTTAATAGGCGGTGAAAATTTCTGCGTCCACATGTACAATTCCGGGGTAGCTTCTTCATGAATGGTTGCAATAAAAAATGTGTCTCCATCAGGCGACATGAAAGCCTCATTTCCAAATCTGGAAATAATAGCGGAAACATATTCTTTATGTACCCTTAATTTTGTTGTTTCGGGAGAAATACTTATATCCAGCGAACTTTGCGCGATAGCTTCTCCCTCTCGTTTTTCAGGGAAAACCTCTATTTGCTCCATGCGTTCCAAATCTATTCTCTCAAGTTCATAAACATAATGCCTGCTGTCATCCATTTCTTCACACCAAAAATCCACGTCATCTATATCATACAAAACTTCTCCGTTATTATCCACGTATTCCCCATATTCAGGATCGTATTTTAAGCCCAGCTTATACCATGTGGTTTTAGGAATTTTCACGATTGCATAAGTCCAAAACTTGTGGACGTTCATAACAACCAATCTTACTAATCCACGGACACCCCAATTTAATGGGGAAATGTCTTTCGACAAATCCAAACGTTTAGACCCATACATTCGGAAGTACGCCAGCATTTTCATACATTCTCACCATGAGTATCCGACACCCGGCATATAGATGACACCATCCATCTCCGGACAGGTTTCGTGCGGGAAAATCCCGCTTTGCGTTACCCTGTCATTCCGCCCATCGGATTGTCAGTTCTCCTAAGATTTCAGGCTATTTAGCCTTTCGACTTAGTGCGTAACCTTTTCAGTTACGAACGTGTCGCACGATTGTCTTTGCCGTAACCTTCCAGCAGGTTAATGACACCCCACACGCACAAGCCGCCGTCCGGGGCGACACGAGGGTCTGCAAGGTTCCAATAGCGGAAGTAACGCAGGCCATATACGTTCCTCCAAAAATTAATGAAATTTTTGAAGGCACATCCTCTGTGTCCTTTTGTGTACTTTAACAGCGCCGCTTACTTATTCGGCTCTATCTGTTTTACGTCTACTTCGTACACGTTGTAAACTTCATCAGATTTATAGCAACCATCAAAAAACCTGACAATAATCAGGAGCGGCAAACCAATGGGAGCAGTTCCGGGGAGAAACACGAAAGAGGACCTTCCCAATGGCCTCCGGGGCGGAGGTCCAAGACGCGGATTTTCCAGCAGCGCAGGATGGCTTTCATCTTGGACCGCATGTTCTCAATCGGATTGAAATCAGGGTTATAAGACGAAAGGCACAGCACTATTATACCTTTGCATCCAGAATTTCCCGGACGGCCTTTACACGGTGAGAACGCAAATTGTTCATCACTACGATGTCCCCTGACCGAAGGGGCGGAAGTAAGAACCTGTATTTATAGCCGGGGAATACCGGGCGGGCGAGGATGTTACCCGCCGGACAGTGAGCTCCTTCTCAGCCCGCGGCAATCCTGACGGATTGCCGGGAAATCCGGCGCAGCATGGCGGGAAAAAGACCGCTCAGACAACGTTCAAGGATTGTGAATACAGGTCCCAGGATCTCTTTCAAATATTGGACAAACCGTTTCCCGGTTGTCCCGCCTCGGTAGGTTATAAACGCCTTTCCCCATTCAGGCGGATGGAAGAATGGACAGCCGTTGTCTGCGGTATATTCAACGGGGCATAATCCACTGCCCTTTGGGATGAAAGTGCCCGTCCATATAAGTACCATCTCCTGCTTTCCGTTTTACCGCACCTGTCAGCCCCTGGCAATATTTTTGATGGATGCTGTAAATATGATTGCGGACTTCACGTGCCGGGGCGGGGCCCGGGAACCGGGAGAGGGAAATTTTAACATTTCTGGTGTAAGAAAAAGGAACCCGGGGCGTTCCACAGCCGGAAACGCCGGATTCCTCTTTTTCATATCAAAGATACGCCCTCACAGCTTCCGCAGCGCATCTACCAGGGCAGTTTTGCTCTCGGTTTTCTCGTCCTTCATCTTGACAATGCGGGCAGGACTGCCGGCAACCACGGCGTTTTCCGGCACGTCCTCGATGACCACGGCCCCGGCGGCCACCACGGCGTTCCGGCCCACCCGGACCCCCTCGATGACCACGGCGTTGGCCCCGATCATCACACCGTCCTCAATGACCACCGGCGTGGCCGAGGCGGGCTCCACCACGCCGGCCAGGACGGCGCCTGCGCCGATGTGGCAGTGGTCCCCCACAATGGCCCGGCCTCCCAGCACGGCCCCCATGTCAATCATGGTGCCCCGGCCAACCACGGCCCCGATGTTGATGACAGCCCCCATCATGATGACGGCTCCCTCACCGATTTCCACCTTCTCCCGGATGATGGAACCGGGCTCAATCCGGGCCTTTATGCCCTTCATGTCCAGCAGGGGCACGCCGGAATTCCGCCGGTCGTTCTCCACCACCAGGTCCACGATTTTGTCTGTATTGGCTTCCAGAATGGGGCGGAGCTCCTCCCAGTCGCCGAAGACAATCTGGCTCAGGCGTGTGCCATAGACCCTGGCAGAGCCGAAGTCCACGTCCTCCGTCAGGTTTATGTAGACCTTTACCGGGGTTTTCTTCTCGGAATTGGCAATATAGTCGATGATTTCCTGAGCGTTCATAAAAACCTCCTGTATAGAGTGGAGATAGGAGATAGAAGAGCGGAGAGTGGAGATGGTTAGCCGTTGTGTCTGGCCTCTCCACTCTTAGAACCTGTATTCATAGCCGGGGGATGCCGGATGGGCGAGGATTTTTCCCGTCAGACAAGGAGATTTTCCGCAGCCATACGGACGTATGGCAAGGGAAACCGACGCAGTATGGTGGGAAAAGACCGGCCAGGCGGCGTGCAGCGGTTGTGAATACAGGTTCTTAACTCTTCATTCTTTGCTTCTATTCTCCGAAGAGTATCTTTTGCAGGTCATAGACCCCATTGGGCTTTCCCGGCAGCATCCGGGCCATATGCAGCGCCCCGTTGACGAAGATCTGACGGCTGGTTGCCCGGTGGGTAAAGGACAGCTCCTCGTCCGGGCCGAAGAAGTGGACGGTGTGGGTTCCGGCCACGGTGCCGCCCCGGAGAGCGTGGACGCCGATTTCACCCTTGGGCCGCTTTCCGGTGGCGCCCTCCCGGCCATAGTTCAGAGGCTGTTCGTGCCGGGGGTCGATGGCCTCCAGCAGCAGCCTGGCGGATCCGCTGGGGGCGTCCTCCTTCTGGTTGTGGTGGGTTTCCACCAGCTCCACGTCAAAATCAGGCTTCAGAACGCCGGAGATCTCCCGCAGTGCCCGGTACAGAACCGCCATGCCCAGAGAGAAGTTAGCGGCCCACAGCACCGGGGCGTAAGCCCCCAGGGCCTCGACCTGGGCCATCTGGACAGGGGTGAAGCCGGTGGTGCCGGAGAGCAGGGGGGTGCCGGTTCGGCGGACGTAGGAGACTATCTCCGGCAGGGTCTCGGGCCGGGAGAAGTCGATGACCACGTCGGCCACACGGCCCAGCTGCCCCAGCCGGTCCAGGTTGTTTCGGCCAAAGGAGGCCTGAATCTCATCCCCGGCGGCCTGGGCGGTCTCCTGAATAAGACGGCCCATCCTGCCCCGTCCAATCAGAAGATATCTCACAGCAGTCCCGCCTCCTTCAGGGTGGCCTGGAGGGCCGCAGTGTGCTCCGGGCTCATCTCACACAGAGGCAGGCGCATGGGGCCCACGTTCAGTCCCATCATGTTCAGGGCGCTCTTGACAGGGATGGGGTTTACCTCCATAAAGAGGTCGTTCATCAGCCTGAGATATTTGAGATGATTGGCCAGGGCCTGCGCCTGATTGCCGCTGAGGTAGTCGGACACAATCTGATGGCACATGGCGGGCATCACGTTGGCATAGACCGAGATCACGCCGCTGCCGCCAATGCCCATCAGGGGCAGTGTGATGTCGTCGTTGCCGGAGTAGAGGGCAAAGCTGGGGCCGACACAGTGGGCGATTTTCATGGCATAGGACATATCGCCGCTTGCTTCCTTGATGCCGGCAATGTTGGGGTGCTTGCTGAGCTTTTCCACAACAGAGACGGGGATGGAACAGCCGGTTCGGCCGGGAACGTTGTAGAGAATGCAGGGGATGTTCACCCGGTTGGCCGTCTCGGCAAAATGGCGGTACATGCCTTCGGGATTGGCCTTGTTGTAATAGGGGGAGATCAGCAGCAGGGCGTCCGCGCCCATATCCTGATATTCCAGGCTCTTTTCAATCTGGGTGGCGGTGCAGTTGGATCCGCTGCCCACCATCACGGGCACCCGGCCGTTGACCACGCGGATGGTGTGGGCCACCACGGAGGCGTCCTCCTCGTGGCTCATGGTGGGATACTCGCCGGTGGTGCCCAGCACCAGAATGCCGTCGGTGCCGGCGGCAATCTGGCGCTCCAGCAAATCGGTGAGCACGCTGAAATTGACGCTGCCATCCTCCTGGAACGGGGTAATCATCGCAACGATAGAACCCTTCAGTTGATCGAATTTCATGTTGACGTCCTCCTGTATTTTCAATCATTTTGAAGATCAGAACCCGCTGGGTGAAAAAAACAGCCGGCGGAGCACGCTCCGGCCGACAGTCCCTGCACGCCCTGAACAGGTGTGCCTCTCTGTAAGCGGATAGCGCCCCTGCGGCGGATACGCCGCAGACAGTGCCGGAGGTATTTCCCCAAGCCCCACCCTCCGCCCATACCTGAACGGAGAGTTCGGCGGAATTGCCTCCGTTCCCTTCTCAGCCCGCCGGCTCCCGGAACATCTTCGCATCCGCGCCTCTATCTCAGTTTTCGCTATCATACCATCTTCCTTCCGGTGTTGCAAGAGGAATTTTTGAAAAAGGGGCCGGAATTTGGAAAGGGCTCTTGTGAAAAGTGCCAAAAAACATCCCGGCCCCCTGTTCCGGGGGGCGGCGGCGTGCTATGATGGGAAAAATACCTCAACAGGAGGGACCTGTTTATGACACAGTCTGTCGTTGAATACCGCCGTGCGCTTCACCGGATTCCGGAGCTGGACAATCAGCTGACGGAGACCGCCGGCTATGTCCGGAGCCGGCTGGAGAGCTTCGGCCTGACGCCGTTTTCACCAATTCCCGGCAGTGTCTGCGCCTTTGTGGACGCAGGCAGGCCGGAGACCGCCGCCTTCCGGGCAGACATGGATGCGCTTCCGGTGGCGGAGGCCACCGGTCTGCCCTATGCCTCCATTCACCCGGGGAAGATGCACGCCTGCGGACACGACGGCCATACCGCGATGGCCCTGGCACTGGCGGAGTACGCCGCCGCCCACAGGCCGGAGCTGCCCAGGAACGCTCTCTTCCTCTTCCAGCCCGCCGAGGAAACCACCGGCGGGGCCAGGCAGCTCTGTGAAACCGGCGTTCTGGAGCAGCACCGGGTATCCCGGATTTTCGGCCTCCACCTCTGGCCGGGGCTGGAGCAGGGCGGGGTTTTCTCCCGGCCCGGTCCACTGATGGCCCGGTCCAGCGAGGTCACGGTAACGGTTTCCGGGAAAAGCGTCCACCTCAGCCGGGCGGCGGAGGGGCGGGACGCCCTGACCGCCGGAACAGAGTTCCTCCGGCGGGCCTATGCCCTGGCGGCGGATTGCATGCCTCCGGAGGAGCCCAGGGTGCTGCGCTTCGGCAAAATGGTCTCCGGGACCGTCCGCAACGCCGTCAGCGGGAAAACGGTGCTGGAGGGCAGTCTCCGGACCTATCGGGAGGAGGTCCACCTCCTCCTGCGGCGGGGGCTGGAGGCGCTGGGCCGGGACATTGAGACGGAGACCGGCTGCGCTGTTCAGGTCCATCTCAGCGGGGGCTATCCCGCCGTGTGGAACGACGAGGGGCTCTATGCCGCCCTCCGGGCCGCTCTGGGCCCGGACGCCCCTCGGACTCTGGAGAGCCCGGCTCTGGCGGCGGAGGATTTTTCGTTCTATCAGAAACGGGTCCCCGGCGTCTTTTTCTTCCTGGGTCTGGGAGATACGCCGGAGCTTCATGCGCCGGAATTTTGCTTTGACGACGAGGCCGTCCTGCCCCGGGGCGTGGAATTTTTGAAAAAGCTGCTGCTGATGTGAGGGCGGAGGTCAAAAAACGCTGTGCCGGAGGGGAGCCGCGTTTAGGGGAACAAGCCGGAGCCTCAGGGCACTGCCGGTACGGAGGGAATGAAATAGCCGCAAGCTATCAAAATGATGACTTGCGGCTATTTTGATATACAGCTGACGAATCTTATAAACATTTTTTGTGCAGTCTATCCATATCAGGGGATAACTATTTCTGAATACAAGCTCAGATAATTTCCTGCGCCAATACTTTCATCCGTCGGAAAGCTCATCAGCTGTCGGATATGACAGGCCGTCATATTCCAGATCCATAAGACTCATTTCCTGTAAATTATGATATCGTTCGCCAATCCGGGGCTTCAGCACTGCATGGCAGACCTTCGCCGGTTCTCTGTTGTTTTTGCAGGAAATGGAGGTTCTTAAAATCGTTTCATCAATGGTCGTTCGGCAGCTGCCGTTGTTCAATCGGGCGTACGCCTGACACTGCCCACGCCCGCCCCGGTCACATCCGGATCACCTGAACTGCAATACTGCCCCGGCAGAAATTCAAGGACATGGACCGGAACCATGGGCGCCTTCTTTGATTTTCTTTGCCAGGTCTTTACGCACGGCCTTCCCGTCAAAGCACGGAAGGTCTGTTGTATCGGGCGCAGTGCCGCCTCTGCGGATGGTTTACGGGCCAAATCCGAAGTCGCCCGAAAAAGCGATATCCATAAGCATCGGATGGCGGAAAACCTCTAATCCTGTTTGATCGTCACATACAACAAGGTAATACTTCCTGCCCCTGTCATATTGTTTGTCCTTGAACTGGAATTTCAGTCTGAATACGCGCTTTAGCGCATTCCGGTCACGGCTGTCCGCAATATAGCTGTTCTCGTTTGAAATGCGTTCATGGTCCTCCGACACGAAGAATATTTTATAAGCCGCAGCCTTGACGGTATCGCTGACGGGCTCCGACTGGATAAATTCCAGTATGGTAATTTTGTTCGTTATCTTCTGGACCATACTGACCAGGGCAATTCCGGCGTTCTTTGTTTCAATATGGCCTTTTTCCATTCGTATGTCGATAACCGGCGTCAGCATCTCCTGCGGAGAGGACCCGCCGTGGACATAGTTCTGCCCGCCGCCGGCCTTGAACACGCTGCTGCCCGCAGGAAAGGACACGACCTTGGCGTCATCGTTCCGCAGCATCCTTCCTAAACGCACATTTGAGACCCCGTCGTCCACAACAGGTCCGGAGGACACAATGAACCGGCGGTTCACAAATGCCTCCTGACAGCCTGCGCCGCCGATCTTGTCGCTCTCACGCAGTCTGTCCCGCTTGTAGATGAAGCCATGATCGGCGGTGACGATAAAGTGGATGGTGTTTGCCCCGACTGCTATCCGGTGAATCAAGTCGGCAATTTCCTGGATTGCTTCCTCACAGGCAGCAAAAACCTCATGCTCGGTATTCTGTTTATCTCCGCGGGCGTCAATCTGGTTGTGGTAGATGTAGACTGCCTGTTTCCCCGCAATGATTTCCCGCAATTCCATTTTTTTGAGCGTCTTTATGTCATCATATTGGATGCACACGCTATTGGGGACATAGGACTGCAAAACCTTTTGGCGTCCGGCCAGGGTGTTACAGAGGACGCCGTCCGCCAGCACCCGGTAATCGTCCGTCATGGTCAGGGTCCTGTGGGGAAGCAGCGCCGCCATTCCCAGCCGGGTATAGGAGGGCAGCACGCCAAGCTGAGCCTCCAGCTTTGCAGAGACGCACTTGGGGGCGTCCTGCATCCTTCTGAACAGCTCCTGCCCGACCTCAAAACGAAGGGCGTCGGAGATGATGACGACAACACGGTCCTTTGCATCCTTGACGTACCGGGAAAAGAAATCTATCTGCATGGGGATGCCGGTCAGCGCGTCTTCTTCGGCAAGTCCCGCATTCCATTTCGGGAGCAGTCCGGCAAGGAACTCATTGGTATAGATATGTTCCACCAGCTCCCGGAGGACTTCAAAATCAGTTGAGTCGGAGAGCCGGTCATAGGCAAGATAGAACTGCCTGTATGCGGAATCGAGACGGAAGTCCGTTTCCAGATACCTGTCCACAATGGCCCTGAAGCCGTCCGGGCAGTCATAGGCGGCGGCAGCGATCAGATGGTATGCGCTGTCAAGGAGCATATAGCACTGTTCCAGCTGCGCGCCGAAGTGCATCTTCCGCCGTTTTTCGCAAATCTGCGGAATGGTCAGGGAACCCAGCTTCGCGCCCGTATCCTCATTCAAAAGCCTGTCCGTCAGCCAGCGAATGATGATCCTGTCCAGGCAGAGGAATGTATCGCATTCAAGGAAGCTCTCCGGCGGATATCCGGCAAAGACCGTTTCGGCATTCAGCCCCCTTGCGGCATGGGCGGACAGCGCGTCGCAGCTATTCCGATAGAGCACACTGTTCATCAGGTTATCCAGAAAGGCGATGATATTGCCGGACTTACGGGATACAAAGGGCTTCCACGGCTCCGGCAGTTCCGCCCTGATATATTTTGCGGTATAGGTCACGAACATGGTGACGGCCAGCCTTTCCAGAGTGGGCCTGACATCGGTATAGCCAAAATGCTGCTCGCAGAATTTCCAGAAGGAATCCAGCAGGTCATACCGTTCAAACTCCGCCAGGAAGCTGTTTTCCTCCAGTTCTCCGCCGGTCAGCACCGTCCGAACCACCTCGTCAAAGGAACAGGTGCGGAGGTCGCACAGGACGGACATCAGACCCACGAGGATATTCTCCTCGTGATAGCGCTCAATCTCCAGGTCACGGAACCGCCGGGCCCGCTTTTTCTCCGCCCAGAACTTGATGTGCTTTTCAATGAGCGGACGGTACCGCTCATCAATGCCCAGGTCAGCGGAGAGGAGCGCCGCCCGGTCCGCGAAAAAACGTTTGGAGTAAAGAAGGGTGTCCTCCAGGTGGTTGCCGGCAACATCCGGCTTTGGAAACGGCGCATAGATCAGGTAATTGGTGGTTGTGTCCACACGCTCCAGAAAATACTTCGTGTAAAACTGATTGTCCGGCCGCAGATAATATATTTGGGCATTTTGAAGCGCGATGCTCCCGATATCCTCGGCAAACTCGGCCCTGTCATCGTACCAGAACACCAGTTTGCGGGTGTCTCCGGCAAATTCCGCATTCAGCCGGTCCGTGATCTGCTTTAAGCTAAGCTCTGCCATGCTCTACCTCACATTACTTCTTCCCCATGATATTCCTGGAATCTGCCAGCACCTCGTAGAATTTTCCGTCAGAGGCGGTCTGTATCCTGCGGTAGTTGACCTTCACCCCGTCGTCCAGGTCCAGCTCAATCCGGCTCAGGGCCAGGTGGCTGATCTTCCCGTCATACTCCCGGCACTCCTTGAGCTGCTTCTGGAGCTTTTCCTTGCGCTTTGCGGAGGCGGCCACCTCACGGGGATTTTTGCTGTGGTCGATCATGTCCTGCATCCGTTCGATCTCGCTCTCATAGATCCGCTGCATCCGGTGGAGATAGTCAATGCGCACGTTGCCGATGGTGTCCGGCGTGCAGCGGTGCAGATAAATCAGCGCCTTGAAGCCGTTTTGTTTGCCGCTGTCAAAGAGCCAGTAGATGGGACGCTTCTGATAAATTTTGCAGTGGTCGGCAAAGAAATCCTTCAGGAAGTAATTGCGGATGACCTCCCGGGAGGTGGCGCCCCTGTTCCCCAGAGCCCCGGCGATGAAATCCAGATTTTCCTCCAGGGTGTCCGGGCCGTAGACCGCTTTGAGCCAGGCGCACAGCAGGCCGACAATATCGTCGTCCAGATAGTCCTCGTCGGTGATGGGGAGGATACCGTCGGCATCGGGGAGAAACGTGCTGTACTTGGATGCGTCCCACTCGCCCCCGGCGTAGGCCAAGCCGTCCGCATCCAGGGAGTACCGCCCAAACATACAGCCTACGGCGTAAGACAGCAGAGAACGCACGTCCCGCCCCAAATCCGCTTTGCGGACAGTCACGTCCCTGTCCTCCACCTCGGGGGTCAGCTCGTCCTGGAGGCCGTAGATGTCGATGAAGATGCGGTTGAGTTCTTCCTCGTTGGCCTTGAGCTGGTTGAAACGGCCGGCGCACTCCGCTTCCCACGCCCTGAACGCCTCCGCCACTGTGGACACGCCACGCACCAGCGGATGGCGGGTGAAGTCCCAGGAGGTCTCGAAGGAGTCCCAGTCGGTGCGGGAAACAGCAATATTTGATTTCACAAGCTCCTGTACGGATAATAAATTGACCAAGATATAAGGTAACTTAGATAATTGTCCAATCTCAAATGTCATTGTCGGACTCAATATTTTCAGCAAATCTATTGCAACCTTCGATGTCAAAAAGCCTAATAATTCATAAATATTTCCTGCTGTTGCAAACATGGAAGAACCGTTACCATCAAATATTGCACCAGTTGAAGTATATCTAATTCCAAACTTCGATGAACTGATAAGGGACCATGTTAAGCCTTCACGAAAGTAATAACTCTCATTTCTAATTACGGAATTTGGAAATGCCTTGACCGCACTTCCGTCCTGTTCCCAATTAACAACATATTCTTGATTGCCATACCACTTTCGATAGTCACCGCCCTTATTATAAGGAAACCATTTTTTTCCGGATGATAAAGCGGTATCTCTATTTAATGTGTTAATACAAAAATTATATCTTGAGATTTCAAACCAAAAACGCAAAAAGCGATTGTTGTCTGCCGTCTTCATTCCTTGCTTTATGTCAGCGTAATTGCTCAACGATTTATGTTCAAAAAACAGAGAGAAATGTGCCTCACTCACCCAATACGCAACCGGTGCGCCGGGAATTTTAAAAAAGTTGTCCTGCTGGGCAGTAAATACCCCTTTTCTGGCAAGAAAAGCCTGTTCACGTTCTTCGATGCTTTCAACCTCGCCCTGCTTTTCAAACAAGCGACGATATGTGCCAATATAGTTTTTGATGTTCTGCTTCGCAATCACAAATGTTGTTGTTCCAAAATCAGAACCAAAAATGCCACGTCCGGGATGAACCATGCTGGAAATTGTATTTTGTGAAAGCAGTTTTACCCGTAACTTTTCATAGCTGGAAAGGAACATCCACACTGGAATATTAATCATCGACATAAAGCCGTTTGGATTGCAAAGCTGCAATGTTTTCTCCATAAATGCCGTACTCAAATCAGATTTTGAGTCAGGATAATTTTTCTTCACAAACTCCGCCAGTTTCCCATTCATTCCCGCCCCGCCCATATACGGCGGATTGGTCACCACCACATGATACTTCTGCGCCAGCAGACAGCGGTAATTCCAGATATTCAGCCGCCGTTCGTAGTCCGCCAGCTCGAACACGGTCTGGGGGGCCTCCGGCATTTCTCCCGGGGCGTCCACTGTGACCAGGGAACCGAAGTTCTCCCCGTCCTCGTCCCAGGCGGTACAGTAGACCCTCGGCTGAAGATTGCGGGAGAAAAACCGCCGGTCATACTGCCGGGCCTTCATCATCACGGAAAAATAGGCCAGCTGGGTGGCCCGCTTGTCGATGTCCAGGCCATAGAGGTTGTGCCGCACGATGCTCTGGGCCGCGTCCCTGCCGGAATAGCCCTGGCTTTCGTAAATCTGCATGAGAACGTCAAACAGGTAACAGAGGATATGTCCGCTGCCCATGCAGGGGTCGATGCACCGGAGGTCCTCCGGCGTCAGGGCGGCGTACTCCCGGCGGATTTCCGCCAGCTGCGCCTGCACCGCCGGTTCCTGCTCCGCCTCCTCCAGGTAGTAGCTCCAGCCTGCTTTCAGAGCGCTGTCCGGATGTCCCTCCGCCCACAGGCGGCCCAGGCTGTTTTCCACCATGTAGCGGACAATCCAGTCCGGCGTGAAGAGCTGGGTGGCGGCGGGAATCTCCTCTTTTTTGATCTTCTGCCCGGAGGGACGGCCGAATACCGCGTCCTTGGGCTCCGTGTTCCAATACTGATACAGCCAGCCGATGATTTCCACCTGCCCGCCCTTTTCAATGTTGAAATCGTCCTCGTCAATATCGTGGGTCAGGCGGTAGACCACGCCGTCCCGGTCCGTCACGGACACGCTGAGAAGAAGTTCGGTATAGTCGCTGGTCTTCTCAAACAGGCCGGGCAGGATTTCATTCAAGGCATTGCACTGCTTAATGAACAGCAGGCGGAACAGCTCGTCGATCTGGTTGTCCTGTTTGAGCCGCAGCACCGTCTGCTCCTCTTCCGGGGTAAAGGCCAGCTCTGCGTCAAACGGCGTCGTCACCAGATCCGGCTCCAGCTTTCCGGAGTCGGAAGACAGCACGCGGATGTGGGAAGGGAGATAGTCGTTGACCTCCATAAACCGGACGGCAATCAGGCGGTTGAACCAGGTGTAGGCCGCCTCTTCCACGATGTACTGATAGGCGGTTTGATAGTCGGACCTCTGCTCCTTCCCGCGAATGGCCGACACCAGCTTACGGCGCTGATGGAGGGCCTCGCCGCTGACGGAATACGGCTCCGCCGTACCGATGGCATAGAATTCCGTATCCTTGGTGGACTGCGGAAGGGCAGCCTGGATGCCGTTCTCCGTGACACCCAGCAGTCCGGCCCGGTAGCGGATATCGTCAAGGAGCTTGTTCCGCGCCCAGACGGAGAAGCTTTTGATGGCTGTTTTGTTCATGACCCATTCCCCTTAAAACTCAACATTGATGATGGTGTCGGCGTCCAGCTGCGCCGTCAGTTTTTCCCGCAGCTGCGCCAGATACCTGTCCACGTCTTCTGCGCTCTCCAGCCGCCACGATGCCGTGCCGGTCATCTGCTTGATGGGGACCCGCCTGGTTTTGCGCACCTTGCAGACAGCGGGGGGCTCCGGCACGGCAGACGGCGCGCCGGTCTTCTCCGCCTGCTCACGCGCCTGCCTCTCCGCGCCCTGCTTCTCCGCGGCCTTCCTCTGCGCAAGCTGCACATCCATTGCGTCCATCTCGCCCAGCAGACGCAGCTTCAGAGCCTCGGCCTTGTCGCCAAAGCTACGCAGGGTGGAAACATTGTTGCAGCGCTCCGCGCCGTCCCGAAGCTCCCGGAACTGCTCAAAGTAACGGCTGCGCTTCTGCTCCTCGTATTCTTTTCCGGCAAGCACATCAAGGACCCGTTTCATCGCCTGGCCGATGGAGTCCAGCACCGGCGCCTGTTCGGCCTCCAGCACCTTTCTGTAAGCGGCCATGAACTGATCCCGCAGTCCGGGCAGCCTGGGGATGCTGCCGTAGGGCTTTTCCTGCCGGACAATCGAGCGCATCTGCGCCACAATATCCTCCAGCGCAGAATCCACGATATAGGTCTTGCTGTCGTCGTAGATCGCCAGCATGTCCAGGGTCCGCATGAAAATCTGCTGCTGCTCCCCGGCAAAAAACGCTTTCAGAGGGTCGTAGTCCTCTGCGAAATCCATAAAATCGTCCCGCATCCTGGAGACGGCGGAGAAAAATTCCGTCGGGGACTGAAGCTGGATTACCGCCAGCATCAGTTTTTTGCCGTCTGCCAGGACCCTTTTGCCGGGGTACGGATACTGACTGTAACGGACTTCCAGCTTTTCCATCTCGTTGCAGGCGTTTTGTGCGTATCTCCGGAAATTCGACATGATGGCGTCCTCATCCTCGGTGGAGCCGGCGGTATGAAATACCTCCTTCATCACATCGCGGACCGCTTTTTTCTCCTTATCGGAAACCCGGACACGCTCCTCCATCAGCAGCTTTTCCGCAAAAGCCTTCCTGGTGATAAAGCCGATGATCTCCTCGTCGGATTTGTTATTGAGACTGACCGGCGCGCCGTTCACAGTAAACGCCAGGTCCCCCCGCTTGAGCAGACGGGCCGCGAGCCAGTGAATGTCGTCTTCCACATAGCCATAGGGCGCTTTCATAAAGCGGTCCTTCACCGTTTTCATGGAGGTTTTTATGTGGCTGCGGGAATTCATGGCAATAAAGCTCTGCAATTCGTCCAGCGCGTGGCTGTTCGCCTCTGTGCCGCCCTCCAGCGCAAGGGAAATCTGATTTGTGCTGCGGAGCATTTTGCGGATGTCCGCCTCGCCCATCGCCGCGTCGATGTAGGATAGCTTATGATAGACGGTCTGCACCAGCCGCCCGACGGCCTCGTTGATCCGGCCTGTCACTTCCTTCGTGGAAAGGCGGGCAATGTCTCCGTTCACATAGATGACAGCCTCTTTCATGGCTTCGGTCAGATACAGCTTCGCGTTGTCATACCGCTCCCGCATTTCCACCCGCTTGGCCTCTTTGATGGACTCATACTTTGTCAGCTGGAAGGTGCCCGGTCTTCTCAGGAACCGCTCGATTTTCAAGTATGCCTGCATTTCCGTCAGGAACGCGTCGTCGTCGGGGAGAACGGCAAGCACCTCCCTGCCCTGGCCGGACATCATGCGCAGGGTCGTGTCATCCGTGCCGCCGTCGTACCACGGGGTCAGAACACGCAGTCCGATATCATAGCTCTGGGTGGCTTTATAGGGCCGGTCATCCACCGCCTGATTGTAGGAAAAGCCATAGCGTCCATTGAACGCCGGATAGCGATACCGCTTGTCCTTGCAGATGTCCTCAAAAATCATCTCCGCGATTTTGGTGATGACCTCCGGCATTTCCACGTTTTCTTTTTCAATCTCGTTGTTGATCTCCTGCTCCTCGTCCGTCAGGAATACGTACAGGCTGCCGTTCTTCTGAACCAGCGCCTGCCGGACCAGCACCTTCAGTGCCTCCTCAACCCGGCTTTTCAGTCCAATGCGGTCATCCTCAATGGTTTCAACCATCAGGCTGGTGATATTGTCTGTATTTGCTTCGATTTCCAGCACATATTTAATCATAAACAGCGTTTTCAGGACATTGATGGCAAACACATCGCCGTCTTTCCCCTCCGGGTTGATAAAGCTGTTGTCGTATGCTTTGAGTATAACGCCCCTGTGGCTGTGGTCCAGGAAATTCTCCAGCGCATCATAGAAGCGGTGGAACGGCACAAGGACGCCCACTTCTCCCGTTTTGAGTCCCGCGGCGGATTCCTTGAACAGCGCCAGCATAGACCGTTCACCCTCGGAAAGATGCTTTCCGGAGGCGCCATGGGTGCGAATGGAGGTGAGAACGCTGGCCAGTAGGTTGAACTGGTAGGGAACAAAGGGATAAACCGCCGCAAAATCCTGCGCATCCGCATACAGTTTTTTCTCGACCCCGTCGTTGAACATGATCAGGTTCTTGATAACCGTCGCCTTCTGCCCGAACAGAAGCCGGAGGGTTTCAGACGCTGTGTCCGTCTTTTCAAGAATTCTTTTCTTGATTACGGCGTCCACGTTGGCGGAGGACAGGGACAGGCGCGTATCAAAGCGGCCCTGAATTTTGGAGAAATCCCGGCCCTTCACTCTGGTGACGGAATCAATATCCTGCTGGCTGGTCACAACGATCCAGGCGCGGCCCTGACACGCACGCCCAAGGTCCTCCGTCACCGTTTGCAGGTTCAGCATGAGGTTGCTGTCTTCACCGATGTACTGTCCGATCTCGTCCACCAGGAATATGATATGATGGTTTTTCCCCTTGCTGTCCAGATAGGCACGGACGCGCTTTGCAAAATCCTCAATGCTGATGGCGTACGGCTCCGCCGCTTTCTCACACCAGTTGCGGGCGGCGGCCTCGCTCATAAAGCCCATGGCTGCAAGCGCGTCCACAACACTGTCCTGAATGAAATCAAAGTCCTGACGGGATTCTTCCCAGGATGAGCCGTACTCCTCCGCAAACGCCGCCTTGAACGCCTCATAGCGCCCATCCTCCGTCAGCTTGCGTTCCAGGTCCGCCACATGGGGCATCGCGCCGCAAAAGCCTAGCTTTTCGTTGAATACCTTCAGGAACACATTGACGATCGCGTCCTTATTCTGCTTTCCTCCCGCATCGCTTTTGGAATCTATGTTGAACAGAATGACATCCGCGGGCGTGTCAGCCGCAAGCCGCATATCCGCCAGCACCACGGGATCGTGAATCTTCTGATCCTCCGCGAAGTAATCCAGCGCGGTTTTCGTTCCGACGCGCCGGTTCCCCAGCAGATAGGAGAGAATTTTCAAAAAATGGGATTTACCGCTTCCGAAGAAGCCGGAGATCCATACGCCCATTTTCGGCGTCGTTCCCACAATTCCCTTTTTATACGCCGCGAAGAAATCCCGGAAATGCTTCTCCAGCTCTCTTGTGACAACATATTCCTCCAGCTCCTGGGAGACGTTCGTTTCTTCTCCCTGCCCCACAATGATGACGCCCTGGATCTCACGGTCTATCTTTTTCGCAAACAGTTCTTGAATCTGCATGGACGCACCTCCACTATTTCACAAGCCGGAACGCCCGGTAATAATTATCATCCTTTATCTCGTTGAACAGAATCAGCTCCTGTTCATTATAGGTTCCCGGAAAAAACATCACCACGGGGACACGCACAAATGCCTGATGCAGATGATTCAAAACCTTGTGCGATCTCAGGATCGGATAGCATTTGCCGATGCCTGTCAAAAACACAACCGCCTTTTCCGGAGTATGATCTTTTATGTACCGGACGATCAGACTGTCGTCGTCATTCACCTTCATGGAGTTGCCGACCGCCTTTCCGATTCGGGGGATTCCCGCTTTGCGCTCAAAGTCACAGCATTTCTCCAGAAAGCCTTTCTGTTCGAGGAAATCTATGATGATGTCATAGAGGTCAAACACAACCAGCTCAAACCCATCCGTCCCGCTCCGGTTCTTACGCTTCAAATACGCAATGCGCTCCCGCACCTCCAGCTCTCTTTCCGGAGGATAATCGAAGATCCAATAGTTGACCTCGTTGGCCCTGCCGCTGCTTTGCCGGAAGGACGGCTTTTTAATTGCAAGCTCCATTTCATCAAGCCGGGCTGTCAGCTCCGCCATTCCCTCACCCCCGTTAAAGCGTTGATAAAAATTCCCATTTCGTGGTCCTCAAGCCACTGCCGGAACTCCGGTGTGAGTATGGGCCTGAAAATTTTGCGGACATGCTTCGATTTATCAATAACCCCTGCCTCGTACAGCATCGTCCGGTAGCACCGTCCAAGTCTGTTCAGGGTCTCGTCGGTCCACCTGGCTGCTTTTTCACTCTGAACCTGCTTGTTCTTGAAGAAAACCCGCACATCGCTGTCAGACAGCTCATATGTGCCGATAATCATTTTTTCGCGGATGACCTCGTAGACAAAATCAAAGAACAGCGTATCATCTGCCATTGCGCCGGCCAGCGCAAAAAGTTTCTGCGCTGCGAGGTCGCTTTCGAGAAACAGCGGATAGAAGCTGCTGTCCAAGCTGTTCACACGGGCGGAAACCGTGCTGAATATCTGATTGGCGCGGAGGGGAGTGGGGGCTGAGAAAATGTTTTCCCGCTGATTCAGGTCCTTCACATTCTCCAGACTGTTCCCCTCGTTCAAGAGGGCAACGACCTTGCGGAATTCGCTGAACCAGAAGCACACCTTGACTGCGCCGGCACTGTACTCTTTTCTTTCCATAAAGCGGCGCCCCCTTTCAGTTCTTGTCCTGCTCCGCCGGCGGCAGCGATGGCGGCTGATCCGGCAGTATTTCCATAATGTCCTCAATGCGGCAATCCATTTTCAGGCATATGCGCTCCAACACGTCAACATTTGTATTTTCGCCCTTTTCCAATTTACTCAAAGTTGAGTAACTGATGCCCACATACTCCCGAAACTCTTTTTTCTTCATATCCCTGTCGATGAGGATTTTGAAAAGCTTTTTATAAGATACAGCCACTGCCGCCGCCCCTCTCTGGCCTTTGATCCGCATACTGAATAAGTTAAAAATCAGTATATCACGATCAGCTGTAAAAAGCGAGAAACAGTTTGTGAACGCATCAATATTTTTGCCGATGTCCGCAAATCCGCGGGTTTGACAGCCTGACATTGCTGCTCTCAGCCTGTGGCCGGAGCGAGGCGGAAAAGACGGCCATCCCATTTGCCCAGAGGTTAAAAACCGAACGAAAAGATCTTACTGTGAAAAGAAATGGGGCACATGCAGCCCGCAAAGGACTGACTGTGCCCTGTTCTGTTCAGATTCTTTTCTTGACGCCTGAACCGCCTTTCACGGCCCCGTTTCACGCCCGGGGCTTCTGTTTTCCCAGGTCTTCCATCCATCGGCTGCCGTGTCAGCCTCCATTTGCGCCAGATGCCAGGACGCCAATCCCGGCTTCAGAATAAAACCGCCCCCTGACGCAGTCCTATGCATCTGCGCCAGGGGGTTCATCCATCATCCGCTTTTATGGGGCCTGCTTACACTGCGGCGTGCACGGAACCGTCTGCCCAGCCCGGCGCCGCGAAGTTCTCAGGATATCACTGCGCAAGAGGCGGCATCAGCGCAGCCAGCTCCGGCAGAACAATACGGCCCTGGTCCATAATCTGCACGCCGTCCAGCCACACCGAGCTTTGCAGGCAGATACCGTCGCTGTGGCTGACAGCATCCTGGCCGTTGGGCGGGGCGTCGATTTCGCTGACGTAGCCAATGCCCCATTCGGTGGCGCCCCAGACCCGCTCGTCCTCCACAATGCTGCCGGTGAGTCTGGCGCCGGGGTTGAAGCCATAGGCGATGTGGGCCATTTTCAGCATTCCGGGGTCCTGGAACCCCCGCAGGTACTGCTCGTAGACTGCCGCCTCTTCGCCGCCCTCCACAGACTGGATGACGCCATCCTTTACGGTCAGGCGGATGGGCGTCCTGGGCGAATGCCCAAAGGGCGGCGTCACAGAACCGTCGAACACAATGGTCCCCTGAATAGAGCCGAATCGGGGCACCACGTTGATCTGTCCCGTGAGCATATGCACCGCAGGGAAGGTGGCGTCGCCGCAGTCGCAGGCCACATAGTGGACCGGGTCGATTTCAAACGTCACGTCGCAGCCTGCCGGCGTAGTCACCCGCATGGTTTTGGCGTTCCGGGTCAGCTCCGCCACCTTCCGCATAAACACCTGGAGCTGAGGCGTGTCCACATGGCCGATGGTGCGAATCATCAGATCCTCATCAAAGTCTACCAGGCACATATACCGCAGCTTTGGATTCTCGCGGCTGGCCCGCTCAAAGGGGGTGGAGTACAGAAGCCACTGGTGGTTGAACTCGATCCACACGTCGCAAACACACAGGGCCGCGGCCAGCGGCTCCACCGGCAGATCCGGGTCGGCGGCCTTACCCACGGAACCGGGGGTTGGGACGGTAATCACCATTACCTGAGCCCCGGTCTCCCGGACGCTGTCCGACACCGCCCGCAGCACCGCCTGATTGGATTCGTAGTCCGCCGTCAGCACCACGTTCTCCCCGGCCTTCACGCCGAAGATTTCACGCACCAGCTTGTCCGCCGCAATTTGCAGTTCTGTCTTCATGCCGTCCTCCATTTTTCACAGATTTGCCAGTTTTTCAAGGGTTTTCCTGTAAATTTCCCGGGCCTGGTGCAAGTCCTCCAGCAGAATATACTCATCCTTCTGGTGTTCCGTGCACTCTCTGCCCGGCTGCATGGGCCCGAAGGCCACAATGCCCGGCATAGCCCTGGCGTAGGTGCCGCCGCCGATGACAGCGGGCTCGGAGGCATCTCCGGTGACTTCCCGGTAGACCTCCGTCATCGCCTGAATCACCGCGCCGTTTTTGTCCATATAAATGGGGTCCTGGTTTTCCGTGCAGACCCACGACAGGCCAAACGCCCGGCAGGCCTCTCCCAGGGGCCCCTCCACGTCCTCGCCCCGGAAGGACACGGGATTCCGTATGTCCAGGGTCAGCACCAGATGCTCCCCCTGGGTCCGCACCGTTCCGGCATTCAGAGTCAATTTTCCGCTCTGAGCGTCCTCCAGGGGGCAGCCCAGCTTTCCGCCGTGGAAGTCTCCGGCCAGATGCTTCTGATAAAAGCCCACCAAAGGATGCTCCACGCCCAGAGCCTCCAGCTCCGCCATCATCCTGTCAAGAGCGCTCTCTCCCTTTTCCGGCGTGCTGGCATGGGCGCTGCGGCCATGGGTCTCCAGGAGCTTTTCCGCCCCCTCCCTGGTCCGCACCCGGCAGCGGCACCAGTCGGGAACCATATTCCCTGCATCGCCGCCCTCAAGGGACATAATCTCTCCCCGGGGCGCCGTAATCCGGAACTCCAGAATGCCCTTCTCCCCATAAATGGCGGGAAAATCCGCGTCGGGGGTAAAGCCGAACACCGGCAGCTGCTGCGTGCGCTTGTAACAGGCCATGTCGTCCCAGTCGCCGCACTCCTCGCACTGGCCGAAAATCAGCCGAATCCGCCGGTTCAGGGGCGTCCCCGCGTCCTGGAGATCCTTCATGGCAAACAGCGCCGCCAGGGTGGGACCCTTATCGTCCACAGCGCCCCGGCCATAGAGCCGGTCCCCGCATATCTCGCCCTTGGGGTTGTGCGTCCAGCCCTCTCCCGCCGGGACCACGTCCAGGTGCCCCAGGACGCCCACAATCTCCTCCCCCTGGCCGATTTCCGCCCAGGCGGTTCTGCCGCCCAGGTTCTCTGTCCGAATGCCCAGGCGGCGGCAGAGGTCCAGCACCTGTTCCAGGGCCCGGGCGGGTCCCCTGCCGTAGGGGGCCTCTTCGCTGACATCTGTCAGGGCCACGCTGTCAATGGCCATCAGGTCCAGCACCGCCTGGAGAAAATCCTGATTGTCCGTCATGCCCGTCCTCCTCCTTTTGTCTCAGCAGTAAGGCCTGTAGTCCACATCATGGCCGAAGCTCCGGGGGCCGAAGACCTCCAGGCCCCGTGGAGTGGTCCACTCCTTCGGCGCGGGCAGGGCGATGACCGCCGCCTTCTCTCCCACCCGGGCAAAGGGATTCAGCTGGGGCATGGCCTCGTCCAGGTCAAAGACGCAGATCAGGTCCGGCACGGTAACGAAGTATGCCCCGTCCAGCCAGCTGATGATATTCTCGTTCTGATACCAGATATGAAGCTCGTGGCCCTCATAGGAGCCGGAGCCCTGAATGACGGTGTCGCCATAGGTATAGCCGTCCCGGGTCTCGTATCCGCTTTTCGTGACAACGCCCTCAAACATGGGCTTTCCGCCGCCGGCCTCCATCACCGCCCGGACATAGTCCCCGCCGGAGGCCTTGGCGTCCCGGAAGGCCTTTCCGGTCTTCTCCGCATAGGAGATGGCCCCCTGAATCACGGCGTCCTTCAGCACCTCCGCGGTATTCACATGGTCCATGACGGCAATGGTGTTCTGGCTGGCCACCGCCAGGGCCCGGACCAGGTCCTCGCCCCGCTCGTCGTCAAATACGTTGGTAAACACCGCGCCCTCACCGAACTTGTTCATCACGCTCATGGGGCACATGGGCACCCCCTGGAGGAAGTAGGTGGAATGCTGAAGCGCGGGAACACTCCGCCCGGCGGGGTCGCCGTCCATAATGGGCCGGCCGGTCATGGCTCCCACATAGAAGGCCGTGGCTGTATTGCCGCCGCCCAGCTCCGTGGAGATGACGGCGCTGACCTCCCGGCCCAGGAAGCGTTCCAGCTGCTTCATACAGAGAATATAGAAGCTCTCCTCCGTCTCTTTCAGACGGGCATATTTCCGCAGCTCCTCCTCCGTCAGGGGACTGATGGCGCCGCAGGCGTAGGGCGTGCCAATCACATCCTGCGGGTCCATGTCGGCAAAGGATGCCAGGCGGAATTCCTTTCCGGCCGCCAGGGCCTCGTCAATCATCTGGATGCCCTCGTCCAGGCTTCCGCCGCCGCCGGTGCCCAAAATGGCGCAGCCATACAGAATATCCAGCAGGTTTTCTCGTGTCAGTGTCCTCATCTTGCTCCTCCTTATTTTTCCGGGGATGCCGTTTCATCCCCCGCGGATTCGTTTCCTAATGTTTCCTCCAGCTCCTTCCACCGCAGGCAGCTGACCGCGCGGCCGCCCCCCAGGTCCACAGGCTGGGGCGTCTCCCGGGCACAGTCCGGGCAGGCGTAGGGGCAGCGCTGGTGGAAGGCGCAGCCCGGCGGGGGATTGATGGGGCTGGGAATCTGGCCCTCCAGCGTTTTGAGACCGTCCATGCCCCGGGTGGTGAGGGTCGGAATCGAGTCGAACAGGGCCCGGGTATAGGGGTGGCAGGGGCGGCGGAATACCTCCTCCGCCGGGCCGAACTCCACGATTTTTCCCAGGTACATAATGGCGATCTGGTTTGCCAGCTCGTGAACGACCCCCAGGTCGTGGCTGATGAGAATATTGGTCAGCTGGAAGCGCCGCCGCAGGTCCTTAATGAGGGCCAGAATCTGGGCCTGGCTGAACACATCAATGGAGCTGGTGGGCTCGTCCAGCACCACCAGTTTGGGGTTGGAGGCCAGCGACCGGGCAATAGCGATGCGCTGGCGCTGTCCGCCGGAAAATTCGTGGGGGTATTTGTAGCAGGCGTCGGCGGGAATGCCCACCATTTCCAGCAGCTCTTCCACCCGTTTCAGGCGCTCCGCCTCCCCCGGCTTTTCGTAGACATCCATCGGCTCCGCCACGATGTCCTTAATCAGCCAGCGGGGGTTCAGGGACCAGTAGGGGTCCTGGAAGACGATTTGAACGTTCTTCTTAAAGGCGTTCCCGCCCTTCCGGCCCTCGCCGAAGACGTCCGCGCCCTCGAAGAACACCTTTCCCTCCGTGGGCTCGAAAAGGTTCAGAATGGTGTTTACCAGTGTGGATTTTCCGCAGCCGGACTCGCCTACGATGCCCAGAACGTCACCCTTTTTCAGCTCGAAGCTCACATCGTCCACCGCCTTGAGGGTCAGGTGCTTCTGGCGGCGGAGCTCGTCGTTGATATCGAAGTACTTTTTCAGGTGCTCTACCTTCAAAAGCGTCTCGCCGGAGGCGGCGGGCTCCGCCTTCCTGGCGTCGGCCCGGACCGCGTCAATGAGAACCTTGGTATAGTCCTCCCGCGGGTGCTCCGCCAGGCCGGCGGCGGTGTTCTCCTCAATGATTTTCCCGCCGTAGAGAATGCCCACCCGGTCGCAGAAGGCCGTCACCAGGCTGAGATTGTTGGCAATGAAGAGCACGGTCATATTGTGCTTTTGCTGAAGCTCCTTCAGCAGCTTGAGGATGCTGGCCTGAATGGTGACATCCAGGTTCCGGGTGGGCTCGTCGGCAATGAGGAACTCTGCGCCGCAGGCCAGGGCCAGGGCGATGATCACCCGCTGGCGCTGTCCTCCGGAAAGCTGGTGGGGGTACTTGCGCATCACGCTCTCTCCGTCGGCCAGCTTCACCTCCTCCAACAGCCCCAGAGCCTCCTGGCGGATCTGGTCCTTGCTCAGACCCTTTCGCCGGGTCCTCAGCACGTCGGTCATGATTGTCCCGACGGTGAAAACAGGGTTCAGGCAGCTCATGGGGTCCTGGAAAATCATGGCAATCCGGCTGCCCCGGACAGTCCTCTGCATCTGCTTCGGGCTCAGCTTCAGCAGGTCCGTCCCGTCCAGCAGGATGGAGCCGGACTCAATCCGGCCCGGGGGACAGCGAAGGAGCTGCTGGATGGCCAGAGCCAGGACGGTTTTCCCCTGCCCCGACTCTCCTACCAGGCCGTAGGTCTCTCCCCGCTCAATGGCCAGACGGCCGATTTCCAGAACCGTTTTGGTCCCCGCAAAGGAGCGGTGGGTAATCCGCAGGTCGTGAATCTCAAAATAAGCCATAGCGCCGCCTCCTCAGTTTTTCCGGGTCTTGGGGTCCAGAATCTCCCGGATGGCGTCCCCCAGGAGGTTGAAGCACAGCACGGTGATGAAAATAGCCAGTCCCGGGAAAATGCAGTACCACCAGCTGTCGGGGAAGAAGCGCCTGCCCATGGAAATCATCAGGCCCCACTCCGGGGTGGGCAGCTGGGCCCCCAGACTCAGGAAGGACAGACTGGCCACCGTCAGAATCACGCCGCCGATGTCCATGGAGGCCTGCACAATCACGGGGCTGATGCAGTTGGGAATGATGTGGCGGAAGATAATCTTCATCCGCCCGGTGCCGATGGTTTCTGCCGCCTGGACGAATTTCCGCTCCTTCATGGAGATGGCCTGCCCCCGAATCAGCCGGGTGTACCAGGGCCACCAGGACAGGGCGATTGCCAGAACGGCGTTATTCAGGCTGCTGCCCAGGACCACCACCATGGCGATGGCCAGCAGCAGGGGCGGGAAGCTGAGAAACACATCGGTAATCCGCATAATCACATTGTCCACCCAGCCGCCGAAGCTCCCTGCCACGGCCCCCAGAGGCACGCCGATGAGCAGAGACAGGCCTACGGCGGCCAGGGCGGCGGTGAGGGACACCCGGGAGCCGTAGATCACACGGCTGAAAATATCCCGGCCCAGCTCGTCGGTGCCCATCAAATGTTCGGCGCTGGGGGGCTGAAGACTGATGTCGGTATGGGCGGCGTCGGCCAGGTCCTCCGGATAGGGGATGATCGCCGGGGCCAGAACGGCGGCGGCGGCCAGCAGCAGAAGAAGAATCAGTGCCGCCAGGCTGAGCTTGTTCCGGGCCAGGAGGTACATGCTTTCCCGGGCGCTGCGGATGCGGGGCTTCATGGTCTGCACAAAGTTATTCATATCGCTTTCGCCTCCCTTACAGACGCACCCGGGGATCGGACGCAATGATGATGTCCGCCAGCAGGTTGAGGATGATGTAGCACACCGCGCCGAAGAGCGTCACGCCGATGATGGCAGGATAATCCAGAGTCGTGACAGCGCTGGAAATATAGCTGCCGATGCCGGGCCAGGAGAAAATCGCCTCCACCAGAAAGGTATTGGTGAGAGTATATCCCATGGAGAGGGCCACATCGGTGGCGGTGGTGCCCAGACTGTTTTTCAGAGCGTACTTCCAGAGCATGCGGGTATCGCTGAGGCCGTAGCTGTGGCCGGCGGTCATGTAGTCCTCCCCCAGAATCTCCAGCAGGGCGCTGCGGGTCATCCGGGAGACCAGGCCGATGGGATAGAGGGAAACAGTGATGCAGGGGAGAATGATGTGCCGCAGGGCATCCAGAAACAGACCGAATTTGCCGGTAATCAGGCAGTCCGTCAGAAGCATCCCCGTTACCTGGGGAACGGTTTCAAAGATGGTGGCCTCTACGCTGAGCCGCCCGCCGATGGGCAGAAGATTCAGACCCTTATAGAAAATCAGCTGGAGAAACAGGGCCACCCAGAAGGTGGGCAGGGACACTGCCCCGATGGAGAAGAAGCGGCTGAAATGGTCCAGTAGCCTGTCCTTTTTCTTGGCGGAGTAAATCCCCAGGGGGATGCCGATGACCACCGCCAGCGCGAAGGCCAGCAGAACCAGCTCCAGCGTGGCGGGGACATAGCGCCGGAGCTCACTGGTGACAGGCTGATGATTGTTCAGGCTCCTGCCCAGGTTGCCCCGGAGGAGGTCCCGAAGGTAGATGACATACTGCTCCGGCAGGGACTTGTCCAGTCCCAGCTCGATGCGGGCGGCCTCCAGCTGCTCTTCCGTGGCCCTCTGGCCGGCCCATCGAACCTCCGGACTGGAGGGCAGTACCCGGGCTATGAAGAAGGTGATGGTAATAACTCCCAGCAGGACCAGAATACTGCTGAAAATCCGTTTGACGATGTATTGAAACACGGGGCGGACACCTCATTTCAGTCTGTTTCTCTGAAAATGCCAACAGGCACTCCGGATGGCGGAGTGCCGTTGGCCTGGATTTACTTCTCGGTAATCTGATAGTAGAGGATGCTGTTGGAATAGGCGGGGTTCTCGGAGACCCCCTGGATGCTGTTGCTGATGACAAAGGTGTGCATCTGGTCATAAAGATTCAGCAGGTAGGCATTGTCCGCCACAATCTTCTGCGCCTGGACGTAGTTGGCTTCGGCGGCATCCCGGTCGGTGACGGTCTGGGCAATGGCCTCGTCAATGATGCTGTCCAGCTCCGGGTCGTTCAGATAAGAAAGATTGTATACAATCTGGTCCTCGCTGTGCAGCAGGGACTGGAACCAGCTGACGGGATCGGCGTAATCCGGCCACCAGATAAATACAAACATATCCTGCCGCTGGGCGGGGTCGTTGTTCTGGGCCTGGGCCCACTGCTGATCCCACTCCATGCTGCGGAGCTCCAGGTCAATGCCCAGCTGCTTCAGGTTCACCTGGAACAGCTGAAGGGCGCTGGCATACTCGTCATACCCATTCATGTAGGTAACGGTCAGCTTGAGCCCATCGGCGGCCACGCCGGACTTGTCCAGGTACTCTCTGGCTTTATCCAGGTCGCAGGTATACTGGAGAATGCTCTCATCGTGGCCCCACAGGCCGCCGGGGACCATGCCCACAGACTGCTTGGCGTTGCCGTTCATAATCTCGCTGACCGTCTCCTCATAGGGGAAGGCATAGGCCAGGCAGCGGCGGAAATCGGCGTTATTGCAGGGCGCGGTTGCGGTGTTCAGGAACATGATGATATTGTTGAAGGTTTCGGACTGATAGGTGTAAACCCGGTCGGTCTGGCTCTTGAGGGCCTCCAGATCCGTGGCGGAGAACTCACTGGAGAGCTGGCATTCGCCGGTTTCCATCATCTGGCGGCGGGCGCTGGACTCCGCCACCTCCCGGATCATGACGTTTTTGTACTGTCCGTCGGTCCAGCCGCCCCGGTAGCCCTCGTAGGCCTTCAGAACCACGCTGTCGCCGGTGGCCTGGGCAATCATATAGGGGCCGGTGCCTCCGTCGTGGCCCTCGTTGAACCACTCGGTGGTCTGGTCCGCCACGCTGTCAGACATGATATAGGCGGCATAGCCGGCAGAAACCACCAGGTCAATGGCGCAGGGGTAACCGCAGGTGATGGTGACCTCATAATCGCCGGTGGCCTCGACCTTGCCGCCGTTGGACTCCAGCACGGCGTCCCAGATATAGGCGCCGCCCTTGCCCAGGTCCATGGACCGCTGGAAGGACCGCACCACCTGAGCCGATGTCATGGGCGTGCCGTCGTGGAATGTGACATCCTCACGGAGCTGGAAGGTCCAGACGGTGCCGTCGTCATTCTTCGTCCAGCTGGTCGCCAGCATGGGGTCCAGGTCGCCGGTGTCGGGATTGTAGCGGGTCAGGGTCTCATAGACATTCTGGAGAACCATAATCCCGTTGGAGTATTCCGTGCTGGGGTCCAGGGTTACATAAGGGGCGGTGTTGTAGGTATGGTACAGCACCTTTGTATCTCCCCCGCCGGAGGCTCCGCTGCCGCCGCTGTTCCCGCCGCCGCTGCCGCCGCAGGCCGTCAGGCCCAGGGCCAGAGCCCCGGCCAGAATCAGGCTCAGAAATCGCTTCATGACGCATCTTCTCCTCAGCTTCAAAATCGTTTATCGCTTTACAATGATAAACAGCACTCTTACTATACACGAAATCTTATAAATATGCAATATAGCTCTGTATTTTTATCGCATTCTACATAAACATCCAAATTATTCTCCACTTTGTGTTCAAAATGACGGACAGGCTCTCTCGTGACCGGCTGCGGCGGCCCACGCCCCCAAGGAGAAATATACATTTTGAAAAGACAGTGCCGCAGACGGTTTTGGCAGAATCCGCCGGAAATCCGACAGAGGGCGGAAAAAATCCGGGCAGGCTGCACAAATATTTTGGTACACCTCACCGGAGTTCCCTCACGCAGTGAGTGAATATGCTCCCCCAGATAAAGCAGCATGGAAGACCGCACTGCAAATATCCCAAAGAGTCCCTTTTCAAACGCAACAGAAATGTGATAAAATAGAACAAATAGCTGCCGGCGGCCGCCGTTTTCAGACCTGCCCGCAATATTTCCCGTCCCCACGGGCGGCAAAAGAACCGGGAGCGTCAGAGCTTTTGCCGCTCTGTATGGCGTCTATTATAAGTCTATTACAAATGGAGGTGCCGGCCATGGAAAAAGCAGGATACCTGCCGCATTTTGAAAAACTGGAAACGGCTGATAAGACGGCTCTGATGCAGGCGCTGGCAGAGCAATACCGTTTGCGGTTTAAGGGGCTGCAAACCTTTTCCCGCTGGGGGCTGAGCTGTACCACCGGGGTTTTTGAGAAGAACGGCCGGGAGCTTGTCTTTGTCCCCGGCGGCGCCATCACCATCGGATGGGAGCAGTTTCACGAGGGCCTGGACGAGGAAAACCTGGCGGAACTTGACTATGTATTCGGGGAATGCGAATACAACGGGACTCCGGAGGATTTCATCCGGGAGGACATGGCCCCGGTCCGTCAGGTTACAGTCCCGCCCATGCTGGCGGGGCGGGAGCTAGAGGAAATTGGCTGGGAGCCGGTTGAGTTCCAGGACCCCCGCCTGCTGGCACACCCGGACTGGCTGGAGGAATTTGAAGAGCATAAGCGTTCCAGGATGCGGGGTCTTAATCTGGTGGGCCACGTCCGGTTTGATTACACAGACGGCCAGTGGAGGGCGTATCTCTACCATGATGTGACCTACCCTCAACTGAAAGAGCTGCTGCGCAAACAGGGCTTTTCGCTTCCCACAGCGGATGAATGGGCTTATCTCTGCGGCGGCGGATGCCGGACCCTGTTTCCCTGGGGAGACGGGCTGAACAGCGATATGCGCATTTTTCACTTTGAGTCCCCGGGGGATGAGGACAAGCCCTATGATATGAAAGAGCCGAATTTCTTCGGTCTCTCCATTGCCTACGACCCCTATATGCGGGAGGTGGTGGAGGCGGATACGTTCACCACCTGCGGCGGAGACGGAGGCTGTAACATCTGCGGAGGCATGGGGCCGCTGCTGGGCTTTCTTCCCTGTTCCCCCCACCGCAAGCCGGAGGTGCAGGAGGACGATCTGCTGGATATTGATTTCGACTTTTGCCGCCCCATTATACGAGTGGAATAAAGGGAGAGACATTCTATGGCAAGTGCATTGCCATACGTCACTGCCCTGTTTGCCATATTGTTTCCATGCAGCGCCAGCAGCCTTGAAATAAAGGAAATGAGGTCTTTTTCATGAGTTTCTTTGGTATGCTTTCCAAACTTTTCAACAGCGAGGAGTACAGGAAAAATCCTGTTCCGCAGAATTTGACCCCGGAGCAATTTGCTGCGATCAGCATCGGAGCGATCAATGCAGAGCAGACGGAGTATTTCTGTGACAGTCTGCCCACCGGTTCGGACGTGGGCGAGATCAAAGATAACCTGTCCAGCTATTATGACATTTCAGACCGGACTTCGGCGCTGGAAACCCTGGAATGGCTTTACACCAGCGGCCACAGGGTCTGCTTCGATGCGATCAAAGGCATCGTGTCAGGACGTGATACTCAAATCAATGCTGTCGGTTTGGACATGGGAGATGCGGAAACCGAATACCGTATTCGAGAATACTGTTCCAATTTGCAGGGAGCTATTGATGAACTGATTGAAGAAAAGTTTCTGAAACAACAAGCGGACCTGTCCCGGTGTTCCATTCTCGCATGGGATATGGGGCGCTTGGTGTTGGTGACCCGCTGCTGCTTTGATGCCGGTTACATTACGGAGGAGGAGGCGTGGCGCTATATTCTGAACGCACGTCAAGCCAGTAAGGAGCAATATACTTCATGGCATGACTTTGCCAGCGGCTATGTGACCGGCCGGGCCATGTGGTCGGGCAGCAATCTGTCTTTGACAGGCATTATCTCCATCACCCAAGGGCTGTTACAGGACGAGGAAAGTCCTTGGAAACAGTGTCTTTTTTGAGAGTAAGAATACACCATGGCCAATGAACATTTATCAGGAAAATAAAGAAAAAGAGAGGTACAGCTATGGGTGCTTGGGGCATAAGAGCATTACAGAGCGACGAGGGTCTGGATGTGCTGGACTTTCTGGAGAAAAGCTGTCTGCCGGGACATACCGCCCTCAAGCTGGAGGAGCTCATCGCCGCCATGAAGGACGAAGGCTTCTTTGGAGAGACCTTTGAAGAAATCGACTTTTTCTATGACCAGTCCGCGCTGGCCCTGACGGAGCTGTATCTGGATTGGCTGGACACAGGAAAATTCCCGGATGGGGAATCGTGGGACCATATCAAGGAGTTTACCGCCTCCGGCGAGGCGCTGCGCTTCCTGCTCCGTTACCTCCGCGGCATCCGCGATGAAGTCCCGGACGAGGACGGGGAACGGGAGATCGTGGAGCTATGGAAGGACAGCCCCAGCCGGGACGAATGGAGCGCCCACCTGGATACGCTTATTCAAAAGCTGGAGAAACAAATCGAAGGAGGAATCTGACGTGAACCAGACACAAATGAACGCCGCGATGAAGTCCCTGACCGAGTGGCTGTCCCACCCGGCGGAGCTGGGCAAGGCTCCGGCAAAAATTGAGTGCACCGGGGAATTTGACCTGCACGATCTGCATTACTACATCTTCAAATACAAAAAGAGCCTGATGGGAAAATGGCTGCTGGGCGTCTGCGGCGGTTACGAGGGGGATGAGCCGGAGCACTGCGGCCATGTGTTCAGCGAAATGGAGCCCTATGACCCGGCCAATGCCCGGGAAAAGGCCGCCGCCCTGGTGGAAACAATTCGCTCCTATTGGATGGAGCAGGCCCGGCGAGCGGAGGAGCAAAAGGAGAACCCTGGCACCTTCATCAATTATGTTCTTCTGAAAGAGGCCAAATGGGACCGGGAGGCCCTTCTGCGGGACCTGAAAGAAACCTGGGGCATCGAGGATGAACCCGACGGCAGCGATGAGGACGATGAAGAAGACGAGGGCGGCGGGAACAGAGAAAGCGATGAGGTATTCCTGGTCAGCTATCAGGGGGCTATGATCGCCGTTTCATTCCTTCCGGCGCCCATTCCCAACGGTGAGGCGGAAGAGGCAGCGTCTAAAAACTTTATGTGGCCCCACGGTGCAGAGCAGGTAAAAGGCCATGCTGCCCATCTGCTGATTGCCGTCCTGGGCAAGAAGCTTCCGCCTGTAGAATGCGGCATATTGCTCGCCAAAGCCGTGACCTCCGCCTGCAGGCAGGACGGGGTGCTGGGCATTTACACCGGCGAGGTGGTCTATGCCCCGGACTACTATCTGCGTTTCTCCGGCATGCTGGAGGAAGATTTGTTCCCCATTTACAATCTGGTCTGGATTGGGCTTTACAACGGCAGGAAGGGCCTCTGCGCCTATACCGGCGGAATGAGGTGCTTCGGATATGACGAAATGGAGGTGCTGGACAGCCAGACCGACGCCCGGACCCTCCACGGCTTCCTCTCTGACATTGCCAATTATGTGATTACCGCAGATGTGGTTCTGCAGGACGGGGAAACCATCGGCTTTTCCGAGGAACAAAAGCTGCCCATCACAAAAAGCAGGGGTGCTGCCGTAGAGGGCGACAGTCTGAAAATTGAATTCTGAGTGAAATCCGGTTTTATTCTGATGCCCTGCCGGAGGAGGCCTCTTTCCGGAATCAAGGGGATGTCCCCGATTTTCATCGACGAGGCGTCCATATCTGACCCGGAGCAGGTTCAGCGTCTAATCATGCGATCACCCGCCGGACGTGGCTCCGGCGGGTAACTTTTGTAAACGAAATCCACAGGCACGGCTGGTGATTCAAAAAGCCGATGGCGATCAGGATGCGCCCCCTTTGCTGTAATAAGAACCTGTATTCACAGCCGGGGGATGCCGGATGGGCGAGGATGTTTCCTGTCAGACAAGAAAATTTTCCGCGGCAATCCTGAAGGGAAGGGCTGCAATGACCATCGACACGGTACGGCAGGAAAAAGCCCGTTCAGACAGCGATCAGCGATTGTGATTACGGGTTCTGAAGGATACGGTCCGTCACACACAAAATGAACTGCAAATACTGCATCATATCTGCGCCGAAGTACTGGAGAAACGTATTCTGTCCTGAAAAAACGAGGCGGCAGGAAGGACTTTGCGGCGGCCAGAAATTCCGGCGCAGAGGGTATTACGCAGATACACCGGGCATGAATGCAGGATGAAGCCAGCATCAGATCAAGGTCCGGCTCAAAGAAGATAAGATAGGCGAACCGTTCACAATCCAACCGCCCCCCTTTTTACGGACAGCATACAGCGATCTTCGCAAAGCTGGCAGACCATACTCGTGCGTTTACGTGCCCGCGGGGAACAAAGGGCTGTGCTCATATAAGCAATCCCCCCAGTCAGGGGCTGCTTATTATAGCAGCCTTCATAATTGCTGCCAGCAGGCCGCCGGGGCAGGTCCCCGGCCGGCTTGTTTATTGCTTCCGACCTGAAAGGTTGAAAGTAATCTGTGCCATGCTTTGCGGCTGCTGCCGTAAACGGCGGCGAGCAAAAACGGCTCAAATCATATCAGGAATTTTGACGTTTGCTATAGTTCTTGCTTATTTGTACCGGACAAGATATAATAGTACGGAAATACAAAAACGGAACGGCGTATTGCAAAGCTCAATATCGGCTCCGCCGAGGGGACCGCCGCCTGGGGCCCGGAGACCTGCAAGGCCGCCCGGCCCACTTTGATGTGCGGAGGAAACGGAAATCAACCGGGACCGCCGGAAGCCGGAGCTGCCCTTTGACGGAACAGCGGTCACGCTGTCCCGCCGCCTCAGCGGTTTGGAATTTGCGCCGCGGCAGCTGGCACAGGGGCGCAAGAGGCTCCGCACCGGAGATATGCTCCGCTCAGCGATTTATGCTGATTTTACCGTATAGACGTTGACTGCGGAAAACCGCCCCGTTCCCCCGATCACGACCGCAAAAGGAAATCAGGAAAAGCGGCACGGCCAAGTGCCAGACTGCTTCCGCGGACGGAGCGCACAGGCTGTTCCGGCAAAGACCTCCTGCGGCCAGCTTTGGACGGCTATACCCCGGCGGGGCCGGGGCATCATAACGGAACGGGTTAAAACGTGTATTTTCACAAAACAAACATCTGTAAAAATGGAGGAACAGACATGAGCAAACGACTCACCGTACTTTTGGGGCATCTGATGCTGACAGCGGCTCTGCTGTGCGGCTGCGGCGGGGACAGCGGCGGCCCTGCCGTCGGAGCCGCGCCTGAAGCGGAACCGCCGGCCGTCACCGCTCCCGAAGGGGAATCACAGGAAGCGCTGCCCTCGGAGGAAGAAGCCGCTCCCATTTACATCACCTTTGAGGGAACCGATCTGGAGGGAAACGCGGTTTCTCAGGAGGTTTTCGCCCAGTCCGGTCTCACCATGGTCAACGTGTGGGCCACCTACTGCAATCCCTGCCTGAGCGAGATGCCGGGACTGGGCGAGCTGGCGGCGGAATACGACCCGTCGGAGTTCCAGATCATCGGCGTCGTCAGCGACGTGCGGGAGGGAGAGGACCAGACGCCTGTGGAGGACCTGGTTCAGGAGACCGGGGCGGACTACCCCCACCTGCTGGCCAACGCCTCTCTGGATCAGGCGCTGCTGTCCAGCGTCAGCGGCGTACCGACCACCTTCTTCTTTGACGGAGAGGGGGCCTATCTGGGCGGCGTTGTCGGCGCCGCAGAAAAGTCGTATTGGGAGGAGCTCATTCATGGACTTCTGGAAGAATAACAGCCGGTATGCCTGGGCGGGAGGCGTTTTGGCCGGGGTCCTCCTTCTGGGGCTGGGCGCCGCCCGGGGGCAGTTTGCGGTGATCTGGAGAAAGGCAGTGATGATCTGCCTGGAGTGCATCGGGATTGGGTGAGCGATGAAGAAAATCCGGTTGACTGTGCAGCTGCTGTATACCGCCGTGACCAACGGGTACCTGTACGGCTTTCTGCGCGGAAACATCTACAAGGGCAGTCTGAAATACGCCTGCGTCCCCGGCCTCAACTGCTATTCCTGCCCCGGGGCCGTGGCATCCTGCCCCATCGGGGCGCTGCAGGCCCTGCTGAACCAGCGGGGCTTTCAGATCCCCTTCGCCGCCCTGGGCTTCTTCTTCCTGTTTGGCAGTGTGCTGGGCCGCTTTGTCTGCGGCTGGCTGTGTCCCTTCGGGCTGGTTCAGGATCTTCTGCACAGAATTCCCCTGTTCAAAAAGAGAAAGCGCCTGCCCTTCCACCGCGTTCTGAAACACGGGAAATACGCGGTGCTGGTTCTTTTGGCAGGGTTCGGCTCCATGTTTTTGTTCGGGGGCTTCGTTAAAGTTCCGGCCTTCTGCAAATACCTCTGTCCCTCCGGCACCCTGCTGGGGGCCCTCCCCCTGCTGAGTGCCAACGGGGCGCTGCGGAGTCAGGCGGGGGGTCTGTTCCTCTGGAAGCTGGGGATTCTGCTTGCCATAGTCCTGCTGTCCGTTAAGGTCTTCCGGCCCTTCTGCCAGTATCTGTGCCCCCTGGGGGCCATTTACGGCTGGTTCAACCGGTTCAGCCTGGTGCAGATCCACTGGGAGCAGGAGCGGTGCGTCTCCTGCGGGGCCTGTGAGAGGGCCTGTCCCGCAGCGCTGTCCCTGCAGGAAATTTCCTGCTCCCCGGAGTGCATCCGCTGCGGGAAGTGCGCGGAGGCCTGTCCCCAGGCCTGCCTGCATTTTTGCGCCAGCAGGACGAAAACTGCAGGGAGTCAGTCAGACGATATTGAATGATCCGGGCCATGTCATCTATGGCTGTCCTGTATTTCTGACAGTCGGTCAAATGTTCAGGCCGTATCTCTGCCTTATCATCAGGGGCGGTGCACAGCTTCACGCTGATCCGCTTTTGACGGACAGCAGGTATCCCATTCCGGTATCGTACAGAGGCAGGCGGCGGCAGCTTGTCTATTGGCCTCCCGGCCATCAGCCTTGTGGCGGCAGCGGAGCTGCCATCCGCTTTCTCCGCCGCCACACTGTCCGGCGCCCTGGCCTCCTTGACCGGCATCCCCGACGGACGGGCGTGCCCGGTTCCTGTTTCCACCTTGACTTTTTTTTGCTCCTATGGTACACTTTTGCAAACTGCTGGCCGGTGCCCCTCCATTGGACGGGACCTGCCGGTTCCTCTCAAAGCATCCAAAATCCACAAATTTTTCAGATTGGAGCGATACCATTATGAAGAGAATCAAGACTCTGAAAACCCGGAATCTCTGCGAAAGCGCCAAAAAGGGCGGCTGCGGCGAGTGCCAGACCTCCTGCCAGTCCGCCTGCAAAACCAGCTGCGGCGTCGCCAACCAGAAGTGCGAAAAGAAGTGAGACGTCCGAAAACGCCGCCGCCTGGCGGCGTTTTTTCTCCGCCGGTTTTCCGCGCTCCCATCTGACAGGAGGTTTTCCCATGGTACATCAATACAAGCTCAACGGCTTCAACATCGTTCTGGACACCTGCTCCGGAGGCGTCCATGTGGTGGACGAGGTGGCCTATGACATCATTGCCCTTTTCCCCGATCACCCGCCGGAGGAAATCGTCTCCGCCCTGCTGGAGAAATACCGGGACCGGCCCGACGTCACCGAAGCGGAGCTGCGGGAATGTCTGTCCGATGTGGAGGACCTGAAGGAGTCCGGCCAGCTCTTCGCCCCGGACGTCTTCGCAGATCTGGCCGGGACCTTTAAGGAGCGTTCCGGCGACGTGGTGAAAGCCCTGTGCCTCCATGTGGCCCACACCTGCAACCTCAACTGCTCCTACTGCTTCGCCAGTCAGGGCAGGTATCACGGCGACCGGGCCCTTATGAGCTTCGAGACCGGCAAACGGGCTCTGGATTTTCTCATCGAGCACTCGGGAAGCCGGACCAATCTGGAGGTGGACTTCTTCGGCGGGGAACCCCTGATGAACTGGCAGGTGGTGAAGGACCTGGTGGCCTACGCCCGGACCCAGGAGGGCCCCCGGCGCAAGAAGTTCCGCTTTACCCTGACCACCAACGGAATGCTGATTGACGGGGACGTGATTGACTTCGCCAACCGGGAAATGGACAATGTGGTGCTCTCTCTGGACGGCCGGAAGGAAATCCATGACGCGCTCCGGGTGGATTACGCCGGAAACGGCAGCTATGAGCGCATTGTCCCCAGATTTCAGCAGCTGGTCAAGGCCAGAGGAGGAACCCGGTACTACATGCGGGGCACCTTCACCCACCGGAACCCTGATTTTACAAAGGACCTGTTTCACATGGCGGACCTGGGCTTTACCGAGCTCTCCATGGAGCCGGTGGTCTGCGCCCCCGGCGACCCGGCGGCTCTGACAGCGGAGGACATCGAGATTGTCAAGGAGCAGTATGAGCTTCTGGCCAAGGAGATGCTGAAGCGGCACAGGGAGGGCCGGCCCATTACCTTCTATCACTATATGCTGGACCTGACCGGCGGCCCCTGCATCTACAAGCGTATTTCCGGTTGCGGCTCCGGCACCGAGTACATGGCCGTCACCCCCTGGGGGGACCTGTACCCCTGCCACCAGTTCGTCGGCGAGGAGGCGTACAGGCTGGGAGACGTCTGGAACGGCGTGGTCAATCCGGCCCTCCGGGAGGAGTTCCGGGCCTGCAACGCTTACGCCAGGCCGGACTGCGCCGGCTGCTGGGCCCGGATGTACTGCTCCGGCGGCTGCGCTGCCAATGCCTTCCACGCCACAGGCTCCATCCGGGGCGTCTACGAGACGGGCTGCGAGCTGTTCCGCAAACGGATGGAGTGCGCCATTATGCTCCAGGCCGCTTTGGCGGAGGAAGACAGGGCATGACCACTCCTATCGCGGACTTCCTGCGGGGATACCAGATCGAGGGCATGAGCCGCTTTCACATGCCGGGCCATAAGGGGACCGGCCCCCTGGGCTGTGAGGCCTGGGACATCACCGAGATCGACGGGGCGGATTCCCTTTACGAGGCATCGGGCATCATCGCCGAAAGCGAGGCAAACGCCGCCGCCCTCTTTGGCTCCGGAGCCACCTTCTATTCCACCGAGGGCTCCAGCCAGTGCGTCCGGGCCATGCTGTTCCTTGCCCTGCAAAACCGCCCGGCAGGCACGCCGCCGGTGGTCCTGGCCGCCCGGAACGTCCATAAATCCTTTGTCCACGCCGCCGCCCTGCTGGACTTTGAGCCGGTCTGGCTGTGGCCGGAGGAGGCGGCGAGGTCCCTCTGCGCCTGCCCTGTGACGGCGGAGGGCCTGGAGCGGGCCCTGTCCGCTCTGGCCGCACCTCCTGCCGCCGTCTATGTCACCAGCCCGGATTATTTGGGCAATATGCTGGATATCGCTGCTCTGGCGGCAGTGTGTCACGCCCGGGGGACGGTGCTGCTGGCGGACAACGCCCACGGGGCCTATCTGCGGTTTCTGGAGTCCTCCCGGCATCCCATGGACCTGGGGGCGGACCTGTGCTGCGACTCCGCCCATAAAACCCTGCCGGTCCTCACGGGAGGGGCGTACCTGCATATTTCTCAAACCGCTCCGGCGGCGCTCCGGGAGAACGCCAGGGCGGCCCTGTCCCTCTTCGGGTCCACCAGTCCGTCTTATCTGACGCTGGCGTCCCTGGACCTGTGCAACGCCTATCTCGCCGGTGAGGGAAGGGAGCATATCCGGACCGCCGCCGGGAGGATGGCGGCACTGAAGAAGGACCTGCCCAAATGGGGCTGGAGCACGGTGGGGACAGAGCCGCTGAAGCTCACGCTGGATGCCGCCGCCTATGGCATGACGGGCGTTTCCGCGGCGGGATATCTTCAGGTGTGCAGTGTGGAGCCGGAGTACAAAGACCGGGACTATGTTGTGCTGATGGCCTCCGGGTCCACGGATGAAGAGGCGTTTCGATTCCTGGCGGAGGCCCTTCAAAATCCCATGGCCTCCCGTCCTATCTCTCGCCCCGCCCTGCCGCCGGCGAAGGGGGAGCGAGTGCTGTCCGTGCGTGAGGCGCTCTTCGCCCCTCACGAGACTGTCCCGGCGGAGGAAAGCCTGGGCCGTATCTGCGGCGCGGCTACGGTGAGCTGTCCCCCGGCGGTTCCCATCGCCGTGCCCGGGGAGCGCATCGGCCCCGAGGCCCTGGCGCTGTTCCAATATTATAATGTGGAACGGGTGGATGTGGTTCGGGAGCAGCCGCCGCAAACGTGCTTAAAAACCGGAAAAGGTGACACACTATGTGCCGGGGTCCCGTTTCTTTGGGACGGGGCCGATTCTTTATTTGGTAGGAGGACGCCTATGAACGCCAGCGTCAATGAAAACTGCATCGGCTGCGGCCTGTGCGCCGGAACCTGTCCCGAGGTCTTCACTATGGGAGACGACGGCTTTGCCCACGGCGGCGAGGTGCCGGACGCCCAGATGGGACTGGCCCAGGAGGCCAGGGACGGCTGTCCTGTCAGCGCCATTTCCATCGGCTGAATCCCTTTTCTCCTGAATGCGGCCTGCCGGAATCTCCTTTCGGCAGGCTGCCGCTGTTTTCCTGTATCCGGCCGGAGGAACAAAGGGGCTGGCGGACGCTGCCGGCACAGGTTTTGAGCGCCCAACGCCTCCAAAATCCGGGGCCGGGACAGTTGTGAGTAAAAATCTTTCGTAAAATTCCCCCGGAACCTCTTTACAGTCTCCTTGAAATCGAGTATACTATACGATAACGGCAAGAGCCGGGAAAGGAAGGTGATATTCGGATGGACGATTTCACCAGGAAGTTCAGCCTAGCCAAGGAAAAGGACGAGGAGATTCATCAGATTCTCTCGTCAGTCTATCAGTCATTGGAGGAAAAGGGCTATAATCCCATCAATCAGATTGTAGGCTACATTCTGTCCGAAGACCCCACGTATATCACCAACCACAACAATGCCCGGACTCTGATCCGCAAGATCGACCGTGATGAGCTGCTTCAGGTTCTGGTGCGGAAATATCTGGCGCAGTGATATGAGTAACAAAAGTTACAGTCTGTAACCGTCATTTGCCTCCATTCCCATGGAAGGGGACCAGCCGCCTGAGGGCGCGCCGGTTTCTCTCCATGGGATTTTTGTTGTTTATGACATAATCGCAGAAAAATGTCGATATTTTTCCATCAGTTTGACCAATTTCAGATGTTGACAAATCGGAAAAAAGATGTTACAATTTGGTTACAATTTTACAAGGAGGGTTTTCATGGCAGGAAACAAGAACACGAAAACAGAAGGTCTTGTCTATAAGGGGCATCCGCTCCGCCGTGCCGGCAACCTCATCTACTACGGTTCAATGGCTGATAAATATATCATCATGATGCAGATCCTGGAAACCAAAAAGGAACAGGATCTGGACCTGGCCACCAAAGTCTCCATTCAGCTTCAGCTCACCGACCCGGATCTGAAATCCCGGGACCGCGTGATCAAGAAAAGCGAAAAGGCCAGCCTCTATTCCGCAATGGACATCGCCGCTGTCTGGCTGAGCCGGGCTTTGTCGGGGAAGGAGAAATAGGCTCCAAAACGGACCATGCCGCCTGACGGCGTCAGGCGGCACAAGCCGGATGCAAGTCCCCTCTCTCTACAAATGATCACGAAAGGAATCTTACTTATGACATACTTCGCGGGAAAGACCCTCCGGGTTCTGGTGCTGACTACACTCTCCGTCCTGTTTCTGACCGCCGGCGCTTTCGCTGCCGAGGCGGGACTGGCTGTGGATACCGGCGTTACCACCGGTTCCGGCCTGCGGCTCCGGTCCGAGCCCTCCACCGAGGCGGGAATTGTTTCCACTCTGGACAAGGATCTGACACTGGCCATTCTGGACGACTCCGAAGACGGCTGGTATCAGGTGGCCTACAACGGCAAGACCGGCTATGTCTCCGCCGAATTCCTGGAGATTCATACCGACGGCGTGTTTGAAAGCTATGGGCGGGTCAACGCCAGCGGCGTTAATGTCCGCGCCACCCCCTCCACCGACGGCGAGGTTCTGGCCTCTCTGAGCACCGGCGACATTGTCACCGCCACGGCTCTGGCCGACGGCTGGTACAGCGTTACCTGCACCTATGGCACCGAGGGTTATATCCGCAGCGACTTTCTGGATCTGACTAATTCCAGTTCCAGCTCCAACGGCGGCATTGTGGATCTGGCCAAGCAGTACCTGGGCACCCGCTACCGCTACGGCGGCGCGTCCCCCAGTGGATTTGACTGCTCCGGCTTCACCATGTATGTCTACAGTCAGTTCGGCTATTCTCTGCCTCACACGGCCACCGGCCAGTGGCAGAGCGGTATGGGCACCAGAGTCTACAGCATCGGCGAGCTCCAGCCCGGCGACCTGGTTTTCTTTAACGATCCCTCCCGCAATGCCGGCAAGGCCTGCTCTCACGCCGGCATCTATGTCGGCGGCGGCCAGATCATTCATTCCTCCTCCTCCCGGAGCGGCGGCGTGATTTACAGCGATCTGACCAGCGGCTATTACAATACATATTTCATCGGCGGTATTCACATGTAAGATTGCTTCCCCTAAAATCCTGTCCGCATTGCGGGCAGGATTTTTTCTGCCGCTGCACGGCTTGAAAACGCCCTGGATGCCGCTGTGGGTATTATGATTTCCGAATTAAAAATTCGGAAATCATACATTTGATCTGAGCCGTTCTGCTCGCCGCCGTAAACGGCGGCAACCGCAAAATATGGCACATATTCCTTCCGGCCTTTCAGTTCGGAAGGAATAACAGCCCCCGGCTTCCGTTATGCCCCACCGAAGAGCAGACGCACCGCAAAGGCCGCGGCTATGAACCCGGTCAGGTCCGCCGCCAGAGCGGCGGGAACGGTATGGCGTGTTTTGTGAATGCCGGCAGACCCGAAGTAGACGGCAATGGTGTAAAAGGTGGTTTCGGTGCTGCCCAGCATCACCGCCGCCACCCGGCCAATATAACTGTCCGGTCCGTGGGCGGCCATCAGGTCGGTGGCCACGGCCAGGGCCCCGCTGCCGGATACCGGACGCACCAGCATCAGCGGGGCGGTCTCCGGCGGCACGCCCAGAAGCTCCAGAACAGGCGCGAACAGGCCCGACAGCCATTCCATGGCCCCGGAGACCCGGAACATGGACACCGCCGTCAGCAGGCCCACCAGGGCCGGCGCCACCCGCAGCAGCACCGTCAGGCCCTCCTCCGCCCCGTGGGTCAGGGCGCTGTAGACGTCCACATGCCGCCCCATGCCATAGACAGCCACCGACGCCAGCAGCACGGGGATGACATACGCGCTGAGATTCATGCCGTCCTCCTTCCCCTCCGCCGGGAGAAAAGCCAGGCCGTCAGAAGTCCCGCCGCCACTGACAGCACCGAGGTCAGCCATACCGCCGGCAGAATGTCAAAGGGCGTCCGGCTTCCGGCGGCGGCCCGGACCGAGGCAACGGTGGTGGGCAGGAGCTGGATGGACGCGGTATTCAGCACCACCAGCAGGCACAGCTCGTCGCTGGCTGTGCCGCCGCAGCCCTGGGCCATCCGCCGGGCGGCCTGAATGCCCAGAGGCGTGGCGGCGTTGCCAAGGCCCAGGAGATTGGCGGAGACATTGGCGGATACCGCCGCCAGCGTCTCCCTGTCCCGGCTGGCGTCCGGCAGCAGCCGCCTCAGAAGGGGCCGGAACGCCTTGGCCAGCCCCGCGGAGATGCCGCAGGCGTTCATGATTTCCATGACGCCGCTCCAGAGGCAGAGAATGCCCGCCATGGAGATGCTCAGATCCACGGCGGAACGGGCCCCCTCCAGGGCGGCGTTGGCCACCGCGTCCAGATTTCCGGAGACCATTCCAAACAGCAGCGAAAGTACTACCATTCCGGTCCATACCCAGGTCATTGCCACAGGAAAATTCCTCCTTTTGCTTCATTTATGAACATCTTTTTAATTTTTGTTTAAGCAATTGACAAATAGTGACAAGTTATGATATTGTCTCTTTAGCTTTGAATGTGAGTAAAAAAATGAGGGAAAGGAGAACCACAGTGAAAGCAACTGGTATCGTGAGAAAGGTGGACGAGCTGGGACGAATCGTTCTTCCAATCGAAATGCGCCGCACGCTGGACATCGCCGAGCGGGACGCATTGGAAATCTATGTGGATGGCTCGTCCGTTATTCTGAAGAAGTACAAGCCCAGCTGCATTTTTTGTGACGCCACCAAGGATATCACCATTTTCAAGGGGAAAAACATCTGCCCCAAATGCATGAAAGAGCTGAAAAGCTTGTAAAACCAGCGAACACAGAGAAATTTTTCCCAGCGTACGCTGGCCGGAGCGGGCTGCTCCGGCCGTTTCTTTTTGCCGTTGGCCTGGCTTTCGGACGAACTGCGCCTGACGGATTGTCTGGTTCCATAGGATTTTCATGATCTGATGATGGCAAACATATTAAATCCGCTTTGGGTGAAGAGCCTCGTTATACTGGCACACTGAGCAAAAGCGGAAGTGACCGCCGTACGGGAGATATGATTCCTGAATTTAAAATTCGGAAATCATACATTTGATTTCCACCGTTTTTCGGTTGCCGCCATAAACGGCGGCGTCTGCAAAACACGGCCCATATTACTTTCGGCCTTTCGGCTCGGAAGCAATAATACAGCACGTGATTGGCTTCGTGAGCTATTTTGATAAAACCTCTTGCTGACGGCCTGCAACGCGGTGATACGACTGACTTTCATGAAGTCCGGTCATTCCGCTTCGACCATGAAGATGAAACGATTTGGATATTCTAAGCGGAATGCGTAGAGTTCCAATGGTTTCATCTTTTTTTGAATCTCAAAATCCCGTTCTCACAAAGAGAAAGTAAAGGCCCGTTCCAAAACCGGAACAGGCCTTTGCCTCCGACTCACTCCGCCCTTTCGTAGGACTGTTCAAAAACCGCCTTGGGGATGATGTACGCATTCTGGTGGTCATCCTCATGGCAGACCAGCCAGTCTCCAATCTCACCCAAACGCCAGTCTCCCCACACAAGGACCTCCAGCCGGCAGTTCAGCTGAGCGGCCCAGATGCGAGGGGTATCCTTGGCAATGCACTTTTTGGCGCAGGGCGCCAGCATCACCGCCTCTTTTTTGCCGGCATGGTACGCCTTCGGCTGCCACAGCCACTCTCCGTCCATGGGAAATTCCTCGTCCGTCAGCTCGTAATCCCTCCGCAGCTCCTCTTCCGTGATATGGGAGACCTCGTGCTCCGCGTCGATCAGAATGCAGAGCTCGGGAGCGGCTTTCTTGATGATGTCTCCCTCCGGCGTGCGGAGAAGAATTTCCGTTCCCTCCGGGAACAGGTCCATCGTCCGCACAAAGCCCGCAGGCGCTTTTTTCTTGCAGTAAAGCTCCGCCTTCTTTTTGCAGAACTCCTCCGCCCGGGCGGGCTCATACTCCTCTGTTCTGGGGGAAAGACGCTTGAGCGGAGTGCGGAAATAATCGGTCAGCCGCTGGAAAATCAATTCCCCGGCCGTATAGAGCAGATTGCCGTCCGGGCAGTTTTTTTCCAGCAAAGCAAGAGGCAGCCGTCCTGCGGCCTTGGTCCGGTCGCCGCCGCCGTCATTCCCCATGTCCCGAACAAGCCAGTGAACCACCTCATCCGCCCGGTCCCTGCTCTTGCTGCAGCGCACAGAAACCTTGACGCACCGCTCTCTTTCCAGCAGACAATAGGCCACGCACACAGACAGCTCATGGACGTCCATCATCATGTCGCTGACGATACCCAGCATATACGGCTCGGAGGTATTCACCGGAGCCAGGGCAAAATGGTACTCCAGATGGTAGCGCAGATTCATAAAAGCGCTGCCTGCGGTACGGAAATCATTCAGGGCCAAAGCCGCGCTCTGGAGCAGGAGAATGATGTCCCAGTCGAATCGCAGAGCGTCCAGCATTTCCCGATCCAGCTTCTCAGTGCCCTTAAACTTTTGGGTGTCCATGTACAGACCATAGTACAATGCGGTGGACAGCAGCCGGTCTTCAATGGGGAATCCGGCCTTTTTCAGCATGGCCCATATCACGGTGACGCTGGCGCTGCAGTCCGTTCGCACCTCACACAGCTCCGGCAGGACCTCTCCCATGTCAAGCTCGTGGTGGTCAATAATCGCGAGATTCCGGTGGGGCAGCGTGGAAACATTGCGCTGTCCGGCCCGGCAATCCACCGTAATCAAAAGCTCCGCCTCGTCGTCCGTCCTCCACACATGTTCCAGGGGGATGTTCAGCTTCTCGATCATCAGCAACAGATTGTTTTTCGTGACCTTCCGCCCGCCGCTGTATACCAGCCGGGGGGACCTCCCCTTACTTTCCAAATATCTCAGCAACGCGTAGCCGCTGGCAATAGCGTCTGCGTCCGGGTCATCATGGCATTGGATTACAATATCTTCATATTGCAGTAAATCCTCTAATGTCATCAAACCGTACCTCCTCGTCAACTTTTGGCGTCGTTTCAAACAACACCGTGTTTCTTTATCTGCAGCCGCAAAAAAGCTCTCCCTTTATCTGCAGCGGCTGACCCATCCCATTATATCCGCTGTTTTCTCTTTTTTCAATATACACTTTTCAAGTTTGAAAAATAGTAAGTGTTCCATCGCAAATGGACAGGCAGGCCGGCCCTCCTCCATCTGCAGACGGCCGGTCCCCCATCCCCGCAAGCGGTGGCCAGCCCATCTCGCGGTACCATGGGTGTTGATTTCAATATATTCGGCAATTCTGCGAAACGCATCCGTAAACTTAAGGAAACGCTGATTTAATTCCCCGAAATGATAGAAGATGTGATAAAATAAGGAAAAGGGGGCGCGGGGTATGAAACAGGAAAGTTTTAGCGATATGGAATACAGATGCCGGAAAAAGAAAACAAAACGGGAAGAATTTCTGGAAATCATGGACGA
>CAJTFK010000023.1 GCA_910575505.1 Oscillospiraceae bacterium
CTGGAAAAATGAGGAATTTATCCCCCAATATGGTCCTTTATTGGACGTTTCCACTGCCTTCGTCTGTTTGCCTGGCTTTTACCTGCCTTAATCAGTGCTTCCTTAAGTGAATATTTCCAAATCACAATTGATGAACTCACTGAAAACCATACAACGAGCGTTTCGAACAATACGGGGAAAGAAAAGGAGGATTCAGGTTCCTGCGGCACAGGCGAAAGCAAAACCGGGCTTGTCCTTTGCTTCATAGGAGCCGTTTGTCTTATCCTGTTTGGTATATTAACCGTTATACACCCATCGTCTGTCAGCCAGATCAATGAATCGTCCATGATTACATTAAACGGAACGGGAATCCTCATTGTTTTGTTTGTACTGCTTATGATTCTTGGAATTATTCTAATTTTCAAAAGAAAATGAATTCAGGGAGGAATCTGCAATGAAGAAATATAAATATTTGATCGCTCTTTTTGCCGTACTTGCGATTCTGCTTTCAAATGTCATGTGCGCCGCAGTTGCGTATAACTACTGCACGCTTCAGTGGTGCGGACAGTACGGCGGATGCAGCGCTCCGGCTGACACCGCCCTCCTGTTGTGCATCCCATATGGGGTCGGAATTATAATCTGCGTTGCTTTAACCTGGATTTTCTATAAAAAGCGCCAAAAACTCTTATAAATTAAAGGGAGACTGTTTCAACGGAAGCAGTCTCCCTTTGTGAATATTGACGAAGAAGTTGCGTCTGTTATCCTTCAGCAATACAAAAGGTAAAAGGGATAAAAACGGGCGGGACCTTCCCCCGCCCGTTAAAAGTCTCCATAGACCCACCGGTAAATCCGGCGTTCGCTGTGAAGGCGCTGCTTGAAGCTGTTGATCCGCCATTCCCCGTTTTTACACATGAGGTTAAATTGAAAATCCAAACGTCCCTCACTGGTCAGAAGCTCCACCACAGCCCGGCTGTTTCTCCGCTCCACCGTGCTGAGGGTCAGGCCCTCTACGGCGGCATAGACAGGCGGCGAGGCTATGGACATGCAGCAGCATCGCTCCCTTGGCGTCAGATACCGGCCATAAAGCATCCCCGCCTCCGCCCGGTAAGCGGTGAACACAGCGGCGGTCCCGCCCCGCCCCCTGGCGCTCTCCAGCAGCGGCGCATAGCGCCGCTGAAGCGCGTTCATCTCTCCGGCAAAGGAAAGCACAAAATTCACCAGTTCTTTGTCATCCATACATACCTCACAGCATTTCGTCCAGGGAATAGCGCCGGACCTCCCCGGGACGGTCCGTGCTCCGGGTGGCGGCTCCGGCAGCGTAGCCGGGGAAGGTCTCCAGCTCATAATAGTATTCCCCGTATTGCAGAGGCGTCTCGGAGCGCATCATCGCGCCGATCCCGTCGCCGCTGCGCTTGGATCGGGCTTCCCGGCGTACCCAGCTCTCGAAAAATTCCGCCTCCGTCGTGACGCGGGCCAGACGGACCATGGTTCTCTGCCCTACCGGACGGATCCGCTCGATGTCCACCCCCAGCGCCTGGTCCGACAGGCCCACCAGCACCGCGCCGGCGGTATGGCTGAGGTTGAAATGAATGTCGGGACAATCCGGAAACCAGGGCTTTCCCCGGCCGGTCACGGCAATCTCCGGAAGCTCCCGCAGGCCGTGCCGCTGCCACAGCGCCAGCCGCAGCATCAGGTATGCGCAGAGGGGCTCCCGCCTTTTTTCCGGCTCCTTCAGACGCAGAAGCCGCTCCCGCCGCTGAGGCGGCAGCATGGCCGTCATGGTCTCGGTCTCCCGGTCTGTCAGCGGCCGTTCCAGCCGGGCCGCCCAAAATTCAACCGGCACTGCGCCGCCCCCTTTCATCATGTTTGCTTTTATCTCCGCCGCAGGGGATTCACCCGGTAGCGGCTTTGCTGATGTTTGAAAGCCAGTACGTACCGATTTTCAGCTGTGTTGACTCTATCATATCGGTTCCCCGGCAGGATGTAAAGGGCTCCTGCGGAAAGTTTTCAAAAAATCCTGAGAAAAAAGAGGAAATTCCAGCCGGACGGCGTATATCTTAAGTACAGCGGTTGTTGTCCGCGGCTTTCGGGGCCGGCAGACCGCTTCTCCGGGAAAGACTCGCCGATTTCTGTCCGGGCTCCGGCTTTTTGTATGGATAACAGATATTTTGGCTAAACTGACCGAAAGGAGGGGGCATTGTGGCGTTTCCTCAGAACTTTTTGGATGAATTGACCGCCCGCTGCGATATTGTGGACGTAGTGGGCAGTTACGTACAGCTGACCAGAAAGGGCGGCAATCTCTTCGGCCTCTGTCCCTTCCACAGTGAAAAAACCGGATCGTTTTCCGTCTCGCCGGATGGACAGTTCTATTACTGCTTCGGCTGCAAAAAAGGCGGCGGCGTCATCAACTTCATCATGGAGGAGGAAAACCTCCCCTACCCCGACGCGGTGCGCTTCCTGGCCAGGCGGGCGGGCATGGAGGTGCCGGAGGAAGAAGGCGACCGGGAGGCTGGCCGCCGCAGGCAGCGTCTCCTGGAGCTGAACCGGGACGCGGCCCGCTTTTACTACCAGCTTCTCCAGCAGCCGGAGGGCCGGGCGGTGCGGGACTATCTGGAGCGCCGCCGCATCCGGAAGTCCACCGCCGTCAATTTCGGCATGGGGGCCTCTCTGGACGCCTGGGACGTTCTTCTGAACGCCATGACCAAAAAGGGCTACACCAAGTCGGAGCTGCTGACCGCCGGTCTGATTGTGGACAATAAACGTGGCGGGTTTTACGACAAGTTCCGAAACCGCCTCATGCTCCCGGTCATCGACACACGGGGGGACGTGGTGGCCTTCGGCAGCCGGGTCCTGGACAAGTCCGAGCCCAAATATATGAATTCCTCGGAGACGCCGGTCTACAGCAAGCGGCGGGTCCTCTACGGGCTGAATCTGGCCCGGAAGAGCAAGCGGCCCAACATTATTCTCTGCGAGGGTAACCTGGATATTGTGACCCTCCACCAGGCGGGCTTCAACAACGCCGTGGCCTCCATGGGCACCGCCCTGACTCAGGAACAGGTCCGGCTTCTCTCCCGCTTTACCAAAGAACTGGTGCTCTGCTACGACAACGACAGCGCCGGAAAGGCCGCCACGGAAAAGGCCCTCCAGCTGCTTGGCAGCTCGGAGCTCTCCGTCAAGGTGCTTCAGCTCCCCCTGCAGCGGACCGGGGATGGGGCGCTGGTCAAGCAGGACGCCGACGACTTCATTAAAAATCAGGGAGCCGACGCCTTTGAACGCCTGCTGAACGGAAGCGAAAACGGCATCGAGTTCCGCATGGCCCAGGTGGCCGGAAAATACGACCTTGGCAGCGACGAGTCCCGGGTGGCTTACTGCGCTGAAATCAGCGGTCTGATCGCCACGCTCCCCGGCGCGGTGGAGCGGGAAATCTACACCGCCCGGGCCGCCGAAACGGCCCGCATCACCCCAGACGCCATGAAGCTGGAGGTCCAGCGGGCCCGCAAGCGGCTTTTGAACCGGGAGAACCGGGCGGCTCTGCGGAAGGAGCTGAATCCCGCCGCCCTGTCTCAGCCTGCGGAGCGTTCCCTGCGCTATGACAACATCCGTTCCGCCATGGCGGAGGAAGGCGTGCTGCGCCTTCTTCTGCGGGACGACAGCCTGTTCCCCCCTCAGCCGCCCTTAAAAGAAGAGCAGTTCTCCTCCCCCCTGCTGGGGCGGGTCTTTTCCCTGCTGTGGCAGGCCCGGGAGGAGGGCCGGGCCATTGCCCTGCCGGCTCTGACGGGGGCCCTGACCCCGGAGGAAATGAGCCATATCACCTCTCTCTGCCAGCGGCCGGAGTCGCTGAAAAACGGAAAGCAGGCCCTGGCGGACTACATAGCCGTCATATCAGGGGAATGGGAGCGGCGGACCGCCGGCGGAGAAGACCCGCTGGCCGCAGCCATGCGAAAGAATAAATATAAAAACAAATCGGGTACTGGAGGAAAGCGGAATGTCTGATAAAAAGGAACTGACTCCCAAGGAACTGGAGCGGCAGGCGGACGCCATTCTGGCCGCGGGAGACAAGCCGTCCGGCCAGACGGAGCTCCCCGCCGTCATGACGGACGAGGAGGCCAAGCGAGCCGGCATTGTCCGGCTGGACGACAAGCAGGTGGCGGCGCTGCCTGCCGCCAGCTGGCTGATTAACAACGAAAAGCTCCGGGAGCTGCTGGCCAGAGGCAAGAAAAAGGGCAAGCTGGAATCCGCCGAGCTGATGGAGTCCGTGGACGACCTGAATCTGGAGAGCGAACAGATGGACCAGCTCTATGATTCTCTGGAGGCGCTGAACATCGACATCAGCGCCGAGGACGACCTGCTGCCGGACCTGCCGGAGGACGGTCCTGCCGCCGAGGAAATCGCCAGCATGGAGGAAGAGGAGCTGGTGGACCCCAATACCCTGGTCAACAGCTTCTCCATTGACGATCCCGTTCGGATGTACCTCAAGGAAATCGGCAAGGTCTCCCTGCTCACCCCCGACGAGGAGGTTCACCTGGCGCAGGCCATGTCCGCCGGAAACGAGGCGGAACAGACGCTGGCGGAGCTCCGGCGGCGGAAAGAGGCCGGCGAGAGTGTGGACCCCGCCGGGGAAGCCGCTGTCCGCAAAGTCTATCTGGCCGGCGAAACCGCCAAGCAGAAGCTGGCCGAGGCCAACCTCCGTCTTGTAGTCTCCATCGCCAAGCGCTATGTGGGCCGGGGCATGCTGTTCCTGGACCTGATCCAGGAGGGCAACCTGGGTCTTATTAAAGCCGTGGAGAAATTCGACTACACCAAGGGCTATAAATTTTCCACCTATGCCACCTGGTGGATCCGTCAGGCCATTACACGGGCCATTGCCGACCAGGCCCGGACCATCCGCATCCCCGTTCACATGGTGGAGACCATCAACAAGGTCATCCGGGTCAGCCGCCAGCTTCTCCAGGAGCTGGGCCATGACCCCTCTCCCAATGAGATTGCCGCCGAGATGAACATGCCCGTGGACAAGGTCCGCGAAATCATGAAAATCGCCCAGGAGCCCGTCTCCCTGGAGACCCCCATCGGCGAGGAAGAGGACAGCCACCTGGGAGACTTTATTCCCGATGAAGGCGCTTCGGAGCCCTCTGAGGCCGCCTCCTTCACCCTTCTGAAGGAACAGCTGATGGACGTTCTTTCCACCCTGACCCCCAGAGAGGAAAAGGTGCTGAAGCTCCGCTTCGGCATTGAGGACGGCCGCACCCGGACGCTGGAGGAAGTGGGAAAGGAGTTCAACGTCACCCGGGAGCGCATCCGCCAGATTGAGGCCAAGGCCCTGCGGAAGCTCCGCCACCCCTCCCGCAGCAAGAAGCTGAAGGACTTTCTGAACTGAGGGATTCACGAGGACAAGCCTGCCGGTTTCCGGCAGGCTTGTTCCATGCGCCCTGATGCAGTTTTCTCCATTTTCTCACATCGGCGTAAGCCAGGAAAACAACGGCGTGCGCCGAAAAAAACCGTCCGGAAACAGGAAGCCCGGTCAGCCCAGATAGCTGAGAAGCCGTCCCGCCTCCAGGGCCGCCAGGGCCCGGACGCCGTCGAAGTCCACATAGGGGTTGTAAACGGATTCCAGCGCGTCATGGTTTCGCTTGGCATCCTTCAGGGCGGCGACCGCCTCCTCCCGCAGCAGCGCGGCAATGCGGACCTGAAAGCGCAGGCGGCTCCTCCCCTCTGTTTCCGCCGTCATAGCGTCCAGACGGACCCGGCGATAGGGTTTTTTCCCATAGCTCATGCCGGGCCGGGAGGTGACAAAGGCCAGCTCCAAGCCGGGAATCAGCAGATGCTCCATCCGGCCGGGGTCCTCAGGGGAGGGACAGACAACGGTATCCCACCCCTTCCCGACCGCCGCGGCGTGAATCAACGCCAGAGCCGGCCCCGCCAGCTCCCAGCTGTCCGCGAACTCGTAGACCCTTGAACACAGGGCGTCCACGCTGTCATAGCGCCAGACAGCGCCCTTATGGGTGATGCTGCCCAGGAAGCGGCGGACAGTTTTCCCCTCCTGGTTCCCCCTGGCCCGCAGCTCCCGGGTGATGATGCCCCGCACCCGGCGGTCCAGCCGCTCCGAATCAAAGCCCTTCCCCACAGAGGCTATGGCATCCAGCTCCACCTGCCGGGCGGCCTTCAGGCTGTGGTAGGCCCGGACATACGCGGCCTTATAGGCATGGGTATGGGCCTTCACCGCCTCCGCTCCGGCCTTGGCGGCTGTGAGATCGTAGAACCGCCCCAGGTCCACATAGCGATCCACCGCGGCGGGGTATTGGGGTTCGATGACGTGGGGCAGCGCAGCGAAAGGACGCAGATAAAAGCGTTGGTCCGCCCTGGCGGAGCGCTCCGCCGGAGGTATGGCGTCAGAACCTCCAGGTGACGCGGACCTGCTGCTCGCCGGTGACAGGGTCCCGCTCTCCGATTTCGATCTGTTCAACCAGGGCCGCCGCCAGCTCCCGGGGGACGGTTTCCAGCTTCAAGAGCTCCCTGGCCCGCTCCATCCGGTCTGCCTGCCGCTGGGATTCTTCATAGCCGGAGAGCTCTGTGTCGATTCCGGCAAGGCGCTGCTCCAGCCGGGCCTGTTCCCCCAGAAAGGATTGATTCAAGGCGGCGAATTGCTCACCGGTCAGAATGCCGGAAGCTTTGTCCAGGTAAAGAGTTTTCAGAGCCTGACTGTGTTTTTCCGCCTGAGCGGCCAGCGTTTTTCGTTCCTGCTCCAGAATTTCCCGGCGGGCATCCTTTTGGGGTTGCAATTCTGACGATTTTAGTTTATAATAGGTTTGTACATAACAGCGGATGCGGTCTGAAACCAGCTCCTCCAGCCTGTCGAGGCGGATGGAATGGCGGGTGCAGAGCTTCGCGCCGCCGCTGTCGGCGTAGCGCCTGCAGCGGAGATAGGAAACCCGGGCCCTCCCCTGCCGGCAGTCGGTGACCTTGCTCATGGTGCTGCCGCAGTCCATGCATTTTACCAGACCGGAAAGCAGGTGGACTTCCCCTCTGCCGTCTGTTTTGGTACGGGACGCCAGGTTTTTCTGGACGGCATCGAAGGTCTCCCGGTCGATGATGGGCTCATGGGTGCCTTCCACCCGATACCACCGGTCCGGGGGAACGTCGATCAGGAGCTTTGACTTGTAGCTGACCTTTTTCCGGCGGCCCTGAACCATGGTGCCGGTGTACATCTCATTGCGGAGAATGCGCCAGACGGTTGTTCTGTTCCAGAGACCGGAGCCCGAAGCGCCGCAGGCCCAGCCGTGTTCGGCTTTATAGCGGGACGGGCTCGGAATGCCGCTCTCGTTGAGCTTGCGGGCGATGCTCTGCTTGCCGAAGCCCTCCAGGGACCACCGGAAAATCCGGCGGACCACCCCGGCTGCCTCGTTGTCGATGACGACGCGGTTTTTATTGGCGGGGTCCTTTTTGTAGCCGTAAACCGGGAATCCGCCGATATACTGGCCTTCCCGGCGCTTCTGGTCAAAAACCATCCGGACGTTTTCGGAGAGGTCTTCCAAATACCACTCGTTTACCAGGCCGTTGATCTGGCGGGCCTTTTTGTTGCCCTTGACTTCTGTGTCGGCGTTGTCCGCCACGGCGATAAAGCGGATGCCCCAGACGGGAAACAGACCGTGGATATACTTCTCCACCAGCTCCATGTCCCGGGTGAAGCGGGACTGAGACTTGCATAGGATAATCTGGAACTTCTTCTGCTTCGCCGCGGCCAGCATCCGGTTAAAGTCCGGACGGAGGCCGTCGGCTCCGGAATAATCCTCATCGCAGTAGATGGAATAGACCTCCCAGCCCTGGCCGGCGGCATAGGCTGTCAGCAGGGATTTCTGATTCTGGATGCTCTCAGACTCGGCCTGATGCTTGTCTTCGTCCTCCCTGCTCAGGCGTACATAGATGGCGCAGAGAATGGATTGCACCCCCTTAAAGACGGGACGTCCTCCGCTGCGGGCAGAGGTCCCCCGGGAAATCACCCGAAATGCCCGTACCCTCGGGCATCATTTGTGAGGGGCGCTGAGCCGGGCGGCAAGCCAGGCGGTGACAGCCCGCTGAATCAGCTCCCCCGCGGCAGAGCCGGAAGGAGCTTTTCGTACCTCGATTAACGTCAAAAATGTCTGTTTCATCAGATTTACCTCCCACGCTATCCTATGCCCTGCCATTTTTAAGTATGAAAAAACAGATGCCCCGCAGCATCTGCTTTTTCGGATTGATATACATCAAAGCCCCGGGCCATCAGGCGGCGGGGACCCGGGAAGCCTGTCCCTGGAACTGCCGGTCTCCTGAAAGACGGACCGGACTCCTGATGAATGGCGCAAAAGAACGCTTGTCCTGTGCTTCCTGTTTTTTCCTCCGAAAGAGGTAAACTGATACGGCAGTGCCGGTGCAGCCGCAGAAAATTGCTGAGGCCGCGGGCTGACTGGCCGGAAACGGAAAAGCGTTTGGAGACAGCAGACGGCCCGCATGGGTCCGCCGCTGTCCGTCCTCCAGGCCGGACAACAGCCCGGCAGTTCCGACAGGCAATGTATGAGGATTCTTCCGCCGCTATGCGGCGCGGCCTTTTCTCAGGTTCCCGGCCAGAATCGCCAGGAAGCGGACAGGCGTGGGCATGGTCTCCAGCGTGACGCCTGCCATTTGCGACAGCCGTTCCGGCGCATTCTTCCAGACCTTCACACTGAGACGCCGGATATTCCGTTCAACGGTCTCCGGATCGGTCCGGTAATGCCGGGCAGTTTCCGGATACAGCCACGCCGGAACCAGCAGCCGCTGGGGCTGGCATGCCGCCAGCCGGACGGTATAGGCCAGGTGGAAAAAGGCGGAGGCGTTCGCGGAAAGCCCCAAACGGTACAGCAGGTCATAGACTTCACCCGGTGCGGAATTCATCTCACGCGGCGTCATGCCGGCCCGCCCCCTTCAGCTCTTTCCTGACCTCCTGAATCAGCCGAAGCGCCTCTTCGTCCTTCAGCAGCACCAGAAAGAGAATCACCGTCAGGCCGGAACAGTCGCTTATCCCCCGTTCCAAATCCGCATAAGAGCGGGGCGCCATGCACAGGCGTTCCGATAACTGTTCCTGTGTCAGCTTCCATTGTATACGGTACTTCCGAATCTCTCTTGAGAAAAAGCGGCGCATGAGTGATTTGTATTGTTGACGCAGCATAAAAAAACCTCCCGATCACAGAATTTTAGTAAAATTCTGCCGGAAGCCTGTCTGCATCGCCATGAGGCATACCTCATGAATGTATCATTTTGTCGAAAAAAGGCGGATGTCCGGAGCCGCCTTTTTACGCAGCCCTCTGCGCGGCAGCACATTTCCCTGTGCCTGACATGTACGCCGCCGTTAGATTGCGGACGGCATGCTCTGGCGGTGAAGAATGAGCCCCGGCAGAGGAGTAGATACTACCCCCTGTATGTTCTATTTGATAAAAGACACAAATTGTAACCGGATTTCCAAAAACAGTAAATTTCTATAAAACCACTGGAAGGCCGGGCCTGTACCGCCTGGGCAGAAAAATCCTCCGGACCTGCGCAGAGCAGCCGGAGGAATCATCATATGGTCAGTTTTCAGGAAAGGGGGGAGACTCGTGAGTGATTTGAACACCTGGTTTGATTCCATCTACGCCGCCAATTATCCCAGACTGGTGAAGGTGGCCTACTACATATTGTGGGATGAAAACACAGTGGAAGACATTGTACAGAACGCGTTCTCCACTCTTCTGATTAAACAGAAGCAGCTGCGGGATCACCCCAATATTTCCGGATGGCTGACCATAACGGTGCGGAATATGGCGGACAATGAGCGGAAGCGGGCGCGGTATACCCGGGAAATCCCAATCTTGCCGGAACATGAACCCGCGGCGAGCGAGGCTCAGCCGGACTTTTTGTCTCTGCTGCCATCGGAGCTCAGCAAGGACGAAAAGCAAATCTTATATCTCCATATTGAGGTTGGATTATCCCACGAGGAAATCGCCAGCAAGCTGGGCTGCAAGCCGGAGGCCAGCCGCATGCGGCTTTGCCGGGCAAGGAAGCAATGCAGGAAGTTCCTTCTGAAAAACAGAAATTCATAATTTTTAAAAAATCTGTTACATTCGACACAATTCGACAAATATAAGAACAGGAGGTGAATTGATGTCCGAGATCCGGAAGGACACGGCTTTCAGTGGGGCCGGAGAACGTTCGGAGCGAATTCAGGGGCATCCGGGCGATACCCAGATCCAGCGGCTGCAGGACCGGCTGGCAGACCTGTTATATCCATCAGACGGCGGGGAAATAGACGTTGAGGCGCTGGATTCCCTGCTGGAGCAGATGGAGGCGGTCAGTCCCCTGCCCGCATCACTGTCCACTGATCCGGAGGAGAGCCTGAAGCAGTTCCGCCGGCGGTACGCCTCTGTCATCGAGACGGCGAACGCCGGGACTGTGGAGGATATTTCTGCGGTTCCAGAAAAACGGCATTCAAACAGGCTTTTTGTCAGGGCGCTGCCCTTTGCCGCGGCGCTGATGCTGCTGCTCAGCTCCATCACAGCACAGGCCTTCGGCATGAATGTGTTCTCAGTCATTGCCCGCTGGACGGCGGAAATCTTCCGTCTTGACGGCGGTTCCACCCCTTATGCCACCGTATCAATCCGCCCTCTGGAGGTGGATGAGGAAGCCACTTATCAGAGCCTGGAGGAGGCCATGGAAGCCTTCGGCATCCGCGCGCCTCTTGCGCCCAAGGAGATACCGGAGCGGTTTGAACTGGTGGAAGTACGGGCAGTTAATCGGGAATTCAGCCTTTTAATCTATGCAGATTATAAGAGCGAGGATGGTGAGCTTCAAATCCGATACAATGAAGTGGAGACCCAGGAATTTAATACTCTGGAAAAAGAAGATAGTATTATATTTTCTTTTCTTGCGGGTGGAATTGAACATAATCTGGTATCCGATTTGGGGCGTCAGAAAGCAACTTGGCGAAATGGAGATTTTGAATGCAAGATAACCGGAGATCTCTCCGAGCAGGAACTAAAAACCATTATTGATTCTATCTATCAGGAGTGATACAGCGTGAAGCGTTTGGGCAAGAGGTTACTGAGCGGGATTTTTGCGTTGGTGATGATTTCAAGTCTTCTCTGCACGGCGGCGTCCGCGTCCGTGAAGTCCAGCGCGTACCTTGACGCATACCGGGCTGTGTTAACAGTAAAGTCCAATGGCGTTATGCTTGTTTCCGCAGATGTGTCGGGCGCTGGATATATGCCGGTGCTGGGCGTGAAAACAATCTACGTGTACGAATCCACAGACGGAAAATCATTTACCCGGATCGCAACCTATCAGAGCGACGATTACCCGGAAATGATGGGCTCCGGAACGGTTTTTTTTGAAGATTTAATTACCTTCCAGGGAGTCATCGGACGTTATTACTATGCGAAGGCCTGCGTCTATGCAGGAGACAGCACCGGCGGCGATGAGAGATACTGCAACACCGCCGTCAGACAGGCCAAAGCCTGACGGCTGTTCCCATTATTTCGGGCATAGCCCGCGCCTCTTCAAATACGGAATGCGGCAGACATGACCCATTTCATGGAGAGGCGCGGGCTGTGCCCTTTTTCCGCGCAAACATCCGCCCTGCCGGCAGGCAATCCGCCCGACGAGCCGGGCGAGGAGGAGATGATAGTCTTGAACGATTTACGGAAGTTCATTCTGAGGGCGCTGCCGTGTCTGTGCGCGTTTCTCCTCTTGGTGGGCTATGTTCTGTTTCCCCAGCTGAATTTGACGGCAGTGAATTTAATCTGCCTTTTTCTGGCATTCCTGAAGCTGTTCCTTGGTATTGCCAGCGCCGTCAACAAACGGAAGGCAGAGGATTTCATCTCGTCCCTGTCCATTTCCCTGGCGGCTCTGGCGGTAAACCTGCAGGGGCAGACGCCTCCCTCCCTGTCCGCCCTCTCCGCCTGGGAGCTGCTCTGGGTCCTGCTGGCGGCCGTTTCCCTTGTCTGTCTGGCGGCGGTGCTCCTCCGCCTGATACGCTGGTCTCAGGAGAACTGGGAAACAGTGCGGGCAGATGTCCAGGATCAACGCAGAAACCGCCGTGAGAGACGGCAAAGGTGGTGGGCGTCGTTCCGCACATACTGGAGCATCCGCCTCGAGTCCCGGCGGGCGGATGCTCAGATCCGGCGCAGAATCCGCCGTGAGAGACGGAGGAACTGGTGGGCGTCGTTCCACACATACCGGAACAGCCGTCTCGAGGCCCGGCGGGCGTTCAAGCTGCAAACCGAGGAAAAGCGCCTGTCAGACAAGCGGATGGTCAGAAACATCCGTCAGGAAAAAAAGTGGCTGAAAAACATGCTGGAGCTCCAGGAATGGAGGCAGGCGTGGCACGACCTGAGGGCGAACTCGAGTACGACGGCGGCCCCGCAGAGCCGGAAAACCCGTGTCATCAATAGGGTTCAGGTAATCCGGCCTGTTCCCGGATGGGGATGGGTCATTATCATTGTGGTGTCCGTCGCGGTCGTATGCGGCACGGCGGCGCTGCTGATCTGGATTCCCACCATTCAGGGGTTAACCGGCGGAGTGGAAGGTTGGTTGCAGGCGGTCGTGACCATGGTTGCTCCTCTGATGTGGCGGGAGGCGAATCAGGACCCCTCTGCTCAACAGGACCCGCCCGCTCCGCAAGAACCCCCGGTAGGGCTGGCGCTCATCTATTACCTGATGGTCGTCATTTTGTGCGTCACCATCTTTGTCGTGGCGATTTATTTGATTGCCATGCTCCTCAAGCGGTTCTGGACAAAAACGCCGCTTCAAAGTGACGAAGACAGGGACAATAACGGCTTTCAGCTTCTGGATACATACGCCAATTCCTTCGCCCTGCTGCTTGTGAGCTTCATTGCCCTGTACGCCCTGAGCAGCGGACACGTGCGTTTTGATAAGCTCACAGCCGGCTGGTCGATTGTGGTTTTCACCATCCTCTTTATCCTGATGATGCTGACCGCCTTTGAAATCGTCCGGCTGGTTCTGGAGCAGTGCGGGCAGGCAAACTCCGTGCTGAAGCGCACGATTTTCCTGTTTTTCATCGCCACTCTGGACTTCCTGTCCCAGGTCATTTTCGGCCTGCTCAAGAGTCTGCACATCGAGAACGCGGTTTCGTCCCTGCTGATGCTGGTACTGCCGGGAGATCCCGATGAAATCCCCACACGGGCGCTGGAAAAAGTCAAGCGGCTCTTCCAAAAGGAGATTGACAGCGTACAGGAGGATCCCGGGGATTCCCGGAACAGATCCGGTTGTGTTGTGAAATGCAGTCCCGGCAAAGCGGGGCCAACAGGAAAATCCGCCTGTCAGAATCGGTTTTTCAGACGGAAGGTGTGGAGGAAAAAGAAATGAAACAAACCAATACGCAGACATCCAATATCATCACGCTGCTGCGGCTGTGTACGCTCCTGCTGGCGGCTGTGTCCTTCTGGTCCACCGCCCAGGGCATGAGGGAATATACATTTTCCAAGGGCTGGCAGGCCTACGCGGCATCCCTGGGCGTACAGGGGCTGCTGCTGGGGCTGAACTTCTCCCTTCCGCACTTTCTGAAACAGTGTGACGCATGGTGGCAGAAAGCCAGTTTATTGGGGCTTTCCTTTGTGGTGCTGTTCTGCTCCTCCTGGTTCAGCTATCTGTTCATCGCGGGGAACGGCTATCAGGGGTCCTGGGACACCAAGTGCCGCCTGATGGCCCAGGAGGCCTATCGGGACGAGCTCCTCGCCGCAGAGGACTATGTGGAGTTCTACGACGAGGCGCTGAACAACCGTCTTTCCGGCCAGATTCAGGAGCTGTACGAAAAAGCCCGGGCGATGGACTCCAGCAGCATTGACATCAATACACTGGATTGGGCCCAGGAACGGCAGGATTATGTAAACAACGGCGGAGCCGCCGCCTCCATCATGGCGGCGGCCATTGAGGCCATGGAACAGGCCCTGGGCGGCGGGGCCCAGCCGCCGGAGGGCGAGACTCCGGCAGAGGGGAACGGGGTTTCCCAGGACGTGCGGCAGAACGCCGTTGAAATCCTGGACGGTCTTCAGACCAGCATGCAGACAGAGCTGAGCAATATCTCCTCACAGATCGACAGCGCCCGCCGGGATGTGGACGCCAGCTATACGAACCTCCAGAGCGCGGAAAACCGTATGCGGAACATTCCAGACAACGCCGACCCCGCGCCCTATCAGCAGGCAATCAATACCGCCTCGACCACATGGCTGAGAAATGTTGAGCGGCTGGATACCCTCCAGGCACGGCAGCAGTCCTATCAGGACGCGCTGTCCCGGGTCAACTACTATGCTTCCCTTCTGGGCATGACGGAGGAAGGCGTGTCCAGCTACTATGTGGGAGCCAGCCTGCGGGAGATTCAGCGGGAGCTGTTTCAGACCGCTCCGGACCTGGAACGGATGCTGGAACTGTCCGGCGATGTGTTCGAGCGGCTCCAGAGCGCGGAGGACCTGGACCAGCAGAACGGCGCGGAGTACCAGAGTCTTCTCTCCCTGATGAACCGGTTTATCAACAGCTTGGAGCACAGCCGCCGGCTGAAAGACTCCGGGAACGTGCTGCAGCAGTGGGTACAGGAGCTGGCAGACGGCACGGCTCTCTCGGTGGAAACCGTTGGAGGGAGCAGTGACACGTGGAAAAACGACTGGATTTCCCAGATCAATGAGCTGAAATCCAGAATCGCCAGTCTGCCCGCGTACAGCGCCGCCGCAGGCGAAGACAGCAGTCCGCTGCTGGAGGACTACGACCGGTCTGCCTCCGCCCGCCGGCTGGACATGGCTGTGGAGCAGTATCTGACCGATCATAACTCCGCGGAACAGGGGCTGATTTACCTCCGGTCGGCATACCGCATGATGGCGCTGTTCTCTCTGGCCCTGGCCTTTCTGCTGGATATCGCCGCCTTTGTCACCGGCGTCATCATCGAAAGAGAGGAAACCAAGCTGGCCAAAAATCCGCCTCCGGCGAAGGCTGAGGAAAGCAAAAACGCCGTGCCGCCGGTCCCGGAGGGCTCCGACACCCCGCAGCCGGCGGTCTGGACGCTGAATCAATACCTGTTCTTGACCAGCGACTATAAATTCTGCGACGGAGAGTATACCTACAGGACCATTGAGCAGGGAAAATTCGGAGAACTCAATCTCCCGACGCCGAACTACAAGGCAGGACTGTACCGGCGGGAGAAGGAAAATATCACGGCGGTACAAAGCCCGTCGGACCTCTTATACCGGGTGTCCAGCGGCGGTCCCCAGGACGGCATTTACCTGAATTGCGGCATTGACTGCCAGGGCGGCCTTTTAACGCTTTATACAGGCGGCAAAAGCCGTTTTCTTGGAAACGTGGAGCCCTTTGTTCCGGTCTACAAGCTATCGGACGAGTCATATGATGAGTTCCCCATAAAAGACCTGGAGCGCATCAATGCGAAAACTGTGATTGTGGCGCTGGATCGGGACGGGGTCCACATCGCGGGAATTTATGTGGTGATGTGACCGCGCAGGCTCAAGAAAGGCGGTATGCGCCGCCGCGGCTTCGAGCTGCTGCAAAAGCGTCCTTTTGATACAACGCCGTGGGGCGACGTACCATCCGCCACCGCGCATCGGAGCTCCGGCAGAACCACGCCGTCCAGAGAGTCCGGGTCCCCGGAGCACCAGAGGTATTCCACCGGCGTCCCCGCCGCCTCCATGGTCCGGCCGATCTCCCGCATGAAGGTGTTCTTCCCCACGCCGGGCCCGCCCTTGAGGACCATGAAATCATATGTATTCTCGATATCCACCATCTCCGAAAACAGGTTCCGGAATCCCTCTCCGCTGTTGGCTCCTGCAAAAAAATTGGTGATCTGTGCCATGGTGTTTGCCCTCCCCAATGGATTTTACATGCTCAGCGTATGCCGGGAGAACTTGGCCTGACAGTGATTTTCCGAAATAACTCCCCCTTCTCCCGGGAAATCTCTTGTGAAAAACCGCAGCCTCTGCTATACTGGAGAAAAATCCTGGGAGGCCATACGGATGAAATTTGAAGACATACTGACCGGCGCGGGAGAAGACGAATTCGGCCGGATGTGCGGCTTTGCCCCCTTCCCCTATTTTCAGCGCGATATTGAAGTCGTCTGTGACGAAGCCGTCACGCCGGAATATGCCGCCCGTTCCCTTCAGTGGCTGGCGGAGGTGGACGAGGGCCTGATACGGGAAATCTGCCAATATGCCTGCTATTACCTCCAGGACCTTCTGGAGGCCACCAGCATCGGAGAGCTGCTGGACGAGGACATCCAGCATATTCAGGACCCGCTGGAAATCCTGCGGTACATGGAATTCGGCACGCTTCAGATTGATGAGCCCGCCGACCCGGACCTGCCTGTATTGAACCTGAGCGGCGGGTGTGACTGGCAGGAGGACCTGGGCCTGCAATGCCTCATCAAAAACGGCCATGTCGTCTACCTGGGCGGCTGGAACGACCTGGACGTCTGGCGTAGTCTCTCCCTGATGGAAGAGGACTATATCTGCAATTATGTCTACTACCCCCGCCGGGACGAGCTCCGGCAAAAGGCGGCGGAACAGCTGGCCCGGAGCCCCGTCCAGCCCCTGCCCCACCTGGAAATCCCCATGAGTTCCCCCATCCGCCATTTCATCGAGGGCTGCCTGACTCAATTTGAGTCCTGTGCCGTCAGGGAGGCCTGGGCCAAAATGGAAAACACCCTCCTCTTCCAGTTTCTCCAGGACTACCCCGCCCTCAGCCGGGAAAGCGGGACCTTCCTCTGCCAGTGCTACCGCATCGAGCGGGACCAGGGCCCCGGCGAGCTGGCCCAGTTTCTGGCGGAGCAGCGCGACATTTTCTGAATCAATAGCAAAGAGGCCTCCCCCAACGGGAGACCTCTTTTTGTCCGATTTACAGCTCGTCAATTTTCATGATATCAATCTGGCTCTTCACCCGCCGTTTCTCCCGGGCCGCCCAATAGACGGCCAGCAGAACCAGCGTGGGGATGTTCCCCACCAGCAGCGTCACAGCCACCGTCAGCACATTTTGGGACACGCTGCCGGTATCTCGAAGATTCAGCACCAGCAGCAGTGCATACAGAACCGTCAGCAGAGGCAGTACCAGTCCCGGCCAGCGGCTTTCCCGCCGGGACAGGAAGATTTGCAGACGAATCCCTCCCGCTCCAAACACCAGCAGAAACACCAGCGCCGTGATCACCGTTCTTGAAGCAATGTGCATTTTTATCCTCCATTCTCTTTCCGGGTCTCCCGGTAGGCGGAAATCAGAATCTTGGCGGTGTCAAAATCCAGCCTGTCGTCCACCGCCAGCCGCTTTACCAGGGCCACATAGGGGTCCGTCTCCGCCGTGTCGCTGAGGCGGATCTTCTGGATCAGCCGGTCCAGCCGCAGGCGGACCGTAGGATAGCTGACCCCATACTGGGCCGCAACTTCCTTCAGGGACCCGGAGGCCAGCAGAAAGCGCTTCACAAAAGTCAGCTCCTGTTCGTCCAGGTCCGCCATCCAGGGGGGCAGCGTGGTCATCGGCACAGCCTCCTTTCATAATATTCAGTATATACTTTAATTTTATGAAAGTCAAGTCTTACTTTTATTTTAATAAAATTTAAATTTCTCAACCGGAACACAAAGAGGCCGTCCCAGTGAGACGGCCTCTTCCATGTTTCTGTTGTCAGGCGTTTTTGTCCGCCTCCATGATAAACTCGCCAATCACATCCCCCGCTTCGTCGTAGACCGGGAGGGACCAGGACTGGCCGGCGGCCAGGTCCGTACGGGATTTCCAGAGGCCCCAATACAGATGCGTTCCGTCCTTGTTCAGATCCTTCAGGGACACATAGCCCTCCTTCCCGTTGGTGGCCACGGCCCCCACAAGGTCGGGGGGAACTCCCACCACACAGGTCAGGGATTCGTTGGGGGCGTAGGTCTGACCGTTTTTGTTTTTGGGATATTCCCCATCCACCAGCCAGTCCCTGGCCAGATTTTCCGCCGCCTGCTGGACGGACAGAGCGCTCAGCGTCCCGGACTCCCCCTGATTCTCCGGCCAGCCGTTCCGCACGGCCTCCTGGGCCTCCTCCATGGTCTTGAAGGGATGCAGGGGCTCCTCCAGAGGGGCGCTGCCTCTGGCGTTGGGCCAGCCGTTCTTTTCGGCTTCTTTGAGCTCTTCCAGGGTCACAGGACGGTAATTGGAGGGGGTATTCCCGACCCCAATCTCAAAGGTCCCGATGGGATTGTGCTCCTGGTCGTACACGGGAATGAGGTAGCCGCTGACCCGGTTCTCCTCAAACCAGTTCTGCCGGGCCATGGCTTCCTCCGGACTGCCGGCTTGGGTCATCCCCGTGTCCGCTGTCCAGTAATATCCGTCTTGCCCCTCCACAGACACGCAGGCCATCAGCTCCGGCTCATAGCCCAGGTATTCCTCAAAGAAATGGTTGCCGTAGGTCTCCCCCCGGCTGTTCCGGGGATAGCCGCCGTCCACCAGATTTTCCGCCGCCCAGGTCTGCCACTTCTGCCGCTCGGCATCAAAGCTGCCCAGGTCATCGGCGGAGCCCTCGCCGTAGGAATACAGATTGCCGTTGTTCCACCAGGCGATGACGTCCCCCGCCCGGACCTTGTCCCCGGTCTTTACCAGAAGCTTGTCGCAGCCGAAGTAGGTCATGGTAGATGTTCCGCCGTACAGAATTTCCACGAAGGGGCCCCGTCTCGTCTCATGGCCATAGTCCCGCACGCCGGCGTTGAGAATCAGCCCGTCCTGAATGGCGCAGACGGGAACGGACTTCCCCTCCTCGTTCACACCCACCTGCTTCCCCATGCCGACGACGGTGGAGTCGATCTGGTAGCTGTGGGTCTGACGCTGATAGTTCAATGGGTCCACGCTCTGGCCGTTGACCAGCACCTCATAGTGGAGGTGGACCCCGGTGGACATGCCGGTGCTGCCCACGGTGGCGATGTTCTGGCCCCGGGTCACGGCGTCATCGGTCTTCACCAGCACGCTCCGGCAGTGGGCATAATAGGTTTCCAGTCCGTTCCCGTGGTCCAGCCGGATGAAATTTCCATCGGCGGCATTGAATCCGGCCTCCTTCACCGTGCCGTTCCCTGCGGCGTAGATGGGTGTCCCCTGCTCCATGCCGCCGATGTCCACACCGGTGTGGGTCGCAACGCCGTCCCCGCCCGGCTTTGCCCGGTCGCCAAAGGAGCTGTTGATCTGGTCGCTGTCCACGGGCCAGAGCAGCCCGTCCCCCAGGGGAACGTCCACCCTGCCCTCGGGCAGGCTCAGAGGCTTTTGGCGGTCCTCCGGCAGAAACCGGGTCAGGTCCAGGCTCCACGCCTCCGCCCCCTCAAAGGAGGCCTCCATGGTCAACTCGTCATGGAGCGCATCCCGCAGGGCAAAGGAATAGGTTTTCCCGGCGGTCCACTCCCCTGTTTCGCTCTCTGTCTCCAGGTAGTGGACCCTCATGCCCAGGCCGTCCTCCGTCGCCACACGGCCCCGGATGAAGAGGGACCATCTGCCCTCCCCTTCGGGGATGGTGAAGGAGACCGTCCCGCCGTCATAGGCCACGCTTTCAAACAGGGCTTCCACGGCGGCGCTGGCGCTTTCCCGTGTCTCTGTCCACGCCGCCTGCTCCTCCTCGGTGGCAAGGCGCAGGCCCGTCAGACCGCTGTCGTCGTACATGGCGTAGAGCTCCACGGCGCCGGGGCCGTAGGTCCCGTTTCCGCTGTGCTCACTGATCCAGCTCCCGTCCCGGCCGTCAAAGATCCCCCGGACCTCATGGCCCTCGAAGGTCATCGTGAGGCCGTTGCCGTCCAGGTCCGGGTCGTCGAAGGTCCAGGCGAGGCCGAAGGGCTTGTAGGGGGACAGCACCTCGTCCCACAGGGCGGCGGTCTCCGCCGAGGACGCCGCCAGCAGCTCGCCGTCAACGATATCCTCATAATCGGGCGCGTCCGCATCCTGGGGCTTGGCGGTGGTGGCGAAGGCCGTGGTCATCCCCAGCACCAGAGCCAGGGCAATCAGGCAGGCCAGCCAGGATTTTTTCTTGATGCTCATAATGGCTTTGATCCTTTCTTCCATGCCGTTCTCACTAAAGGAGCTGCAAAGAGGCACGGACGCGCTTTGCAGTTCCGCCATACGGATCAGGGTCAGTGCGTAGAGCTCCCGCCGGTCCTCCCCCAGGCGGCGGACCGCCGCCTCGTCGCAGCGCAGCTCCATGTCGCGGTTGGCCAAAACGTACAGCAGCCACACCGCCGGGTTGAACCAGTGGACACAGAGAGCCGCCGTCAGAAGCAGCTTCAAAAGGCCGTCCATCCGCCGGATATGGACCTCCTCATGGGTCAGAACGCAGAGGAGGGCCTCCTCGTCGGAGAGGTCCATGGTCTTGGGCAGCAGAATCACAGGGCGGAGCAAACCATAGGTCAGGGGCGCGGTGATGCGGTCGGAGACCCGGACCTGAACCGGGTTCTTCTGTCTCCGCAGCCCCTGCCAGCGGGAGACGCAGCCCCCCTCCGCCGGAAGGGACTCCCGGAACCGCCGCCGCCAGCGGATATAGGAGGCCAGAAAGGCCAGGGTCAGCGCCGCCGCCACCGTCAGATACACGGCGGTCTTTACCGGGAAGGCTGGCGCGGACACGGGGACCGTCGCCGGGACGGTGGGCGTGATTTCCACAGGGGGCGCGGGCAGCACCATCACCGGGGGCTGGGCGGGCGTCACGGGAACCGCAGGTTCCGGCACAGGCGCGGCCCGGGTCAGGGATTCCCAAAATGTGTACACGCTGAGCCGGGCAGGCAGCTCCACCGGCAGCAGCAGCCGCAGAGCCGCCACCCACCACAGCGCCACAAAGGTCCCCTTGGGCAGGCGGCGCAGGGTCAGCAGGCGGAGACAGGCGGCGGCCAAAATCAGCACGGCCCCGGAACAGCTCAATTCAAGCAAAGTCATAGACGCCTCATCTCATTTCTTCCACGATCTCCTTCAGCCGCTGAATCTGCTCTGCCGAGACCCTCCGGCTGCTCAGCAGAGATGCAAACAGCAGGTCCGGAGACCCGTCGAACAGCTTGCCGATCAGCTCCTCCGTCTCTTCCGCCTGAATTTCCTCCTTGGTCACAAGAGCATGGCAGAGAAAATTGGGCTCCGTCCGCAGAATCGCCTCCTTAGTCACGCACTTCTTAATCACTGTATAGGTTGTGTTCATGTTCCAGCCGGTCTCTTCCTTCAGGATATCGGAAATCTGTTTCGCGGTACAGTCCCCCATCCGCCAAAGCACATCCATAACCTTCAGCTCGGAGTCAAACAGCTTCATGGTCGCTCATCCTCCTTTTCAAACTATTGCAATAGTTTATGGTGTTATACTATCACAGTAGTTTGGGGTTGTCAAGACCGTTCCCGTCATTTTTAAAATATTTTTCCTTTTTTGGGCGGGCCTTAGAGGCGCTTCACAGAGACCCGGTGTAAAAGCGCAGAAAAAGAGCCGCAGGCACAGGCCGGCGGCTTTCCTTGGTTTCTTGATAGCTTCGTAATTCCGTTCATTCCGGCGGCGTTCCGGAGGCTGGAGCAGCTTCCGTTCTTCCGCTCCCCTTTCCCGTCCTCAAAGGGGGCTGTCCGTAATTCCCGAGGCCGTCAGCAGGGCGGCCTGGCGAAAGCCCGCCGTCCGGGCCAGCTCCGCCGCCTCTCCATAGCCATAGACAATCGTTTCAGCGCTGTGGGCATCGGCGGTGAAGATGACCCGCCCACCCATGGCCCGCCACTCCTTCAGCAAAAACAGGGCGGGATAGGGCAGGGAACGCCAGCCCCGGGACATGGCCCCGGTGTTGATCTCCAGAAGCGTCCCAACAGGGTCCGCGGCATGGAGGGCCTCCAGCGCGGCGGAGCGATATCGGGGATGGTCTCCGTCAAAAAACCGGCCGTCCCCGTTGAACTTGGTAATCAGGTCAATGTGCCCCAGAATGGTGGGCCTCCGGGCCGCCATTTGGGCCACATCCTTAAAATAGAGCTCCGCCATGGTCAGAAAATCCCCGCCGCACAGGGCCCGGCAGCCCTGAACCAGAGCGTCCGGCGTGTAGTCCACGCTGTGATATGCGCCGGTCTCCCCGTCATACAGGTGGTGCACGGAGCCTATCCAGTAATCGAAGTCCGCCGGGGAAAAGGCCATGTCGGAACGGCTGTCCAGCTCGATGCCCAGCAGTACGTCCATCCGCCCGGCGAACTCCTCCCGCAGGCGCAGCACCTCTTCCCGGTAGACCGTCAGGTCCAGGGGCAGGGTGCAGCCCTCGTCCACAGGGGCAGGGGTATGGCTGTGGCCGGAGGCTCCGAAGGCGGCCGCCCCGGCCTCATAAGCCGCCCAGGCCATCTCCGACAGGGAGTTCGTTCCGTCGCAGAGGCGGGAGTGGGTATGGACGGAACAAAAGGGACCGCTCACTGCATCCGCTCCTGCTTCACCTTGTGGTCCACCACGTGGCGCTTCTCAAGCTCCTGGGTGACATCCTCCACGGCAATGCCCATCTGCACCATCAGCACCATCACGTGATAGCACAGGTCGGCAATCTCATAGACGGTTTCCGCCCGGTCCTCTTTCCGTCCGGCGATGATGACCTCGGTGCACTCCTCCCCCACCTTCTTGAGAATCTTATCCAGGCCTTTCTCAAAAAGATAGGTGGTATAGCTGCCCTCTCTGGGGGAGGTCTTCCGGCCCTCGATCAGATGGTAAAGTCCCTCATAGCTGAACTGCTTCAGCTCCTCGGAGAGGTGGACAGGGCGGAAAAAGCAGCTCTCCGCTCCGGTGTGGCAGGCAGGACCGTCCTTCACCACCTCCACCACCAGGGCGTCGCCGTCGCAGTCGGCGGTGATGGACACCACGTGCTGCCGGTTCCCGCTGGTCTCCCCCTTCCTCCACAGCTCCTGCCGGCTGCGGCTCCAGAAGCAGGTCCGGCCCTCATCGATGGTAATGGCCAGGCTCTCGGCATTCATATAAGCCAGGGTCAGGACATCCTTGGTGTAGTGATCCTGGACAATGGCCGGAATCAGTCCTTTTTCGTCAAATTTCAAATCCATACTCTGCTCCTTCTTCCTTCATCGCTTCTTTAAGGTCTCTAAATCATCCATGCTCAGGCTGCCCTCCGGTTCCCGGCAAAAAAAGGGCTCTCTCCTACCCGTTGACGGTCAGCTCGTCTATCAGTCTGCCGGATGCCGCACAGGAAATCTTCCGGGCCTCCCCGATGCGGAACACGGCTCCCGTGTTTCTGTCTGCAACCTGAATCCAGTCCTTCTCCCCGGTCTCCACGCCCTTCAAAAACTGCACCGGCGTTCTGAACCGGGGATGCCCGAAAAAGCGGCAGCAGCTGTCAGCGGCAGAGTGCCTTTTTCGAGTGCCTTTTTCTTCCGGCTCATCCAAACGCCTCCCGTCAGCCCGGGAACTTGATATACTCCGGCGGCACCGCGTCTGTCAGCCACACGCCGTTCTCAGAGAGATAGAATGTGCATCCATCCTCGTGCATCCTGCCGGAGGCCACCTGCAAAATCACCGGCCTGCCCCGGCGGCGGCCCACCTTCACTGCGGTTTCCACATCGGGGGAGAGGTGGACATACTGCCGCTTTTGTTTTTGCAGCCCCTCCTTTTGAATGGAACCCAGAAACTGGCCCACTGTGCCGTGATACAAATATTCCGGCGGTTCCCGGGCCTCCAGCTCCAGGTCAATGGAGATGCTGTGGCCCTGGTTGGCCCGGATGAGAGTCCTGTCCTCGTTGAAGCTGTAACGCTGCTTCTCATCCGTTTCCACAATGTAAGTCAGGTCCTCCATGGTGAGATTCATCCCCAGAAGAATCTCCCGGACCTTCGCCCAGCCATGGGGGTCCAGCGTGATGCCGATTTTTTCCGGCTGGTGCCGCAGAACCAGACTGAGGAACTTGCTGGCCCTGGTGTAATTTCTCATAAAACGATTCCTTTCACAGGCGCATTTCCACGCCCTGCTCCCGAAGATATTGCTTCAACTCCCGGATGTCCACCTGCTTCGTGTGGAAGATGGAGGCGGCCAGTCCCGCATCTATACCGGGATGGGTAAAAAGTTCGGCAAAATCCTCCCTCTTCCCCGCGCCGCCGCTGGCGATGATGGGCACGCTGACCCGGCTGGCCAGCTCGTCCAGCATCTCCAGATCGAAGCCGCCCTTTACGCCGTCGGTGTCGATGGAGTTCAGCACGATTTCCCCGGCTCCGGCGGCCACGCCCTTCACGGCCCAGTCCATGGCGTCGATGCCGGTGTCCTCCCGCCCCCCCCTGGCGAAGAGCCTGAATTGTCCGTTTACCCGCTTCACGTCCATGCTGAGGACTACGCACTGGTCGCCATATTTCTTGGCCGCCGCGCCGATGATACCGGGGTCTGCAATGGCTCCGGAGTTGACGGAAACCTTGTCCGCGCCGCATTTCAGCACCCGGTCAAAGTCCTCCAGAGTCCGGATGCCGCCCCCCACGGTAAGGGGAATGAAAATCTCCGAGGCCACCCGGCGCAGGATGTCCGTAAACAGCCCCCGGCCCTCGACAGAGGCAGTGATGTCGTAGAACACCAGCTCGTCGGCCCCGGATTCGTTGTAAAACCGGCCCATCTCCACCGGGTCCGCCATGTCCCGGAGCCCCTCGAAATTGGTGCCCTTCACCACCCGGCCGTTTTTCACGTCCAGGCAGGGAATGATTCGCTTTGCCAGCATGATTCAGCCCTCCATCTCGTCGATGACGGTCCTCAGGTCCAGCCGTCCCGTATACAGGGCCTTGCCCAGAATGGCGGCGGCGACGCCGGTGCGCTCCAGCTCCCGCAGCTCCTCCAGAGAGCTGACGCCGCCGGAGGCGGTGATCTCCAACCCCTCAATGGTCGCAAGCTCCCGATAGAGCTCCAGATTGGTCCCCCGGCCCGCGCCGTCACGGCTGATGTCGGTATAAATGACGGTTTTCACGCCTGCGTCCCGGAGACGGCGGCAGAAGTCCACGCCCTTTTCCCGGGACACCTCCTTCCAGCCGTTGACGGCCACATAGCCGTCCCGGGCATCCACGCCAACGGCAATCTGATTTCCGTACTTTTGGGCCATCCGGGCGGTAAAATCAAAGTCCTTCACCGCTATCGTGCCCAGGATGCAGCGGCCCACCCCCAGGTCCAGATACTGCCGGATGCGCGCCTCGGTGCGGATGCCGCCGCCCACCTCGATATAGAGGCCGCCCTGCCGAACGATGGCAGCGATGCTGTCAAAGTTGGCCAGATTGCCGTCCCGGGCCCCGTCCAGATCCACCACATGAAGATACCGGGCCCCGGCTTCCATAAACTCCCTGGCATAGGCGCAGGGGTCGGTTCCATAGACCGTCTCCTGGCCGTAATCCCCCTGATACAGGCGAACCACCTGGCCGCCCCGCAGGTCAATGGCTGGGAAAATCTGCATAAGTCTCCTCCTTTTCTTCACGGATGGACCTTACAGGTCAGCTCTTCCACATCCAGACGGAAGACCTGGGTTTTTTCCAGCGCCGCCCTGCCAATCTCCCACCGGTCCCGGCCGGTGACGTGAGCCATAATGGCCAGAAGGCCCCTTCGTTTTTCCTCCTCCGTCTCCACCAGCGTCACCGGGCCGCCGCCCATGACGCTCTGGAAGCGGGAGGTGGTCTGCTGGGCCGTCTCGCCCAGGACCCATTCATGGCCGCAGTCCATCTCAAAAGCGGCCCATCCGGTTTTGCGGATCAGGTCTATTTTCCGGCCCTCCTGGGCGCCGTGGAAATAGAACGCATAGCGCCCCTGATTCTCCACAAAGCCGAAATCCAGAGGGACGATATAGGCCCGGTCCCCGTCGCACAGCCCCAGGCGGCAGCAGTCGCAGGCCGCAATGATCTCCCGGATTCTCACCGGGTCCGTGACTTCCCGGTCTTTTCTCCTCATCATATCCCTCCTAATCCTCAGAGACGCTGTGCCGCAGCACCGTCACAAGTCCAATCAAACCGCAGAGCATGGACAGGGCCGGCCAGATGTAATCTCCGACAGCCGGCAGCCACACGCCTCTCATCACCACATAGAGCAGCAGCCCAAAAAACATCCAGGCAAAGCCGTTCAGCTGTTTTTTCATACGCTCCCCCTTACAGCTCCGCAAAGGCACGCAGCAGCCGCAGGCCTGCGTCCCCGGACTTCTCCGGGTGGAACTGGGCGCCCCAGACGTTCCCCCGGCGGACCGCGCCGGTAACAGCCACGTTTCCATATTGAGAGGTCCCCAGGGTATCTTCCCCGCAGTGCCGGGCGTAGAAGCTGTGGACGTAATAGACATATTCGCCGTCCCTGAAATACTTGAACAGCGGGTCGTCCCGCACGATGTCCAGGCTGTTCCAGCCCATGTGAGGAATCTTCAGCGTTCTGTCCTCCAGATCCTCCCCCAGAGACGCCACCTCGCCGGGAATCAGCCCCAGGCCGGCATGCTCTCCGTACTCAAAACCCCTGTCGAACAGCAGCTGCATCCCCAGGCAGATGCCCAGGAGGGGTTTCCGCTCCGCCTCCTCCAGCAGGACAGGAATCAGCCCCGTGGCGTCCAGCTTCTCCCGGGCGTCGCCGAAGGCCCCCACGCCGGGCAGCAGGATGCGCTCCGCCGCCCGGAGACGGTCTGGGTCCCTTGTGACCTCAGTCTCCAGCCCCAGGAAACGGAGGCTGGAAGACAGGGAAAACAGGTTTCCCACGCCGTAATCTACAATGGCGGTCATTTACAGAACCCCCTTTGTGCTGGGAATCTCATCCAGATGCTTGGGGTCGAAGGACACGGCGGCTTTCAGCGTCCTGCCCATGCCCTTGAAAACAGCCTCTAAAATGTGGTGGGTATTCTCTCCCGCCATCTGACGGATGTGGAGGGAACCGGGGCAGTTCCGAACAAAGCCCAGCCAGAATTCCTTGGCCAGCTCCGTGTCAAAATCCCCCACTTTGGCGGCGGGCAGGTCCACCGCCCAGCCCAGGTAGTCCCGGCCGGAGAGGTCTGCGGCGCAGAGCACCAGAGTTTCGTCCATAGGCAGGAGAAACTGCCCGTAGCGGAGGATGCCCCGCTTGTCCCCAAGGGCCTCTTGAAACGCCCTGCCCAGACAGATGCCGATGTCCTCCGCAGAGTGGTGGTAGTCCACCTGGGTATCTCCGTGACAGGCGACGGAAAGGTCAAAGTCCCCATGACGGGCGAAAAGCTCCAGCATGTGGTCCAGAAAGCCGCAGCCGGTGGCGACGTCCGCCCTGCCGCTGCCGTCCAGATTCAGGGTCAGCTGGATTTGTGTTTCCCGGGTGTCCCGGCGGATGGTTGCGGTCCGCATATCCATGATTCCCCCTTACAACGATTCCAGAATCCGGTCCAGGGCGTCTGCCAGCGCCGCCATCTGCTCCATGGAACCGATGGTAATGCGGACGAAGTCCCGGAGCCGGTCCCTGTCAAACCAGCGGACCAGAATGCCGTTTTCCTTTAATTGGCGATAGAGGTCCCCGCCGGAAATGCGGTCCGACTTGGCGAAGACGAAATTGGCGGAGGAGGGCAGCACCATGAAGCCCAGCCGCTCCAGCTCCCCCGTCAGCCAGGCCCGGTTTCCCTGAATGGCCTTGCAGCAGGTTTCAAAATACGCGGCGTCTTCCACGGCGGCGGCTCCGGCAATCAGGGAAAGGCGGTTGACGTTGTAGGGATTGAAACTGTACTTCACCCGGTTCAGGTCCTCAATGAGGCCGGCGCTGCCCAGGGCAAAGCCCAGACGGCCCCCAGCCAGAGACCGGCTCTTGGACATGGTCTGGACCACCAGAAGGTTATCGTAGCGGTAGAGCATGGGAACACAGCTCTCCCCGCCGAAGTCCACATAGGCCTCGTCCACCACCACCACCCGGCTGGGGTCCTTCTCCAGCAGCCGCTGGATGTCCGTCCGGGAAATGGCCATACCGGTGGGGGCGTTGGGGTTGGCGATGAAGATGGTCCCGGGGAAATCCATGTAATCCTCCACATTCAGGGTGAAGTCCTCCCGCAGGGGAATCCGCTCTGCCTCCAGCCCGAAAAGGGCGGTCTGAGCCTCGTAAAAGCCATAGGTGATGTCGGCAAAGGCGGCGGGCTTTCCCTGGCCGCAGAAGGCCCGGAAGGCAAAGGCCAGGATTTCGTCAGAGCCGTTGCCGGTGATGACGTTTTCGGGCTGGAGCTCATAGTATTTGGCAATGGCGGCATTCAGGGCGGCGCATGCGGGGTCGGAATACAGATAGAGCTTTTGCAGCTCGGCCTTGCTGACGGCCTTGACCACACGGGGGGAGGGAGGGAAGGGGCTTTCATTGGTATTCAGCTTGATGTATTGCTGGTCCTGAGGCTGCTCACCTGGGGTGTAAGGGTCCAGGCGCCGGGCCTCGAGGGAGAGAAATTTACTCATGGAAAACAACCTTCTTTCAATTAGGTATTCCTGAATTGGAAATTAATTTCCGATTCCTCAGTAGTTATGGTTCTCCTCCCGGTACTGGAGGGGAACGCCAAAGCCTGCCATAACATCCAGAAGGACTTGCATCTGCTCCTCACTCAAATCACGGCAGGAAATATTCAGCACATGGTCCGGATGGGGATTGTTCCGCCCGCCATACCAGAAGAGCCAGAAATGGATATCGCTCCAGGGGTTCGGCTGGTCCAGGCAGTCCATGCGAAGGCCCTCCGGCTGGCATTTTTCCCACACATGCGCTTCAAAACCGGGAACGGAACGGAGGGCCTCTGTGATTTTCTCCACGGGAAGTGGAATCAACGCTTTCATCTGGTTGCCCAGACGGTACTTCTCGTAAACCATTTTCGGGTCCAGCGCCGCGCCGGGCTTCAGCCGGTAAAACACCAGATTCACATTGGTCACCGGCGGATAGTCCCCGTGAAAGAGGAAATAGACCGTCTCCTCCAGGGAATTATGGCTGGAGCATTCAAAGCAGAGTTCCCGCACATCTTCGGCGGTCCAGTTCTGTCCGGTCAGCTCGTTCAGTTCCAGGACCTCGTCCGCCTCCGGCAGGGAATCCTCCCAGGGGCCGCAGCCCCACTCATAGTCCCACCGCTCCACCAGTTCCATGACGCGCCTGAAATTCTTTTCCTCCATGTCAGCCCTCTTTTCTTGAGAGTGCCGACCGGGCATGACCCTCCAGACCCTCCCGCCAGGCAAAGTCCGCAACCCGGTCCGCGCAGGCGTTCAGCGCCGCCTGGTCATAGCAGAGGAAGCTGGAGCGCTTCATGAAATCGTCCACCCCCAGGGGGCTGGAGAACCGGGCGGTTCCGGAGGTGGGCAGGGTGTGGTTGGGCCCGGCGAAATAGTCCCCCAGGGCCTCCGGCGTGGACCGGCCCAGGAAGACGCTTCCGGCGTTTCTGATTTGGGGAAGCAGGGCAAACGGATCGTCCACGCACAGCTCCAGATGCTCCGGGGCGATGCGGTTGACAACCTCCACCGCTTTGTCCAGGCTGTCCGTCACAATGATTTTTCCGTTGTCCTCAATGGACTGGCGGGCAATCTCCTTCCGGGGCAGGTTCTCCAGCTGCCGCTCCACTTCCGCCTGAACGGACTCCGCCACGCGGCGGCTGTCCGTCACCAGCACCGCCGAGGCCAGCACATCGTGTTCCGCCTGGCTCAGCAGGTCCGCCGCCGCCCACATGGGATTGGTTTTCCCGTCGGCCAGCACCAGAATCTCGCTGGGTCCGGCAATCATGTCGATGTCCACCTGACCGAAAACCTTCCGCTTGGCGGTAGCCACAAAAATGCCGCCGGGGCCCACAATCTTGTCCACCCGGGGCACGGTCCCGGTGCCATAGGCCAGCGCCGCCACCGCCTGTGCCCCGCCAATCTTGAAGACCTCCGCAGCCTCCGCCAGCTCTGCCGCCATGAGAGCCTCCGGGCTGACGGTTCCATCCTCTCCCGGCGGTGTGACCACAACAATCTCCCCCACCCCGGCAATCCGGGCCGGAATCACGTTCATCAGTATCGTGGAGGGAAAGGCCTCCGGGCTCCGGGGCACGCAGACGCCCACCTTTTCAATGGGGGTCCACCGCTGGCCCATGATGACCCCCGCCCGGTCTGTCAGAATAAAATCATTGTGCCTCTGCCGCTCATGGAAGCGCCGGATGTTCTCCGCCGCCTCTCTCAGCGTCTCCATGAAATAAGGGTCCACCGCCTTCCGGGCGGCGGCAAACTCTTCGGCGCTCACCCGAAGATCAGCCAGCTTCACGCCGTTGAACCGCTCCGTATACTCCAGCAGGGCGGCGTCCCCCCGCGTCCGTACCTCCCGGATAATCGTGTCCACGGCCTGGGAAACGTCCTCCGCCCCCCGGATGTCCCGGCACAAAAACTCCTCCGGAGACAAACTGTCAAACTCCAGAATTTTCATCATGAGACCGCCGCCTCCTTCAATTTCTTCAGCAGCGCTTCTATCTCCCGGCCCTTGAACTGGAAGCTGGCCCGGTTGGCGATGAAGCGGGCGGAGATAGGCATAAACTCCGTCAGCACCTTCAAATGATTCTCCCGCAGGGTGGTCCCGGTTTCCACGATGTCCACAATCACATCGCTGAGGCCCAGCAGAGGGGCCAGCTCAATGGAGCCGTTGAGCTTGATGATGTCGATGTCCCGGCCCCGGGCGGCGTAATAGCTTTTGGCAATGTTCACGAATTTCGTCGCAACCCGAAGCGTGCGGCTGGAGTCGTCGGCAAAATCCTCCGGCCCCGCCACGCACATGCGGCACTTCCCCAGACCTGTGTCCATCAGCTCGTAAACATCGGCGCCGGATTCCTCCAGAATATCCTTGCCCACGATGCCGATGTCCGCCGCGCCGTGCTCCACATAAATCGCCACATCGCTGGGCTTCACCAGGAAGTAGCGGATACCGGCGGCGGGGTTCTCCACCACCAGTTTCCGGCTCTCGTTGTAGTCCTCGGGGCAGCCGTAGCCCACGCCCGCAAGGAGATTATAGACCTTGTCCCCCAGCCGGCCCTTGGGCAGAGCCACATTCAGCATCACCGGCTCTTCCCGCTCCACAGCGTCCCCCAGGCGGTCCAGCTCGTCCAGGTACAGGGCGAAGCCCACGGCCTTCCCGCCGGGGCGGAACTGCTCCGCCAGGGGGTCGTACCGTCCGCCCTGCAGCACCGCCCGGGGCAGACCTGCCAGATAGCCTTGCAGAACCAGGCCGTTGTAGTAATCCATGTCGTTGACCAGGGACAGGTCCAGCCGCAGGCGCTCCGTCTGTCCCTCCGCCGCCAGAGCCTCGCAGAGGGCCCGCAGCTCTGTCAGCGCCGCGCCCATGGCGGCGTTGAGGGCAATGGGCTCCGCCGCCTCCAGCACGGATTCCCAGTCCCCGGAGAGGGTCCCCAGCCGCCTCAGAGCGTCGGCCCCTTGGCGGGAAAGTCCCGCCGCCTCGGAGGCGTCCTGAAGCTCGTGGAGATTCCGGTCCCGGAGGCAGGCCAGCAGCCGGGGGCGGATGTGCTCCGGGGCCCCCACGGCGTCCAGAAGGCCCGTGACAAAGCCCATATGGCTGAGCTCCAGCACAAAGTCCCGGCCCGTCAGGGCCAGCGACCGCCAGGCCAGGGACACCGCCTGAGCCGTGACGGCGGCGTCCACCGCGCCGATGCACTCCAGGCCCATCTGCCGGATTTCCTGGAAGGTGTGGCTCTCCTGGCTGGGGCGGTAGACATTTTCCAGATAGTAGAAGCGGCCGCAGCCTCCCGCCTCATACTGGGCGTTCTTGGCGATGGAGAGGGTCACGTCCGGCTTCAGAGCCAGCAGCCGCCCGTCCAGATCCGTGAAGGTGATGACCTGGTCGGAGGCCAGAAACCGCCGGTTTTCCTGATAGAGGCCGTATTCCTCAAACCGGCCCATGTGATACTGGCGGAAGCCCGCCTGCTCGTACAGCAGCCTCAGCTGCAAAGAGACCCGCTCCTGAGGCCTAAGAATGTTCAGATCCAGTTCCATGGGGTTCCTCCTTGTGGGGCCGCGCCCCATTGATGGACTTTAGTGTACTCCGGTTTTTTATTAAAGTAAAGCGCTAATTCGGTAGCGAAATAGAATTTTCTGTTTTTAACAAAAGTTCGGGGTTCTGCCAGACGATTTTGCACATACCGACGGGAAAACGGCTCCCGTCCAAGGGGCGTCCGGGTTCTGCACGGCGGAGGGCTGTTTCCATATGACATAATAGTCATTGATGGCGGAATAAAGGGTCTGCGGGCGGGAGCCAACAAATTCAGCTTCTCTTCTGCGGCTCCGATACTTTGGGGAGCGCCTTGCGATGTCCCTCAAATCCAGACTTTTTCCGCTTCCGCGGAAATGCCACTGCTTTGCACGTTCAGCGGCGGAACCGCTTTCCATCCATTGCAGCCATTCCGCCCAATGGTCCATGATCTGCCGCTGCTGTTCCTGTGAAACCGGCGTCAGGTCATACTGGTTCAGCCAGCAGTCCCGTTCCTCGGAAAAGACCCTCTCATAAATGCAGGTTTCCTCCCCATACCCGGCGGTTCCCAGCACCGGGCCGTCCCACCAGTCGTTAATTGTGTATACAGCATCCATCCTGTTCCATCGCTGTCACACCATCTTCTCAGGCCGTACCGTCTCGTCGAATTGCTCCGCCGTCAGCAGGCCCAGAGAGAGGACCGCCTCTTTCAGAGTGGTCCCGTCGTGGAGGGCCTTCTTGGCGCACTCCGCCGCCTTTTCATAGCCGATCTTCGGCGTCAGACAGGTCACCAGCATCAAAGAGTTGTTCAGGTTCCCCTTCATCTTCTCTTCGTTGGGTGTGATGCCCTCCACACAGTGGACCCGGAAGGACTCCATGGCGTCCGCCAGCAGATTGGCGGAGAGCAGGAAGTTATAGGCCATGACGGGCAGGAAGACGTTCAGCTGGAAATTCCCCTGGCTGGCGGCAAAGCCGATGGCGGCGTCGTTGCCCATCACCTGCACGGCAGCCATGGTGACAGCCTCGCACTGGGTGGGGTTCACCTTGCCGGGCATGATGGAGCTGCCGGGCTCGTTCTCCGGGATACGGAGCTCTCCCATGCCGCAGCGGGGGCCGCTGGCCTCCCAGCGGATGTCGTTGGCAATCTTCATGAGATTCGCCGCCAGGGCCTTCAGCGCGCCGTGGGAGAATACCAGGGCGTCCTTGCTGGTGAGGGCGTGGAACTTGTTGGGGTCCGGCTGGAAGGGCAGGCCCGTCAGCTCGCACAGCTTCCCGCACACGGCCTCGTCATAGCCCCTGGGGGCGTTGAGTCCCGTGCCCACGGCGGTGCCGCCGATGGCCAGGCGGCAGAGCTCGGCCTGGGCCGTTCGGAGCATCAGCCCGGGCATCTGCACCAGGGCCCGCCAGCCGGAGACCTCCTGGGCAAATTTCAGCGGCGTGGCGTCCTGCAAGTGGGTCCGGCCGATGCGGATCAGATTGGGATATTTGCTTTCCAGCTCCTGGAATGCCTCGCCCAGACGGGCCGCCGCCGGCATGACCTGCCGCTCGATGGCCAGGGCCGCGGCGATGTGGAGGGCCGAGGGGTAGGTGTCGTTGCTGGACTGGGAGGCGTTGACATGGTCGTTGGGGTGCAGAGCCACGCCCCGCTCCGCCGCCAGATGGGCGATAACTTCATTGACGTTCATGTTGGTCTGGGTGCCGCTGCCGGTCTGCCAGACCACCAGGGGAAACTCCCCGTCCCACTTCCCCGCCCGAATCTCCCGGCAGACGGCGGCAATGGCCCGGGCCCGCTCCTCCGTCAGCTTGCCGGCGGCGGCGTTGGCCTGGGCGCAGGCCTCCTTCAGATAGGCAAAGGCCTCGATGATCTCCCCGGGCTGCCTCTGGCCGCCGATTCTGAAGTTCTCCAGGCTCCGCTGGGTCTGTGCGCCCCAATGGCGGTCCGCCGGGACGGCGATCTCACCCATGGTGTCGTGTTCCATCCGAATATTCATAGCGTTCCTCTCCGTTTTGTCAAAGATTTGCGATGCTCCTATTATATCGGGAAGCGGGGACAAACGCAAGTCGGGGAAGCGGCAAACATTTTCCCTCAGCGCGGCCCTTTGCTGGCTGTTTTGACAGAGACGCTTCCCATCCGGCCGCAGGTTCAAACACGCCGCCGCCCGTGTCCCGCCGTTTTCGCCAATTGCGCTAAAAAGAGCGGCGGCAGAAGGTTGGCTTTCTGCGTCTTCGCCACTTGCCAAGAAAAACAGGGCTTGATAAAATATTGTTACGCAGCTATGCGGCAGGACTGCGGCCCTGGCCGTTCCCAAACACAACAGATATGAGGTGCTATATGTATCGTACCGTAATTTTCGACTTGGATGGAACCCTGCTGGACACCATCGAGGACCTGGCCGGAGCGGGAAATTGGGTTTGCCGGCGGAACGGCTGGCCGGAGCACAGCGTGGAGACATTCAAGACCATGGTGGGACACGGAATTCCCAATCTGGTCTCCCGGTTTTCCCCGGAGAACTGCCGCAGCCCTCTGATGCTGATGAACACCCTGTCTCAGTTCACCGCGTATTACGGCGCTCACAACATGGAAAAAACCCACCCCTATCCCGGCATCCCGGAGCTGGCGGCACGGCTGAAGGCCGCCCGGATTCAGCTGGCGGTCTACTCCAACAAGGCCGACGGATTCAGCCAGGAGATCATCGACCACTACCTGCCCGGCCTGTTTACCCTGGTCCGCGGAAAGGTGGACGGCGTGCCGGTAAAGCCGGACCCCGCCGGTATTTGCAGCGTCATGCGGGCCCTGGAGGCGGAGACCGACGAGACCCTGTTCGTGGGAGACAGCAGCGTGGACATCCAGACCGGCCACAACGCACGGCTGATGACCTGCGGCGTCACCTGGGGCTTCCGCTCCCGGGAATCCTTGGAGGCCGCCGGGGCGGACTACCTGGCGGACACCATCGAGGAGCTGGAGTCTGTCATCATGGAGCGCTCATGAGTCTGAGCTTCGATCAGGCGGCGGAGCTGCTGGACGAAATCGCGGAGTCCTTCCCCCCTGCCCTCTTTGACGGGCTCAACGGCGGCGTAAACCTTCTGAGGGAGGCCAAGCCGGACCCGGAGCTGCCGGACCTGTGTATTATGGGCGAGTACTGCCACGATCTGCTGGGCCGGTATATCAATCTCTATTTCGGTTCCTTCGCCGTTCTGGCGGAGCAGGAGAGCTGGAGCCCCAAGACCTGGGCCCGGGAGCTGCGCCAGACCCTCTCCCACGAGCTGACCCACCACATGGAGGCCCGGGCCGGTCTCCACGCCCTGGACGACAAGGACGCCGCGGAGATGGACGCCTGGCGGAAGGAACTCGGGGACGAGGACTGAGCCGTCCATCTCCCCCCCAAAAAAATGCCGGAGCCTGTTCCGGCGCATATTGCAGGAGCATAAACGCCCGCCGGGGAAAGCTGTTTTCCGGCGGGTGTCGGCTTATCACAAGCCGCCAAACCGGAATACAGCGTTGGGAGAAAACGAGATGGAAGACAGGCTCACAATCAGTAAGGGCAGACAGCTGGCGCAAAAGCGGCTGAAGGTCTTTTTGCAGCCCCTGGGATTCCAGTCCTGTCCGCGTCCTTACAAGCGCTTTCTGCGCGTGCGTGAGGAATGGATAGACGAGATATCCTTTTACACCGGTCGCATCCACCGCAAGGTCCTATGCTATATCTTTCTGCGGTTCGCGCCGCTCACCTGGCTCCAGTGCAACCGGGAGCAGCTTTGGCGGGCAGAGGGAAAACCGGCTTCCGACCTGAATCGGGACTATATACGGCTGCTTGACGAGGGCCCGGACTATTTTGAAGCGGTGGCGGGACGTTGCCCGTGCGTTAGAGCGGAAGGTTCTGCCTCAGATGGAGCAGATAACGGCGGACCGGTTTCTCTCCCGGCAGTCACAGCCCGGCAACGATACGGGGGACCTGTTCCTTTCCTACCGGAATCAGGCGATTGATTTGCAGCATCGCAGTCTCAGCTGTGACCCCATCGCCGCCGGCCACGGCATGGAGCTCTGGCAGCTGGGCCGGTTCGACGAGGGCATTCCCTATCTGCGGTTTGCCCAAGAGGGATATCAGGCGCAGTTAGCGGGCCTGGCTCCGGAGGAACGGGAGACCTTTCACAAGCAGTATCTGAAGCTTGCTCTTCTGGACGAGCTGCTGGCGCTGCGGGAACATCAGGAGGGGGATTGGAAACAGGCCATCCGGAAAAAACCCGGCCAGACTGCGGCAGATTGGTCTATGTATGTGTAATTCCGGTTCTCGGCGTTTTCCAAAAGCGTCATCACGGGTTACGCAGGAAAAAAGGGCAGGGCAAACCGCTGCGGTCTGCCCTGCCCTTAATCTCTGTATGGCGTCCCGCCATCGAACGTCCTTGCATGCTTAACCCTGCTTTTATTGGGTGGGAAACCCAAACTGATGCCGCATGTCGAACAGGAACCGGAGAAAGCTCTTGGGATACGGGATGAAGCTCCCCCCGTCCACCATATCCAGGACCTCGTCCAGTCCGGCATAGCGGACGGCGGCAACCTCCTCCTTCTGACAGATCAGCTCCTCCGGCTTCAGGTCCATGGTGACAATGAAAAAGTCGTCAAAGCCCCCCTCAAAGTTGACCGTCACCGAAGGGCGGCGGCCGCCGAGGTCCAGGGAAACGCCCAGTTCCTCCCGGAATTCCCGTTCCGCCCCCTGGCGGCTGGTCTCCCCCGCGTCCACGCCGCCGCCTACGGACACGTCCCAGAGGCCGGGCCAGATATGCTTTTCCGCCGTCCGCTGCTGAATCAGCAGGCGGCCCCGGCTGTCAAAGAGGCAGACGTGGACCACCATCCGGTATTCACCGGGCCCCTTTTGGCCCTGCCGCTCTGCCGTTTTCCCCAGAGGGATGCGGTTTTCATCATAAAGGTCCACAAGCTCCTTCACTTCCATCGCGCCGTCCTCCTTCTGCCGCCGGGCCGTGTCGTAATCGCCGCCCCGCCGGTAAAAGGGACAGGCGGTTTGGGTCTGCTGAAGGAACCAGGCCATATCGCCCCCGTCCAGGTCCGCCTCGCAGACCTATGTGTCCAGCTCCTCTGATAAGGCCGGCTCTGCGCCAGTCGCCGGGGTCCAGCCAGCCCTTGGGACAGCCTCAGCGGCGGTTGTAATTTGTAGTTTTGAAAATATAGATGGTCCTCATAGCGGGTCCCCTTACGGCCAATCAATAGAACGCAGTTGACCTGAACATATCGTGCCCTCATTTCTTTCGTATTTTCGCCGTGACGTTGTCTCAAGAGAACATTTGTCAAGGGGGTTTTCACCATAAAGATGAAATCCCCCCGATAAATTGGAAGTTATTTTTTTGCTAAATCGGAGAGAATATCCTCCAGTTCAGCTTTTCTTTTCAACTCAACTTCATCCCCACATTCACTTAAAAGGGGAAAACGCTTTGTTTCACTATCAATTCCAAGGATAGCAAGTATATCTGTTCCCGCTAAAATTTGCAGAACAAACTTACTGGCATCGGGGCTGATTTGTACAAGTGCTTCTTTTACAAGCGGATAAGCCGAATCGTCTTTGATTAAAGACCGAACGCTCCCAAACAGGCCGTATTCATATCCACGGCTTGGAACTTCTCGTAAATGTGTAAGCAAATAAGTAATTCCCTCTAATTGATAGTAACAAGCGATGTTGTGGATAATCCTTATGATTGTGTCCATAAATGAAGGCTGATAGCAATCATCGTCCAACATTTTTATAAAATCCAAAATATGGTCTAAAGTAAATTGCTCAGGATGCTCCAAAAACGCATCTCTGATTGCATAGTAATCATCAGAAGTATCCATATCATCTCCGTCTTCATCAAAAAGAGGAACACGGTTCGTGTGGACACCATCAAAAAAATCCATTTTTTCTTCTAATGTCATAGATTGATAGGTACCCGCTTCATAATCTTGATACTGCTCCACGGTCTTCAAGTATTCATTGTGAGATTCTATCTATTCATAAGCCATAATTACACCGATCCTTTTCGTATCTGCGCAACTTCCGATTTGTCGATTTGTCACGAGCCAAGTATACCATCAGTGGGAATGACATTCAACCCTCATTTATAGGCGCTGATAGTAGTGGCAAACCTGCAAATACATGTCAAGCCCCAAAATGAAAAAGTCGGAAAGATTTTAGCAAGGGCAAAAAGGGTATGACAAACCAAGCCGGTCAGCGAGGAATTTTTGCGAACTGGCTGAGCAGGACTATTATTTCCGGTTAAGCGGCGGTGCTTGTCCCTGCATCTAACGCCATCAGATGTGCTTTCACTCTGGCATAGTAGATGCGCAGGAATTTGGCTGTGCCGGCCACAGTGTAAACATAGAAGTGCTTACCCTCGGATCGTTTTTTGTCCATGAACTGAAATATAGGATTGGCCGGGTCAGAGTGCTGGAGGATCGTGCTGGCGACCATGAACAGTGTTTTTCGCAAATGGGGAGAGCCGCGCTTGGAGATGCGGCGGGATTTGGAGTCGAATGTACCGGACTGGAAAGGCGGCGCATCCATGCCCGCGAAGGCCACCAGAGAGCCCTTGTGGGTAAACCGCCGCACATCGCCGATCTCCGCCATGAGCTGTGGTCCGGTGACCTCGCCTGCGCCCTGCATTTCCATGACCACATCGAATTCCGGCAGTAGGGAGGCCAGACGGAGCATCTCCCCGCGCAGGATGTACAGCGCGTCATAGACGGCGTTCAGGCTGTCTACGGCCTGAGTGATGAGCAGCTTGGTGCTGTCGTTTTTGGGAAATGTAGCCACGGAGTTTCTGGCAGCGGCGTGGAGCCTTTCAGCGTCAGACTGAGAGAAGCGATAGCCGGATCTGGTACACCATTTGCGGTAAGCATCCGAGAAAGCGGCAAGGGAAACGTCTGCCACACAGTCCTTGTGCCAGAACCGTTTTACAAAATCCACCCACTTGAAATGCCCGTTGGAACGCTTGGGCTGGCTGTCAAAAAGGGTGTTGACGCCGGGAAATGTTTGATCCAGCAGAGAGATCAGGCCGTTGCGGAGGACCACGCTGGATTTCTTGGTGCGCAGATACAGCCGGTTCTGCATTTTCAGCATCTGCCGGGTCTCGTCCTCCGGTGAGTAGTCCCGCAGCTCCGCCCAGAAGGAGAGGGCATAGTTGGCAATCTTCATGGAGTCGGCCTTGTCCGTTTTGACCTTGCGCAGAGAGTTGTCGCTGAAATCGTGGATGAGTATGGCGTTGACCACGCTGACGAAAAAGCCAGCCTCTTTCAGAGCCAGTGCGATGGGACGCCAGTACATCCCAGTGTGTTCCATGACAATGCGGACGTCCCCGTCGAGGTTCCGCAGTGTCCTGACCAGCCCGGAAAGTCCGGCGGCATCATGCTCTACCTGGAACGGCGTCAGCACCACTTCGCCGCCCGGTCTACGAACAGCAACGGTGCTTTTTCCTTTGGAAACATCAATGCCGACAGCGGTGATTGTTTTATGTTCCATTTACAAGCCTCCCAAATCATAATTTCAACCGGCGCCTGCCGCTGCCCACTACCATTCAGCTTGCTTTGTGACACGAGTGTGCGGTGTTGTCCGCTTCTCAACCTGCGCAAATCGAACGCCGCAATGGGAGGGCCGGCTGACAGTTTGCCAAAACGAGCGTGGATAGCTCAAGCAATGTCTCGTCAGTCCGGTTCCCTCCCATTGTAGCTTGGGTGTGGGCCGCCGCATAGGGCGGTCTCCCCCCTTTTTGGGGGGTGTCACCATTGTAGCAAGCAATGCCCCGGTATATACCCGGCGCAGCTTGTTGGTGGCCGATGGCCCCCAAGCCCCCAGTGATCGGCGCGGCTGCGTCCGATGCACAAGTCGCCGTTGGCGTCTACTGGTATATACCGGCAGGGCAGGACACCCTGGCGGAGCCGCCCTCGGAGGGCGCACGGCTGCCGTCAGGCAGTACCACCGCTGGCCCCTGGCCGGTGGTGAGTAAGTGCGCTCTTCGAGAGGGCCGACAAAGGGAACGGAGCACCCAGGTCATCCCCGGACGCTCCCCCTTCGGTTCCCTCCTGCTGGTCGATCACCACCTTTCCAGCCTGTGTCATTCTGCCACAAATGAACCGTCAGCCAATGTGTATTTGGGTGGTGAAACCACCCAAATACACAATACATCTCAGGCTTGATTTCTTATCGTGAGACAGGCTTTGAAGCAGGGGCGGATTTATCTCGTCTCAGCCCAGCTCATACGGTATATGGGGCTGAGACGCTGCGAACAGGTCGAACTGGCAGACGTAGCCGGTTCCGCCGTCTTCGGCAAAAGGATTGTCCGGATTGTCGGACCAGTACGGATTGGAACAGCCAAAGTAGCAATAGCTTGTTGATACCATGGCATCATAGTGGTCTTTGGATCGTGCGTAACTCACAACAAACATATCTCTACCGTTTTTGTTGTCTGTGCTGTACCATTTCACCGTGTTTTCTCCCAAACGGTCACAGCTCAAGTTCCGCAGAATATCGTAGATCTCTTTGTCGTTGGCCGGATCAGCTATCCAGTCGTGGGCGTAAAGGTTGTATTCCGCGTCGGTCCAGGCTCTGTAATTGGCAAGGGCGACGATCTCCGGGTCGATTTCTATTGGAGCCGCTTTCGCTCTCTCCCGATAATTATTTACACCTTTATATTCGTCGGATTGCTGCATGGATAGCTCCAGCGTGAGCCAGCGGGGATACGCGCTGTCGGAATTCTTTGTACTGACAGATTTCTGGGTGTTCTGATTCAGCATATAGTAAAAATAGTAGCACTCGTAATTCTCACCAAAGGCGTCCACAAGAACACCGTCACAATTGGCCATATATGCCGAAACGTTGAAATTCGCGCTGGCCTGGCGGCCCTCGTGGACGCCCTGGGTCTGGAAGTGCTCCAGGAGAAGCGCATCATTGTCATGGTACAGCTTCGCCAGCATGGGGAACGCTTTCTTGTAGTACTCGACATCAAATACCAGGGACCAGTCGCAGGCGTCTACATAGGACCTGTAAAGCGCGTCCCACCCCGGGCTCTCGACCTCTTTCAGCCTGTTCGTGTCAGGCCCGTAGCGCCAGGTCAGGTCATAGGGATTGTGACTGTCTTCGGTATCCACGAAGATATATTGTCCTTTTTGGGTTTCGAACAGCCACATAGTATACTTGCCCACAAGGTCGCCCAGTCGGGCGATACCCTGGATGCCGGCCGGGTCGGGGTTGGCGCCGGCGCTGTCTGCATCAGGCTCTTCCGGAGCTTGGCCGTCCTCGGGCGCTTCGGTTTTTTCCGGCGTCTGCACGGGCGCCGGATCGGCGGCCGTGCTGCCGGCAGGGGCGTTCTCGGGGGTCTGGGTCACGGCGGCCGGTTCAGATTCCTGTACCGGTTTCTGGATGTCGGACGGATGCCAGGGCGGCCTGATCTCTGCCTCGCCGCCGGCGCAGGCCGACAGACATGTAACCGTCATTACGGTAAACATCAGCACGGCCAGAACGCGTTTGGTTTTGCCCGCCGTTCTTTTCATACTTGATTACCTCTCTATCTTTTGTTGACATGCATCTATTTTTGATTTCGCAGCTTTGTAAATATCGTGAGGGGGCGGCGCTTCGTTTAGACTATTATGCCATAAATCCGGAACAGAGGCAAGTGTGCAGGATATTGAATATTTATGCGATAGCATTCATGATTTATGTATTTGAAAACAAGCTGCCGCCCTGCGCCTAAACAATGGATTCAAGCGTGTTGGATTGAGAATTATCCGGTTTTGGCAGGGCCGGATTTGTAACGGGTTTTGGTCCCGGTACAGCGAGTTGCAACGGATTTTTCACGGCCAGAAACCGCAGCAGCCCGTAGAACGTTCGTGTATGTACCTGATCAAAATCCTAGTATAGGCAGTCCTCACAGATATTGGACACCTCCCCATAAAAATATGATTTCCGAATTAAAAATTCGGAAATCATACATTTGATCTGAGCCGTTTTGTCCGCCGCCGTAAACGGCGTCGACTGCAAAACATGGCATATATTACTTCCGGCCTTTCAGTTCGGAAATAATAATAGCATAGATGCCGTCCACATCCAAGTGTTTTTTGATCACCAGCTCCTCAATGGCCTCCCGGCTCTCCGCCGGTCCCGCCCAGCACAGGCCGCACCCGGCGGAGATGCTCCGGGGCAGGGGGATAATCCGCCCCGGCAGGCCCGCCGCCTGGCAGGCGGCCTCCATGGCCATGGCGGCGGAGGTGGTGGAGAATGCCACTACGCATTTTTCCGTTCGCTTCCACATCAGTCCGCCTCCAGCGCCAATATCCGGACGCCCTCCGCCGCCGCGTCCGTTTCCTCCTCCGTATTGAACCAGGACCAGGAGAAGCGGACCGCCCCCTGCTCCTCCGTTCCCAGGCATCTGTGAATGCGGGGGGCGCAGTGGGCGCCGGGACGGGTGGCAATGCCAAAGCGCTCCGCCAGCTCGTCGGAGACCTGTCCGGAATCCCAGTCCCCGATATTCAGCGTCACGATGGGGGCCCGGATCAGCCGGGAGAAATCGCCGTACACCCGCACCCCCGGCAGACCCCGGACCGCCTTATAAAACCGGCGGGCCAGGGCATCCTCACGGGCGTGGACCGTTTCCACGCCCGTCTCCGACAGGAAGTCCAGCGCCGCGCCCAGACCGGCGATGCCGTGACCGTTCAGCGTCCCCGCCTCCAGCCGGGTGGGATACCCGGCCGGCTGGGTCTCGGAATAGCTCCGGACGCCGGTGCCTCCCACGGCAAAGGGCCGGATCTCCAGTCCCTCCCGGAGGCACAGCCCCCCGGTGCCCTGGGGCCCCAGCAGGCCCTTGTGGCCGGTGAAGCAGAGGACGTCCACCCCCTGGGCCGTCATGTCAATGGGGATACTCCCCGCCGTCTGAGAAGCGTCCAAAATCAACAGAAGCCCATATTCCCCGGCAAAGCCGGAAACCCGCTCCAGGTCCAGCAGGTCCCCCGTCAGATTGGAAGCGTGGTTGCAGACCAGGGCCCTGGTATTCCGCCTCAGAAGGCCGGGAAGCGCGCCGTAATCCAGCCGCCCCTGCCGGTCCGCCGGGAGAAAATCCAGCCCCATTCCCTGATCCCGCAGGCGGTACAGGGGACGGAGCACGGAATTGTGCTCCCAGTCCGTGGAAATCACATGGTCCTCCGGCCCCAGCAGGCCAGAAATGGCGGTGTTCAAGGCCTGAGTGGAGTTCTGGGCAAAACACACATGGTCCGCCCTGGGACAGCCGAACAGCGCCGCCAGCTTCTCCCGGACGCCGTAGACGGTCCGGGCGGCGGCAAGGGCTCCCTCATGGGCCCCCCGGCCGCAGCTACCATAGGAGGTCAGGGCCTCCGTCACCGCCCGGACCACGGCGGCGGGCTTGGTCCGGGTCGTGGCGGCATTGTCCAGATAGATCACGGCTTGACAACCTTTCCTGCCCCTGCCAGCTTCTCCACGATGGTGTACATATTGGTGACGCCGCCCACCTCCAGGTCCTCCGTCAGTCCGTAGTGATTCAGGCAGGTGCCGCAGGTGAGTATCTCCACGCCCTGGGCCTCCAGATGCTTCAGGTCCTCCAGGGACTCGGAGCCCCGGCAGGTCAGATGGGCTCCGCCGTTGTAGAACAGGATGGTCCGGGGCAGCTGCGGCAGCTGGCTCAGGGCATACAAAAAGCCCTTCATCAGAACGGCTCCCAGCTCATCGCTGCCCCGGCCCATAAAGGCGCTGTCCACCGCCGCCACCAGGCCCCCCCGGCTGTCCGGGGCACAGGTCAGGGCGGGCTCCTCCACCGGCGTCTCCCCCATGGGCTCGGACACCTCCATGGTTACCACAAATTCCTGTTCGGACCGTTTTTCCGCCTTCGCCGTCAGCCGGTGGCCGGAGGCCATCCGGGTCAGGTTCTGCACGGCAATCTCATTGTCCACATGGACCTCCAGCACTCCGGGCTCCGTCATAGCCCGCAGGGCCCGGGTGGCCTTGACCACCGGGATGGGACACTGCTCACCCACGGCGTTTACAACGACTGTGTTCATCAGGTACTCCTCCTTCATATCTCAGATGACGGGAATTCTGTCCCTATTGTACCGCCGAAGCACGGAAAACACAAGGGTTGTTTTTTCTCCAGTACAACGAACGCCGTGTCCCGCTTCCTGACAGACCGGTGCAAAAGAGCACAAAATCCACAAAATCCGGCGGACTTTTGAAAGAAGAACCGTGCAGCCTGCCCTTTTTTTCACGTTAACTTGACAGAGAAGGGCCCGGACCATAAAATAGGGTCATATCACCGGGATTATTGAAGGATTCGAGGTCGTTTTCATGAAAACACCCTTTGTCACAAAAGACCAGCTGGAGGCCATCGTCGCCCGGCACCCCACCCCCTTCCACATTTATGACGAGAAAGGCATCCGGGAGAACGCCCGCCGCTTAAAGGCCGCATTCTCCTGGAACCCCGGCTTTCGGGAGTACTTTGCCGTGAAGGCCACCCCCACCCCTGCCATTATCAAAATTCTCCGCCAGGAGGGCTGCGGCTGCGACTGCTCGTCTCTTGCGGAGCTGGTGATGTCGGAACGCTGCGGCGCCGCCGGAGAGGAAATCATGTTTTCCTCCAACAACACAACCGCCGAGGAATTCCAGGCGGCGGCCCGGATGGGAGGCATCATCAACCTGGACGACATCACCCTCATTGACACACTGGAGGCCGCCTGCGGCATTCCGGAGAAAATCTGCTGCCGCTTCAATCCCGGCGGCGTCTTCACCCTGGGAGAGACCGGCGAGGGCTTCCAGGTGATGGACAACCCCGGCGACGCCAAATTCGGCATGACCCGCCCCCAGATATCCGAGGCTTTCCGGCGGCTGAAGGCCATGGGGGCCCGTGAATTCGGCATTCACGCCTTCCTGGCCTCCAACACCCTGTCCAACGAGTATTACCCCGCCCTGGCCCGCATTCTCTTCCAGCTTGCGGCGGAGCTCCGGCAGGAAACCGGGTGCAGAATTACCTTCATCAATCTCTCTGGCGGCATCGGCGTCCCCTACCGCCCGGACCAGGAGGCCAACGACATCGCCGCCATCGGCGAGGGCGTCCGGCGGGCCTATGAGGAGCTTCTGGTCCCTGCCGGCATGGGGGACGTGGCGCTCTATACGGAGCTGGGCCGGTATATGCTGGCCCCCTACGGCCATCTGGTGACCAGGGTCATTCACGAAAAGCACATCTACAAGGACTATCTGGGCGTAGACGCCTGCGCCTGCAACCTGATGCGGCCGGCCATGTACGGCTCCTATCACCATATCACCGTCATGGGCAAAGAGAACGCTCCCTGCACCCATTCCTATGACGTCTCCGGCAGTCTCTGTGAGAACAACGACAAATTTGCCGTGGACCGGATGCTGCCCGAAACCGTCCCCGGCGACCTGCTGGTAATCCACGACACCGGGGCCCACGGCTTTTCCATGGGCTATAACTACAACGGAAAGCTGCGTTCCGCGGAACTGCTGCTGCGGGAGGACGGCAGTGTGGAGCTGATCCGCCGGGCGGAGACTCTGGAGGATTATTTTGCCACGCTGGTCTGGTAAACACGTTTGAAATAAGGAATGGAGGCGGGGATATGATTTTGACGGTGCCCTGTCTGCTGGGGCTGGAGAGCCTGGTGGCGGACGAGATGCGGCGGCTGAACCTGAAGGAGGTCCGGGCGGAAAACGGCCGGGTCCACTGCTCCGGCGGCTTTGCCGACATCGCCCGGCTGAACATAAACCTGCGCTGCGGGGCCCGGGTTTTGATGGAGCTGGGCTCCTTCCCCGCCCCGGATTTCGAGGCGCTGTTTCAGGGGGTGCTGGCCCTTCCCTGGGAGGACTTCATCCCCGGCGACGGGGAATTCCCGGTAAAGGGCTATTCCCTGAATTCCGCACTCCATTCCGTTCCCGCCTGCCAGTCCATCGTGAAAAAGGCGGCTGCCCGGCGGCTGGGACAGGTCTATGGCCGGGAGACCCTGCCGGAAACTGGCAGCCGCTACCAGATTCAGTTTGCCATTGTCAAGGACCAGGCGTCCCTCTACCTGGACACCTCCGGCGAAGGTCTGTACAAGCGGGGCTACCGGGCCCGCAGCATGGGTGCGCCCCTGCGGGAAACCCTGGCGGCGGCGCTGGTCATCCTCTCCCGCTACCGGGGAAAGGATTCCTTCTGCGACCCCTTCTGCGGCAGCGGCACCATTCCCATTGAGGCGGCCTTGATTGCGAAAAACCGGGCGCCCGGCCTGGACCGGCGCTTTGCCGCCCAGAGCTGGAAGCCCATGGATTCCAAGCTGTGGCTGGAGGCTGCCGATGAGGCCATGGATCGGGAATTTCACGGGAACTATGATATCTGGGGCGGCGACATCGACCCGGCGGCGGTGGAGCTGGCCCGGCATAACGCGGAGCTGGCGGGAGTCTCCGACTGTGTGCGCTTCGAGACGGCGGACGCAGGGAAATTTCACCGAGACAGCGAATATGGCCAGCTGGTAACCAACCCGCCTTATGGCGAACGGCTTCTGGAAAAGCAGGAGGCCGAAGCGCTGTACAGATCTTTCGGACAGGCGCTGCGGACCCTGCCGCCGAAATGGCGTGTGCTGGTCCTCAGCTCCCACACGGAGTTTGAGCGTTGTTTTGGCCGCCAGGCAGACAAAAAACGGAAGCTGTATAACGGCATGATTAAGTGCGATGCGTTCCAGTTTGGACGGTAACGGAAATTTTTTCGGCTCCGGAGCGGGTTGCCCCTTGCAACCCGGGGGAAAATATGGCATAATAAACGCAGTCCTGCTGTAGGGTCCACGAATGTGGTCCTCCCTATCGGGCCGGTTTGACCGGCTCTGCTCCGGCGTACCGTCCGGCCGCCATATTTCTCTTGGAAGCGCAGGAAAATACGTCAGTTTAGATTCAGCGTCAATGCGGCTTTCTGCATGTGAGGCCAAGGGATAGCAGCGGTATGGAACGGCTGTCACAGGGCTGGCTTGGATTATGTTTTTGATTCATGAAAGCCGCATATGTTCACACGGAGACGTATCGAAGTGGTCATAACGAGCCTGACTCGAAAACGAGTGACCACTTTGGAACAGCTTTTCTGAAAAACCTTGATTTTTCAAGGCTTTGGGGGTATCATCAAGAGGAAAAACTTTTGTAGTTCTCTCCATCAGTTCTCTCCTTTTTCCGAGGCGTTTTTTGAGGGCTGATGTTGCGAAAAATACACGCAGCGGTATCGAAGTGGTCATAACGGGGCTGACTCGAAAACGAGTGACCACTTTGGAACTGTTTTTCTGAAAACCCTTGATTTTTCAAGGCTTTGGAGGTATCATCAAGGAGAAAAATTTTTGTAGTTCTCTCCATCAGTTCTCTCCTTTTTCCGGGGTACTTTTTGAGGGCTGATGTTGCGAAAAATACACGCAGCGGTATCGAAGTGGTCATAACGGGGCTGACTCGAAATCAGTTTGGGAGCAATCCCACGAGGGTTCGAATCCCTCCCGCTGCGCCAGAAAAAGAGGTCAAAAAAGATTTTTGGTGAAAAAACTGAGAGATTTCAAGACCTCAGAGGCCCTTGGATAACGAAAATCCAAGGGCCTCAAAATTTAGATTTTTCCCCACCTCCTATTCACTCAGGCAGGACTTAAACCTGCGGCACAACAGTCAGAAGTCTATCGCAGTATCCATGAAACATTGGAAAACTTCAGCATTACCAGTGAACGGCAGGAGCATCTGAGCTCTGCGGCGGAACAAATAGAGCGCACTATCCCTGATTTGGAGGATCGAGTTGACATTTCCTTGCAAAAAGAGGAAGAATTTTGTGACTCACTCGATCCTGAACAAAGCGGTTATACATTTTTTATAGAATAACAACCCCACAGATGAACGATGGAAATGCCCGGAATCCACCGTGGGACCAATCGAACGCAGCGTCCCGGATCTGGAGGCGCTGGCAGAGGCGTCCAACCAAAAAGAGTTTGAGTTTGCGGCTATAGAGCCCCCGTGAGAGGGCGGGATGCAGTTAAGTTAAAACCCAATATTTGTACCAGTTAAGGCCGTTTCCCTGAAAAAAGGGCAGCGCCTTTTTTCGTTTTGTCCTCTTTTCAGGGATTGGAAATACCAAAACAGGAGGACAGAAGAATATGGCACGATATTTCATGGGCGATACCCGCCGCCCCATGCGAGCCCAACGAAGCGGGTCGCATGGGGAAAGGAGGAGCAGCGCAGTGAGCGAGCCCTGCCGCTTGCGGCGGGGCGGGGGATACGGAGCTTGCGACGACGCGATGATGGACCCGTCCAGATCGCCGTCTACCCGCATTGACACCCGGAAAAAGAGGCCCCAGAAGAAGCTGCCCTGCAACCGGCCCGCCAAGCCGAGGCAGCGTGAGTGGGAGATGAAAGAGGGCTTTGAGGAGGGCGGCGGCGTATGAGTTATGTGATCCAAGCGGTTATGAGCAACCCCCGACGTCCGGAATGCGATCAGATCACTATCCCCTTTCCCATTCCCGTTGACCAGTACGATAAGACCATTGAGATGCTCCAGGCAATTGACCTGGGCTTTTCCGTCAACCGGGACTGCACTGTGGATGAAGTAAACAGCCGGTACAGCGTGCTGAACACCCTGGTGGGTACGCTGGTCAATATCGATCAGCTGGACTACCTGGCGAAACGGCTGGACGGCTTCTGCGCCGGCGAGGTCAGTCAGTTCCAGGCTATGGCTCACAAGCTGGGGCTGTCCGACATCAAGGACTTGATCAACCTGACGCACTGTTGCCAGCAGGCAACGGTCATTACGGATTTCTCTGATCTGGAGGCCGTAGGGCGCAGCCATTATATGAACCTGAATGGCGGCAATGCCGGGTTGGAGGAGCCGGAAAATCTGGATGGCGCCGAAACCGCCTGGCTGCTGATCGATGGCGGCGGTGAGACCGTTACCCCCTTCGGCGTGGTCTACGACAACGGCATGAAGCTGGAACCGGTCTACAACGGACACCAGTTCCCCGTATATCCTTACGACAGCCTTTTTATGGTGTTGGAGATCACGCCGAAGCGGGGGCTGGCAGAGGGGAAAAATCCGGAGTACCTGTACCTCCCCACCGCGGAACACCAGATCGAGCGGACACTACTCCGCGTTGGCATCACCTCGCCGCACGATGCCCAGATAAGCATCGACTGCAATGAGCTGCCGGAAAAAGTGGATGAGGCGCTGGATATTGAGTATCTGAGCGGTGACGATCTCCCAGCCCTGAACCGGATGTGCCAGGCTATCAAGCCGCTGAAGAAGGCGGATATGGAGAAGCTGAATGCGGTAGTGCTGTTTGCGGAGGCTGGAGACATGATGGCCGTCCGCCAGCTGGCGGAAAACCTGGACCTGTTTGACTTTGTCCCCGGCCTCCAAACCCCGGAGGAATACGGCAGGCACATGATCCGGGAGTCCGGTCATTTCGACTACGACGAAAACCTGGAGGGCTTCTACGACTACCGCCGCTACGGTGAACAGCAGCTCCGGCAGGAAGGCGGGCAGTTCAACGAATGCGGCTATGTGGTGTACCAGGGCACAATGCCGCTGGAGGAGCTGATGATGAAGGACCCCGCTGAGAAGCATCAGCGGGAACAGGGACTCAAAATGGGAGGGTTGGCGCAATGAATCTGCGAATGTGGAAAGGTACCCTTGACTCCGAGGCGGCAACCATCACTTTTCCAACGACTCTGGATGAGGTTCAGAAGGAAATGAGAGGTTTAGAGGAGTTTGGTAAGCAGTACGGGCCGGTGAGAGGCGTTAGTGGTGAAGGCCGGCATAAGTTCTGACCGGGCGTATCAGCGTCAATGACCTGAATACAGAGAGCGGAATCCAGAACCTTAATCGGCTGGCCGAAGTGATAGACCATATGGACAGCAAAAGGCTGGAGTTTCTCAGTGGGGTGCTGGCACTGGAACGAGCCAAAAAACTGGATGATGTTCTGCGCGCCGTGGGTAGCCTGGATCAGTATGAAATATTCCCCAAGATCAAGACAGACGAGGATCTGGGACATTTTCTGGTGGATACTGCGCCGCTCTGGAGGTGGAAGAACCGTCCACCTTCACCGAGGCCCTTGATATGGCCATCGACATCGATGACTATGAGCTGATCTCCAGCAGCGAACGGGAGTATGGCCGTCAGGCCCTGCGCCGCATGGGTGCAAACGACGAAGTTCTGGAGGCCATAGAAGGCTGCACTGATTTTGACCGGCTGGGCAGTGAGATGATGGATGAGGACGGCGTTCGGCAAACCGGGTTCGGTCTGGTGCGCCGGCTGAGTAAGCCCTTTCCTCCTGAGCAAGAGCCGGACCAGCAGATGGGAGGTCTATCATGTTAAAGCTGAATATATCCAGCGGCAGGGTACTTGAACAGTTGAAACTGCCGGTGCGGCTGGATGAATTCAAACGGAAAGTTGATGAAATTCGTGCGGCGGGCCAACCCAATATCGCACCCACGGTATTGAACGCTGACAGTTCCGTCCCCGCACTCAACTGGCATCTCCAGCAAACCAGGCTGGACAGCAATTCCACGCTCCAGAAGCTGAACCAGCTGGCGGAGACAATAGACGGGATGAACGCGGCGGAACACTACCATCTGTCCAAGTCTCTGGACCCGGAGTCTCAACAGAGTCTGGACGATGTGCTTCGGATCGCCGCCCATATCAAACCGGCCAGCCTGGATTGCTACGAGGTCATTCCAGGTGTGACCTCCCACCAGGAGCTGGGCAGATGGCTGGTGGAGCATGACCGTCTGGAGGATAAGGTACCGGAGACTCTGCGGCCCTACCTGGACTATCGCTCCATCGGCATCGACTACTGCAACAGCCATGAGGGAGAGTTCCTGGCCGACAGCAACACCGGGATTCAGTCAGGCGCTATGGAGCAGGTCTTGGAAGAGCAGGGCGTCCTCCGCCTGACGCTTTCCACAGCAAAGGGTACATTCCCCCTCAGCTTTCCCGCCTCGGACGAGCGGCTGGAGCAGGCAAAAAGGGCGCTGGACGTGGAGGACTTCGCCCAGGCCGAAATCACCGCCGTCAAGTTCTCCTCTCCGTATCTGGACGGCCTCCTCCCGCTGGATACAATCACTGTGGAAGACGCCAATACGCTGGCGCTGTGCCTTCAGGAGATGGAGCAGGAGGACGGGGAACTGATGAAGTTCTGCGCTGTTCTGGAGGTGGAACAGCCGGGTGCCTTCACGGAAGCCGTCAGCATCGCCATGGACCGGGACGACTATGAACTGGTCCCGGAGGACATGGATGAGTATGGGAAGCAGGTGCTTCGGCGCGTCGGGGCGGACGATGAAGTCATTGATACCATCGACGGGTATATGGATTTTTCCCGTCTGGGCGAGGACTCCATGGCAGAGGACGGCGTCCGGCGGACGGAGTTCGGTCTGGCGCGCCGCCTGAGCAAGCCTTTCCCTCCCGCACCGGAGATTGGGCAGGCAATGATATAAAAAGTTTTTGTAGACTTTCGCCGGGAGTTGTGGTATCTATTGTTGCTGACCAAAAACGAAAGGGAGTGAAACCGTTGCAAATCAACATTTACAAGGACAAAATGCTGGGGGCTCGCCTGTTCGGGGCCTCGGTGCTGTACAGTGCCGCGCCCATCCCCCGCGAGGATGCGCCTCAGGTGACCGGTACAAATCCCAGCTTGGCGGAGTTCTGTGCTGAGGAAAAGATCCGCTGCCCTGAAACGCCTATCCGCCATCAGTTGTGCCCCGCATCCCCCGAGGATGCGGGGCTTTTTTATGCTCAGACGCCGGATAGGGATAGGAAAGGGCCCCCACCGGAGCCCCGCGCAGCGGGTCCGGTGGGGAAAGGAAGAAGGAACGAAGCGGGTGGAGTTTTCGCCGCCAGGCGGAAACGGAACAGAGCGGAGTTTCTTCTGACGCGGTGGCCCAGAGGCCCCGAGGAGCTGAACACCCAGGAGTTCCGGGATGAGCTGGACAAGGTGGTGAACGATCTTCGCAAGGGAGTCCTGAAAGACCTCCCCTCCATGCGGCGGTACTGCTATGGCAGTAAGGGCGCCATTGCCGGCGGCTCCTGCTGCCAGAACTACGGCTTCACGCTGGAGACGGGACGGTATCTCTACCGCCTGCGTTGCAATCCCATAGAGGGCGACTATCAGTGTTATCTCAGCTGCTTCGATAAACAGGCTCAGCAGATGGGACTGACGGAACAGGGGCGCCAGTCGCTCCAAAACGCCGCTGGGCCCACACTCCCCCATAGCTATGAGTGGTATGTGATCGAACACATCAACACGCATGAGCGGCAGGTGACCCACCAGCTCCCGCTGGAGGAGGCCATACAGTTATACGCCGGTCTTGACTGTGAGGATAAGCGGCTGGGGGTCACCAAGGACGGCATCGCCGCGGTGGATCTGGCCATCCATTGGGATGGCCGGGAGTGGCTGTCAGAGGACCGGCTGAGGATGGACGAATTCAAGGATGACCCGGTGACGGCGGAGGCTGCCGCCCGTCTCCGGCAGGTACTGGACGAAAGCCCAGCTGTCGGGCGGGTCACCTTCGCCAGCGGGGAACGGTGGAACTATACTGACCCGGAGAAATATCTCCAGGCCGTCCGTGAGGAGCTGCCCTGCCATGCCGCCACCGGCTTCCGCTGTGAAACCCTGAGCGATGACCCGGAAATCCGCAAGGCCGTGGACGATATGTTCTGCGACCTGTATGGTGAGGAGAATCCCCGCCAGATCGAGGACTATGGTGGTACCGGCATGACGATGGGGGGAGTCACCTGATGAAAGACCTTGTTCAATGTACGGTTTCCCGTAATGATTTCCAGCGGTGGCTGGACTGGGGAAACGCGCCTTTGACAATCTGCACGGGCGAGAAAGCCGTCACGATGCTCCTCAAAATCGAAAAGAAGCCGGTTGACTATCTGTACCAGACTGCCGTGGAAGCAGATGGCTGTATCTCCTGGAAAAACGGCCTGACGTTTTGCGGTGTACACGACATCGGAAAAAAGACACTGTATCTGACGAAGGGCCTGTCAACTATTCTTACAGACGGGCAGGCCCCGTTTGCGGCCAGGGCCATCCCCTCTGTGGTGGATGAGATATGCGGCAGAATCAACCAGTGCGTGGAGGAAACTATCGCCAATGACCGGAACAACCTGTCTGTCCAAGAGGTCACCAGCTGGCAGGCGGCGCGGGAGCTGAAAGAATACCTGGAGGATGGCGCGCACAGGGAAGCCATTGATTGGTTCTTTCGCGGCAGCGAGCCAGGTGGACAGTTTCACAGTGGCTACACCTTGGGCAATTTGCCGGAGGCCACTTTTATGGCCTGGCTCCAGAATCCGGAGGGCCTCGTTCAAACAGAGGCGGATCAGCATATTAAAATCAACCAAGAGAAATTCCTCCTGCAATTTCTGAAAAAACGATGCTCTGGTGGCGGAATATCAGGCGATAGTACAAGATACTGACAGCCCCCTCCACCGGGTCAAGGCGATATCAGAGGCCATCAAAACCAGCGGCGCCAAGACGGTGACCGTTACTGTCCAGAAAAATGGAGAAGAACTGTCTTTCAGGACAGGAACCACTCCGTTAAGAGGACGCTACAACTCCTACAGCACCAGCCATATTGCCGCCGCTGACCGTCAGGAGTTCGAGCGGCTGTTTGGCCGCGGCGCCAATTACTGTGCGGAGGACATCACCAGAATTACCTACGGAAAAAAGACGCTCTATGAGACGCCGCCTATCCAGGCTGAGGATATGGCGGAACGTATTGAAATGGGAGGAATGCAGCTTGGATAACAGAGAACAGACATCGCCGGCCCAGGGCGAAAACACCCACGACTATACCGTCGATGAACTTCTCGCTCAGATGGAGCCGCAGTATCAGGCATATAAAAACACGATGCGCCAGTGCATCGCTGGCCTGACGGAACACGCCGCCCGGCTTGCCGCACAGGGTCAGGAAGAACAGCTGCCCACATTCCGCAGACTGCTCACAGATATGGCTGAGTTCTGGGGATTGGCTGAGGATGACACACCCAAGGGATACCGGGAGATGGTGGAGCAAATCGGCAGTACATTCGATCAGGCGGTATCCGCCGCCAGAGACTCCGGCGGCGCGCCTGAGCTGAGTGAACAGACCAGACAGAATATCCTCAGCGGCTTGGAACTCTACGCCCAGGAGATGCGGGCCAACGATGAGGAGCTGGAACAGTGGGCAGCGGAATGCGACAGCCTTGCGGGAAGTCTGAAGAAACAGTGGTATCCGGCGCAGCCGGGGATGGAAATGAGCAAATACGATTTCTGGAACCTGATTGCCGGGGCGAAAGAGGAGTGCGGCCAGGACATGGACGCGTCCCTCCATTGGCTGTACGAACAGCTCGCCGCCCGCGGTCCGAAGCAGGCCCAGGATTTCCACGACATTCTGTATGGATACCAGAAGCTATCCTATCAATACGGCCTGTGGACCGCCGCCTCGCTGATGTGTGAAAATGTCTGCGACTACAATGACTTCTCCTACTTTAGAGGATGGCTCATCGCCCAGGGCAGGGAGGTCTATCTGGCGGCGCTGGCAGACCCGGACTCTCTGACAGATGTGGAAGCCTATGGAGGCTGTCAGTTTGAAGATCTGTACTACATTGGAGATGGAGTGCTGGAGGATATGACCAGCCAGAACGCCTATGATAACACAGATCCTGACATGTATGAAGCACTGGTGGAGGAGCTGCGAAAGGACATCATCTATGGCGAGGGCGTCGATTATCCCTACGAATGGGGCGAAATTGAAGCCTATTTCCCCCGCCTGTGTGAGAAATACCTGGAGCCTGGCACAGTAGACTTCCATTTGAAGCATCACGATACAATGTTCTCCTCTGACTTCCCGGGAATCCAGGAGGCGCGTGAGGGCGGGCCCCCGCAGAGGAACGGGAAGGCCGGCTCTGGGCGGTAGTGGAGTGCAAGGCAGCAGAAGCGCTGACCCCTGTGGAACTGGACACTTTGACTGATTATCTGAGCGGGCAGATGTCTGATGGCTGGGGCGAGGGCTTTGAGCAGCGTGATATTGGCATCGGAGATGGCTGTGAGCTGTATGTCCACCTGTGGCAGAGCAAGAACTGGAGCATCATGCCGGAGCAGGACCGCTTCGATCCCCACTTCTCTGAGCGGCTCCCGGATATGTGCTTCTCTGTCCTGCCGGAGGATGACTCCCTGATCTGCATTACCAGAGGCGCCGGCTATCAGGTGTCGGAGAACAGCAGTGAGAAACCCGGTCTGAACCGGCACATAGCGGACTACCGCAATCAATGCCGCGGAATCAGCAAGGCTCAAGAGCAGGCCATGCTGGGCGGCTGCCTGCGTGGCTGGGACTCCCCCGCTGCTGATCCCAGGCACTACATCCAGGAACAGGCGCTGATGAAAAAAGCGGCTTCTGAACAGAAGTTGGCGGAGGGACTGCCGGAACTGTGCTTTTCCGTCCTGCCCAGCACTGGGGCGCTCATCTGTATCAAACGGGGCGAGAGCGGCTATTACCCCTCGGACTGGGATACCGGCGTCCCCGCCCAGAACCGGGAGCTGGCGGACTACAACAACCAGCGTCTCGGCGTCACCGGCGCCCAGCGGCTGGCAATGGAGGCCGGGTCTATGCATGGCTGGGACTGCCCTGCCGCTGATCCCAGGACCTATGAGCAGACCCTCCAGTCCCCCACTGATATGGAGGCTGGAGCGCCGATGGGAGGGATGACTCTTGGATAAGGTATTCCATATCCGCACATTCAGCAGCCCCAACGGAGCCTGTCAGGAAGTGGAGCTGGATCTGCCAGCCACGGATTACGAACTTCTCGACGCGATGGAACAGCTCCGGCTGGAGGACGGAAAGCACCCGTATCTGGAGTTCCATGCTGTCGAGGGATACGACTACTTGAACGAGCGCATTCAGGAGACAGACATCTTCCCGCTCAATGCCCTGGCCAAGCGGCTGGCAGAGCTGGACACGCGAGGTATGGCTGTCTTCGAGGGGCTGGTCTGCATGGATATTCAGAAAGGCGTGGAAACGATCCCCATTGGCAGCCTGATCGACTACGCCTACAGCGGGGAATGCTGCCATGTGGTGGAGGATGCCGTGACCGATGAGGAACTGGGCAGGTTCCTTGTGGAGAACGGGTTTATCCCGGAAACAGACGCCATTCCGGACGCCACGCTTGAGCTGCTGGACTACGCGCAGATTGGGAAGAATCATCGGGAGGCGGAGGGCAGTACATTTACCGGCTTCGGCTATGTGGAGCGGCACAGCGAACCGCGTCAGGTTTACAAAACCCTGGAGCTTACGCCGAAAAAGCCCGCGTACACCATCCTGGCTGAGACATATGACGGAAACCGGGTGGAGTTCCCATACCCGGCCAACGCTCCCATGGGGACGGAGCCGGTGCGCTGTGTGGACTGCACCGCGCCGTCACTCATCGGTCTGACCAGTGGAATGGAAACTGTGGACCTGCTGGCCCGCAGACTGGCAGGGCTGGAGCCGAAGGCACTGACCGCTTACAAGGCCCTGCTGGAAGCCACAGATTGCAAGGACATCCTGAGCGCCGGGGCGCTCATGGACTCGCTGGACAACTATGTCTTCTCCCCCCAGTACAGCTCCCCCATCGAAGTGGCGAAGGGGGAGCTTTCTCTTATCCTCTGTGAGCCGGACGCGGCGACACTCGCCCCACACCTGAATCTATACCAGTACGGACAGGCGCTGATCGAAAAGTGCGGCGGCGTTCTGACTCCCTATGGCCTGATTGAGCCACGGGGTCCCCACATGAGCCCAGCGGAGCGGGTCATGTGGGGAGCGGAAGAGCAAGGGAGTGAACGGAGTTTTCGCCTTCAGGCGGAAACGGAGGTGAACGGACTTTGCGATGACGCTGGACAGCCTGTCCAGGGTATGGAAGAAAGCCCTCAGCAGGGCGGAATGGAGATGATGTGATGATGGATGATTTCAAAGAATTCCTGGAACTGCCCGGTACGCCCCAGGAACAGGAGTGGTTGAAGGAGCAGCTGGAGACGTTAAGCGTCCGGGAGAGCTACGCCCTAGCCGCCGTCTCGATGGGGTATCCACCCGAAAAGGCGGCTGACGCCATCAAGAGTATTTTAAGCCTGCCCGACTGCACGCTCCATCCGGCTGGGAGCTATGAGGATTTGGGCAAGTACAGCCAGAAAGGAGCGGCCAGCCTGCCGGAGGACGTCCTGCCCTATGTGGATTTTGGTCACATCGGGCAGGAGTTTGAGGATGAGCACCCCGGACTGTTCATCGGAGGCTATTATGTGGAATATCCGAAAAAGGCAGCAGAACCAGCTTACTCCGGAAAGAACGCGTTTTTGCCGGAGGACAGCGATTGGAGCGTCAAGCTGAAGCTGGCCTCCCCTGCGGTCCCCGAGGGCGTGTGGCTCCGTCTGCCGGGATATGACGGCAAAATGGCGGAGGACGCGGACGAGGTCGTGCTGGCACTGGACGAGCTGCGGGTCAAGTCTCTGGAGGACTGCACTCTGCTGGAAGCCCGGTGTATTCTCCCCGAGGCCGGAGACCTTACGAAGCAGTATTCCAGCATTACCGATCTGGTTCGGGATGGGGATAATCTCGGCTATGTTCTGGCTGAGCAGGGTCAGGGCAAAGCGCACTGGCTGGACAAGTTTGCCGCCGCTTTGGAGTATGAAGACTGCCGTACCCTGAAATTTGCCCTGGACATCGCGCAGAACCTCCACTGCTACGAGTGGGTACCCCGTGACGGTGTAAAGGAATTTGCCGCAAACAACTTGCGCACCTATCATGTACCGGAGGAGCTGATCCAGTCCGGCAATATCAATCTGGGGGACTACGGGAAGGATCTGCTGGATACCTCCGGTTATATGGAAGCCAGCGGGGAAACTGGCTATCTCATCCGCGAATACACAGCTCAGCAGCAGACACAGGGCGATATAACCATGCAGTGACTGGACCGCCAGCGGAAAGGAGTGGTGTTCCATGGGCACAGCCCATGCCAGACAATCAAGTCAATAACAATATCAGCATCAAGGGGCCGTTTTACCGAAAGGGACAAACGGCTCCTTCGTCGTCGCAAGCTCCATATCCCTCGCTTCCGGGCGAGGCCCGAAAGCTCGCTCATTCCGCTGCTTCTCCTCTCCCCACGGGACCCGCTTCGCTGGGCTCCCGTTGGGCTCCCGTTGGGCTCCCGCTTGTGCCCATTTTCGGAAAAGCGGCCCCGGAAAGGAGGAATTATGGAGGATAAACAGCTGGCCGAATATCTGCGGCAGTACCATCTGGGCGAGGGCGGCGCCGCTACCAGCCGGGAACTGGAGCGGACCTTCTCCATCCGTGGCAAGGAACTGCGGGACGCGGTCAACCGGCTCCGGCGCAGGGGCATCCCCATCGCCAGCAGCTCCAACGGCTACTTTTATGCCGCCGCGGAGCAGGAGGTGCGCGCCACCATCGCCCACATGACCCACCGGATCAGCGGCATTGCCGCCGCCATCCGGGGCCTGAACCGGTCGCTGGAGAAGTTCGATACCGCCCAATTCCGTATCCCGGGAGGTGACAGCCCTTGAACAGCTTCATGAGCTGGGTGGGGGGCAAAAAGGCGCTGCGGGAGGAGATCGTGCGGCGGTTCCCGCTGTCCTATGAGCGATACATCGAGGTGTTCGGGGGCGGCGGCTGGGTGCTGTTCCACAAGCCCCCCGGCAGGGATTTTGAGGTCTACAACGACTTCAATAGCCTCCTCGCCAACCTGTACTGCCGCGTCCGGGACAGGCATGAGGAGCTGATCGACTCCCTGCGGTATGTCCTCAATTCCCGTGAGGACTTCGAACTGATCAAACAGACGCTGGCGAGGGATAATGTGAATTTGCCCGAAGGGCAAAGAGAGGACGCTCTGGGGCGCAGCCCCGCCAGCGATGTGCAGAAAGCGTCCTGGTTCTATCAAATCATCCGCTACAGCTACGCCTCCGCTCTCACCAGCTACGGCAGCCAGCCCCACGATATGCGGGCCAACTTCCCCCTTATTGAGCAGGCCCACCGGCGTCTGAAGGATGTGGTGGTGGAAAACAAGGACTTTGAGAAGCTCATCCGGCAGTACGACCGTCCGGTGAGCCTCTTTTACTGTGATCCCCCCTACCACGCCACAGAGGGATACTACCAGAACATCGGGGAGGACGGATTCACAGAGAAGGACCACATCCGCCTGCGGGACGCCCTTCTGTCCATTGAGGGGAAGTTCCTGCTCTCCTACAACGACGACGCCTTTGTCCGGGAGCTGTACGATGCCCCCAGCATCCAGATCGAGGCGGTCACCCGGCTGAACAACATCAAGCAGCGGTACGACCCCAACTGCCAGTTTGCCGAGGTGTTCATCGCCAACTACGACATGACCGAGCGGCAGCGTGCCGCCACACAGCTGAACCTGTTTGATTTCGGGCAGGAAATTTAATCAGAAAACGGAGGAATATCACATGAAATTCATCAAAGAGATCACACCCAAGGGCCTCCTGCTTCCAGTGACCGCCGCACGGCTGGCCGGGTTCAACGCCGGCGACAAGGTGGAGTACCACACCCTGGATGGGGCCATGCTGGTGCTGAAAGGGCGGATGAGCGCGCCGGAGCTGCTGGCCGTTGTCCAACAGCTCACAAGCACGTCGGCCCAGCTGCTCCACTACCTGTCGGAGGTCTGCGGCCCCTGCGAGGACTGTGATAAGGACAGCTGCCCCTACAATGACTTCGAGGAGGAAATCGTTCAGGTGAACGAGTATCTGCGGGAGGCCGCCGGCATCCCCGATGGGGCCAGGCTGTGCGCGGAGGTGGACGAAGAGGCCCACACTATCACAGTCCTGGCGGCGGAACACCGCTATGACCTGCGGGACCTTCCGGCGGATCTGCTGGAGACCTTCATGGTGGTGGGCGCCTGCCTGGGCAGGCTGGAGGAGCATCTGATCGCGGAGGATACCGTCTATGGCGGCTGATTTTCCCTATCTGTACCCCTACTCCCGCGCCGACGCCCGCCGTCTGAGGCAGACGCAGATGCACGAGGACAGCTTTCGGGTGAATGTGGACTGCGCCAGAGCCATCGAGCAGGCTGTCCGGGATCATTTCAACGCGGCGGACGAGTCGCTGGCCGAGGGCTGCGCCCAGTCTGTGCTGGAACAGTTCGGCTTTAAGCGTGTAAACTTCGTTCTCGCCAACTCCCTGCAAGAGTTCCGCGAGTCGGCCTGCAAGCATCTGGTCAGCGATGAGACCTACCAGTGGGGCAGGAAAACCTTTGTTCCCCAGGACAGCAAATATAACCGCTGCTACGCAGTGGATACCGCCGCGGGACTGCTGGAGTCGTTCATCGGACAGGCCAGGGACGCATACCAGGCGCTGGGGCTGTTCGGCCTGGAACACTGCGCCGGTAACCCGCTGGAGCAGGACTACAAGGGCAAAGTGCTGGTGATGCGTCCCGATACGCTCCGGGAGAGCTGCTGGGACCCCCGCAATATGCTCTGGCTGGCGGAAGGCGGCTTTGGCTGTTCTCCCCACGCCAGAGGTCAGGCGGTCTACGCCACCTGCCTGGGCGACGGCGAAAAGACCCGCTGGAACCGCTCCGACTTCGCCGGCGTTCTGGATGAGCAGTACCTGCCGGACTGGGCGCGGGAGAAGCTGGAGGAGCTTCGCACTCCCCAGCAGGAACAGGACACTGGGCCCGCCATGGGCGGCATGACCATGGAGTAATTCCATTTTACCAAAAATTTTTTAGGAGGAACCGACAATGAAACAGGCCCCTGACCCGACCCTCACATCTCAGCGGGAGACCCTCCCCATGCAGGTGGATGTGAAAATCCACTCCCTCCACGCCAGCGGTCCCGTCCTGGCGGACGCCTCCGTCAACCTGAACGGGTGCTTCGCTATCCGGGGCGTCAAGGTGGTGGAGGGCAGCAACGGCCCCTTCGTCTCCATGCCCAGCTACAAGGGCAGGGACGGCTACAAGGACATCTGCTTTCCCTGTACGAAAGAGTTCCACCAGCAGTTCCATCAGGCAGTGCTGGACGCCTATCAGCAGACTCTGGCTCAGATCCCACAGCGCCAGCAGGAAAACGGGGTCCCCGGCGAAACCCAGCGAAGCGGTTTCGCTGGGGAAAGGAGGAGCAGTGAAGTGAGCGAGTCCTGTCGCTTGCGGCAGGACGAGGGATACGGAGCGTGCGACGACGCGGCTCCACCCGCCCCGGAAATGAAAATGTAGAGGAGGAAACGACGATGAAGAAACTGACCGCAGTCTGCGCCCTGGCATTGGCGCTGACTATGGCCCTCGCTCCCGCCGCTTACGCGGCGGAGTGGACGGGGGTACCCCATGCGAGCCCAGCAACGCGGGTCGCATGGGGAACAGAGGAGCAAGGGAGCGAGCATAGTTTTCGCCGTCAGGCGGAAACGGAGCAGAGCGGACTTTGCGACGATGTGGTCTGCTACCCCAGCTCCGTCACCCAGAGTGAGGACGGAACTGAGATCCGCAAGTTCTACGATCTGTCCCCCGAGGACCATCCCACCGGCATCCCCCGCTCGGACTTCGAGCAGGACGGATACCACTACACCCTGGTGGATCTGCTCAAGCAGGAACTTCCGGAGCATGAGAGCCGCCAGCACACCGAGACGGTGACGCTGGACAGTAAAAACAAGGATATGGCCTCTGTGCTGGCCCTGCTGCCCCAGGAGAAGGCGTTCATCACCGACGACGGCCTTGCCGGGACGCTGACCCTGCGGCTGGATACGGTGCAGGTGGAGGTGGCCGGCTACGGCAGCTCCACCAAGCAGGTCTCCGCCACCCGGACCTATCCCAATCTGGCGGGACAGGACACCCAGTACATCCCCAAGACCATCCAGGACGGAGGGCGCACTCTGACCCTCCAGGACGTCAGCTGGCAGACGGACAACACGGGAAGTCTGGACGGCTACGCCCTGGGCGACCGCTACACCGCCGTGGCCACCTACACCGGCAGCGCCACCAGCAGCTATGTCAAAGGCTATACCGTCACCGCCGACTACACTGGGACAGTCAGCAGAATCGCCCTGAACAAGACCCGGTATGTGGCAATTTTCGAGGGGACGCCCCTCCAGCCTGCGGAGCCTGTGGACGACGGTCTGGAGGCAACCGATCCGGCCCCCGCCGCCAGCTTCAACTGGCCGCTCCTGCTGGCGCCTCTGGGCCTCATCGCCGCGGCTGGCGGCGGCATCGGGATCGCCCTGTTCCTCAAACGGCGCAGTGAGCTGGCCGAGGGCGGCGATGAGGATGCGTAATTCCAAACCCGTAATCAGAAAGGACTGGTGAATGTGAAAGGACTGGTGAATGTGATGAAGAAGAAACTGACCACGCTCCTCCTGGCTCTGTGCATGACGGCCTCCATGATGGCGACCGCCTATGCCACGGAGCTTCTGGATTTCGTCAACGCAAGCTCCATATCCCTCGCTCTACCGCATGCGGCAGAGCTCCCTCATTCCGCTGCGTTTCCTCTTCCCACAAAGTCTTACGACTTTGCGGGAACCCTGATCGACGAAGCTGGCAACCCGGAGTACGGCAAGTCCATGTCCATATCGGGCTCCCACAGCAGCCCAGCGCAGCGGGTGCTGTGGGAAAAGGAAGAGCAAGGGAGTGAATGGAGTTTTTGCCGTCAGGCGAAAACGGAATGGAATGGACTTTGCGACGACGCGGTGCATACTCCTGGCGGCGGGGCCATGAAAAACGAGGACGTGAGCAAGAACGCCGCTCTCGCTCCCCCCGCCTTCGGCAGCTACAGTGCCGACACCCTGCACACCGGCACGCCCCTCACCCCCAACTTGGCCCCTGGCTATCAGCCCACCTCCGGAGCCATCATCAACGGCAGCGCCGGTGTCATTCAGCCCCCCGCCATGGGCGGCAGTTTGGAAACGGATTCCGGCATCGGCTCCGTCTATGTCCCCGGCTTGTTCTCGGTGACAGTGACCAACCCCGGCAGTGCTTCAGGCGGCTATACGGCGGTGACAGATGACCTCTACTACAGCAACGGTAGTCTGGGAACACTGAAGATCCCTGCCATCGGCCTGAGCGTCAAGATTTACCAGGGTACGGACAGCGCCGCGCTGAAGAAGGGCGCGGGCCACTTCACCAACACCAGCATCTGGGACGGAAATGCCTGTTTCGCCGGCCACAACAGAGGTGTGAACAACCACTTCGGCCAGATCCACACCCTGGAGGCGGTGGATACCATCACCCTGACCACGGTGCTGGGGACCCGGACCTATGCTGTGATCAGCGTGGAGAAGGTCAGTGTCAACGATTCCAGCGGCACCGCCCCCACCACGGATAACCGGGTGACACTCTATACCTGCGTTATGAATCAGCCGGAGTACCGCTGGAAGGTCACGGCGGTGGAAGGATGAGCGTGGAATACGACAGCGCTATAGAGGAATTGGCGCAGGTGCTGGCCAACCGCTTTGCGCGGCTTGCGCGGGGCTGGGAGGCCAGTACGCCCGGTAAGCGGCAGGAGGATTTGGAGAATATCCTTGCGGCCCGGAATGTGGCGGCTAAACTCCAGGATCTTGTTACGGAATCAGATGCTGTGGCCCTGCTGGCATTGGACGACCCGCTGAAAGCCGTGGCAGATCAGTGGCTGAAACTGACGGGATTGGATCGCCCCCAAGATGAGGCCCTGATCCACTGTGTCAGAACATTGTGCGGTGGTACGCCGCAGCGGGATACGCAACAGGCAGCAAAAAGGCAAAAGACACATCGACGCGGCCCCATGACGAGATAATCCGGCTAAAAACTGTCTGCCGATTGTGTTCGACTTTCCCCATCTTCTGTGGTATGGTTCAGTTTGCGCAAGCCCCACCATATTACGAAACGGAGGAATCGAGCATGAAAAACAGAAAAATCCTGTCCCTGCTGCTGGCTGGAACCATGACGGCGGCCCTGCTGGCCGTCCCCGCCCAGGCGGCGGAGACCCCGCCCATCCGAGTGAGCAGCTACAAGGGGAACACCCTGGAGGTAGGAGAGCGAAGCGGCCTCTTCATCGGCCCCAGCGGCATGGACTACACCGTCACCTCCAGCGACCCGGACACGGTGGCGGTGGAGCAAATCACCGGCTTTTGGGTAGCTGCCGCCAAGGGGGCGGGAACCGCGGAGATCACCGCCTCCAACCGCGCCGGGGCGTCTGGAACCCTGACGCTCACAGTCGGCTCCGCCTATGCGCCCGCCAGCCCAGACAGCGCAAATCAGCCGGAAAACCTGGAGATACGGCAGGAGCTGATTCGCCTGATCAACCAGACCCGCAAGGCCAATGGCGTGTCGGAGCTGCCGGTCAGCGAGGCCCTGGCCGTCCTCATGCCCTTCAAGGCCCAGGAGATCCGGGACCAAGGCGGCGTCTACTACGGGCAGAACGTCATCAGCAAAAACCTGATTGTGGCAAACCGGAAGGAGCTGCTGAACGGAAACGGCTTTGTCCTGGGCGTGTCCGGCTCCGGCAAATCCTTCACCGCAAAGGAGGAGATCGCCGGGGTTGCCCTCTCCACAGAGGACGACATCATCGTAATCGATCCCGAAAGCGACGTGCGACACGAAGTCGCGTAACAAATTGCCTAAGAAGCTGCCCTATCCATTTGGGGTAATCCTACCACAGCCTGCGTCGCTGGTAACGGCGGGGTGGGAAGCCTGTGGGACAACGTGGGAAAGTTGCGAGCCTAACGCGGCCGTACTGCCAGGATAAGTGCGTCATGGAGAACGTAAAGTGAATCATCGCAAGGGTCGTTACAGGGAATAGGCGAAATCAGGCTGACACGCCTACACCAAAAGGTGCGGAGGGGGCTGTGGGAACTTTCACAATCCCCCAGCAAATGGACACAAATCCTCCCGGCTCAAAGATGGCTCCTAAAACGCACACGATTATTTGTTACGCGGAACGTGGCAAGCCCTATGCGTTCCTTTGCAGAAATGCGGAGGTATCGACCTCGTAAGGGGAAGAAATGGCGCAGAGGGTAGAGGAACGGGATAAAAAGCGAAGGCCTGCCCTGTAATGGGGCGGGATAGGGGCTTTGCCCCGACCCGAAAGGGTGCTGACTTGTCCCACGGTATTTCATAGCAAGAAAAGGAGGTAAACCTATGAACGGTAATTGTTCAACGACGGGGTATAAAAGCCCTGAGAGATTGCCGGACGCGGCGGCGCTGGAATGCCAGTGGAAATCCATCGACTGGAAGAAGGCGGAAGCCGAGGTCAATAGGCTGCAAACCAGGATTGCTAGAGCAATTCTCAAAATAAACAATAGCCAGCGCAACAGAACCAGCCAACGCAATCGGCAGCAGAAACACAGTTGAGAGCAAAGTGAATTGCATCATCAAGAGCATCGGGAGAACGGACGCGA
>CAJTFK010000024.1 GCA_910575505.1 Oscillospiraceae bacterium
CGGAGACCAGCTCCTCCAGTCCCCGGAACGTCCGGGGTATCTCGCTGAAGGCCGACCAGAGCGTTCCGCGGTCTCTGCCGGAAAAACGGACCAGGAAGCTGGCCGGACCGCCGGAAAGGGCCCGGTTCCGGTCCGCGTACCCTGTCCATCGTGTTTCCATAACCATCACCCCTGTCCGCGGTTCTTGCCATAAAGTACACATTTTGACAGGAGCCAGTTCTTCCAGATACAGGAAAAACATTCCATAAGGACCTGTGATTTCTTCTCAGAAGCTCTTGAAAAAGCAAAATACTCCATGCTATAATAAAAAAACAACGGCTGTCAAAATGTGTACTTTATGGCAAGAACCGCGGACAGGGGTGATGGTTATGGAAACACGATGGACAGGGTACGCGGACCGGAACCGGGCCCTTTCCGGCGGTCCGGCCAGCTTCCTGGTCCGTTTTTCCGGCAGAGACCGCGGAACGCTCTGGTCGGCCTTCAGCGAGATACCCCGGACGTTCCGGGGACTGGAGGAGCTGGTCTCCGAGATGGAGAAGGAGATGGAGGCCACCGGCCATCCGGCGCAGGAGCCGGGGCTGGAAGAGGTGGTGCGGGCCGCTCCAGTCTGGACGTTTCGGAACGGCGCGGAAGGCGTCCGGCGTGGCGATCTGCAGGCCGTGACCATACAGGTCCGCCGCCGCCAGCGCGGCGGCATGCAGGGCGAGGTTCAAATCTGCGGGACCGGCTGGACGGCATGCTTCCGCAGCGGAAGGGATCTGGTGTCCCTGCTCCGGACCGCCGCAGGACCCGGGGNACCTCTTCCAGCCCCGGCTCCTGCGCCGGATGGCCGGTGGCCTCCATCTCCTTCTCCATCTCGGAGACCAGCTCCTCCAGTCCCCGGAACGTCCGGGGTATCTCGCTGAAGGCCGACCAGAGCGTTCCGCGGTCTCTGCCGGAAAAACGGACCAGGAAGCTGGCCGGACCGCCGGAAAGGGCCCGGTTCCGGTCCGCGTACCCTGTCCATCGTGTTTCCATAACCATCACCCCTGTCCGCGGTTCTTGCCATAAAGTACACATTTTGACAGCCGTTGTTTTTTTATTATAGCATGGAGTATTTTGCTTTTTCAAGAGCTTCTGAGAAGAAATCACAGGTCCTTATGGAATGTTTTTCCTGTATCTGGAAGAACTGGCTCCTGTCAAAATGTGTACATTTTGACAGCCGCCCTTTTCTGCCCGGCTACCGCCTCAGCCGGTAGCTTCGCAGACGGCGGTAAAATGTCGCCTCGCTCATGCCGCACTGGGTCAGAGCCTCCGCCAGGGGCAGACGCTTCTCCTCCCACGCCCTCACGATGGCGGCAAAGTTCTCCGGCGGCGACAGCGGCGGTCTGCCGAAGCGGACGCCCCGGGCCCTTGCCGCCGCGATGCCCTGCTCCTGCCGCTTTCGGATGTTCTCCCGCTCGTTCTGCGCCGCAAAGGACAAAATCTGAAGGACGAGATCAGCAATGAACGCGCCCATCAGATCCCTGCCGTTCCGGGTGTCCAGCAGGGGCATGTCGATGACGCAGATATCCACGCAGAGATCTCTGGTCAGAAGCCGCCACTGATTCTGTATCTCCTCGTAATTCCGGCCCAGCCGGTCGATGCTCAGCACATACAGCAAATCCCCCGGCCTCAGCCGCTTCACCAGCCGCTGATATTGAGGACGCTCAAAATCTCTGCCGGACTGCTTGTCCATGTAAATATCCTCCTCCGGGACCAGCCGCTCCCGCAGGGCGATCACCTGCCGGTCCTCGTTCTGGTCTGTGCTGGATACGCGAATGTACCCATAGGTTTTTCCTGGCATGGTATTCCTCCTGTTCCATTGGGCCTTGTTTGAGAACGGTCCTGGCGCTTTGCGCCCGCAGTCCCATTGTACAGGACGCGGCTTCGGCTGTCTCTGCCCCCGCCGCTCCAGGGACGCCGTCTTCGTGTCCCCGGCGTCCCGGCGGAACCCCGGTCCCCCAAAGGACAGAGGGGTTCCGTCCTTCCCGGCCCCGCGTTTACGCCCGGAAAAATTAACGAAATCTTAACAAAATAAGTTGATTTTCCTGCCCGGAGAGGACAATCGCCTCTTGCGTTTCCGGTTAGTCCATGCTATACTACCCTCGACAGGTGCCATAACCCTGTCAGGCCCGCCGCTCCGGCGGCTGGGGCCATATAAAAAAATGGAGGCTGCCGTGGCCTTACCACGCGTTCTTTTGCCGTGCTCTGCGGCCTCCCGTATCAGTCTGCTCCCCGTGAGCGGACGAAGGGGCTGACAGAGAGGCGCAGCGTTTTCGGCGCCGTCTCCGCTGGACTGCGGATGCGGTGTTTTTCTCTAACCTCCTCCGGCGGCTCCAACAGACCGGCGGACCGCCTGCCGGAAAGGCGGCGGCTGCGGAGCCCGGGTTTCCCGTCCGCAGCCTTATGGAGGATGATATGCCGCAAATCTCAGAGTCCCGCGCTCCCATGAGCGCCCGCCGGCTGGCCGCCGCCGGGCTGATTGCCGCCGTCTACGCCGCGGCCACCCTGCTTCTGCCCATCCCTCAGTACATGGGTGTGCAGTTCCGGGTGGCGGAGGCCATGACGGTGCTGCCCTTCCTCTTCCCGGAGGCCATTCCCGGGCTGGTGGTGGGCTGTTTCCTGGCCAATTTCCTGGGGTCTCCCATCATGCTGGACTGGCTGTTCGGCACACTGGCGACCCTTCTGGCGGCCCTCTGGACCCGCCGGATGCCCAATGCCTGGCTGGCGGCGCTGCCCCCGGTGCTATGCAACGCCGCCATTGTCGGGGCCGAGATCGCCTGGTTTACCGTTCAGGAGACCGGCGGTGCTTTTTGGACGGCTTACGCCCTTACGGCTCTCTCTGTGGGCCTCGGGGAGGCGGCGGCCTGCTATGTCCTCGGCATTCCACTTCTGCGGCTCCTGCCCCGGATCCCCTCTCTCCGGGGCCGGCTGGCGGCGCGGGGTTAGCAATACCCCCTTCCGCGCCGATAAAAAAAGCGCTCCGGCGGTTTATCCGCCGGAGTCTTTTTGTTTCCGCGTTTCGGTCTGGTGGTTGAAGGGGCTGGTACCACGCGGCTGAATGTCTGGAGCTTCCACCGGGGGAGGAATCCCCCGGGCCCCCTCTTTTTGCTTCCGCGTTTCGGTCCGGTGGTTGAAGGGGCTGGTGCCACGCGGCTGAGGTCCGGGAGCTTCCGATAATTCCCTCTTTTTTGCGCCGCGTTTGGGTCTGGTGGTTAAGGAACCGGTGCCACGCGGCTGAGGCCCGGGAGCTTCCGATAATTCCCTCTTTTTTGCGCCGCGTTTGGGTCTGGTGGTTAAGGAACCGGTGCCACGCGGCTGAGGCCCGGGAGCTTCCGGTAAATTCCCTTTTTTGTGCCGCGTTTAGGTCTGGTGGTTAAGGAACCGGTGCCACGCGGCTGAGGCCCGGGAGCTTCCGGTAAATTCCCTTTTTTGTGCCGCGATTCGGTCCGTTGGTTGAATAAACCGGTCCCATGCAGACGGCAGATCAAAGCTTTCGCCGGTCCTCTCTTTTTATTTCTGTACCCGCCTGTCTGTCAGGACCCGGCTCTGTCTCCGGATCCGGAAACCCGCCGCCAGCTCCGCCAATGCCAGCGCCAGCAGGGCTGCGGCGAAGAAAACGGCGGTCTCCCGGAGCAGCATCCCTGGAATCATGTCCACAGGCCCATCCAGATTCAGGCTGTGCATCATTTCGCTGTACGCGATCAGGGAGAACATGGCCGCCAGCGCCGACGCCATAGAGGGCAGGGTGTTGGCCCTCTGCTCCAGCAGCCGGAGCAGTCCCCTGGTGAACACCGGCAATTGCATCAGGAACAGCAGGGTAAACAGCCCCTCCAGCACCAGCCCCACCGGGAAATTCCCCCAGGGAATGTCCCCGAACAGGAAGCTTCGGTAAACCAGGCCTGTCTCCGTCTCCACCGAGCGGATCAGCAGCGCGGTATAGCTCCAGACCATCAGCCCTGCGCCGGACAGGGCCAGCAGCAGGGAGCAAAGCAGCGTCCGGCCCTCGGCCCGGTCCGGCTTCCCCGCCGGGGGCCGCTTCCAGGCCAGTAGAATCAGACAGAGCAGAGCGGCGGCGGGCCAGAGCCGGTGAACGGTCCAGCCTCTGTAGCTTCCACGTGTCAGGATATAGACGCCTCCCAGGACATGGGCCGATACCAGTGCCCCGGCCAGACTGCCCAGCCGGTCCTGTCCCCCCTGAGTCAGCCGGGGCAGAGGCCGGGCGGTCCACAGCGCCCCCAGCCCCATCCACAGCAGAACCATCAAGTCCGACGGGCCCAAGCTGTCCTGAAGCTGAGGCACGTGACGCAGCAGAGGCCCCCAGTGGAGGCAGAGGAACATCCCGGTCTGCCCAACAGCCAGCAGAGGCAGGTTCCGGACGCTCCGGCGGAATGTCCGGTACAGCCCCAGGGCAAACAGCGCCAGCTGTGCCAGGAACAGCACCGTGGCGAAATGCAGCATGGCTTTCCCCAGCGGAGTTCCGGAGAGGGGCAGGGCCCCGCTTACCAGCGGCAGACCCGCCGACAGCACGGCCAGCAGTCCGGCGGCCAGGAGCAGGCGGCGGTCCGCCTTCTCCATGGGATACTTCTGTGCGGCGGAGAGCAGGGCGCAGGCCGTCAGCACAGCGGCGAACCAGAAGAAGTGCGCGGACTCCAGCCCCCAGGGCCCCGCCAGCAGCATCTGAAGCCCCGCCAGGCATTGAAGGCTCACCAGGAAGCAGCCCGCCGTCCCCTGGAGCAGCAGCCTCCGCCGTATTTTCCGCGCCGTGTCCAGGGCCCGGCGCTCCAGCCCCGCGCCGGAGAGGATGGACTCCCGCAGCCGCCGGGCCTTTTCGGCGCAGGCGGGGCAGTCCTCCAGATGGGCCTCCACCAGGCGGCGGCTGGAGGCGGTGCAGATTCCCTCCAGATAGGACGGCAGCAGGTCGTCCACCACGCCGCAGTCCATAAAATCATCAAGATTCCTCATGTCCGACCTCCTGAATCAGTCTTTCCTTGGCCCGGTAAAACGTCACCCGGGCCCAGTTTTCGCTTTTCCCCAGAATGCCTCCGATTTCCTTGAAGGGCAGGCCCTCCAGCGCCCGTAGATACACCGTCTGCCGCATAAGTGGCGGCAGACCCTCCAGACGCTCCAGCACCTCCGCCAGCTCCACCCGGTGAAGGGCCTGGGCTTCGGTGTCGCAGGGGGCGGGAATGGTCTCGTCCATGGCCTCCGGGACTCTGCCGCCCTGCTTCTCCAGGTGCTGCCAATAGAGGTGCCGGGCAATCTGGCAGAGCCAGGCGGAAATCCTGCACTCCCCCCGGAAGCGCTCCAGAGACTGGAAGGCCTGGAGAAAGGTGTCCTGGGTCAGGTCCTCCGCCAGGGCCTCGTCCCGGCAGGCGGAGAGGAGGAAGCGGTAGACCAGCTGCCCGTAGACCTCATAGAGCTCTTCCAACGCCTCGCCCCCCTTCCTCTGTTGCCGGCACACAAAACCGGTCTGCGCAGATGTTCAAGTGTGCTTACTATCATAAGTCGGATTTTCGGGGAATTCGTTACAACAGTGAAACAAAAAAACGCCCCGGTGGGAGCCGTTCCCACGGGGGCCGCTTTCGCGGGGACCGCCTGCCCGGCGCGGGCCGCTTTCGCGGGGAACCAAAGAGGCTTTGCCTCTCTGGACACTCCACCAGAGGGGGAGACCCCCTCTGGACTCCCCCATAACGGGGGATTTTAAGGGCGTGAATAGCAGTCCGTATCTCATTTCATAAACTCCCGTCATCGGGGGGATTCAGGGGGGTGTCCCCCCTGGCGGGGATTCCAAAGGGGCTGGCCCCTTTGGGCCCCCACGGCAGTGGTTCCCCGCGAAAGCGGCCTGCACGGCAGTGCGGCCCCGCCGGGCGGGCGGTCAGGACGGCTTCCTGGAGTCCAGCTGGATTTTGCCGTGCCTGGCCTCGTAGGCCTCCACAGCGTCCCGAATCAGAATCAGGATTTGGCTGTTGGCGGACCTGCCCTCGTAATCCGCCACAATGTGCAGCTTGTGCAGCAGCTCTTCGTCAATGCGGATGGATAGACTTTTCACCGGCAAATTTCCTCCTTAAATAGATATAAATTATATTTACTTTATATCCGATATGAGGTAATATGCGAAAGGAGGCACAGATTATGCCCAAACTATATCTAAAGTATATCCAAAGAAGGAGACGACATGCCAGATTATCAAAAGCTGTACGCCCTGATGTTCAACGCCGCCACCGACGCGCTGGCGGCTCTGGGGCACATGGACTTCGGGCAGGCCCGGGACATTCTGCGGGAGGCCCAGCGCGAGGCGGAGGAATTGTATCTGACCGCAGAAGAGGAGGAATAGAAAAAGGAGGGGATCACCCCTCCTTTTCCTGTCATTTGACCTGCAGCCCCTTCACCAGCTCCCCGTCCGGGGTCACGTTCACAGTATGACAGGTGGTATAGACCACCATGCCGGGACGGCCTCCGGCGGGCTTTTTCACAAAGCGGACCTCAGTATAGTCCACGGGGACGTTGGCGCTGTCCCGTGCCTGAGAGAACCAGGCGGCCAGCATGGCCGCCTCCAGGACGTCCGCCTCTGCCGGAGGCTGGCCCCCGGTGCGGAGAATGACGTGGGAGCCGTGAATTTTCTGGGTGTGGAGCCAGAGATCCCGGCGGTCCGCGGTTTTCAGGGTCAGCTGGTCGTTCTGCCGGTTGTTCCGGCCCACCAGCACCCGGAGCCCGCCGGAGGTCCGGAACTCCCGGGGGGCGGCGGACCGTTCCTTCTTCCCCTTCTTTCCGGTTCCCTGTTTCTTCAAAAAGCCCGCGTCCCGAAGCTCGCCCCGGATGTCCAGAAAATCCTGTTCCGTCTCGGCCTGCTGGATTTCCGCCAGCACGCTTTCGATATATTCCAGATCCCGCCGGGCCAGGGCCATCTGTTCCCGGAGGTACTTTTCCGCCGTCCTGGCCTTGGTGTAGCGCTTGTAGTATTTGGCGGCGTTCTGCTGGGGGGTCAGCAGGGGGTCCAGGGGGATGGAGACGGGGGCGTTGTCCTCATAGTAGTTCTCGCAGTCCAGCCGGGCGGCCCCCCGCTCCATCCGGTAGAGGTTGGCGGTGATGAGGTCCCCGCAGACGCGGAGCCGGTCCCGGTCCTGGGTTCCGGCATATTCCTTTTCCTGCAGGGCCAGCTTCCGCCGGAGGCGGTCCCGGGCCGTGGAGGCCGTCCGCAGAAGGTCCGCCCCCCGCTGGCGGGCCCGCTCCTGCCGCTCCCGGACGGCATAAAAGTCGTCCAGCAGGGCCGAGGGGCTGTCATAGGGGACGGACTCCGCCGCGCTGCCGTACTGGGCCACGGGGACGCAGGCGAAGTCCATAGGCTTCCCCTCCCGCAGCAGGCAGACCGGCGCAAAACGGTTCTCCCGGACCCGCAGGCAGAGCCGGTCCAGCGCCGTCCAGAGGACCTCCGGGTCCTCCAGCTGGAACACGCGGCAGTCCACGTCCCCCGCCGCCTGGAAGGCCAGCTCCCGGGCCAGCAGGGGAGAGAGGCCGAAGTAGCTGTCCAGCAGGAAGGCGTCCAGCTTGTGTTCCGCCGGAGCGGCGGCGAATTTTTCCCGGAAGCCCGCTTCCGTCTCCTCCAGAAAGGGGCGCCGCCCCACGGAGGCCGGGGGCTGGTAATATAGACCCGGCAGCACCTGCCGGGCGGCGGACAGCTCCGCGTCCACCCGGCGCAGGGCGTCGATAATCCGGCCCTCCTCATCCAGCAGAATCAGGTTGGAGCGGCGGCCCATGGCCTCCAGCACCAGGGTCCGGCGGCCCGCCCGGCCCAGCTCGTCGGCGGCGTCCAGCTCGATTCTGACCAGGCGCTCCAGCGGAGGCTGGGTGATCTCCGTCACCCGGGCCCCGGCCAGGTGCTTTCGCAATAACATGCAGAACATAGGAGGCTCCGCCGGGTTCTCCCGCAGGGTCTCTGTCAGCTGCAAACGGGGTGCGCCGGCTCCGGCGTTCAGCAGCAGCCGCCGTCCCCGCAGCAGCAGGACCACCTGGTCCCTGGCGGGCTGCTGCACCTTGTCAATCCGCAGGCCGGTGAGCTCCCGTCTCAGCTCCTCCACAACGGCCTGTAAAAAAATCGCGTCCATGGCCATGACTCATTCCTCCATCATCCGGCAGAATAATTCGTTGATCCGCTCCGTCCTCCCCTGGAGATGGAGCCAGCCCAGCAGGGCCTCCAGGGCCGTGGCCTCGGCGTACTGGGCCCGGCTGGCGTGGGCGGGGACGCTGTGGACCTGGGCGTTCCGGCCCCGGCGGAACACGGCCTGCTCCTCCTCCGTCAGCAGGGGAAGGATTTTCTCCGCCTTCTCCGCCTGGGATTCGGCGCACACCAGACGGATGGCCGCCCGGTGCATCCCCTTTCCGGTGGCGCCGCCATGGGTGCAGAGCCAGGTCCGGACCAGCAGCTCAAACACCGCGTCCCCCATGTGGGCCAGGCCGATGGAGCTGATTTCCAAAATGTGGTCCCGGGTGAGCTCGGGGTGAAAATAATCGTTCATCATGTTTCCTCCATATATTCCGGCGGCTGCCGAATGGGCTCCCCCTTCTTTCCGCCGCCGGCCCGGTGCGCACGGAAAGAGAAAGCGGTAAACGCAGTTCTAACGGGACCCCCGGGGTAAGCGGCCAAGCGTGTTAAACGAACGTCCATTCCCCGCGCTCCAAAGCCCCCGCCCGCACCACGCGGCGGGCCGGAGACTTTCGTAAAAAACGGAAGCAGCTCTTGCGGCAGGCGGTTTTTCTCTTTTGGACCGTGCACGGCCCGTTTTCTCTTTTTGCCGCAGCCAAAAAGAGAAAATGGGGGGTGCAATGGACAGGCTGACATGTCAGCTGTTGTCTCCCCCGCCGGTCACGGCGCGCAAGCCCTCCGCCAGGGCTGCGAAGTCCTCCAGGGTCAGCCGTTCCCCCCGGACGCTGTCCGGCAGGCCGCAGGCGGCAATGGCCGCCTGAATCCGCTCCTTCCCCAGCTCCGGCAGGGCGGCGCTCAGGCTGTTCACCAGGGTCTTCCGCCGCAGCAGAAAGGCCCCCCGGACCACCCGGAAGAAAAAGGCCTCGTCCTCCGTCTCTACGGCGGGGCTTGTCCGCCGGACGCAGCGGAGCACCGCGGAATCCACCCTGGGCCGGGGCAGGAATTTTTCCGCCGGCACGCCAAAGAGGACCTCCGTCTCCATAAAATACTGGAGCCAGAGGGTAAACGCCCCGCCGTCAGAGCTGCCCTGGGGAGCGGCCAGACGGTGGGCCACCTCCTTTTGCAGCAGCACCGTCATGCTCTCAAAGCAGCCCGCCTCCGTCAGCCGGGTCAGCACGGGGGTGGTGATGTTGTAGGGCAGATTGGCGCAGACCATGGGCCGGAGGCCGCAGGAGGAGAATTTTTCCTCCGCCAGGGCTCGAAGCTCCAGCCGCAGCGCGTCGCCGGGGACGATCTCCACGTTTTCACAGGAGGCCATGGTCTCCGCCAGCACCGGCAGCAGCTTCCGGTCCAGCTCGACGGAAACCACCTTCCCCGCCCGTCTGGAGAGCTCCGCCGTGAGACAGCCCACGCCGGGGCCAATCTCCAGCACGCCGCAGTCCGGCCCCGCCTGGGATGCCGCCGCGATATCTGCGGGGACAGCGGGGTCGATGAGAAAATTCTGCCCCATGGACCTGGAGAAGTGGAAGCCGTGCCGCTCCAGCAGGGCGCGGAGAGCGCCGTAGTCACAAAGATTCATAAGATGCGCCGCCTTTCCCGGATACTGATGGTGTTCTCTGGAAGTATATCAGAAAAAGCCGGGAGAGAAAAGGGGGAAACCGGTCTTTCCGGAAAAAACGGTCCTGTTCCCGGTTGAAGGGGTAAGGGTTGTGTGGTATAGTCAAAAAAACGGCAGACATCAGGCCGAACAGGGAGGACGCCATGCTGAAAACCATTTTCTTTGACCTGGACGACACCCTTCTGGACTTTACCCGGGCAGAGGCTGAGGCCATCCGCCGGGCTCTGACAGAGGCGGACGTCCCCGCCGGGGCGGAGGTGCTCCGGCGGTATCACGAGATCAACGCCGCCCAGTGGGAGCTGCTGGAGGAAGGGAAGCTGACCCGGGACCAGGTGCTGGTCCGCCGCTTTGAGCTGCTTTTCGGGGAGCTGGGCCTGAGCCGCCCTGCCGGCCGTATCTGCCTCCAATACGAGGAATACTTAAAGCAGGGCCACTGGTTCGTCCCCGGCGCGCAGGCCCTGCTGGCGGAGCTGAGCCCCCGGTACGGCCTGTATCTGGCGTCCAACGGCTCCGCCGCCGTGCAGCACAGCCGCCTGGACAGCGCCGGCATCCGGCCATACTTCCGGGACATCTTCATCTCCGAGGAGATGGGGGCGGACAAGCCCGGCCTGGCCTTTTTCGAGGCCTGTTTTGCCCGGATTCCCGGCTTTTCCAGGGAGACGGCCCTGATGGTGGGAGACAGTCTTACCTCGGATATCCGGGGAGGCCGGAACGCGGGCCTCCGGACCTGCTGGTTCGACCCCCTGGGGAAGCCCCGGAGGGCGGACATCGTGCCGGACTATCGAATCACGGCCCTGGACCAGCTCCCGGCGCTGTTGAGAACGCTGTGAGGGGCGCGGGGAAGCCCCAAAAGGTGGACATCACGCCGGACTGCCGAATCACGGCTCTGAATCAGCTGCCGGAATTGCCGGGAAGGCTGTGAGGGGCGCGGGGAAGCCCCAAAAGGTGGACATCGTGCCGGACTATCGAATCACGGCCCTGGACCAGCTCCCGGCGCTGTTGAGAACGCTGTGAGGGACGCGGGGAAGCCCCAAAAGGCGGACATCACGCCGGACTGCCGAATCACAGCCCCGGACCGGCTGCCGGAAGCCTTATGAAAAAATGCATTCTTCTTCCCATAGGCCCAGGACCCGGCGCGTCTTCCAGAACTTGTGCGTTGCCCCCGGCGGCGGAAAGCTGATACAATAGCCGCAAAAGACTCCGGCCTGTCCGGAGAGAACAGGGGTGTGATGATGAGAAGAGGCGTTGGAATCCGGGCCGGGTGGCTGCTGCTGGCCCTGCTGCTGGCTCTGGGGACCCCGGGGGCTTCGGCGGCGGGCACAGCGGCGGAGCGGACGGAGGGCGTGGCGGTGGGCTACTACGCCGCCTGGGCCGGCGGCCAAGGCTACGGGCCGGAGCGGCTTCCGGCGGAGCGGCTGGATCAGGTCAACTATGCCTTTGCGGAGATTGAGGGGGGCCGAGCGGTGCTGACCAGCCCGGACCGGGACCGGGAGAACCTCCAGGGCCTGACGGCCCTGCGGCAGCGGAACCCGGATTTGAAGATTGTCCTCTCCCTGGGAGGCTGGGACGGCTCCGGCGGCTTTTCCGACGCGGCCTCCACCGCCGCCCGGCGGGAGACCTTCGCCAGGAGCTGCCTGGACCTGCTGCTGGCCCATGACCTGGACGGCGTGGACCTGGATTGGGAATATCCCGTTTCCGGCGGATCCGGGGTCCACCGGGCGCAGGACCGGGAGAACTTCACCCTGCTGCTGAGGACCCTCCGGCGGACGCTGGACCGGCAGAGCCGGACGGACGGCAGGGACTATCTCCTTACCATCGCCGGGGCCGCCGGGCAGGGCTATCTGAACTGCATCGAGCCCCAGGCCGTGGCGGAGACGGTGGACCACATTTTTGTAATGGCCTATGATTTTCACGGTCCCTGGGACCGGCGGGCGGACTTCAACGCCCCGGTGTACGCCGGAGGCCGGGGCGGCGTGGACGCCGCCGTTTCCGACTGGCTGAGCCGGGGAGTGGCGGCGGAAAAGCTGGTGCTGGGCATGCCGCTGTACGGGTACATATACCAGGGCTGTGCCGGGCCAGGGGGCTCCTTTGCCTCTGCCCGGTCGGTATCCTATGACGCCGTCCGGCAGGAGTATCTGACCAATCCCGCTTTCCGCCGGCTCCGCCACAGCCAGGCGGACGTCCCCTATCTCCTGGGGAACGGGGCTTTTCTCTCCTATGACGACGAGGCCTCCATCGCCGCCAAGGCGGCCCTCGCACGGGAGCGGGGCCTGGGAGGCTTCGGCTTCTGGGAGCTGTCCCAGGACCGGACGGGGAAGCTGCTGGAAAGCGCCCTGACGGCCTGGAACGGCGGCGAGGACGCCGGATTCCGGGATGTGCCGGCAGACGCCTGGTATGCCTCCGCCGTCCGGGAGCTGTCCGCCGCGGGACTGATGAACGGCACCGCTCCGGGCCTCTTCTCCCCGGACCGGGCCGTAACCCGGGGCCAGACCGCCGCCATTCTCCACCGTCTGGCCGGCGGAACCGGGGAGGGCCGGTCCTCCTTTACCGACGTACCGCCGGCGTCCTACTGCGCCCAGGCGGTGGCCTGGGCGGCGGATGAGGGCATTGTGGAGGGCTATCCCGACGGGACCTTTCATCCGGACCGGCCCGTGAGCCGGCAGCAGCTGGCGGCGATTCTATGGCGCTATGCACGACTCGCCGGAGCAGACAGCGGGCGGAGGACCAGTCTCCGGGGCTATCGGGACGCCGGAGACGTCAGCGCCTACGCGCAGGAGCCCCTGCGCTGGGCGCTGGCCGAGGGGATACTCCAGGGAACGGCGGATGGCCGCCTGAACCCCGGCGGCTCCGCCACCCGCGCCCAGACCGCCGTCATCCTCAGCCGGTTCCGGGCCCTGCTGGAGAAGTGATTGAACCCCCTCCGCCGGGACGGGGGAGCCGGACGCCGTTTTGAACAGACAGAGGCAGGGGCGGAAGCCCTTGCCTCTTTTTGTCCGGGCTGGTATACTGGGGGTACCAAAAGAAAGGATGATGGTTATGAAACGTTGGCTCAGCGGACTGCTGGCCGCCCTGACCCTGCTTGCCCTGGCCTCCTGCGCCGCGGCCCCGGAGACCCTGCCGGAGGAGAACGGCACGGCCTCCACGCTTCTGGACGGTTCGTCCCCGGAGGACGGCGGCTATATCCCTGCGGCCCCTGAAGAGGGGAACGGGACGGAGGACCCCGCCCTCCCGCCGGATGGCGGAAACGCCTCAGAGGACAATTCCGGCAGCGGGGAGGCCATTCCGGAAAACGGGTCCTATACCGCCAAGGAGGACGTGGCCCTCTACATTCACACCTACGGCTGTCTCCCGGACAACTTCATTACGAAAAAAGAGGCCCAGGACCTGGGGCAATGTCAATAACCTAACAAGCAAGAGCTAAGAATTATCGTAAAATAGAGGGAAAGCACTGATGAGGGCACTAGATGGGTCAGGAAATGGGCATGACAAAGTGGCAGATCAAACATCTGCAAAAGGCTCGTAGTATGAGAAATTCTTAAATAAATTATGGCAATCTGTAAAGGAAGCTGACAGGATATTTAACCGTCGGATGTCGAGGCGATGCCCGGCCTGGGCGTATAGGAGAAACAAATCTGGCAATGAGCGCCTCCAAATCAGCTGGAGCAACTCTTCCGAGAAAAAAGTTGCGGCAAATATGCGCGGCAGCAGAAAAGTTGGCCCTATAGGCATATTTGTTGCCGGATCGTTCAATGACTACGGACATGGAGATCAGCTCAGAGAAATTATACATGGTCAGGCGGNGGCAGGAGCAGGGCATCGCGGCGGCAAGGGCCCGGGGCGTCCGCTTCGGCAGACCGCCGCTGTCGCCGCCGGAGAACTTTGCCGCCATCGTGAGGGCGTGGGAGGAGAAGCGTCTGCCCCTGGCGGAGGCTCTGACCCAGTGCGGCATGAGCGAGGCGACATTTTACCGCCGTCTGCGAAGCTACCGGCTGAGGCGGTAGCCGGGCAGAAAAGGGCGGCTGTCAAAATGTACACATTTTGACAGGAGCCAGTTCTTCCAGATACAGGAAAAACATTCCATAAGGACCTGTGATTTCTTCTCAGAAGCTCTTGAAAAAGCAAAATACTCCATGCTATAATAAAAAAACAACGGCTGTCAAAATGTGTACTTTATGGCAAGAACCGCGGACAGGGGTGATGGTTATGGAAACACGATGGACAGGGTACGCGGACCGGAACCGGGCCCTTTCCGGCGGTCCGGCCAGCTTCCTGGTCCGTTTTTCCGGCAGAGACCGCGGAACGCTCTGGTCGGCCTTCAGCGAGATACCCCGGACGTTCCGGGGACTGGAGGAGCTGGTCTCCGAGATGGAGAAGGAGATGGAGGCCACCGGCCATCCGGCGCAGGAGCCGGGGCTGGAAGAGGTGGTGCGGGCCGCTCCAGTCTGGACGTTTCGGAACGGCGCGGAAGGCGTCCGGCGTGGCGATCTGCAGGCCGTGACCATACAGGTCCGCCGCCGCCAGCGCGGCGGCATGCAGGGCGAGGTTCAAATCTGCGGGACCGGCTGGACGGCATGCTTCCGCAGCGGAAGGGATCTGGTGTCCCTGCTCCGGACCGCCGCAGGACCCGGGGAATCCTTTCAGAGGTCTTCCTCCGGAAAAAAGCAGGGGCAGAGGACAAAATAGCGCTGCTTCAAACTCCGCCGGAGAGCCTGGAGGCCCCGGCATTCAGAGGGTGGAAGCCCTGGGGCCCGGAAAACGGCATCCCCGGGCCCTGCCGGCGCGAAAGAGTCTCCCCTGTAAACTGTTACGAAATCGTAACACATTTCGACACGGGAATGTGCTATAGTATTAAGAGCTTTCTACCCAGGCGGCCCAAAAGCGCTGCCGCGCCCTGCGGCGCGGGAACGGAGGGCAAAGAAGCGGAGCGCGGTTCCGGAAGCCGGAGGACGGCGGGAACAGGGCGAAGCGGATGCTGCCCGGATCAAGACGGGGGTGTAAGGGTTTCGACGGGGGTATGGAGGCGGGACCAGCGGGCGGCGGCGCCTGACCGCCATAAAACGGGCAATTATAAATTAAATAACAACAACACTGTTGCTGTTGCTGCCTGATTAAGGCAGCCGTCCGACCCGGGAGGACCGCGAACCGGGAAGGGCGTCGTTTAGCGGTAAATGTGCGTACGGTAAGCTTTGCCCGTGCCACACATGATGAAGCTCACCTGACCTGACCGGCGTGACGGCTTGCCGTCAGGAAGGGGAACGGGAGGAGAGAGACCTCCGCAATAACCGTCTGCGCCCGGAGAAAGTCCCGTTTAAGTGCTTTCGGACGCGGGTTCAACTCCCGCCACCTCCACCAAACGTTAGGTATACGAACACCATGTCAAACATCAGTCTGGCGGTGTATCGTAACGTGTTCGTCCTCATAGTTCATACAGACGACTATGAGGACGGCACGCGCCTACAAAGTAAACGTGCCACATATAAAGAGATTCAGACGTGGGTTAAGCAGAAATACGGCTTTCATGTCAGCAATCTCAGCATATCGCAGGCCAAGGAAAAATACGGACTTGCCAAGACTGAGTATAAGGGTTATGCGGGTGCCGAAGGACATTATATCCCCAAACTGCCCCCGGAGAAAGAGGCGGCAATTTGCGAGGCATGTATCTGGTTTGAACCAATGAAAAGGCAGTGATTTCTATGGGGAAGCGGGTTAGAAGACCGGCTCTTTTTTGCAATAGTCACTCAAATAAGATTGAATCTCATTATTCCGCTGGTCCCGGCATGGGGCCAGCGGATTTTTTGCGTCCCGGAAAGGACGCCAGGGACCGAGCTGGAGAATCTATGAAAAGGGTATTGCACTATGACAGTGAAAGCGTATATCCACAGCCTGAAAAACCATGAGCATGACCGCCATATGCTGGGAGAAGCCGAGATTGTCAATCGTATCAAGGATAACCTGTATCTGGCCGAGTATAACGGTGTTCGCTGTACCGCCATCTTCAATCCGTTCGCCGGAGCGTTTTTCGTGGATGATGTATACGGCATCGTCCAAAGTGCGAGATGAAAGGAGGACTGCAAAATGAACGAGTACCAGAAACTGCGGGACCGGCAGCAGCAGGAGTTCAACGCTCTGCCCCTGGGCTTTGCGTTCAGCGATAAGCAGTTCCGCGAGGTAATGCAGGGATGGGGCCTTGACCTTGAGAAGGACACAGATAAGATCTATTCTATCGGCCACGGTGGGTTTGTGCAGAAGAAAGATGCTGAGCAGCTGCACACCACCACGGCACGGCACAAGGCGGAGCTTTCCGCAGCCATCGCAGCAGACCAGACCGGCGATGGGTTTATCTGTGATATGTTCCGCTGTGAGTTGGATAACCACAAGTACAGCTACACCACGGACCTGTCCGATACCATGGACGCCCTGGGCTATACCCCGGCGGACATCAACGCAGACAGGCGGCTCCTTCACGGTTTGGAGCGGGCCTGTTCGGCGATTCTGGCATCTGCGTAACTGGATGCCGGTCCGCCTACCAGATGCACACGTGGGCCTGCCCACGTGTGGGACCCTGGGGACATGTTCACCCGCTGCGGCGGGCAAACCTGTCCCCAAGGTTATTTTTGTCTCTCTTTCCCAAGTCAAATACAGGCTGGAGGGGCTTGTGTCGGCTGTGTCAGCTATTTTTATTACTGTTGCTAAGAAAATTTTTTGTAGAGCTAATAGAATTAGCGGACACATCTGACACAACCCTGTATTGCCGATAAAAGGAGGACTTGCATGGAAATTAAGCAAATTCCCCTGTCTGAGCTCCTGCACAATCTGGCGGGTAATCAGGCAGCGCACCCGGAGTATGACGGGGCCGTTGTCCGGAGCATGGCCCGGATGCTTATTGTAAGCTACCTTGGCGCCGGTGCCTTTCGCAGTTTCCTGAAAGATACGGAAGTACGTGAAGACCTCCCGTATCAGGAGGCGGCAGGGGTTATCGCTGACCGTATGTCCACCGGGCAGAAGACGCCGGGGGGCGTGAGCTGGGCTGTCGGTATCCTTGTCAGACCTGTTGTCCAAATCCAAAGAGCCTATGACGAGCATAATACAGCCCTGCTTCCGCACTGTTTGCCGGAAAAAGCTGTGTCCCGCCGCGAACATCTTGCAAGCCGTTTGGAACATGCCAAAACAATCGTGGGGCCTCCCCATAATTGTGACCGTCTTCCCAGACTATAATCTCGAAATCGCAAGATTCGCCTTCCTGCCTGACGGCTCTGTTATACTTTAGAGATGAATCCACAGTTAAATTCGACGCTGCAATTGTCCCCAGAAATTCTAAGGAAGCACAGAATAAAGCAGGAGGAATTCCGGCAAGCAGTCAAAAGCAATGGTAAAAGTGAAATAAAAGAGCAAATACGAGGGTAATTTTCTCGTTTTCCATTCTCCATCCTGCCAAAAGGGCGAAAAACCCTAAGCGGAGGATAGAGAGCCGCCCGCCCTGGCAAGCATATACAGATTCACGCTGGCGAAAAATACGTGCAAGCGGTTCAGGTTCTTTCTCAGTCCCCCTGTGACCACAGAACCTGCCACAGACGGGCCGGAACACACGGACAACAGTCCATTAAAGATGCTTACAGATGAAGCGAACTCCAGCAGAAATAGCTAAGGCGAAGAAAAATGCCGCCTTCTTCTGCCGTGACACAAAGGTAAGCGAATCCGCTGACTGTCATGGCCTGCCGGTTTTGCTTTGGCCTTTGCTGTATCTGTCCGGCTTCATGCGGACCCCCGGAGTGTATTTCCGGCCCCGCAGGGGACGGGGGAAGAGAAGAAAAGCCGCCTCCGCCTGGAGCAATTCAGGAGAGACGGCTTGCTTTTGCAAATCTTATTAAATGGGGCTTGCTATTTCAAAGTCATAAGCGTAAAATAGGCGGTGAGGAAAACTGAATAGTGCGGTGGGCATAGGGAGCGCCAACTCCCCATGCCCTATGCGGACACTAGCGCTGTCCACACAACGATGAAATTCGCACCACGGGATTATTATACCCTCTGCTGTAATCTTTGGCAAGAGGGGAAACCGCTGTGTTGCTATTATAACATCGTGTCGTGTTGGGATTATTGCGTCCGCACGGCACGATTTTTGTTTTCCTCACGGCAAGTTCCCAGCGTATCCCCAGATTCTTCCCCCAGCAAAGCAGGAAGGGGGACGGTTGACCGTCCCCCTGACCCTGCCTGATACCTTGCCGTGAGAAAAACTGATTTGAGAAAGGACGCAAACATGAAACAACCGAATATGCGCACCCATAACCACATCCGCCGTCTTATTGCGGCAGCTCTTGCGATTATTATGGCACTGTCCCTGTCCGTCTCGGCCTTCGCCGTCGAGTATGACACGCACATCGACCCCAACTGTCCGGTTTGCAATCCCGGCGTCACGCAGGATTCCAAGCTCAACGCAATTTCTGACGCTCTCGCGGCTGTCCTGAGTTTCAGCGACGTATCCAGCACGCACACGTTCCATGACGCGATTATCTGGTGCGCAAACCAGAGCATCGTCGGCGGCTATACAGACGGTTCGTTCAAGCCCGCCAACACTGTATCCAGGTCCAACTTCGTCGTCATGCTGTCCAGAGCGTTCTATGCCAATGACATCAAGAAGTACACCAACGACTTCACCCTGTCCTTCGGCTCGTTCTACCCCAACTATCTCGCGTTGAAGAACAACGGCATCTGGGAAAACGTCAGCTTTAATACTGGCAGCATTTACGATTCCGGCTTCGCCACGAGCATGAACAAGGGCATCTCCCGGTATGACATGGCCCAACTCATGACCAACATCATGACCAAGCAGGGCTTCTCTGCCAATAATTCCGATAAGAACGCAGCTATCAACAAGATTACAGACTATTCTAGCATCCCCAGCCAGTACCGTGACGCGGTCACCAACGTGTATGCCCTCGGCATCATCGGCGGTTATTCTGACGGTTCTTTTAACGGCGATGGCATCATGAACCGCGGACAGGCCGCTGTCGTAATCTACCGCATGATGCAGTACACTGGCAACTCCGGCGGAAATATCACCAATCCTGACCCTGAGACTCCCGTAGACCCCAACACTGGTGAAGTTGTCTGCGCCTGCGTATCTATCCACGGCAAGCTCTGCGAGATTTGCCACACGGCTCAAACCGGAAACACGACTCCCGTAGAGCCTGAAAAACCTGAGAAGCCCGAGACTCCCAGCACTCCTGCTGCCGGCACTCTGACCAACGGCAAACCCATCACGGTCGAGAACGTGACGGAACTCATGAACGAGCTTCGCGCCCAATATCCCAGAAACACTGACGCTGGCAGATACAACGGACCTGCTGCTATTCGCCAAATTACCAAAACGTATACGTTTACCGGAAACTCCGGAACTACCAGCACCAGCATTGGATGTGGCGGATGGGCCGCTCGGGTGTTCAACTATATCTTCGGCCAAGACGTTACCTTCCGGCGCGTCAGCTATGACGAAGCCCGTGTCGGTGACCTCCTCATCGAAGTAGACAATCAGGGTTATGCGACACATGTTGCCATTGTCAGCACCAGAAAAACTATCAATGGCATTCCGAACATGCTCTGCACCACTGACGCAAACGTTAATAATGGCGGTGTAAACGTTATGCTATGGGACCTTGGTAGACCAGACCCTGACAAGTACGGATTCGACTGGTCTTATGACATTTACACCGCATACCCCGACTAATTTTCCAAAATGGCCCACACGCTGTAAAGCGTGTGGGCCATTGTTTTTAAAACATACACCGTATTGAATGACACAAAGGAGACCACTAATATGAATCAACTCAACAAAATACAGTTCATATCAGACCGCCGTGGGCTGCAAAGCCTGCGGCGGCCATTTTTTGCATTGGCGGCGGAAACATCTGCGCCGGGGGGAAGCCGGATTCCGCTTTGCGTGCGGGGAGGCTATGCCTGGGGCGGGTGCTCCAGGTCCAGCCGTCGGAGTCCCGCGATGTCCGTCACCGGCAGGGAGAACACCAGGGACTGGGCCTCGGTCTGCATCCCGGCCTGATCCATCACCGCCTTCATGATGGGGCGGCGCTTCTCCGCCTCCGCCAGGATAAAAACCAGCTCCTTTTCCGCAGCGATGGACACGCCGAAGAATTTTTTGGCCAGCTCCGTACCGGTGCCCTTGGCGTGGACGCTGGTGCCGCCGCCGGCTCCGGCGGACCGGGCGGCATTCATCACCTGGTCGGTCCGGCCCCGGTTGGTGATGACGATAATCAGCTCGTGGGTGCGTTCCTGCTCCATGGATTCCTCCCCCTCCTGCGGCAATAGATAGTCCCGGGCACGGGCCCCGCCGATGCTGGCAATGGGCACGGTCATCAGGATGCCCCGGCCCGGCACGTCCAGCCACAGGTCCCGCTCCGCCCGGCGGACCAGGCGGCGGGAATTGGGGGCCGCCAGCATCAGGACGGCCTTTTCCGTGGCCTCCAGACCCAGACAGTCCAGAATTTCCGTGGTGGCCGTGCCCCGGCCCGGCGCAGCCAGCACCAGGGGGATGCCCTGGCTCTGAAACCAGGCGGCGAACTCCCCGCCCCGGCTCCGGTCCGTAATGGTAATCATGAGAACGGCTCCGCCCATGGCCCTCTCCCCCTTTTTCATTTTTATGTATGGCGGACGGTTTTCGGAAGCGCCGCGGACCGGCGCTCACAGCTCGATGATGTCCTCGTCCGCCGCCGGGGCCTCGCTCCCGGCCCGCTTCAGCTTCCGCTGATAGACCAGACCCAGCAGCTGAATGGTCAGCAGCGGCGTCATGGCCACCATGGCCACCACGCCGAAGGCGTCGGTGACGAGATTGCCCCCCAGAGCCTCGCAGGCCCCCTGGGCGAAGGGCAGCAGAAAGGTGGCCGTCATGGGGCCGGAAGCCACGCCGCCGGAGTCAAAGGCAATGGAGGTGAACATCTCCGGCACAAAGAAGGACAGCACGACGGCAATCAGATACCCGGGTATCAGGAACCAGAGAATGGAAACCCCTGTCAGCACCCGCACCATGGCCAGCCCGATGGAGACGGCCACGCCGATGGACAGGCTGGCGGTCATGGCTCCCCCGGGAACGGCCCCGGCGGTGATCTCCTCCACCTGCTTGTTCAGCACATGGACCGCCGGCTCCGCCTGGACGATGTACCAGCCCATCAGCATACCGATGGGAACCAGCACCCACCGGACGGAGAGAGAGGCAATCTGCTCCCCCAGATACATGCCCGCCGGCAGGAAGCCCACGTTGACCCCGGTGAGAAACACGGCGAGGCCAATATAAGTATACAGAAGACCCACCAGGATGCGCAACAGTTTTTTTCGTTTCAGACGCAAAGACATGACCTGAAACACCGCGAAAAAGGCGGCTATGGGGAAGAGGCACTTCAAAACCTCCCAGGCATATTCCGGGAAAGCCGAGACGAAGAGCCCGCCCAGCTCCCGGCTGTCTCCCGCCTGGGGAATGGCCGGGGGAATATAGGACCCGGAGGCCGGGAAGATCAGCGCCAGAAGCAGCACCGCCAGAATGGGACCCACGGAGCACAGGGCCACCAGACCGAAGCTGTCCTGTGCGGCGCTGGCGTCGCTCCGGATGGAGGAGACGCCCAGGCCCAGGGCCATGATAAAGGGCACCGTCATGGGCCCGGTGGTGACGCCGCCGGAGTCAAAGGCCACCGCCGGGAAATCCTTCGGGATGAAGGCCGCCAGCAGGAACACCAGGGCGTAGCTTCCAATCAGCATCCACTGGAGGCGCACCTGGAAGAGGATGCGCAGCAGCGCCGCCACCAGGAAGACCCCCACGCCCAGGGCCACGGTGCCCACCAGCAGCATATTGGGAATGCCGGGGACCTGATTTGCCAGAACCTGCAAATCAGGCTCGGACATGGTAACCACCACGCCGATCAGAAAGCTGACGGAAACCACCACCCACAGCTTTCGGGACCCCGCCATTTTGGAGCCCAGCTGCTGGCCGATGGGGCCCATGGCCATGTCCGCCCCCAGGGTGAAAAAGCCCATGCCCAGAATCAGCAGCACCGCCCCCGCCAGAAAGGCCAGCAGCACGTCCGTGGGCACCGGGGAAATGGTGAAGCACAGCGCCAGCACAATGGCGGTGATGGGCAGGACGGAGGCCAGCGCCTCCCGGGTTTTCTCCCCCAGCACCGTTTTTGTCCGGCCCATCTGCTCCCGCCAGCGTCCAATGCCGTCCATCACGGCCACCTCCCCTCAGCGCAGTGTACAATTTTTTTCATAATAGCATAAATATGCCGGCTCCGGCAAGGAATTCCCCCTGTTCTTTACGGGAAATTTACACCCTCCTGATCTCCAGACCGTTCATCAGCACCCCGCCCTTTTCCGAAAAAAGAAATGGTTGATTTCACCTGGCCGCAATGCTATACTTGTTCTATTCCATGCCTGACGGGCGGAAAGGAGACAGCGGAATGGACTGGATGGCAATTCTGAGCACCCTGTTTGTCCTGGGCCCCGTCATTGCGATTCTGGTGATTTTTGCAATGGCGCGGAGGAAATACAAAAACCGGGGCGGCGCCGGGGCCTTTTTCTTTGAGAACGGATGTCTGGTGCTCAATACCGGTCTGCCCTATCCCATTCCGCTGGAGGATATCCGGCTGGTCGAGCTGGACTGCAGTGCCTGGGAATTGGAGCATCAGCTCTCCTACAGCCTGACCGTCAAGGTCACCCGGAAAAACGGGAAAACCAGGCGCGTGTTCTATAAGGGCTACCGCACCGCCAAGCTGGCCCTGCCCTCCGACATGGAGGCGGCGCTTCGGGAGCGGGGCGTTCCCTGTGTGTTGAACGCCCGATAACGGCAAAATAAACCGGCGCATCTCCGCCGGAAAGCGAGGTATACCATGAATCAAAAGGAAATCAGCGAGCTGCGCCGCCGCTTCCGTCCGGAGAAGTGCGCCGTCAGCCGGATCTACGGGTGCTACGTCAACGGCTCCAGCCGGGAGGTCATCTCCTATCTGGACGAGTCCCTGGGCCTGCTGCCCCAGGAGGAGGCGGAGAAGTACCTGGGCCTGCTGAAAAAGAGCCTGTCCGGCCGTCTGGGCAGGAACCTCATCGACGTGGTGTTTTCCACTAAGCAGGTGGCCGAGGGGGACGAGCACCGTCTTCTGATGGACCTGCGGGACTCCGAGCTGAAAAACGCCGAGGCCCGGAATCTCTTCTATCAGAAAATCATGGACACGGTGGACATGGGGGAGAACAACTACCTCATTCTCCTGGCCCATGACGCCTATGATGTGCCTCACCGGAACAAAAACGACCAGGTGGACGGGTCCGACGAGGTGTTTTCCTACATCCTCTGCTGCGTCTGCCCGGTGAAGGGCTGCAAGATGGAACTGGGCTATTTCCCCGGCGAAAACGAGTTCCACAGCTGCGCCGCCGGGCAGATCGTTTCCGCACCGGACCTGGGCTTCCTGTTCCCCGCCTTCGACCAGCGGTCCGCCAACATCTACAACGCGCTCTATTACGCCCGGAAGCCCGAGGAGCTCCACCAGGAGTTCATCGACGCGGTCTTCCGCACTGAGCCCCCCATGTCCGCCGCCGAGCAGAAGGAGAGCTTCCAGTCCGCCCTCACCGAGGCCCTGGGAGACGCCTGCGGTCTGGAGGTGGTCCAGGCGGTCCACGGCGGCCTCCTCGGCAAAATCGAGGCCCACAAGGAAAGCCGGGACCCGGAGGCCCCCGCCGTCACCGCCGGGGACGTGGAGGACATCCTGGCGGACTGCGGCGCGGCCCCGGAGCAGACCGCCGCTTTCCTGGAGCAGTGGAATGACCGCTTCGGCGAGGGGGCCGTGCTGAACCCGGAAAATCTCATTGACAGCAAGCGCTTTGACATCAAAAGCGACCTGGTCACCATCTCCATCGACCCGGAACACAGCGCCATGGTGGAGACCCGGATCATCGACGGGCGGCGCTGCCTGCTGATTCCCATTGAGAGCGACGTGGAGATTAATGGCATTCCCATGGGACTGGGGACGGAAGCGGCGGAGCAGGAAGCTACATAAACGCATACGCGACGCCTGATTTTGACAGAGGGGCAAGGCCCCTGTGCGAAAGGAGTTTTTGCACTGAACAAACAGCTCGGCTCCCTCTTCCTGGCGCTGGCCCTTTGCCTGGGGCTGGCAATCCCGGCCAGGGCGGCGGAGCTCTCGGATGTCCCGGCGGACCACTGGGCGTATCAGCAAGTCAGCCGCTGTGTGCAGGACGGCATCGTCTCCGGCTACTCCGACGGCGCCTTCAAGCCTGGCAACCCGGTCTCCTACGGAGCCTTCTCCATCATGCTGGCCCGGGCCTTCTACGCTTCTGAACTGGCGGGATATTCCGACCAGGGCACGGCTACCGGCGAGGCCATCATGAACAAGCACGGCATCCTGAATGACACCAGCCGCTCGTCTGCCTCCATTGGGGCTTCCCTTCCCCGTGAGGATATGGCACAAGTTATGTATAACATCCTGGTGGATAAGGGGGCAAAGATTCCCGCTGACACCGAGTATGTCAAATGTATTTCCTCCATCAGTGACTTTCAGAGCATCAATCCCAACTGCCGCAGGGCGGTCATGGTCTGCTATACCACTGGCCTGCTGGGTGGACAGAGTGATGGAAGCTTTGGCCCCAAGAACCCCATGAACCGGGCGCAGGGCTGTGTTGTCATCAACCGGCTGCGGGATTACATGGGAAACAGCGGGACGACTGCTCCCGTGGAACCGCCTGTGGAGCCGGTTGACCCCTCCGAGCCCACTACTCCTGCTGTGACGGAACTGCCGGCGTTCAAGCTGGAGACCGGGGAGAATGTCCAGCAGATGATGAACCGTCTCAACGCGGCGACTCCTGCGTATACGGCAGGATATTTAAGCAACGGGAAGTCCATTACGGAGGCTAACATCAAGGCTCTGTTGGTCGAGATTGAAGCGAGCATGCCGGAAGGTTCCAATTGGGACACTAGCGAGACGTTTTATTACTCTCCGCAAAATTCGTGGGGGTTTGGAACCGCTCGCGAATGTGCAAGTTTTGCAATTTCTGTTTCAGACTATATTTTTGGCGAAGATGCCAAAGTGATTAAGCACCAAAATTTTGACCAACTTAAAGTTGGTGACGCAGTTTGGTCAAAAAACACAGCTACGGGATACAATCACTGGTATATCATCACTTCGCTCACAAACCCTGCTTGGGGACCTGATGCATTTTCGATTTGCGATGGCAATAATAGCAATGGTGTTTCGTGGGATGGGTATGGGACTTTTGGAGCGTTTGCCCTTCCAGAGGTTGCTTCCGGAACCTACATCTACTCCAGATATTGACCCCTGCGTATTTTCTCTGACCCCGGTTTGGCAACCGGGGCCGGGGTTTTCTTTTTGGCGGCAGAACCATCATGCCGCGCCCGGGAGCACATCCGGAAACAAGAAAAGGTGGATTTTTCCTCTGGGATGTGTTATGCTGGCGTGAAACCATCGCTGAGAGGAGGCGCGGAGATGAACGGTTTTCAGGCGTTGACGGAGGCCCTGGCGGCGGTCCCCCGGCTGGGGGACTGGTACACCGCCGTTGTCCGGGTGCTGTTCCCCGTGCTGGCGGGGCTCATCCTGTTCCGCGCTGTCCGCTCCCTGCTGAAGATTCCCCACACGCCGGAAACCTGGGGCCAGCTGAGTCTGCCCGGCGGCGGCTCCATCCCCCTGACCCACTGGGAGAACATCATTGGCCGGGGCCGCAGCGCCGACGTGCGTCTGAATTACCCCAGCATTTCCCGCCAGCACGCCGCCCTCTGCCGGGGGGACGGGGGCCGGTGGACCCTTTATGAGCTGGGCTCCACAGGGGGCACCCAGGTAAACGGCAAGACGGTGGAGGGCTCCGCCCCCGTGGCCCTGGGGGATACCGTTACCCTGGGAGGCGTGCCTCTGCTCTTCCTGCCCCAGACGGCGGAGGAGCGGAAGGCCCTGGAGGAGGCCCGGCGGAAGGAGCGTCCCGCCGCCGTCTGGCCCTCCTTCCTGTGGCTGACCCTGTTCCAGGCGCTGGCCTGCCTGCAATTGACTGCCGCAGCCGGAGCGGAGGCATCCCCCATGATCCCCCTGGCCTTTTTCGGACTGGCGGCGCTGATGTGGCTGTATTTCATTGTCCTGCGGCTGGGACGCTGCGTGGGCTTCGAGATGGAGACCATCGCCTTCTTCCTCACCACCCTCTCCCTGGCAGTGACGGCCTCCAGTGCGCCGGCCAGCCTGCCCAAGCAGCTGCTGGCCGCGGCCCTGGGCCTGGGGCTGTTCCTGGTGCTGGGCCTGTTCCTGCGGGACCTGGAGCGGACCAAACGGACCCGCTGGCTCATGGCCGCCCTGGCCATCGGCCTGCTGGGAATTACGCTGGTCCTGGGGAACCGGAAATACGGCGCAGTCAACTGGATTTCCCTGGGGCCCCTGTCCTTCCAGCCCTCGGAGATCGCCAAAATCTGCTATATCTTTGCCGGGTCCGCCACCCTGGAGCGCCTGTTCCGCCGGCGGAACCTGACGCTTTTCATCGTGCTCACAGGCGTGTGCATCGGCCTGCTGGGCCTTATGAGCGATTTCGGCACGGCGGCGGTCTTCTTCGTCACCTTCCTGGTCATTGCCTATCTCCGTTCCGGGGACTTCGCCACGCTGTCCCTGATCTGCGGCGGCGCGGTGTTCGGGGCGGGGCTGATTGTGAAGTTCAAGCCCTATATTCTCAGCCGCTTCGCCTCCTGGGGCCGGGCCTGGGCCGACGCCTCCGGCGGCGGCTATCAGCAGACACGCACCATGTCCGCCGCCGCCTCCGGGGGGCTGCTGGGCATGGGGGCGGGAAAAGGCTGGCTTCACCGCGTTCCGGCGGCGGACACCGACCTGGTTTTCGGGATGCTCTGCGAGGAGTGGGGACTGCTGATTGCCCTGCTGGCGGCGGGGTCCATTGTCACGCTGGCGGTGTTCTCCGTCCGGGCCTGCCGGGTGGGCCGGTCCAGCTGTTACACCATCGCCGCCTGTGCCGCCGGGTCCCTGCTGGTGTTCCAGACCTGCCTGAACGTCTTCGGCTCCGTGGACCTGCTGCCCCTCACCGGGGTCACCTTCCCCTTTGTGTCCAATGGCGGCTCCGCCATGATGTCCTCCTGGGGACTGCTGGCATTTTTAAAGGCCACGGACACCAGGGAGCACGCCAGTTTTGCGATACGGCGGCAAAAACCGCGCTCCGAGCCCCCCGGCTGAAGCCGGACATCCCTTCCGTGCCCCTTTTCCGCCCCGTCAGAGGGACGTGCTCAGAGAGGAGGATCTATGGATGAAGAAAATTGAGAACCGGGCGCTGATCTGCCTCCTGCTGGCCCTGGCGCTGACGGCGGGACTGGGGCTGTTTACAGTCCGCTATGTCACGCAGGGCGGCAGGTGGGCCTCCGCCGCCTTTAACCGCCACCTGTACAACACCGATGGCGTCCTCTCCGCCGGAACCGTGCTGGACCGGGATGGGGACGTGCTGTCCACCGTGGAAAACGGGAAGCGGACCTGCCACAGCAGCGCCGCCGTCCGGAAAGCCACCCTTCACGCCGTGGGGGACCTTCGGGGAAACATCGGCACCGGGGCCCTCAGCGCCTTCGCCCATCAGCTGACGGGCTGGAACCTCCTCAACGGCGCGTTTTCGGCGGACCGGGGCGGCGGGGAGCTGACCCTGACCATTGACGCCCGGTACAATTACGAGGCCTATCAGGCGCTGAACGGCCGGGCCGGAACCGTGGCGGTGTATAATTACAAAACCGGCGAGATTCTCTGCATGGTCTCCGCCCCCAGCTATGACCCCCTGAATGTCCCGGAGGACATCGAGACCAACGAGCGCTACAGGGGGGCCTATCTGAACCGCTTTTTGTCCTCCGTGTTCACCCCCGGCTCCGTCTACAAAACCGTTACCCTGGCGGCGGCCCTGGAGAGCCTTCCGGACCTGGAGTCCCGGACCTGGACCTGTACCGGCTCCGTTCAGGCGGGAGAGGAGACCATCGTCTGTTCCGGCGTCCACGGCACACAGGACATCGGAGACGCCTTCGCCAACAGCTGCAACACAGCCTTTGCTGAAATCGCGGCGGAGCTGGGGGCGGACATCCTCCGGCGGTATACGGAACAGGCCGGGCTTACAGACAGCTATGAGGTGGACGGCCTTGCCTCCGCCAGGGGCTCCTTCGGCTGGGAGGGCATGACCGAAGGCCGCCTGGGCTGGGCCGGCGTGGGCCAGGATCAGGACCTGGTGAACCCCTGCGCCCTGATGGTCTATATGGGGGCCATCGCAAACGGAGGCAGGGCCGCAGAACCCTGTCTGATCCTGAAATCGAACAGTCCTCCGGGCCTGCCCTCCCTGCCTAGCCGGATCCGGATGACCGGGACCCTGATCCGCCGGGACACGGCGGAGCGGCTGACAGAGCTGATGGCCAACAACGTGGAACAGACCTATGGACACAGCCGCTTCCCCAACATGGACCTCTGCGCCAAGTCCGGCACCGCCGAGGTGGGGGAGGGCCAGACGCCTCACGCCTGGTTCGCCGGGTTCCTCCGAAATGAGGATGCGCCCTGTGCCTTCGTGGTGCTGGTGGAGAACGGCGGCGGGGGGAACACGGTGGCCGGAGCTGTGGCGGGCCGGGTGCTGGACGTCATTGTAAACGGATACTGAGGGCTGAAAGGAGAATGCGCCGTGAAATCAAAATCAAGAAATCTGCTTCTCCGCCGGAGCGGCGGAGAGCTGGACCTGATTTTCATCTATTTCATGCGGACGATTCTGCATCTTTACAAATCCGGCATTGAGCGCCTGCCTCTTCCCAACCCCCTGGACCGGGAACCCCTGCGCTCCTTTCTGGACGAGGCCATGGACGCGGTGCTGGACTGCCTGCCGCCGGACCTGGGACGGATGGTCCTGGAGTCCAAGCGGGAGGCCCTCCTCAGCCGGGGCCCGGTGACGGCGGCGGACGCCCTGCGGCTCCGTTTCATTCAGGAGCTGGCTCTGTCCCTCCAGGGCCGGGATTTTGACTTGTTTTATGATCTGTTTTTGTCCTCCGGGGAGTGGTGGGGCGAGGCCGCCATGGAGTACGCCGCTTTGACCTTCTACCCCAATCTCCCGCCGGAGGTCCGGGAGAAATACCAGATTGAGAATCCCGTAGAGGACAGGCAGCCGGAGCGGCTGCGTCCGGACGATTTCTAACGCGATACGGAAGGGGATACCCATGAAAAAGAGCTTTTTGCTGCAAACGGTCCGGCAGATGAACGCCGGGGCCGTGATTTCCGGCCTGGGCTTTCTGCTGTATCTGGGGGCCGCCGCCCTGGGGCCGGAGAGCGTCCGGGACGGCGCCGCCCTGGTCTTCGGCCTGGTCTCGCTGTATGTCTTCGTCTCTGTGGCGGAGGGCCGCCGCCGGGACAAGGAGGCGGTGAGCTATAACCTGCTCTGGGGCCAGGGCGCTCTGACACTGCTGCTGTGCATGTGCGCCGCGCTGGCGCTCCGGCCCTGAGGGCGGAGGGAAACCGGCGGAAAAACGGAAATTTTTCCAGGAACAATGTCGGAATCGGATTGCGGAACCGGGGCAAAACTGCTATTATGATTTCAACTGTTCCGCCTGCCGCCGTATCTGGGGGCAGCGGCGGAACCCGGCGCGGATTTTGAAGGACAGACACCTGCGGAGCCCGGAAACGCGGGCCGGGGAAGGGAGGAGGACCGGGAATGACCGGAGATCAGCTCAGACGGATGCAGTGGCTGCGGAATCTGCTCTGCGGCGCGCTGATCGGCGTGGGCGCCATTCTCCCCGGCGTCTCCGGCGGCGTGCTGGCGGTGGTGTTCGACATCTACCGCCCCTTTATGGAGGTGCTGACCCACCCCCGCTGGGCCCTTCCCAAACACTGGAGGATGATGGTCCCCCTGGGTGCAGGCTGGTGCCTGGGCTTCCTAGGTGTGGCCAGAGGCATTGCCGCCGCCATTTCCGTCTCCGCCTCCGTGACCACCTGGCTGTTCATCGGCCTGATTGTGGGAACGGTGCCCGCCCTCTTCCGGGAGGCGGGGAAGGAGGGCCGGACCGGCGGCGCCTGGGCCAGCCTGATTCTCTGCGCCCTGGCGGTGTTCGGGGGGCTCTTCTATGTCAGCCGGGTGGCCGGGGCGACGGTGACGCCCTCCTTCTGGTGGTATAATTTCTGCGGCGTCCTCTGGGGCGTGGGTATCGTGGTCCCCGGTTTCACCTCCTCCTCGGTGATGATGGCCCTGGGGCTCTACAGGCCCATGCTGGAGGGGCTGGCCGCCATGGATATTCAGGTTCTGGCGGCCTCCCTGCCGGGGCTGGGGCTGTCGGTGGCGCTGCTGGCCCGGCTGGTAAACTGGTTTTTCCGGCGGCACTACGCCCTGGCCTTTCACGGCATCCTGGGCTTCGTGCTGGCCTCCACCCTGGTTATTATCCCCTCCTCCTACGGCGGAGCCGGGGAGATCGCCCTCTCGGCCCTGTGCGGAGCCGGCGGCTTTGTCCTGGCCTTTCTGCTGGACCGGCTGGACCGGAAGCTCCAGGGGACGGCAGCCGGCAGCGGAGATAGCCAGTAAAGCTGAAAACCGGCAAAACACACATTGACTGAACGATGAAGTCAAATAAACCAGCCGCTTTCAGCAGCTCCGGCGGAACGCATGCTCTTTGCTTTTCAAGTTTATTGACTATAAAAAACGCTCTGCGGACTGTGGTTCCGCAGAGCGCTTTTCTCTCTGTCCCCGGCAGAAAAAGTCCGCCATTGACGGCGCGGCGGCTGTCTCCGTGCCGTCTATGGCATCGTAACAGACAATACTGCCGCCGGGCTTCATCAGGAAGGGGTTCCCGCAGCCGTCCGTTGCAAAGACAGCCCCCTCCAGACCGTACTCCTCCCGGTAAAAGGCGGTTTCCTCCAGCATCTGCGCCAGGGGATACAGGACCCAGGAAATCGTCAGGTCCCCGCCGCCCGCCGGGTCCGGCATGGTCTCCGCAATGCCGTCGCTGATTCGGAGCAGGTCATACAGCGCCTTTGGGATTTCCGGGGGCCGTTCCGCTCCGCAGGACGGAAAGAGCCGGATGCGTCCCTTGTACAGGGCCGAAATCTCAGAGAGCATCCGTCTCATTCCTCTGTCTGGGGAAGGCGGACCAGACCCACCTCCGTCAGCTTCTGGAGGCTCATGAGGATACCCAGCTTGGCGTGCTGCCAGGTGAGGCCCCCCTGGAAATAGACGGCGTAGGGCGGGCGGATGGGCCCGTCGGCGGAGAGCTCGATACTGCTGCCCTGGATAAAGGCCCCGGCGGCCATGATGACCTCGCTGTCATAGCCCGGCATGGCCCAGGGCACAGGGGTGACGTAGCTGTCCACCGGGGCGGCGGCCTGAATCCCCAGGCAGAAGGCCTCCATGGCCTCCCGGCTGCCCAGGGTCACGGCCTGGATGATGTCGTGGCGCTCCTCCGATGCGTTGGGCACGCAGGCAAAGCCCAGCTTCTCATAGAGATTGGCGGCGAAAATGGCCCCCTTCAATGCCCCCGCCGTCACCGTGGGGGCCAGGAAGAAGCCCTGATAGAGGGCGGGCATCAGCCCCAGGCTGGCCCCCACCTCCTGTCCCAGGCCCGGGGCGGAAAGACGGTAGGCACAGCGGTCCACACATTCCCTTGTGCCGCAGATGTAGCCGCCGATAGGAGCCAGGCCGCCGCCGGGGTTTTTGATGAGACTGCCCACCACCATGTCCGCTCCGCAGTCCGAGGGCTCCGTGGTCTCCACAAATTCGCCGTAGCAGTTGTCCACCATGACCTTCACATCCGGCTTCACCGACCTGCAGAAGGCGATGAGCTCTCCAATCTGCTTCACGGAAAAGGTGGGCCGGGTGGCGTAGCCCTTGGAACGCTGGATGGTGACGAGTCTGGTCCGTTCGTTGATTTTGGAGCGGATAGCCTCGTAGTCAAAGCCGCCGCCCGGCAGAAGATCGGCCTGGGCATAGGTAACGCCGTACTCCCTCAGAGAGCATTTGCTCTCCCGGATGCCGATGACCTCCTCCAGTGTGTCATAGGGGGCCCCCACGGGGGACAGCAGCTCGTCCCCCGGCAGGAGGTTTGCGGACAGGGCCACCGCCAGGGCATGGGTTCCGCAGGTGATCTGGGGCCGGACCAGGGCTGCCTCGGTGTGAAACACACCGGCATAGACCCGTTCCAGGTTGTCCCGGCCCTCGTCGTTATAGCCGTAGCCGGTGGTGGCGGCAAAGTGGGCGGCGCTGACCCGGTTGCTCCGCATGGCCGCCAGCACCTTGGCCTGATTGTATTCGGCAGTTTGGTCAATGGCGTCGAAGCGGGGCCGGAGGGCCCTCAGTACCTCCTCGCCATAGCGGTAAACCGCCGGGCTGATGCCCAGCGTCAGATAAATTTGCTTCAGTTCCTCATCCATAAAGGGGGTTCCTCTCTTTCCAGTGTTTTGAAAGCGGTTTATATAGTGAACAAAGTTGAAAAACTGCAAGCTGCACTTTTCAACCGGCGGACAAAGAACCGCCGGCGCGTGAAACACGCTTTGCTCTCTATGAAGTTCAAACCGCGGCCGCAAATGCAGCCGTCTGCGGCGGCGTTCCGCCCCGGGATTGAAAAAAATCCGTTGATGCGTTTCAGCTTGTTTGACTGTAACGATGGACCTCAGAGGCCCGCCAGCCGCCGCTGGGGGTCCAGGTCTCTGTTCTCCGCCGGGGCATAGGGATAGGGTCCCAGGACCGGGAACGCCTCCCGGAGGGACTCCAGCGCCGCCGCCAGGGCGGCGGCAAAGCGGCTGTCCGTCAGGACTCCGTCATCCTCCCGGACCACCGCCGCGGAGGTATACAGCCGTTCCGTCTCCCCCAGCACCGGCAGTTCTTTTTCCAGGGCGGCGGGGCGGCCCAGGCCCCGGACGCCCCGTCCGTCGGTCCGGGAGGGGGCCAGGGTCCAGGCCTCCGCCCAGTCCTTCCGGACGCCGTCCCACAGGGGCAGGACGTCAATTTCCTCCGCCGCCGCGGCCCGGAGCAGGTCTTCGTAGCTGTCATAGACCGACAGGGCCAGATGGGCGGAGGTCTCGCCGTCATAGCGGTCCCACAGCCACAGGTCCACCGCCTGCCGGCCCAGCAGGGAGCTATCCTCCAGCACGCCCCAGCGGACGGCGGCCAGGTCCTCCCAGGTCAGGCCGTCGGTCCGGGCCTTTTCCGCCAGAGCCCGGCCGTTCTCCGTGGGGGCGGCGCAGATCAGCGCCGGAGCCCCGGGGCGGTCTTCCCCGTTCTCCGCCGGGGAGACGGGGCCCGCCGCCAGAATCAGCCGGGGCGGGGTCTCCAGGGCCGCGAAGGCCTCCGCCGGGAGAATGGCCGCGTCCACTCCGCCCTCCGCCGCCGCCTGGGCCGTGGCGGACACCGAGGCCCCCACGGAAACCGTCACCGTCTCCACGGCCACGCCCTGGTCCGCCAGGGCGCTTTTCAGGGCCGAGGGCAGGTCCCGGACCGCCTGGGCCAAAGCCTCCGGCGGCAGTCCGTTCCGGGAGAGCTCCAGATTCAGCCGCTCCAGGCGGAGGGGCTCCGGGGCCTCCGGCTCCTCCGGAGGAGCGGCGGGCCCGCAGGCGGACAGGACCAGGAGAAGCAGGGCGCAGGCCAGGGAGAGCGGTTTCATCAGCTTTTTCATAGACACTCCTTTTTCCACCGGGGCACAGGGCAAAGCGGGATGAAAATGTGGGGGCCATCTGAGACTTTTTTATGGACAATCCATGCGGGCTCTGTTATATTATTGGTAGAAACGGCGGGTGCGGCTTCCAGTTTACCACGTCCCCGCCCGCCGCGCAAGGGCGCTTTCGCTCCGGCCGGATACATAAAGGCGAAGCGGCCCGGTCCGCCATATCAATTCAAACAGGAGGATCACCATGGAAGAAGAAGGCATTGTTTCCATTTGGCTGGGTAATTTCGAGAATCAGGACGCTTTGACGGCCTATGCCGAGGCCCGTTTTCAGAGGGATGAAAACGGCGAACCGGTCTCGTCCTTCACACAGGATTTTTTCAACGGCGACCTCTGGCCCTTCGAGCCGGACGTTTTTGACTATGAGTTCATCGGCGGCGCATCCCAGGATCCCGCCGTGGTGGCGGCTCCTCTGGGGGAGACCATGGCCAACGCGCTGGCGGACCTGTATCCTAGGGGGCTGGACCAGGCCTATAACGCCATCCTCGTGGTCTATGACTATGTATTCGAGGGCAGCCGCTACGTCCCCGGCGCGCCGGTGCGCTTCGCGGCCTCCATCCCCTATTCCGAGCACTTCCAGTAAGCGGACGCCCCGGAAAAATCACACAAAAAGCCCCTCCATACGGCATGGAGGGGCTTTTGCGGCGAAAAATTTTTAGACTCTATATAATCCAGCATGAAAAAGGCCAATGTCTGTTTTTAAACTGGTCTGTTTACCCTTGATAAGTAGCCGCAGTAAAACCAGCAGCATGTGGATAGGTATATGGAGTAAACACTATATACAGATATCCATCATCCTTAGATGAACCATTTAGTACACCACAGTATTTAACCCATTTGCCTCCGTCTTCATGGTCAGAAAAGATGGGGCCGCCGCTATCGCCAGTGAGATTGCCGCCGTATGTAACTTTAATCCTTGAAAGATTATAGACAACACCGACAGCATTACCATCTTCATCTAAAGATGTCGTTTTCACGTTGAGAAGCTGTGCCATAACCGACACAGTCAGATTTGCGCCATAAAATCTTACAACTGTACCAGTTGAAACATCGGCAACTGTAGATTTAACAGAATAATTTTTGGCAATTACATAGGAAGGACTAGTGAATGAATCAGTCATAGAAATGATCTCATAATCTCCCGAACCATTGTTGAATTGATGATAAACAACGTTTCCTATCACCTTTCTCAATCCATACCATAAGAGTATATTTCATCGCCAAGATTTTGATAAAAGTGACCGCATGATAAAGCGGCTTTAGAGTCCCTATATGTTCCAGTGGAGCTCAATGTAAAGGATTCATAAGAGCTGTTATTTCTAACGTATTCTCCGCCGCCTATAGTTGCTGTGGGTCTGCAATAACTTCCAATTTCAAATTGGATGGGATAGTCATAATCAATGAGCGAGGGGGATGCCTCAATAATTGCGAGGGACGGCTCGTCCACGCCGATCACGATCCTGTTTGCGGCCTCGGAAACATAGGAGCTCACCACCGTGATATGATAGTCCTCCATTAATTCAGCCGTGACAGCCGCCTCGGCCTGCTTTAGCTCAACATAGGAATATGGGAGCTCTTTAAACTGAAGACAGCCGCTGTATTTTCCCGCCCAGCTTCTGTATTGGGACATGGCGTCTTCACTCACGTCCGTCAGGGCAACGACCAGGATTTCGCCTTCCAGCCACATACCCGCAAAGTCGGGCGGATATTGGTTTTCTCCAGCTTCGTCGAACCCAAAGGCCTGATTCAGAGCTTTGCTTGCGCCGACCGCGGTTACCTGGCGCCTCATGAGGTCCTCATAGTACGCCTTTGTCTCTTCTCCTTCATCGGCGCCGGCCGGGTCCGTAAAAAAGACGGGGACCAATAAAATCGATACGGACAGCAGAGAGAGGAATATGAGGGATTTCTTTTTCATCACGACAGCTCCTTTCAAAATGAAGTATTGGGTGATGTGGGCAGTTGTAAAAAACTTACAATATTATATCAAATGAGACTTTTAAAATCAAATGAGACTTTTAAAATTTCTTATGCCTATGTTGCCATGATGCTGTCAAGTGATGACCGTGCTGACAATCCCTTCGTGACGTCCTGTAAGTTCATTTAGACCATACCATGCAGGGCTCCCGCGCTTCCGAAAGGGAGCCCGGGGCCCTTTCTCCTTTTTGAAAAAATTTTTCGCCCGGCTGAAAGTTTCCGGCCCGCTGAATCGTATCCATTACGAGAGCGCTCCAAAGGAGTTGATACGATGAACATCACCCAGCAGGCGGAACGGCTGGCCAGCGCCTATGCCGACGCCATTCTCCGCCTCAGCTATACCTATCTGAAAAATACCGACGACGCCCAGGACGTCTGCCAGACCGTTTTCGTCAAGCTGCTGACGGAACCCCAGGTGCTGGAGAAGTTCGAAAGCGCCGAGCACGAGCGGGCTTATGTCCTCCGCATGGCCTCCAACGCCTGCAAGGATCTGCTGAAAAGCCCCTGGCGGAAACGGACCTGCGGCCTGGAAACCGTGCTGGAGGTCCCGGCCCCGGAGGCGGGGGACGGAACCGTGCTGGCTGCGGTGAATGAACTGCCCACCCACTATCGGACCGTCATCTACCTCTTTTACTACGAGGGCTATCAGGCGGCGGAAATCGGGAAGATTCTCGGCGTGCCTGCCGCCACCGTTCACACCCGCCTGGCCCGGGGCCGGGCAAGGCTCAAGGACATCTTAGGAGGGACCGACTATGAGCGATCTGTTTGATTACAAAAAGGAGATGAGCGCATTGCGTTTTACAGAGATTCAGAAGAAAGCCCTGGCGGAGGCCGCAGCCTCTGCCGCCCGGGGGAGAAAGGCGAAGCGCCCTGTGTTCCGCACGGCCCTGATTGCCGCCGTGCTGGCCATGGCCCTGGCGGTGGGGTCCAGCGCGGCGGGCATCCTGCCGGAGCCCATCGACGTCTTCGCCCCCCTCTTCGGCGGGACCGTGGCCCAGACGGAGGTCATCGACAAAATCGGACGTCCCATCGGGGCCAGCGACTCGGACGGCGGCATCACCATCACGGCGGACGCCATCATGGGCGACCAATACAACGCCGTCATTGTCTACACCCTCACCCGGGACGACGGGGAGCGGTTTCTGCCCCAGGGCGCGGACGCGGCCTCTCTTCTGATGGGCGGCTTCGGCGGGGCCAGCTGGGTCAGGGGCGGCACCCACGGCGGGTCCTGGTTTGTGGACGAGGACCCGGAGGACAACCGGGTTCAGCTGGTGGAGACCGCCAGCTCCGACACGGCTATGACCAAGGGCACCGCCAGCGCGAGGTTTGAGAATCTGCAATATTGGAACGCGGAGACCGGGCAGGCCGAGCCCCTCTATTCCGGCACATGGAAGCTCCGCTTCGAGGTGGACTACGAGGACTGTTCCGTCCGTCTGGGCGGCGGCGAGACCTTCTCCCAGGACGGTCTGAACTTCACCGTTGATGAGATCAGCGTCTCCCCCATCGCCGTCCGGGCAGCCTACTCGGCGGACGAGGCGGTGGTCTGGAGCGACGCCCCCAGCGGGCGGCAGGACCCGGAGGATGGCCGCCAGGCCCAGCGGTATCTGGAGAACGTCGAAATTCTCCTGACCAAAACCGACGGCACGGTGGTCGACCTGAGCCTTTCCGGCGGCACCATCAGCCCGGACGCCGGGCAGGACGTCTCCCGCTGCGTAAAGGGCCAGGTGCTGGAGGAGATCATACCTCTGGAGGAGCTGCGGAGCATTTCCGTAGGCGGCGTGGTATATGACATTCCTCAGGCGTAACCGCAAGGACACGGACGGGACCCGGCAGGGTCCCGTCAGGCTGTCGAAAAAGTGTTTTCGACAGCCTGGGCAAGTTTTCAGAACCCGTGGGAAGTTCTGAAAACTTATTGATTGCACATGAAAGACACCCCTGATGGGTTTACCCGTAAAGGGCACGCCGCATCCCTAAGCGGCAGAGCCGCCAAGGGCTGCGCTGTCTTTCATACTATCTTCCTTTCCGAAAATTGAAATCAATCCGTTTTCTCGACAGTCTCGGACGGGACCCGGCAGGTTTCCGTTCTCCGTTTTTCAGAAAATCTGAAAATTTGAAAGTTTCTTGAGATTTGTGTGGTACAATAAACAAAACCACTCGGAGAGGAGCATCCCCTTGAAACAGACGCTGCTGATTGTGGACGATGAATCCGGCATCGTGGACACGATGAAGGCCTATTTCTCCCCCCGGTATGAGGTTCTCACGGCCCGCTCCGGGCTGGAGGCCGTTCAGAAGGCGGAGAAGCAGCCGGATTTGATTCTGCTGGACATCAACATGCCGGGCATGGACGGGCTGACAGTCTGCCGGACCATCCGGGAGCATGTGGCCTGCCCCATTTTATTCCTGACGGCCCGGGTCGAGTCCGCAGACCAGATCGTGGGCTTTCAGGCGGGGGCGGACGACTACATCGTCAAGCCCTTCGACCTGGACCAGCTCTCGGCCCGGGTCGCTGCCCACCTCCGCCGGGAGCGGCGGCGGAACCGCTCCTCCGCCGTCCGCTTTTTCGGGGACTGCGCCGTGGACTACTCCGCCCGGACCGTCACCGTCCGGGGCGAGGCCGTCCCCCTCTCCCGGCGGGAGTTTGACATTCTGGAGCTGCTGAGCCTGAACGGGGGCCAGGTCTTCGACCGGGAACGGATTTATGAAGCCGTGTGGGGCATCGACGGCGAGGGCAGCAGCGCCACGGTCATGGAGCACATCCGGAAAATCCGGGCCAAGCTGGCCCGCTATACGCTTCACAGCTATATTGAAACCGTCTGGGGGTGCGGGTACAAATGGAACGGCTGAAACAGATGCGCCTGCGGCGGGCCTTCTTCCTGCTGGCCCTCTGCGGGCTGCTGGCGGCGGCGGCCCTGGCGGCGGCGCTGTGGACGGGGTGCAGGGCCGTTTACTCCCGGTATCCCCTGGGTGGGGTGAGCATTGGCGCCGACGGGACCATAACGCCCCTGCCCCAGCCCACACCGGAGCAGCTGCGGATGCTGCGGGTGCTGGGCGTCGCCGGCCTGCTGGGCTGGATCCTGTTTCCGGTGATGGGGCTGGCGGCGTCGGGGGCCCTCTTTTACCGCTGGAAGCTGAAGGAGCCCATTGCCCTGCTGCTGGAGGGGACCCGGCGCATTCAGGCCCACGACCTGGATTTTTCCATCCCTCCAACGCCGCCGGACGAGCTGGGGCAGATCTGCGCCGCCTTTGAGAACATGCGGCGGGAGCTGCTGAAAACGAACCGGGAGCTGTGGCGGCAGGCGGAGGAGCGCCGCCGTCTCAACGCCGCTTTCGCCCACGACCTGCGCAACCCCATCACGGTTCTGAAGGGCAGCGTCAGCCTGCTGCGGCAAAACCCCTCCGACGAACAGGCCCTGGATCGGCTGGAGCGCTACACGTGGAGAATCGAGCAGTATGTGGAGGCCATGAGCTCCATCCAGCGGCTGGAGCAGCTGCCGGTGAGGCCGGAGACGGTCTCCCTGTCCGTGCTGAAAACGGAGCTGGAGGAGACGGCCCGGCTGCTGGCCCCGGCGCTGGAAACGACGGTCCGGGGACCGGAGGAGGGCACGGCGGAGCTGGACCACGGGATGTTTCTCACCGTGGCGGAAAACCTCACCGGCAACGCCGCCCGGTTCGCCCGGGAGCGGCTGGCGCTCACCCTGACCCTGGAGCGGGACCGTCTCCTTCTCTCCGTCGAGGACGACGGCCCCGGGTTTCCCCCGGAGCTGCTGAAAAGCGGCCCGAAGCCCTTCGGGAAAACCGGGGAGGGGCATTTTGGCATGGGACTGTACTCCAGCGCCCTCCTGTGCCAAAAGCACGGCGGCGGGCTCCGGCTGGAGAACCGGCCGGGAAGCGGCGCTGCCGCCCTCGCCTCCCTGAAAATAAATTGTAAATTCTGAGGCTTTTTGAGATTTTCCTGATTTTTTTGATTTTCTTGATTTTCTTGATACTTTCTTGAGATTTGCCCCTTACACTCTCCTTATTCCATATAAGGAGGGTGTTTTTTATGAACATCGAAGCAAAGGACCTTTCCAAAGTCTACGGCGGAGGCGAAAACCGGGTGACGGCCCTGGACCGGGCATCCCTGTCCATCTCCCCCGGGGACTTTATCTCCATCATGGGCCCCTCCGGCAGCGGGAAGAGCACCCTGCTGCACCTGCTGTCCGGTCTGGACCGGCCCACCTCCGGCCGCCTGACCTATGACGGACGGGACATCTACAGCCTGTCCGACAGGGAGCTGTCCGCCTTCCGCCGCCGGCGCATCGGGTTCATCTTCCAGCAGTTCCGCCTGCTGCCCGTGCTGACCGCCCGGGAGAACATCATCATGCCCCTGCTTCTGGACCGGAAGCAGCCCGACGAGAGGTATCTCCAGGAGCTGGCCGGCATGCTGGGCATCCGGGACCGGCTGACCCACCTGCCCCATGAGCTCTCCGGCGGGCAGCAGCAGCGGACGGCCATTGCCCGGGCCCTGATTGCCGGGCCCGACGTCATCTTTGCCGACGAGCCCACGGGGAACCTGGACAGCAAAAGCGGCGGCGAGGTGATGGAACTGCTGAAAACCGTGGGGAAGGAGCTGGGGAAGGCCCTGGTGGTCATCACCCACGACAGCCGCATCGCGGCCATGGCGGCCCGGCGGCTGACCATTGTGGACGGTGTTTTGTCGGAGGTGGCGGAATGAGGCGCTGGCATACCCTGGCCCTGAGGGAGCTGCTGGGCCAGCGGGTCACCTCGGTTCTGATTCTTCTGGCCGTGGTCCTGTCCACCATGATGACGGCGGTCATCGGCCAGTCCCTGGGGGTCCTCTCCGCCATGCGGCAGCAGCAGGCCATTGCCATCGGCGGCAACCGCCACGCCGGCTTTGTCCAGATGGACGCCGCCCAGGTGGAGACCCTGAGAAACGACCCCCGCCTGTCCTTTGTGGGCACCACGGTGGTGCTGGGCAGCGTCCGGCTGGACAACACCCTGAAGCTGGGCCTCAGCGAGTTTCAGGAGGACGTCAGCGCCGTTTACCCCTCCATCTCCTCGCTGAAATCGGGCCGCCTCCCCGAGGCCCCCATGGAGATTGCCCTGCCGGAGGATGTACTGGGCTATCTGGGCTTTGCGGGCCGTCTGGGGGACACCCTGACCCTCTCCCCCTCCAAGGCCCTGCGCCACGGCGTCATGACGCAGACCTTTGATTTCACCGCGGAATTCACCCTGGTGGGAATCACCGAGAGCAATTACATAAAATACACCGCCGGAGTCGTCAACGGCATCGTGGGACCGGGGACGGCGGAGGCCCTTCTCCCGGAGGACTATATCTACTATAACGTGGACGTCCGCATGGCGGACAAGGGGACCTTCCAGGCGGTTATGGACGATATCGTGTCCGCCCTGAACGTCCACGAGCTGGACGCCCTCTATAACATTCCGCTGCTGGACGCCCTGGGCATCCGGTACAGCGCAGAAGCCGCCGGTGACGTCTCCGGGGACGGGTTCCCCTTCATGGCGGCGGCAGGGGCCCTGGTGGGCGGCCTCGTCCTGCTGGCGGCGGGTCTGGTGATTTACAACATTCTGAAGATCGCCGTCTCCCGGCGCATGACCCAGTACGGCGTCCTCCGCTGCCTAGGGGCGGACCGGAGACAGCTCTATTCCCTTGTGACCGGGCAGGTTCTGCTGCTGTGCGCCCTGGGCATCCCCTTGGGCCTGCTGCTGGGGGCTTTGTCGGCAAAGGGCATCCTCACTGCCGCCACGGGGCTGCTGTCCCCGAAGATCTTCCTGGTGAATGACGCCGGGGAGCTGAACCGCCTGATTGCGGAGAACAGCGGCGGCAAGGGCGCCTTCCTGCTGGCCAGCGCCGCCGTCACCCTGGTCTTTGCCCTGGCCGCCGCCCTCCCTGCCGCCCGGTACGCCGCCAGGGTGGCCCCCACCGCCGCCATGGCGGGGCCCCGGGTGCGCATCCGCCGCCGGGGCCGGCGCGCAAAAAGCATTCGGAATTTCGAGGCCTTCTATGCCCGGCTCAATCTCAGGCGCAGCCCGGGCCGCACCGCCATCACCGTTCTCTCCCTGGTCATGAGCATCACCGTGTTTATCACCCTGCAAAGCGCCGTAGTCCTGCTGAACAGCGCCGGAGAAAGCACGGCGGAGCACTACGGGGACTACTCCATCACCAACGAGACGGCGGGCTTCTCCCCAGAGGAGTACCGGGCCATGGCGGAGGACCCCCGGGTGGAGACGCTGGCCGCCATGCAGTTTTCCCTCTATGAGCAGGGAAGCGGCGGCTGCCCGGAGGGCATCGGCTTCAGCGTCCCCCTCCAGCCGGCGGAGACCTTTCAGGTGGTCGGGCTCAACGGGGCCTACTGGGACCGGGCCTTTTCCGCCCTGCCCCCGGAGACTCTGGAAAGCTTAAAGGCCGGGGAGGGCTGCATGGTCCGCAATCCCATTCCTCTGGTCTATGAGGGCCAGGAGATTCCCCGCACCAGCATCCGGGCCGGCGATACCGTCACCGTGGCGGGCCGGGAGCTGACGGTGCTGCACACTCTGGACGGCTATGACACCTATCTGAGCGTGGGCAACAACGGCTTTACCAACGGGGTTCAGATGATTGTGAACGAAGAGCTGTACGCCGCCCTCACAGGGCGGAGGGAATACAACTGGCTGCTGCCCGCCCTGGCGGAGGGGACGGACCGGGCGGAGTTTGACGCCGCGGCGGAGGCCCTGGCGGGGCGGGTCCCCGGCACCCTCTGGCTGTCCTTTGAGGACACGGACCGGCAGCTGGCGGAGAGCTTCCGGCAGATTCAGCTTCTGGCCTGGGGGCTGATTCTGTTCGTGGCACTGATCGGCCTTCTGAACATCGTCAACACGGTTTACACCAATATCCACACCCGGGTAGCCGAAATCGGGATGCAGCGGGCCGTCGGCATGAGCGCAGGGAGCCTGTTCAGGGTCTTCCTGTGGGAAGGGGCCTATTACGGCATCATCGCATCGGCGGTGGGGAGCATCGCCGGATATCTCTGCACGGTGCTTGTGGAGGCTGCGGTGACGGATGAACTGCGGCTTGCCGCCGTGCCGGTCCTGCCCATTCTGGAGGCTTCGGCGCTGGCCACTGCCGCCTGCCTGCTGGCCACCTGCGTCCCTCTAAGGAGAATCAGCGGCATGAGCATCGTGGACTCCATCGAGACGGCGGAATGACGGCTTCCGCAAAATCACCGGGACGCTCAGCCGGGCAGTCCGGTTGAGCGTCCCGGCGGAGAAAAAGATATGTAAAGCGAGTGGGCCGTCTTACAGCTGTGTCATGCCGGCGGGTCCGGCAAAACGCCACAGGGAAACCGGCGCCATCTGCTTCGGCGTTGGAAATCTGGCGCTGAAGGGACTGCCGTCCGGCGGAACCCGGGAGCGGATGAAGGGCCTGTGCCGGCTGCTGTACAACCAGCTTGAGCTGGGCGCCGCCCGGGGCAGGACCGTGGCTCAGCATCTGTTTTCGGCGCTGCTGCCCCTGGCGCTGAGCCTCTCCGCCGTTGGCAGAAACGGGGCGCAGACGGGGTCCGTGATTCCGGGCAACCGGATTGGCCAGTACATCGCCGCCCATTACGCAGAGCCGCTGGCCCTGGAGCGCATCGGAGAGGCGGTCTCCCCCTGTCACGCCGCCCATGTGTTCCGGGAGATCACCGGCTCCTCCCCCATTCAGTACGTCATCCGCTGCCGGATGGGCGAGGCCCAGAACCTGCTGATTTCCACGGACTTCAGCGCTGCCCGGATTGCCGTCATGGCGGGCTATGACAGCGCCAGCCATTTCAGCAGCATGTCCAAACAGGTCGCGGGCCTGCCGGCGGTCCAATACCGGCGGTGGTATCTGGAAATGATGCGGGGGAAGCAGGCCGCTTTTCCGCCGCTGCCCGGATTTCCCAGGACGCCGGCTATCACAGTCCCTTCCTGTATTTCCGGAAAAGGAGACAGGGAAAAGCCGTTCCCGGACGATTGCAGAAAATCGTTCGGGAACGGTTTTTTCACAGAGAGCGGTATGTCCGCCCTGGTTTACCGATGCTTACAGACGGGCCACGCCGGATTTCCGGGCGGCCTCGGCCACGGCCTTGGCCACGGCGGGACCCACCCGCTTGTCGAAGGCCTTGGGAATGATGTAGTCGGCGTTCAGCTCCTCGTCGGAGATCAGCTCCGCCAGGGCCCGGGCGGCGGCCATTTTCATCTCCTCGTTGATGTCGCTGGCCCGGACGTCGAAGGTCCCCCGGAACACGCCGGGGAAGGCCAGAACGTTGTTGATCTGGTTGGGGAAGTCGCTGCGGCCGGTGGAGATGACCGCCGCGCCGCCGGCCCTGGCCTCGTCGGGGAAAATCTCCGGCGTGGGATTGGCGCAGGCGAAGACGATGGCGTCCTTGTTCATGGTTTTCACCATCTCGGTGGTAACGGTGCCCGGAGCGGAGACGCCGATGAACACATCCGCGCCCACCAGGACGTCGGCAAGGGAACCGGCCTTCTTTTCCAGGTTTGTCACCTGGGCCATTTCCTCCTTGATCCAGTTCAGACCCTCACGGCCCTGGTAAATGGCGCCCTTGCGGTCGCACATGGTGACGTTTTTGAAGCCCGCGGACAGCAGCAGCTTTACGATGGAGATGGCGGCGGCTCCCGCGCCGGAGGTGACCACCTTCACGTCCTCCTTTTTCTTTCCGACCACCTTCAGGGCGTTGGTCAGGCCCGCCAGGGTGATGATGGCGGTGCCGTGCTGGTCGTCATGGAAGATGGGAATATCGCACTTTTCCTTCAGCTTCCGTTCAATCTCAAAGCAGCGGGGGGCGGCGATGTCCTCCAGGTTGATGCCGCCGAAGGACCCGGACATCAGATAGACGGCGTTGACAAACTCGTCCACGTCGTGGGTCTTCACGCAGAGGGGGAAGGCGTCCACGCCGCCGAAGGCCTTGAAGAGGACGCATTTGCCCTCCATGACGGGCATACCGGCCTCGGGGCCGATGTCTCCCAGGCCCAGGACGGCGGAGCCGTCGGTGATGACGGCGCAGAGGTTGTGCCGCCGGGTGAGCTCATAGCTCTTGCTGACGTCCTTCTGAATCTCCAGGCAGGGCTGGGCCACGCCGGGGGTGTAGGCCAGGCTCAGGTCATCCTTGGTCTCCACGGGAACGGTGGCGATAACCTCGATTTTACCCTTCCACTCGCCGTGGAGCCGAAGGGATTCCTTTGCGTAATCCATAATTGATCTTCCTCCTGCATTTCTCCATTTTTATTGTAACGGTTCAGCGCCCGGTCACAGGTGCTGAGAATTTTCTCTCTTACGTCCTCTTCGGAAACGCCGGCGTGCCGGAGCAGCATAAATACGGTGGCCGGCACGCCGCAGTCTTCGGAGAAGATGGCGTCCTCACGCTGATGGGAATTCCCTCCCGGACGTCCATATCCGCGACGGCCTGAACGGCCGCCTTCGGCGCGGGACTGACGGGCATCTCTTATGTCTCCCAGGGGAACTTGTACTGGGCCAGGCCCAGCTTGTCCCGGACCTCCAGAATTTCCTTCTGGACGGACTCGCTGACGGGCACGCCCTTGTCCCTGCGGTCCTGCCAGGCCAGCCATTCCTTCTCGCCGGCGGTGTAGATGCGCTCGGCGCCGGGGGCCTTTTTGGAGTTCCGGAGGCCGCGGCAGATGTCGCCGGCAGTCTTCCTGAAGGTGTCCAGACCCATGAAGAATTCGGGGTTGATGACAAAGAAGAAGTGGCCCAGGCGGTACATCTGATTGCTTCCGTCGGGAGCCTTGCCGCTGAGCTCCTTCAGGCTCGGGCCTCCGGCCAGGGCGGCGGAGAGAATCTCAACAATGGTGGTAAAGCCGTAGCCCTTATAGCCGCCGGTTTCCTCGCCGGGGCCGCCCACGGACACCAGCGCGCACTTGCCGGCCCGCATATCCTTGAGAATCTGACCGGAGTCGGTCATGGTGCCGCCGTCGGCGGTGACCACCAGACCCGCCGGCGTCTCGTGGCCGATGCGCTGATAGTACTCAATTTTGCCGTTCTGGATGGTGGAGGTGGCGCAGTCGAAGTTAAAGGGGAATTCCTCGTCGGTAGGCATGGTAAACGTCAGGGGATTGGTGCCCATCATGGGCTCCACGCCCCAGGTGGGGGCCACGGAGGGCCGGGCGTTGGTGCCGGTTATGCCGATCATGCCCGCCTTTTCCGCCATGGTGGTCCAATAGCCCGCGATGCCGTAGTGGGTGGAGTTGAAGACCGCGCCGCCGGCCATGCCGTATTTGGCGGCCTTTTCAATCAGCAGCTCCATCATGTGGTAGCTGGCCACCATGCCCATTCCGTTGTTGGCGTCCATAACCACCGTCGTGGGGGTGTCCTTTACGATGTCCATTTTGGTCTCCGGCAGCAGGGTGCCGTTGACGATACGGTCAATATAGATGGGCTTGAAGCGGTTGCAGCCGTGGCTTTCGATGCCCCGGCGGTCGGATTCCAGCAGGACGTCGGCGCAGATCCGTGCGTCGTCCTCAGGCACGCCGTAGCCCTTAAAGGCGTCGATGAGGAAGCTGTTCATCAGCTCCCAGGATACATAAGGTCTTGTCTCCATAGCGTTGATCTCCTTTTATTTTTTGGTGTGCGCCAATGCGGGGCGCACATGGCAAATCAAGAGGCGGGCTCTCCGCTCCGGCGGGAGTAAATTCGGGCAAGGCCGCCCTCCGAGGTCTCCCGGTATCCGCGGTTCAGATGAATCCCCGTTTCATACATGGTCCGGAGCACCATGTCATAGCTGATGCGCCGGGTATCGGACAGGAAATAGGCCAGGTTCGCGGAGTTAATGGCCCGCATGGCGGCGACGGCGTTGCGCTCGATGCAGGGGATCTGCACCAGCCCGCAGATGGGGTCGCAGGTCAGACCCAGGTGATGCTCCAGAGCCACCTCGGCGGCGTACTCAATCATTTTAATGGAGTAGCCGAAGAGATAGCCCAGCGCCGCGGCGGCCATGGCGCAGGCCACGCCGATTTCCGCCTGACAGCCGCACTCCGCTCCGGACACGGAGGCGTTGCACTTGGCCAGCTCACCGAAGAGGCCCGCCACGCCCAGTGCGTGAATCACGTCCTCGTCGCTGAGGCCCCGTTTATTTTTGATATAATACAGCACTGCCGGAAGAACCCCGCAGGCGCCGCAGGTCGGGGCCGTGACCACCGTGCCGTTGTCGGCGTTCTGCTCGGAAACCGCGTAAGCGTAGGAGCAGACCATCTGACACTCCACAATCTCCGGGTGTTTGTTGACCAGAATGTGGTCATAAATGGATTTGGCCTTGCGGTTGATGCGCAGTCCTCCGGGCAGCTCGCCGGAGGCGGCCAGCCCCTCCCGGATGGACTTCTGCATGGTCTCCCAGACCTCTGCCAGATAGTCCCAGATTTCCCTTCCCTCGTTCATCTCCACGTAGTCCACCAGACTGACATAGCGGAAATTGCAGAACTCCTTGATTTCGGCAAAGGAATTTTCGGGATAGGTCTCCTCGGCCTTCTGTGGCTGCGGACGGCCCTCAACCGTCAAATCGCCGCCGCCGATGCTGTAGAACCGCTGCCGGGCAATTTCCTCCCCCTCCCGGAGGGCAACGAAGTCCAGCGTGTTGGGGTGGGGCAGGTTCTCCTGCGCCTCCTGGGAAAACACCACTTCTGTTGGGACAGGAGCCAGGGTGTCGGTGACCGCCCGATCTGTACCGTGGCCCTTTCCGGTTTTGGCGAGGGAGCCGTAGAGAAAAACGCGGTAGGCGTCGGCTTCCGGCGTCTCGCTTCGGAAGAGCGCGGCGGCCTTGACCGGTCCCATGGTGTGGGAGCTGGAGGGTCCCTTGCCGATTTTGTAGATGTCGCGGATAGACTTCATGGTGTGTCACTCCTTCCTGGTCCGGCCGGGCGGGACAGCGCCTGCCGGAGCCTCACAGCGGTTCTTTTGTTTTTTGCTTTTTTAGCTTATATTGCTTTTTTGTTTATTTTGTTTGCGTTCTCAGCTCTGCAAGGAAGCCAGCACGTCCCGGGCCATTTCGGGGAAATTCCCGATGACGGCGTCGATTCCCTTGGCCGCCAGGTCCCGCACGTCCTCCTCTGTGTTGACGGTGTAGGTATTGATTTCCAGGCCGTATTGCTTGAGCTCCGCCACCGCCTCTTGAGTCAGGCTGCGGAACATCGGGTGATAGCAGGCGACGCCGTGCTCATGGCAGTATTTGCCCGCGTCGATGATCCAGGTCTCGCTGAGGAAGCCGTACTTCAGCGCCGGCGCAAGCTCCCGCATCCGCAGAATGGTGTAGTGGTTGAAGCTGGAGATGATGACCTTTTCCTCCAGGCGGTATTCCCGGATCATGTCCCAGACCTTTTTCTCCATGCCGGGATACTCAAACACGCCGGTTTTCATCTCGATATTGGTAATAACCGGCAGGTCCCTGATGAATTCGCAGTACTCCCGAAGGGTGGGAACCGGATTGAGCCCATACTGCCCGGCATAGAGATAGGAGGCGTCCAGCTTCCGAAGCTCCGCAAGGGTCAGATCCTTCACCCAGCCCGTTCCGTCCGTGGTGCGGTCCACCTGCTCGTCGTGAAGGATGACAGGCTCCCCGTCCCGGGTGAGCTGAACGTCCAGTTCAATGCCGTCCGCTCCGGCCTCCACCGCCTTGCGGAAGGCCAGCATGGTGTTCTCGGGATATTTGCCGCTGTAGCCGCGGTGCGCAAAGTTTTTCGTCATGATGCCTGTTCGTTCAAACCGCTCCGGTCCGCCCGGACCCATGCCGGCCGGGAAGCGGTTGGGACGTACCTCCTTATAGTCAGAATTTCCCTGTTTCGGCCTCCGCCGGTTCCGCCGGGCCCCACGGACCCGGCATACAGAGATGCCTGCGTTCGCTGCCTGTTCCCGTGTGAAAATTGAAAGAAAAACACGACAACAGGCACCGTATGTCTACGGTGTCAATTGCCATGTCTCACAAACTCCATGCGGCGATACTCTTTTTGGCAGCTGCGTCCATTCCGTCCATCTGCGCGGTCCGCCTGAAATTCCGCCGGCGTCTTTCAGCGGGCTGCGCTCCAGAATTGACGATAGCCCGATTATAGCATCCCGGCGTCTCTCTGGCAAGGGGATTTCTCAAATCCGCAGGTAATTCATACAAAAGGCACAGGATTCATGGGGCGGCTTTGGGTGTTTTGCCGGTCCGGGATGCTGAGAGCCGCCCTGGACAGGGCGGCTCTTCCCGGGGCTTCAATACCGGTTGCGGATGGCCTCCCGGCAGGTTCCGTCCGCCAGCGAGACAAAGCGGACAAACAGGGACACCTTGTTGTCCGGGTCCAGGGCGGCCCACACCCGGTCCGCAAGCGCCTCCGGCGTATCCTCCTCCAGAGCCACCCGCACCGGCTCCCCCTCGAAGGAGGGCAGAGGGTTCCCATCGCCGGTGTAGGTGTGAATAAAGCGGCCCTCGCCGGGAAGAGGAGCGTCATAGTGGTAGAAATAGCGGCAGCAGCAGTCGGGATTTCCGTCGGCGCTTTTCAGAATGGACAGCTGGAAGCTGCCGTCGGGGCTCAGCAGGCCGGAGATGCGGGGGGTCCAGTTGGGGCCGTCGGGCTCGAAGGTCCGGCTTTTCAGGGCCTCGGCAAAGGTGCGGCCCCTGAAAATATAGTCTCGGATGGTGTCGGTCTGGTCGCCGTTGGTGACGATGAGGCCCCGGCCCGCCTCACGGACAGGATGGTAGATGATGAGGCTGGGATCCGTCATTTTAGAGGGGTCATGGGCCTGGGTGCGGATGCCGTCCTCCGTGGGGACGAACACCCGGTTTCGGGAATTCTCGCTGCGGCCCATGATGAAGTACACCGCCACGGCGCTTTCGCCGCTCTTCCCCAGAACGATGCCCCGGCCGGGATAGGGATTGCTTTCCAGAAGGGCGGACAAATTCTCTTTTTTCATAACAAGCTCCTTATGTTTCTTCTCCTTTTGGATTCTTCCAGACCGTTTCCAGCTCCCGGGAATCACGGCCGTTGTAGAGGTACACGGACCAGACCCGCTGCGCCCCGTCCCCGAAATCATGGGTGTAGATGTGGACGTACCGGGCCTGCCCGTCCTCGGGAACCAGCTCGTAATAATAGCCTGTGCCAAGCCAGCCTTCCGCATTGGGCGGGCCGAAGCGGGCGGTGAAGCCCTCCCAGCTGTCGTCCGTCTCCAGGAACGCCGGAAGCTCCTCCCGGGTGACGGTCCGGTCATAGGGCGTGAAGGCGAAGGGCTCGTCTCCGATGCGGCGGGTCTCCCCCTCCGCGGCGGGGGCGGTGACGACGCTGAGGCCGTCCTCCAGATCCAGGCTGTTCTGGTAGTAGTCCGGGTGGCACCTCGCCGCCTCCGTGGCGACGACCACCTTTCTCAGTCCCACGTTTCCGGGGTCCTCCTCGTCCTTCGTCACATAGCTGAAGGAACAGTAGTAGTTCACGCCCCCGCAGACCGCCGGCAGGGAATTGTGCACATCCACCATGGTCTGCCGTCCGTATTCCAGGTGCTTGGAGGCCCCCACGGGGGTCAGCATCTCGCAGTCCTCCGTGGGACCGGGGTACAGGTCCAACAGGGCCTGAATGCTCTCGTCCAGGTCCCCGTCCGCCGCCTGTACATTGGGGGAGAACAGAGCCCGGACGGCCTCCGCGTCCCGGGCGTCCACAGCGGCAAAAAAATCGTCAATGGGGTCCTGCAAGCTCCACCGGCTGCCGGACAGGCCTTCCAGTACCCCCAGGGCCGCGTCCCGGAGCCCCTCGGGAAGGGCGGGCCGCTGAACCTGGCCGCAGCCGGCAAGAAGGAGCAGCGTCCCCAGCAGAGCCGCCAGCGCGGTTTTTCTCATAAGATATGCGCCTCTCTCAATCAGAAGTCGGGAATTCGGAGCGACTGAGATCTGATCTCAACCGGAATTCATGAAGAGCAGCTTTTTCCGCTCCCGCCAGTCGGGAAGATACCGCTCCAGCAGGGCGTAAAACCGGGGGCCGTGGTTCTTCTCCCGGATGTGGCAGAGCTCGTGGACCACCACCAGCTCCACCGCCTCCTCCGGGCAGTTCATCAGGAAGCAGGAAAAGCACAGGCTGTTTTTCCCGGAGCAGCTGCCGTAGCGGCGGCGGGCCGCCGTGACCTTGAACCCGGTGGGGGTTACGCCCATTTGTTCGCTCCAGTATGCCACCTTTCCCGGCAGCTCCGCCCGGGCTCTCTCCTTCAGAGCCTGAATTTCCGCCTCGGTGGGGGGCGGTGGGCGGAGGGCCGCCTTCTGCCGCTGGGTTTCCAGATGCTTTTCAATCCATGCGGCATGGCCGGTTACAAAGGCGTCAATGCGGGTCTGGGAGCAGCGCAGAGGCGCCCGGACCAGCAGGCGGCCCTCCCGGGTGATTTCCAGGGCCAGGGTCTTTCTGCGGGAGCGGATCAGCTCATAGGGTTCCATCGGTCTCAGCGCTTCCGGTCCTTGGCGGTGTCGCAGTAGGCGCAGCGGTAGGTGTGGCGGGCGGGGTCGCCGAGGAGAAACACGGCGTCCAGCTGGGGTTCCGCCACGGTGATGCACCGGGGATTCTTGCAGCGGATGATGTTCACCAGCTTTTGGGGCAGCTCCAGATGGGTTTTCTCCACCCGCACGCCGTCCCGGATGACGTTGACGGTGATGTTGGCGTCGATATATCCCAGTACGTCCAGGTCCAGCTCCAGAGGCGTGTCAATTTTGATGATGTCCTTTTTTCCCATACGGCCGCTGCGGACGTTTTTGATGATGGCCACGGAGCAGTCCAGCCGGTCCAGGTGGAGGTATTTGTAGATGTCCATGCTCTTTCCGGCCTGGATGTGGTCCAGAACCACGCCGTTTTGGATGCTGTCGATATTCATAAGCTCCTCCCCCTTTTTATACATGGATGTCCAGCAGCTTCAAAATCAGGGCCATACGGATAAACTTTCCGTTCTTCACCTGCTTCCAGTAGGCGGCCCGGGGGTCCTTGTCCACCGCCACGGCAATCTCGTTGACCCGGGGCAGGGGATGCAGGATGGAGAGGTCCGCTTTGGCCCGCTCCAGCTTTTCCGGGGTGAGGATATAGCTGTCCTTCAGGCGGAGATAATCCTCCTCGTTGAAAAAGCGCTCCTTCTGGACCCGGGTCATGTAGAGCAGGTCCAGCTCCGGCATGACGGAATCCAGGTCCGTGGTCTGGACATAGGGCAGGTTCCGCTTTTTCAGGGCCTCCTCCTTCACGTAGCGGGGAAGCTTCAATTCTGCCGGGGATACCAGCACGAATCTAATACCGTCGTACCGGCTCAGGGCGTTTACCAGGGAGTGGACCGTCCGGCCGAATTTCAGGTCGCCGCAGAAGCCCACGGTAAAGCCGTTCAGCCGGCCCTTTTCCCGGTGGATGGTGAGCAGGTCGGTAAGGGTCTGGGTGGGGTGATTGTGGCCGCCGTCTCCGGCGTTGATGATGGGCGCCTCGCTGAACTGGGCGGCGGCGTAGGGAGCGCCCTCCTTGGGGTGGCGCATGGCGATGATGTCGGCATAGCAGCTGACTGTGTGGACGGTGTCCCCCACGGTCTCCCCCTTGGCGGTGGAGCTGGAATTGGCCTCGGAGAAGCCCAGGACGCTGCCCCCCAGGGCCAGCATGGCGGATTCAAAGGAGAGCCGGGTCCGGGTGGAGGGCTCGAAGAAGAGGGTGGCCAGCTGCCTGTGCCGGCAGGCCTCCTGATATTTGGCGGGGTTTTGAATGATGTCCTCCGCCGTGGCAATCAGTTCGTCGATTTCCTCCACGGTGAGATCAACCACGTCGATAATGTTTCTGGGCATAATTCGTCCTTTCTGTCAATTAGAAATCAGGAATTAGAAGGTAGGAATTAGGGATTAGGGATTAGGGATTAGGAGTTAGGAATTAGGAATTAAGAGTTAGGAGTTAGGAATTAGGAATAACTGAAATGATGGAACAATTCCTAATTCCTCATTCCTCATTATTGCAGAATCCAACTCTCGTCCGACGGGTTCGCCCGGAACTTTTTCAGCCGCTCAATGTCCTCGGGGCGGATTTTTCCCTCGTCGGCGGCAATCTGGCACACTGCGTCGAAATTGGACAGGCTGTAGTTGGTCACGTTGGCCGCCGCCAGCCGGTCCAGACCCTTCTGGAGTCCGTAGGTGAAGATGGACGCGATGCCCAGCACCTCTGCCCCCGCTTCCCGCAAGGCCTCCACCACGTCGATGCAGCTGCCGCCGGTGGAGATGAGGTCCTCCACCACCACGACCCGTGCGCCGGGCTCCAGTTTGCCCTCGATGCGGTTCTGCCGCCCGTGGTCCTTGCCGCTGGACCGGACATAGCCCATGGGCAGGCCCATGAGGTGGCCCACAATGGCGGCGTGGGCAATGCCGGCGGTGGAGGTGCCCATGAGGACCTCCACGCCGGGATAGTGCCTGCAGATGAGGTCCACCAGGCCCTCCTCCACATGGGTGCGGACGGCGGGGGCGGTGAGGGTCAGGCGGTTGTCGCAGTAGATGGGGCTCTTGATGCCGCTGGCCCAGGTAAAGGGCTGGTCGGGCCGGAGAAAGACCGCTCCGATGGAGAGCAGGTCGTGGGCAATGGTCTGTTCACGGGTCATATCAATATCCTCCTTTTTATGGTTCCGTCAAAAGGGGCAGGGACGCCAGCGGGGCTTCCAGAACATAGTCATACCTGCCGTCGGAGACAATCAGGCACAGGCTGTCCTCCGTCAGGTAAAACCCGCCGCTTTCATTCCAGGCCGGGGAATCCGCGCAGCGGTCCGCCAGCTCCTCCAGGGACGGCTGATCGGACCGGTTCCCCAGGGCCGTGAAGGTCTCCGGAATCAGCCGGGCCAGGTCCTCCGGGCCGCTCAGGTCCAGAAGGCCGGAGAGGCGGACGGGCTCGTCCGTCCTGCGGTCGATGGTGACGGCGTACTCGCTGGAAGACGGGTAAGCGCCGCCCTGCGTCACATAGAAGAAGAGAAAGGCCACTGAAAAATACGCCATGTCGCACCGCGTGACCTCATAATCAACGGTGACGCCGGTATGGGGCCGCTCCGCAAGCGCCTCCATGGTCCACCCGTTATAGGCGGTCTGCCGGATCAGCTCCGCCGTGCCGTCTCCGTCGGACCGGCCGTAATCAGGATAGTTGATGAACACAGAGACGCCCCTGCCGGGGTCAAGATAGTAGTTGCAGATCCGCTGGGGGCCCACCGTGTTTCCGAACGCGTACCGGACGGTTCCGCTGACGGTCTGCCCGGTCTGAACGCCGTCGGGGATATCCGGCGCTTCCCGCCCGCCGCAGCCGGTCAGAACCAGCAACAGCAGCAGGGCCGGCAGGGCCGCCTGACGGGTCATGCGCCTGAGAATTCCCGCACCGCCCGGCGGTAGGCCTCCACCGGGTCCGCCGCCTGGGTGATGGGCCGGCCCATAACGACGTAGTCGCAGCCGCTCTGTCCGGCCTTCTCCGGGGTCATGACACGCTTCTGGTCCCCCGCGTCGCCGCCGGCGAAGCGGACGCCGGGGGTGACGGTGCAGAACCTGTCCTCGCAGCGCTCCTTGACCAGGGCCGCCTCCAGGGGGGAGCAGACCACGCCGTCCAGGCCGCTGGCGGCGGCGTTTTTGGCATAGGAGAGGACGGTCTCCGCCATGGGCGTATCAATCAGCAGCTCGTTTTTCAGGGTGTCCGCACCGGTGCTGGTGAGCTGGGTCACGGCGATCAGCAGGGGCCGGGAGCCGTCGGGCCGGGTCAGGCCCTCCAGGGCGGCCTTCATCATGGAGGAGCCTCCGGCGGCGTGGAGGTTCACCATGTCCACGTCCAGGCCGGAGAGAACGGACATGGCCCGCTTCACGGTGTTGGGAATGTCGTGGAGCTTCAGGTCCAGGAAAATCCTGTGGCCCCGGGCCTTGATCTCCCGGACGATGGAGGGCCCTTCCGCATAGTACAATTCCATACCGATTTTCACAAAGGGCTTTTCTCCGCCGGGAAAGCGGTCCAGAAAGGTCAGGGTCTCCACACGGGTGGGGAAATCCAGTGCAATGATCACGTCACGCGCCATGATGTGCTCCTCCTGTCAATTCAGATATTTTGGAAACGCCCAGCCGCTCACAGACGGCAGGCAGGTCCTCGATGATTTTTTTGCAGGCCCAGGGGTCCCGCAGGCTGGCGGCCCCCACCTCCACGGCGGAGGCGCCCGCCAGCATCATTTCGGCGGCGTCCTCCGCGGAGCTCACGCCGCCGCAGCCGATGATGGGAATTTTCTCTCCCACCGCCTCATATACGTCCCACACCATCCGCACCGCCACGGGGAACACGGCGGGGCCGGAGAGGCCCCCGGTGCGGTTGGCCAGCAGGGGGCGCCTTGTGTTCAAATCAATGCGCATCCCCAGCAGGGTGTTGATGAGGCACAGGCCGTCGGCCCCCTCGGCCTCGCAGGCTTTGGCAATCTCCGCGATGTCCGTCACGTTGGGGCTGAGCTTCATGAAGACGGGCTTTTTCGCCGCCGCCCGGACCGCCCGTGTGACGGCGGCAGCGCTCTGGGGGTCGGAGCCGAAATTCTTCCCGCCGGCGTGGACGTTGGGACAGGAGATGTTGACCTCCAGTATCCTCACCTGCTCCGCGTCGTTCAGCCGTGCGCAGTTCTCCGCGTACTCCTCCAGAGAGAAGCCGCAGACATTGGCAATCACCGGCCCGCGGAAGAGTTTGGCAATATTGGGAACCTCCTCACGAAGGACCGCCTCCATGCCGGGGTTCTGGAGCCCCACGGCGTTCAGCATCCCCGCCGCCGTCTCGGCAATGCGGGGCTGGGAATTGCCGGGGCGGGGGTCCCGGGTGGTGCCCTTCCAGGAGAAGGAGCCCAGAATGTTCAGGTCGTAAATTTCAGCAAACTCCCGGCCATAGCCGAAGGTTCCCGAGGCGGGGATGATGGGGTTTTTCAGCGTCACCCCCGCCAGACTGACGGATAAATCTACCATAGAATTTCCTCCTTCCGGAAGACTGGCCCGTCCTTACAGACCCGCTTCGGACCGTCTGCCATCTGAATGGTGCAGCCCACGCAGGCCCCGAAGCCGCAGGCCATCCGGGCCTCGAAGCTGAACTGGCCGCCGGTGACGTTCGGCAGACCGTGGACGGCCTTCAGCATGGGCGTGGGGCCGCAGGCCAGCACATAGCAGTCCGGCAGCTCTTTCAGCACATCGGTGACAAACCCCTTTGTTCCCAGGCTTCCGTCCTCTGTGGCCACTGTCAGCGGAAGGCCCAGGGCGGTGAACTCCTCCAGGTAAAAGCTGTCCGCCTTAGAACGGAAGCCCAGGACGGCCCGGGGACTCTGCCCGTTCTCCAGCATCCGCTTTGCCAGACCGTACAGCGGCGCGATGCCGATGCCGCCGCCCACCAGAACCGGGGCGGGGCCCATGGTCTCCGGCGCGAAGTCAAAACCGTTCCCCAGGCCCGCCAGCACGTCCAGCTCCGTTTCCGGAGGCAGGCGCACCAGCTCCTTCGTGCCCTCTCCCGCCTCCTTCACCAGCAGTGTCAGGTGATACTTCCCCCAGTCGCAGACGGAGATGGGCCGCCGCAAAAATTTCCCCGGCAGGGCAATGTTGACGAACTGGCCCGGGGCGTTGACAGCGGCGGCGTCCTGGGAGTTGAGAGCCATCAGGACCAGCTCCCAGGTGTCGTGGGTCAGCTGCTTCACTCTCCGGCGCTCCAGAATAAACGTACATTGCCTCATGTAGTTCCTCCTTTCGGCCGGTCATAGCCCCAAACGATCCCCTCGGCGGCGTCCCGGGCCACAACGACGCTTTCCAGCTTGTGGACGATGGTTCCGCCGCAGAGGGTCATGGACACGGCGGCATGTACGGTCCGGCCCTCAAAGGGGGTGGCCCGGCCCATAGAGCGGAATTTCTCCGGCGCGACAATGTGAGGCCCGCAGTCCAGCGCCAGCACGGCCAGGTCGGCGGGCTGGCCCTCCGCGATTTCGCCGCCGGAGAGACGGAAGAGACGGCGGGGGTTGACGCACAGGGCGTTGAGAAGGACCTCCAGCGGGACCTTCCCGGTTTTCACCAGCTCCGTGTAGAGGACGGGGAAGGCGCACTCCAGACCCACCACGCCGTTGAGGCTCCCCCGGAGGCCGCCGGCCTTCTCCTCCGCCGAGTGGGGGGCGTGGTCCGTGGCAATGCAGTCCACCGTCCCATCCAGCAGGCCCGCCACCAGGGCGTCCCGGTCTTCTGCCGAGCGGATGGGGGGATTCATCCGGAAGCGGCCATGGTCCTGTAAATCCTCGTCGCAGAGGCAGAGGTAGTGGGGCCCCGTCTCACAGGTGACGGGAAGGTCCTCCGCCTTGGCCTGGCGGATGAGGGCCACGCTCTCTTTGGTGGAGACGTGGCAGACGTGATACCGGCAGCCGGTCTCCCGGACCAGACGGATGTCCCGCTCCACCTGCTTCCACTCGCTGGCGGGGTCGTTGCCGGGGAGACCGTTGCGGCGCGCATACACTCCGTCGTGAACGGCCCAGTCCTTTTCCAGCAGGGATTCGTCCTCACAGTGGGCCACGATGGGCCTGTCCAGCTGTTTGGCCAGCAGCATGGCGGCGCGCATCATGTCCTCAGACTGGACGCCCCGCCCATCGTCGGAGAAGCCGGGGACGAAGGGGGCCAGGGCGGCCAGGTCCGCCAGGTCTCCGCCCTGTTCCCCCCGGGTGATGGTCCCATAGGGATGGACATGGACCCGGGCGTCCCGTTCAATGGCCTCCAGCTCCCTTTCAAGGTTCTCCCGGTTGTCCGGCGCGGGGTTCAGATTGGGCATGGCACAGACCGCCGTATAACCCCCCGCGGCGGCGGCGGCGGTGCCGGAGGCAATGGTCTCCTTATAAGAAAATCCAGGCTCTCGCAGATGGACATGAACATCAACGAAACCTGGAACGACCAAGCAGTGATTCAATTCAATAACCTGAGCGCCGCCCTTGGAAAGGGAGGGGCCAACGGAAACAATGCGGCCTTTGGAAATGGCAATGTCCAGGGGCTGAAAGCCTCCCCCGCAGAACACGGACCCGCCGGTCAGAATCATCATATAGGCGTTTCTCCTCTCCGATTTTTCGGGATGAAATTTTACACGAAAACCGCTCCGCTGTCAAGCCCTCTTTTGAGAAGGGAAGTGACCTTTCACGCATTTTATCAGGAGAAAACGGCGCAGGAGGCGGGCTCTGCATCAAATCTGTGAATGGGACGCTCCCTTCGAGAAGTCGCCTTTTAAATAAATGCTGCTGGAATATATTACTTCCGAACTGGAAGGCCGGAAGTAGTATGTGCCATGTTTTGCGGCTGCCGCCATAAACGGCGGCGGGCAAAACGGCTCAAATTATAACTCCGGCGGCTTCCACAGAAAAACATTGATACGACAGGAGCTGAGTGATATAATCGGCTCAATAAATCCTTGATTTTTAGCAGAGCAGGGAGGTATAAATAATGACCGAAAAAGAAAAAATGCTTGCGGGACAACTTTATGATCCGTCTGATTCAGAGCTGGAACAATTACGCTTGAAAGCACGCAAACTGGCAAGACACTATAATCTGACTGACGAGGATGAATGCGAAAAGCAATATGAAATCCTCAAAGAATTGCTTCCGAATACGCAAGAAATGCCTTTATTGCAGGCGCCCGTCTATTTTGATTACGGCTGCAATACGTATTTTGGAAAATATAGTGGGGCAAATTTTAATTTTACCTGTTTGGATGTTTGTTCTGTCCACATTGGAGATAATGTGTTGATTGGTCCAAATGTTACCCTTGCTACACCTTTGCACCCGCTGCTCCCTGACGAGCGGAATGGTAGGCAGCGGGAAGATGGCAGTGTATATTATCTTGAATATGCGAAACCCATTACCATTGAGAATGATTGTTGGTTAGCTGCCAACGTGGTTGTTTGTGGCGGTGTCACAATCGGCGAGGGGGCTGTTATTGGAGCTGGCAGTGTTGTGACAAGAGATATTCCACCATATAGTCTTGCCGCAGGTAATCCATGCAGGGTCATTAGAAAAATCACGGAAAAAGACAAAATGGAGTGATCTGGTTTTATATGGCAAGGGAAAACAGAAGGACCGCCGCCTAAATGGTCTTTTCATCCATTCTTCGGTTCTTCTTCGATGGTGTCCCGATACTGCGCCGCGTAGGCTGCCGCTGCGGGCTTTCAATACGGCTGTGCCCGCTGGCCGTGGGTCAGGCGTCAGTTCCCCCGGGCGTCCTGGCGGCCCCAGGGTGTGGGCCGTCCGCCGGGGTAATAGTTTCCGGTTTCCAGCTCTACATAAGCGGCGCATTCGCTAAAGATATAATAATAGGCGGAGGCCAAGGCTTTTTATACCTTGACCTCCGCTGTTCGTTTCGACATCAGAGCCACACCATCACAGTAAAGCCGCCTTTGAAATAATAGGTGTTCATCCAATGTCCATCTGTGTTGTGTTGACAAAAAAGATGTAGGCACATATCTGCTAAGCCACAATGGCTTTAGATATGAAAGCCCCTACTTAACTTACCGAGTCTCGCAAACTTGTTCAGGTTAGGTAGAGTCATTCTAAAGTTGTTTAATTGAAATACAGAACTTTTTAGGTTAGCCTAATTTATTCAAAAGTAATTCCTTCCTGATTGGTATTATAAACCTCAACTTGAGCGTTAACATCGAGCTCATTCACAATATAACCTCTCAGAGTGCATGCAGTAATAAAGTCTTGAATCCGATTAATTCCTTTGATCTCTTTTAGTGTAACTACCGCTGCGAAGTTAAGGCCACCTTGTGTTCTTGTACTTAATCGCTCTTTTGATATAACAGAGATTCCCCACAATCTTTCGTCATATGATTTTAATGGGCGATTCTTTTTAAGCATTTTAGAAATGAATTTTGTATTTTCCCACTTCCTGAACTCTCTGCGCGAAGCTCTTTCGTCAACATGCGCGCCAACATCGTCTTGAACATTGTCATTAATATCCTCAATGCCTCCATTAAGTTTTACGCGCCCAAACTTTAACGATATTCCCTGCTTGTATAATCAACACCTTGAGAACGAGAACATTTTGGAAAATAACACATCGTAGCTCGTGCAACATATGGATAATTATTATCTTTATCCCTTGGCACAGGTATAGCATAATTTACGGTTTTATATGATTCGGATGTTCCATATACGACAAATCGTATCTCATCGTTTGGTGGTTCCAGAATATCGTTAATGTTTACGGGAACTATTCCGTATCCAATTAGATCCTTTACTTTATAGGTTGACTTTTTATACTCCCAGCCTGTTGCCGCGTCAATAATTAGTGCCTTTGCCACTTCTCTGGATAATCCCATGATATCAATCAAATAACACAACTTTCTACTAATCCATGGCGCAGCAAAAGATGTTCCGAACTCTTCTATTTCGCCTCTGACCGGAGAATAAACTATGATTCGCTCATCATGATCGCCACCATAATATGAAACATCAGGTTTATTGAAAAACGAAAGGACATTACCTTTGCGAGAGTATGTGGTCGGTGTCCCGTTATTCCTCACAGAGTTAACAACAATCGAGTTCAAAGAATCTGCAGGGGACCCGACCCTTAGCGTTCCACTTTTTACACTCCTATTATCATTTGTCCCAGATATTACAAAGATAACATTCCGTTCTGAGGTCAGTTCATCGATTACAGCTGCGTCATACGAGATGAAATTTTTTGAGACTTCATCTTCGGTTCCCAAAGATAAATTCCAAACATGGATATCGGGGTTTTGAAAAACAATTTCTTTAATTTTTCTTACTAGCCGTGACACAGAAATTTTGTCATCACAAACGCCAAAATGTCTTACTTTAAATCTACCACATCCGTCATCTAGCCATGGGTTAAGCCGAGAGCCATCAACAATAATTGAGGTCACTTCTGTTCCATGCTCCCTCTCACTGTCGCGAGCGAGTGACATCTCTGTTTCGTTAAGATAATTATGTTTCTCTACCCATTTACTAAAATATACAGACTCGTCAAACAACGTATCTATAACACCTCGTCAAACAACGTATCTATAACACCAATCGTTGGCTCATTTACTGGATTAGGAATTACTACGGCAGGAAGATCCTGCTCCGCACCTATATCGTTCAAGGTGACTTTTGATAAATCTGAGGACACCATAGAAATCAAATATGGTATGTTTTCCAACAAATATTGGCACAATTCTTTTGTTGCAGAAATGGTATCGTCGCCATAAAATGTATATCCATCGTGACCGCCATCAACATTAAGCTTTTCCAATAGGTTATTGATGGACAACTCTGTCTTAAAAATGTTATAAGACAAGTTTCCTGTTCAGGAGAAGCATCTATTCCGGGGACACTAAAAGATTCAACAACAGAGCAATCGACAATAAGATTTCGGATTTATTGCTTCGATAAATCATACCCATCATAATTGATATTCGGGCGCTTTGTGCGCGCTTCGTTGAAATTGCTTGGTGTAGCTTTTCCATCTAGACGATCCTGAATGAATCGCCTGATTATTTCCAATTCAGTTATCGTTCTATCAACTGTTGGAGAATCTGCATAATAAGTTATGATATGGTTCTCTGAACCTTCTTCAGCTGCAGAAAATCTTGCTCCAACAATTATGTCATTAGACGTTTTCCCTATTTAGAGCAATTCTCAAAATAAACAATAGCCAGCGCAACAGAACCAGCCAACGCAATCGGCAGCAGAAACACAGTTGAGAGCAAAGTGAATTGCATCATCAAGAGCATCGGGAGAACGGACGCGAAGCTTTCTCAAAATAGCCTTCAC